>NZ_CP015348.1:2715122-3382744 GCF_002109325.1 Sporosarcina ureae | reverse complement strand
AGTGACTATACCTCCTTACAGAACCTTTAATGATCTCACCAGCTGGATTACTTCCGAAGCCAACTCCATTGCTTTTAGTAAGTCGTTCCTTTTTTCTGCTTCTTTTGAATCATGTCGTTTTTGATCAATTAGGCGTTTAATTTGATTTCGTTTTAAATGACGAATACAGTCATTTACTTCTTGTGTGGTATGCTCCTGTGAACGTTCAGTCAAGATGGCTTCCATGACGACTTTCTTCAGTTGCCGATCTTCTAACGTTTCTGCAAACCGCTGATAGTTTGGCAAATCATATTGTTCATAAAACGCTGCCAACTTAAAGAAGATTTTGATGACATCATCTCTGACAAATAAATCTTGAAGTTCCAGCCTTTTTTCTTCGAACAGATCTGCGTCCATCAGTAGATGCGCAAGAAGTAATTGTTCAGCACGGTCTGTTTCAGCACGATTCGCCGGAGCTTTCGTGACCTGTACTGGCCGGCTTTCTTCACGATCTGTATCTCGCGATTGTTTCGCTTTTTTTGCTATTGACTTGGTGAATTCCTGACCAAGTGACTCTTTTGAAGCATGTGTCTCACTGTGGAGTTGCTGGATCAATAAATCTTTCTCAATTGGAGAACAACGGTGAGCCAGTTCATCAAATACTTCATGTACATATTGCTTGATATCATGATCAACGGATAAATTCTTATCTCTTCTATAGTAGGCTGCTACGAAAGAAATATAAGATAACGCCTGATCAAGCACTTTTTCTGAAAATACCTCTGCACCATGTTGACTAATATAGTCATCAGGATCCATTTTATCTGGTAATGTCGCAACCAGTACGTCCATTCCGCTATCCATTAAATGATCGGCAAAGCGTTTGGCAGCCTCCCAACCAGCTGAATCACCATCACAGCAAATGACTACTTTTTTCGCCATTCGCTTCAATTTCACGATATGATGTCCAGATAACGCAGTACCCATGACAGCTACTGTGTTTCCTATTCCACCACGATCTGCTGCGATAGTGTCCATGAAACCTTCGAATAGTACTACTTTACCCGTTTTCCGAACATTAAGACGTGCTCGATGAAAATTAAACAAAATCTTGCTCTTTTCAAAGACGGGCGTTTCCGGACTATTGATATATTTAGCGTCAGAAGAAGAATCCTCCAGCCTTCTGCCGGAGAATGCGATGGTTGCACCATTATCATCCTGGATCGGAAACATAATTCTTCCTCTAAAGCGGTCATAATAACCTGTGCCATCTTCTTTATGAAAACAAAGCCCAGCCGTTTCCATTTCCTTCATATCAAAACCTTGTCTCAAGAGCAGTGCAGATAAAGCATCTGACTGAACAGGAGACCATCCTATTTCATACTGTTCTATTTCGTCACGCGTAAATCCTCTTTTTTCTAGGTATTCTAATGCTTTTTCGCCTTCTATGGTGTTTAAGAGCAGATGACTATAAAAATTAGCAGCTAGTGTATAGGCTTTCAGCATTTTTTGATTAGATGAGGATTTTGACGCTTGGTTGTCAGTTTGGGAACTTTCTAATTCCATTCCCATTCGGCTACCCAGTTTGACGATCGAATCAATGAATGACCGATTTTCCATATCCATCATGAACGTGATCGCATTACCGCTTGCTCCGCAACCAAAACAATGGAATAATTGCTTGTCTTCAGAAACGGAAAAAGACGGACTACCTTCTTCATGAAATGGACACAGTCCAAACCAGTTCTTCCCTCTTTTCGCTAATTGAACATATTCACTGATCAAATCGACAATGTCGGTTCCTGAACGGATTTCCTCAATTGTGTCATCAGATATTCTTGTCATTCTATCACCATTTCCACTCTATATACATAAATTCTAGACGTTTTACAAAAATCCTTCTTTATCAACAACATTCGCTAGTACTTTTTTTAGTATCTACATTCATGCCATTTTTATGACATGTTGAACTAACAGAAGACGCACAGAAAAAAGAAGACCCAACTGGTTTGTTCAGTTGGCCTTCCTTGCTGAAAGTGTTTTGAGAATGGTATTGGCTGTTTCTTCTACCGCACGATTCGTCACATCAATGACGTCGCAACCAATGCGTGTAGTGATTTCATTGAAATAATCTATCTCTTGTTGAATACGTGTTATTTTCGCATAGTTTGCGTCATCTTTCAACCCTAATGTTTCTAGACGTGATTTCCGAATTGAATTCAATTGCCCAACAGAAATATACAAACCAAAACATTTCATTGGATCAACGGAAAATAGTTCTGACGGTGGATCCACTTCTGGGACAAGCGGCACATTTGCTACTTTAAATCCTTTATTAGCAAGGAATTGAGACAAAGGCGTTTTAGAAGTCCGTGAAACACCTAGTAATATGATATCCGCTTCCAACATACCTCGTGTATCTCTTCCATCATCGTAACGAACCGCAAATTCGATCGCTTCAATTTTTTTGAAATACACATCATCCAACTGCCTGACCAGTCCAGGCTCTTCAAATGGTTCCTGTTTCAACTGCTGCCCAATTGTATCTATTAATGGACCGAGTAGATCCACCGAAGGTACTTTCAACTCTTCGCAAAGTAAATGAAGCTGCTCTCTCATTTCACTTTTAACCAATGTAAAGACAATCAATGCTTGTTGTTGCTTCGCCAAGAACACAATTTCCTCTAACTGCGAGTTTTCCTCTATATAAGAAAACCTTTTTATCGAAATCGTCTCCAAATCATGACGGAACTGGCTAGCGGCTGCTTTTGTCACAAGACCTGCAGTTTCTCCAACAGAATCCGATACGATGAATAATGTGAATTTTGTCATGCAGTCACTCCTCATACATCCTGATCTTCCACTAAGGAAAGAAAAGCGGCAGTAATATTTGTTTTTGTCACTCGCCCCATTACTTCAAGTCCATTATCGCGTTCTTGAATTATAGGTAAAGAATCAATTTGGCTGTCCATCATTTTTTTGGCAACCGAGATTAGTGTATCTTCTTTTTTGCAATATGTAACATTCGGCATTCTTGTCATAATGACATGCACGGGAATCTTTTCTAATTCTGTTCTTCCGATGCTTGTCCTCAGCAAGTCTTTACGTGACACAACCCCTGTCAATAACGACTGTTGATCCACTACGAATAATGTACCCACATCTTCCAAGAACAGCTGGCAAATCGCGTCATATACAGATAGATTTTCAGTGATGACAACTGGTCTAGATTGATAATTGGCTACAATCATGTCTACCATGCCATCCGCGACGGATTTAATAGGCTTCTTGCCAGAATAGAAATATCCTACACGAGGTCGTGCATCCAAAAAACCAGCCATCGTCAAGATTGCTAAATCCGGCCGGATCGTAGCGCGCGCCAAATTCAAACGGTCAGCTATTTGTTCTCCTGTAATCGGACCATTTCCTTTGACGATGTCGAGGATTTCATTCTGACGTGTATTTAATTCCAAACATGTCACCGCCTTCAGACTTCAAAGTTGTATTTACTTACTAATTATATATCAATGCGCTCGCTATTGCGAAGAAAGGAGAACCATGCTAAACTAATTTTGAATGAAGTAAACGAAGAACGGTCAATAAGTAGTGTAAATTTTGAGCGAACAGGGATAGTGAAAGCCTGTAACTACACGAAAACGGCAGCCGGGAGTTGAAATGTTCATTGTGAAAGTGGGTTGAAAAACCAATCGGGGTGGAACCGCGGGTTATCATGCACTCGTCCCCGGACATGATTCTATGTCCGGAGACGTGTGCTTATTTTAATTGGAGGCGTTTAGAATGTTATCTATGGAACAAGTAGTCAATCTTTCAAAACAACGGGGATTTGTATTCCCAGGGTCTGATATTTATGGTGGTTTGGCGAACACTTGGGATTACGGTCCATTAGGTGTCGAACTAAAAAACAACATCAAGCGCGCTTGGTGGCAAAAGTTCATTCAGGAATCACCTTATAACGTAGGTCTTGATTCCGCTATTCTGATGAACCCGAAAGTTTGGGAAGCATCCGGTCATATTGGAAACTTCAATGATCCGATGATCGACTGTAAAAAATGTAATACCCGTCACCGTGCTGATAAA
This sequence comes from Sporosarcina ureae, assembly GCF_002109325.1. GTDB lineage: Bacteria > Bacillota > Bacilli > Bacillales_A > Planococcaceae > Sporosarcina > Sporosarcina ureae_C. Next base: position 3,378,667 of record NZ_CP015348.1, on the reverse strand, counting down.
TTAATTGAAGAAGCATTGGATGCAAAAGGAATCGAAATGGTCGTTGATGGCCTACCGTTTGATAAAATGTTCGATTTGATTCAAGAACATGAAATCAAATGTCCGACATGTGGCGCATTGGATTATACAGAAATCCGTCAATTCAACTTGATGTTCAAAACAAGTCAAGGTGTAACAGATTCTTCAGCAAACGAAATTTTCCTTCGTCCGGAAACGGCACAAGGGATCTTCGTGAACTTCAAAAATGTTCAACGCTCTATGAGAAAGAAAGTACCTTTTGGTATTGCACAAGTAGGGAAGAGTTTCCGTAATGAAATCACACCGGGTAACTTCACATTCCGTACGCGTGAATTCGAACAAATGGAACTTGAATTCTTCTGTAAGCCTGGCGAAGATGAGCAATGGTATAAGTACTGGATTGATCAGTCTGAAGGATTGCTATTGAACCTTGGTTTGAAGAAAGATAATATCCGTCTTCGCGAGCACAATGAAGATGAACTATCCCACTATTCTAAAGGAACTGTGGATATCGAATATAAATTCCCATTTGGTTGGGGAGAGCTATGGGGAATCGCGAACCGTACGGACTTCGATTTGAAGCGTCATATGGAATATTCAGGCGAAGATTTCCACTATCAAGATCCAATCACGAATGAAAAATACGTACCATACTGTATCGAACCTTCCGTTGGTGCTGACCGCGTAACGTTGGCATTCCTATGTGACGCATTCGATACAGAGGAACTTGAAGACGGCGATACACGTACTGTACTTCGTTTCCACCCAGCACTTGCGCCGATCAAAGCTGCTGTACTTCCATTGTCTAAAAAACTTGCGGACGATGCACAAAAAGTATACGCAGAGCTTTCGAAGCATTTCCCGGTACAATATGATGATTCCCAATCCATCGGACGTCGTTACCGTCGTCAAGATGAAATCGGAACGCCATTCTGTATCACATTCGACTTTGATTCATTAGAAGATCAGCAAGTAACGGTTCGTCATCGTGATTCTATGGAACAAGAACGTATGCCAATCGCAGACGTTACAGCATACATCCAAAAACACTTATTATTCTAATCATAAAAAGCCCAGGAGAAGTCGGCATTAGCCTTCCTCTTCTGGGCTTTCTTTTGGTTGTTCTTTCGCTTTCTGCAATTCAGGTGTACGTTCGAGTTGTTCAATGAACTTTCTAGATTTCAAAAAGATCCCTGTTTGTTCCTGATATATCGTTGAAATAAGCTTCGCCATAAAGGTCTTCGTCGTTTTTTTCAACGTTAACTTACCAATCTGATCAAGGGGTACATTATAAAACATGCGAATCAACTTGATCTGAGTAGGTGACAGACGAATGATGTACGGATCGACGTTAAAACAGCGATGACAGAGGAAACCGATTTGTTGGAAAGAAAAAGCGAATTCCCCTTCAGTTTCCCCACAGTTTGCACATTCGTGGAGAATAGGATGTATACCTGCTACCGGCAACATTTTCCACTGAACAAACAGTGAAATCGCTTCTGCATCATAGCCTTCTTCCATCGCATTAAACGATTCGTCAAGCAGACGGAATATACTAGCATTCGGCTGTTCTGCTTCCGTTAAGCGATCGAGTAATTCTACAATTAAACCCGCATATGCCGTCGTCTCTAGATCTGAGCGAATATGACGAACACTGCTGATCAGCTCACCTTGTTCAAGCGACCCCATGCCTCGGCTTGCACGGACAAGAAAATAGCCGTGAGTAAAGGTTTGCGTAATGGCAGCCAAACGACTTGCCGGTTTTTTCGCACCTCTAGCCATAGTCGTAATTTTCCCTGCTTCTTTCGTATAAATCGTTACAATTTTATTGGATTCCCCGTAAGGGATACTTTTGATAATAAAGCCTTCCAATTTATTCAGCAACGCGCTCTCTCCTTCAACAAGAAAGACAGCTTAATAGTCTTCTTCGTTAAATCCGAATTCTTTCAAACGACTTGGACGATTACGCCAGTCTTTTTGGACTTTTACCCATAGCTCTAAATAGACTTTCTCACCGAGTAACATTTCAATGTCTTTTCTCGCTTTCACGCCGACTTCCTTTAACAACTTGCCGCCTTTACCGATGACAATTCCTTTTTGCGAATCACGCTCAACGATAATGGTCGCACGAATATGCATTTTATGTGTTTCCGGGTCTTGTTCCATACTCTCAATCGCTACCGCAATGGAGTGTGGTATTTCTTCGCGTGTCGTATGCAATACTTTTTCTCGGATCATTTCAGAAACGATGAAACGTTCAGGGTGATCCGTCACTTGTTCTGCATCATAAAACTGAGGTCCTTCATTCAAATAGCTTTCAATTACTTCCACTAGACGTTCGATATTATTACCGTTCAGTGCAGAAATAGGAATCACTTCGGTGAACTTCATTTCGTTTGTATACGACGTAATAATCTCAAATAATGTGTCGGGGTGCACAAGGTCTATTTTATTGATGACCAAAAATACAGGCGTCTCGGATTTAGCGAGCCATTCCATAATGAAACGATCTCCTGTACCGATTTTCTCATCCGCATTGACCATGAACATGATCACGTCCACTTCACTTAACGTACTACGTGTCACTTTTAACATAAAGTCACCTAGACGGTGTTTCGGTTTGTGAACACCTGGTGTATCGATAAAAATCATCTGGGACGTATCCGTTGTGACGATTCCTTGTACTTTGTTTCGTGTAGTTTGTGGCTTGTCACTCATAATGGCGATCTTTTGCCCAACCATACGGTTAATGAATGTAGATTTCCCTACATTTGGACGTCCGATAATGGATATAAAGCCTGACTTAAAGTTGTTCTTCTGCATAATCTAAATCCTCCTTGGAAAAAGCACCAGGTAATAACTGTTCTACCGTTGTTTCTTGCACATTGCCTTTCAAGTTCGTCAAGTACACAGGCATCTGCGGAGCACAAAATTCCGCAATGACTTGACGGCAAGCACCACATGGAGAGATTGGACCTTCCGTATCGCCAATGATTGTAATGGACTTGAACGACTTGACACCTTCAGATACAGCTTTAAAGATAGCCGTTCGCTCTGCACAGTTAGTTAATCCGTACGACGAATTTTCGATATTACATCCATGATAAATGATGCCGTCTTCAGTTTCTAATGCAGCACCTACTGGAAATTTTGAATACGGAACATATGCCGTATTCATGGCCTGTTTTGCTTCGTTCACTAATTGTTCTACACGCATTTAGTTCTCTCCTTTTCATTCAATCTTATCATCCAAACCATTTTGGAAAGAAAATTATACAGCCGACGATCGCACTTGCTATAGCGTACACAAGAACCGATCCCGCTGCGATATCTTTAGCTTTTTTAGCTAGCGGGTGGAACTCCGTTGTCACAAGATCTACAACGTATTCCACTGCTGTATTCATTAATTCGAGCGCCATCATACCTGCAATGACGATGAAAATGATCATCCATTCTATTTGTGAAAGACCAGTAAACAAGCCGGCAATTACTACAATCATTGCTGATAAACCATGAAATTTCATATTACGTCCATGCGCAAAGCCATCCAAAATACCTTCCCATGCATAGATGAATGATTTCAAGAATCTTTTCATACACTCACTGACGCTCCAGCCCGAATGCAGTCAAAATCTCCGTCTGTCTGCTGAACATTTCACGTTCTTGTTTTTCATCTAGATGATCATATCCGAGCAAATGCAAGAATCCATGTAATGCAAGAAACCCAAGTTCACGCTCGAACGTATGATTATATTCCGCTGCTTGGCGCTTTGCAGTATCGATGGAAATAATGATATCCCCGAGCACAACTGGCATGTCGCTTTCGTGAATAATCGCCACTTCCCCTTCAGACAATTCTTCAAGCGCAAATGAAATAACATCAGTTGGGCGATCTTTTCCTCTGTACTCGGCATTCACTGCCTGAATAGATTCATCATCCATAAATGTAATGGACAACTCATATAAACCTTCCATTTTTTCCATTATGGATGCATGAGTCAACAGGTCCTTGATCAATGTCTCTGAATTCGGGTCCACGCTTTCCGTTTCATCTTCGAAATAAAAATCTATCATAGTTGCTTTGCTCCTTTGTTATTGGGGATATTCAATACGATTATGGAATATTCCATTCAATGTTTCATTAATTGAAATTTTAACTTGTTTAATTTCTTTTAATGACAGATCACATTCATCAAACTGATCGTCCTCTACTTTTCCTCGCACAATTCCTTTAACCAGTGCGGAAATTTTCTCAGGTGTCGGTTCTTTCATGGATCGCACCGCTGCTTCTACACTGTCGGCAATCATTATGACCGCGTTTTCTTTCGTTTGTGGTTTCGGACCTGGATAGCGGAAGTCATTTTCATTTACATCGGGATTCGATTCTTTCGCTTTCATATAAAAGAATCTGACACTACTCGTCCCGTGATGCTGTCTCGCGATGGCGACAAGCTCTTTCGGCATACGATGCGTTTCCAACATTTTTGCGCCGTCTTCCGCGTGGGCTATAATCATATCACGACTTTTCTCAGGTGTCAGTGCATCATGCAAATTCCGGCCATTATGCTGATTTTCAATGAAAAAACCGGGATGAATAGTTTTTCCGATATCATGGTAATAGCTACCGACACGCGCGAGTAATCCATTCGCACCAATCGCTTCACATGCTGCATCTGCTAGATTCGCAACCATAATACTGTGATGATATGTCCCTGGCGTTTCGACTAATATTTTTTTCAATAATGGATGGTTAGGATTGGAAAGCTCTACTAAACGCATATTGGAAAGCAAACCGAAACTCGACTCGAAAAATGGTAATAATCCCATTGTCAATGCTCCCGACAGTAAACCTGAAGAGATCGCTGCGACGGCATAGAATATCAGCTCTGGTGTCGTGTAGCTAGTTTGTGTCATTAATAAATAAAATATGATAAACATAATATTCGATACCGCGACACCGAGACTTGTCTGCAGTATTGTCGAACGTCTACCATGTTCGCTCAGTAAATAAATACTAACAATACCGCCAAATAAAATATACAATGCGACTTCCATTTGCATGATGGCGGCCAGACCTTCTTGCAACATGATACCTGCTGTTGCCGAAGTAATAATCGTGGCGAGTACTGCCGATCGTTCATTGATTAATAACTTGATCAACATCGGCACTAGCGCTGTCGGGAATAAAAATGCAATTAGGACATCAAACTCATAGTCGATATAGCTGACAATCTTCATCAAAACGACCGCAAGCAATAAGATGATATAGAAAATAACGAGTGCTTTCTTTTTGAAAGTTTCTTCCCTTTTCGACTTGCCAAAGTGTATAGTAATCAATCCTGAAACAAATAATACAAACAGCATAATTCCAAGGGTTGGTTTGAGTGAGGATTGATTAGTGAGAACACCTGAAAGTTGTAGTTGATGGTACACATCACGATCAATCAACTGTCCTTCACGAACGATGACCTGTCCTTGTAAAATACGGATGGATTCAACTGCGGCCCGTGCATCCGCCTGGTTCTTCGCTGTTAAAGCTTCATCAATCACTTCGGTTTCCACTACTGCCATACGTCCTAGTGATAGTGCTATATCGTGCAAATCTCTTGGCAATGTATTGGTCTGTCGAATTCTCCGCTCCACTTCATAGCGATGCATGGGTACTTGTTCGACTTTAAATGGAATAGCTAATTCTCTTCCCACTACAAGCGTCAACAGTTCCTGTAAATTGTTCAAATCAATTTGTTCGGCTGCCAGTAACTGTTTAAGTTGATCATCTGTAACAAGCAAGAATGTTTCTTCGTTTTCAAGCCCTTGCAATTTCTTTTGAAGCAGTTTTATTTGTTTACCCGAGGTCAAGTCAAGATCATCTTTTGTTTCTAATTTGACATCACTAACTGCGTTAAAGATCGAGCCAAGAATAGCTTGGCGGTTTTTCATAATATCTTCTGAGAAGCGATAAGAATTTGGGACCGCTTGTTCCGCCCGCACACGTTCGAGTTCGGTTTTCTCGGTGTCTTCTATTGTTTTAGGGGAACGAATGGTTTTTGGCGAAATTTCAAAAACAGAAATTTCATATGTTTCGTTCTGAGTGCTCCCGTACATAAGAAAAAACAACAGCACACTGGAAAGGGAGACGACAAGAAGCAAAAGAAATGTAAATTTCACTTTTCTTAGGTGTGAAAGTAGTTCCTTTAAAACTGTCATATAGTTGCCTCCTTTTCAGCAAATGATTGGTACATGATGGATGGACTATGTATCTTCCGCATTCAAAAAAGCAGTCAATTAATTCGTTGACTGCTCGTTTTCATATGCATCAATGATCTTCGCTACAATCGGATGTCGGACTACATCACCTTGTTCTAAATACATAAATTGAATATCTTGTACATTTTTCAAAATACTTTCTGCAACAATTAATCCTGATTCCGCACCGCGCGGTAAATCAATCTGTGTTTTATCACCTGTGATGACCATCTTCGATCCAAAGCCGAGACGTGTTAAAAACATCTTCATCTGTGCTTTGGTTGTATTTTGCGCTTCGTCCAGAATTACGAATGCGTCGTCAAGCGTTCTTCCACGCATATAAGCAAGTGGTGCAATTTCGATCACGCCACGTTCCATCAACCGTTCGGTATGTTCAGCTCCTAACACGTCGTGGAGCGCGTCATAAAGTGGTCGAAGGTATGGGTCCACTTTTTCTTTTAAGTCGCCTGGAAGGAACCCGAGGCTCTCTCCAGCTTCAACAGCAGGACGAGTCAATACTATTCGTTTGACAGAACCCGTTTTCATGGCTTGAACCGCCATCACGACAGCCAAATAGGTCTTTCCTGTTCCCGCAGGTCCAATACAGAATACTAAATCTCTCGAACGAATTGCTTGAACATACTCTCTTTGTCCAATGGTTTTCGCACGGATGACTTTTCCTTTTGTATTGCGGGCAATTTCTTCTTCATAGAGAGAAGAGAAATATTCAATCGTACCGTTCTTTGCCATTTCAATGGCCGTTGCCACATCTCGTAGATTGATGTTGATCCCTTTACGGATGACTTTCAGTAACTGTTCGAGCAATACTTTAGCTGCTTCTGCTTGTTCTTGCTCTCCACTGATCGAGATCGTTTCACCTCTAGTGTGGATCGAGATTTTTAATTCCTCTTCGATCAGATTCATGTTCTGATCGGAAATGCCAAGAAGCATAATCGCTTCGTTAGGTTCTTCGATATGAAGTTGAAGTACATTTTCGCTCAATATATTCAGTCTCCTTGAGTTATAGGTCGTTTTTCAGCAATGTTTTCGTTAACTAAAAATAGTATAGTCCCACTCACTTTATCATTAGTGAAGGACACATGTAAAATGTTTTCTTCTTTAATTATGCGCTCATTCGTCTTCTTTGACAATAAATCATACTTGATTAAGGGAAGGATGATCGTCTTTTCCATTCCTTTTTCCAAAAACACTTCTTGTGTATGATTCTCTTTCGTCTTATCAAGAATAACAGGATTTCTAAAACCTATATTTTTTATCTGATTACCTATCCACGGCTTTTGCCAACTGATAGTAAGATTTTCTTCTCCTTGAATCGAATAACTAATCGTTCTAGGTAATTCAAAATGACATTCTAACCAGTAGTCAGCAAATACTTCCCCATCTGCCCCTACTACAGTCGTCTTTTCTCCTTGTTCGAGAATACCCGTTGCCAGCATATCACCCTTTTTAACAGTTTGATGAATAACACTTGCTCTTTCTCCCCGCGTTAATGCAAAGCGTGTGATGACACCTCCTGTTTTCGCTACGAGATGTGATGGCTTTTCATTCACTTCTTCTTTAATTTCCGTAGACAATGGCGCAAGCATCGGTGAAACAATCAACGAAGTACCGGTTTGAGAGAATCGAATCCATGACAATGAAGGTTCATCCTGCATCAGCAGTCGGCGAATTTCGTCTTCTTCTGGTAATTTAGATAATAAAGAGGGCGCGATAATTTGTGCTTTCACCATCTTACTCTCCATTCGTTGCGCAATTTCAGGCACATCACTCTCTACGGTAATGTCCCATAGAAATAGTGAAGAAATGAATGGAATAAAACAAACTATCAAGAATAACAAAGATGCGAATAACCGGTGCTGGACAGTATCCAAACCTTTACGTCTAATTCGGACTTTCACACGATAATTCCTTCTGAAACGGCGGATCACTTTAATTCCCTTAGTGTCCGTCTCAAAAAATACAGCACTTCCAGAGACATACAAACTGCTGATTTTGACACGCTCTCGCTGTAATTTGCTAAGGAAAATAGAACCGTTGCGCACATCTGTCACTTGAACTTCGAATCGTTTAGGACTCATAGCTGTTTCCCTCTTCGGGTGTGAAACGCACCGTCACTTCTTGCAATTCATCGATCGATATATGGGCGTGTTGTTCAGTCAGCAGTAGAACTGTTACATCTTCTCCTTTGATGGTCATGACATAGTCATTCGTTTGAAAAGATACGGATTGTTCGCTTAAAGCGAGTAAGCGATAATTGCCGGTAATCCGCAATGAGTTGAATTCATCTAGGATAATGGATGGATGAAGTGCGAATAATTTTTTCATGAAAAAACCCCCTGTCTCATCCTATGAAAAGACAGGGGGTGGCATGATTACCGTTTTGATTTTGGTGGACCTAAAATTTCAGCATAGACAATCCCTTGCATGATTTGCTGGGGTGTTCTAGGGATCAAGTCTTCCTGCAAGATTGGTTCATCTTCCTGCATGATAATTTGATCTTTAAGCCTGCCTCTGCCCATTTGACGCTCTGGACGTGGTGTTGAAGCCGGCTTAACCGGTTTCTTTGGCTCCGCATAAAAGATTTCAGACTGGGGCGCCTGTGACTTTACAGGGCGCTCAGGTTCTTTAACCTCTTGCTGAATATCCTGAAATTCTTTTTGAATATCTTCAAAGAGACTTCTGGATAATTCCTTCAGCGAACGCGGCTTCTCTACTGGAGCAGCATTCGTACGCTGAGGTTCTCTTTGTTTCATTTCACTTTGTGTCGGTTGGGCAGGCCATTGCTGGCTGGGCGGACGTTTCGGTTGTTGTTTTGGCTGATTCTGTTGATCTTTATCTTTCTTCTTACCGAATAACGATCCCAGCGCCAACATGATACCCAAAATAATCAGTTGTTCCATTATGCATCCCCTTCCCGGGAATTCATCTTGTTATTATTGATCTTTCTTTGGTTGTTGATCCGAACCTGTTTTGCTGATTGAATCCCGCATGCTTGTATCTGCTTGGATATTTTTGTAATTCATATAATCCATAATTCCAATATTTCCTGAACGTAAAGCTTCAGCCATAGCTAAAGGTACTTCAGCTTCTGCACCCACAACTTTCGAGCGCATCTCCTGAGTTTTTGCCTTCATCTCTTGCTCATTAGCAACAGCCATTGCGCGACGTTCTTCCGCTTTTGCCTGTGCAATGTTCTTATCTGCCATTGCTTGTTCAGTCTGAAGTTCCGCACCGATGTTTTTACCGATATCCACGTCAGCAATATCAATCGAAAGAATTTCAAAAGCTGTACCTGAGTCCAATCCTTTTTTCAGAACTGTTTGGGAAATCAAATCTGGATTTTCTAGTACTTTCGCGTGACTGATCGAAGAACCGATTGTTGATACGATACCTTCACCAACACGGGCAACAACTGTTTCTTCACCCGCACCACCGACGAGACGGTCGATGTTTGCACGAACTGTAATACGCGCTTTTGCTTTTACTTCGATACCGTTCATCGCAACACCTGCGATAAATGGTGTTTCGATCACTTTCGGGTTAACGGACATTTGAACCGCTTCTAATACGTCACGTCCCGCTAAGTCGATTGCTTGTGCTCTTTCGAACGACAACTCGATATTCGCACGTTGCGCAGCGATTAACGCATTGACAACGCGGTCTACGTTACCACCAGCTAAGTAATGACTTTCCAGCTGGTTGATTGACACTGTCAGACCCGCTTTATGTGCTTTGATCAACGGATTAACTACTCTGCTTGGAATTACTCGGCGTAAACGCATACCGATTAATGTGAAGATACTTACACGAACGCCTGCCGCAATAGCGGAAATCCAGAGCGTTACTGGAACGAATGTAAAGAATATCGCCAGTACGATGATGATAATAAAGACCGCTGCTACCAGTCCGATTGTTCCTAGTCCCATCATAAGCCTTGTTCCTCCTCTTTCTTCTCTCTTACTACAATTCTAAAGCCTTCTACCGCTACAATTACGACTTCTTTACCACTTGCGATGTAACGACCTTCTGATACTACATCGATGCGTTCACCATCTACTTCAGCGACGCCAGATGGATAAAGTGGAGTAATCGTTGTTGCTACCTTCTGCAATAACTCATTACGATTTTTATTGGAAACGTAACCGCTTTCCGTATCCATCGTATCCATTAAAATGATTTTATTCAATAGATGGAGTTTTTTACCGAAGAATTTCATAATAACCACCGCTCCTATCAATGCTACGGCTATCGCAATTAGCACCGAAACTGCCATGAATGCCAAGTTTGTGCCTGCCAGTAAAATACTTCCTATGATAGCCAAGACCCCGAAGATACCAGCTATCCCTCCTGCAACAAAAAATTCGGCAATAATAAGTGCTACGCCGAGCACGAACAATAACAATGTCTCATAACCTGCTAGACCTGCTACTGTGTGTCCGTAGAAGAATAAGAATAGAGCTGTAAGCCCCATGCTCCCCGGCACACCAAAGCCTGGTGAATATAATTCTACAATCAGTCCGAGACTCGCAACGGAAAGTAAAATCGGTACAACGACTGGGTTGGTGATGAATCGAGCCATTTTCTCTGTAAACGTTTCCGCTGTAGAGATGACTTGCGCATCTTCCAAGTCCAGCTTCTTCAGTAACTCGTCAAATGAAGCTACTGTCCCTTCACTGTACCCTACCTTTTCAGCTTCGTCAGCAGTGAGTGTCAGAAGTTCGCCTTTTTGTGCACGTAAGTCCGGCAGATCAATTTCAGGATTTGCCATCGCCAATGCATATTGCGGATCACGGCCATTGTGCTTCGCGGCATTTTTCATTTGTGCCAACCAGTAACTATTGGCTTTCGTCTCTGCCGCATTTCCAGAACCGTCAATGACTTGTGCAGCCCCGATGGAACCGTTTGGCGTCATGTAGATTTCATCTGCATAGAGTGCAAGAAACGCACCTGCGGATAGCGCGCGATCGTTGATGAACGCAACGATTTTGACATCGTCAGTTGTTTTCATCAGCTTTGCGATTTGATCGGCAGCATCTACAAAGCCTCCAGGAGTGTCTATATCCAGCACAATCGTCTCTGCACCTTCTGCCTTAGCTTCTTTAAATGAACGCTGTAGGAAGGCATGCAGCCCCTTTTCTACTTCTTGATGAAGGGGTACTTGATATACTTTTGTTTCAGCTGCGTCTGAGTGTATAAAAGGCAATGCGATTGTACCGATGAATAAAATGAGCAGAAAAACGGACCTAATCATTTTAGACATTATGTTCTCACCTCTCTCTACTGCCTATTATACTTACTATTTACGTTTGAAGAAGCATTTGGTTTCATTTAATTGCAATTAAATAAAAGTTTTTCTTTCGTTGCGTCATGGCTTGTTAGTATATGGATTATATATGGACATTCATGAGCATAATTATTGAAGTTGTGTTGAAAGTTATGAAAGTTGGGAGGTGAATTAGTGTTTGTGAGGGGATGGAAGCTCCAGTTGGGGGACGCTTTCCCATGGGCCCGCGGTGAGCCAGCGGGAAGAGCCGTAACGAAGAACGGCTTTTGCGAGTAAAAGCGAAGCGTTAGGAGCACATCTTTGCACTAGGGGTGTGGTTCACCGCTCCCCCATAAGACAAACGTCTCCTCCGAAGCGTAAATCCCTACCCCAACACTCTTAAACCTTCACCATCTACGTCCTATATACTAATTCTCACCTAAGCACTAGTTCTCTATACTAGCCTTCTTTAAATACTTTATTCAGAACTACTTTGAAATTCCAGACAATAAAATAAACCGAAGATCCAGTGAAGGATCTTCGGTTTATAAGAAATTACATTAGTAGTTATTGTCAAAATTCAATGTAGGCAGAAATTAGAACTTGCGCTTACGAGCAGCTTCTGATTTCTTTTTACGTTTCACACTTGGCTTATCATAGAATTCGCGCTTTCTACTTTCTTGCATTGTACCACTCTTGGATACGGTCTTTTTGAAGCGGCGAAGAGCGTCTTCAAGTGATTCATTTTTGCGAACGACTGTTTTAGTCATATCTCTTGTCCCTCCCTCCAAACACACACTTCGAACATAGCACTTTGCTATGTACTAGAAAATTATAACGCATATTTTCTGATTGGTCAATAAAAACTATTAGAATATCATGAAAAAATCCAGATTTTTTTCTAGATAATCAATAGTCAGCAGATGATGACAGACCTTGCACGATGGAAACACCTGAACTTGCCCCGATGCGCGTGGCACCTGATTTGATCATGCGATCCACGTCTTCTGCGCTACGTACCCCACCACTTGCTTTTACCCCAATTGCCGGCCCCACAACAGAACGCATCAATTTTACGTCTTCAGGTGTCGCACCGCCAGTTGAGAATCCAGTGGATGTTTTGACGAAATCTGCTCCTGCGAGTACAGCAAGTTCACAAGCTGAACGCTTTTGAATATCATCCAGCAATGATGTTTCGATGATCACTTTTACAAGTGCTTGATCTTTTGCTACTTCTACAACCGCTTCAATATCTTTTTGCACCTGTTCAAGTAACCCACTTTGAAGCGCACCGATATTGATGACCATATCTACTTCTGTTGCACCGTTTGCAATCGCGTCTTTTGTCTCGAAAGCTTTTACTTCAGGCGTGTTTGCACCTAGCGGGAAACCGATGACCGTACACACTTTTACTTCTGTACCTTGTAAAGCTTCTGCAGCGGTCTTAACCCACGTCGGATTAATGCACACCGAAGCAAATGAATATTTTTTCGCCTCTTCACATAAATCCAGTATTTGCTGTTTCGTCGCTTCTGCCTTTAACAACGTATGATCAATATAAGCGGCATAATTTGTAGTCAATGAAAGCGCTCCTTTTGCACATCGTTTTTTTCAGTATATCAAAGCTTTCAATTCGTTGCACGAAAAAGACCACCCATTACAGGTGATCTTTTTACATCGATATTTTTTCTTCTGTAAGGACACGTACAGGTTGACCTTCATTGTAAGGATAGCCGGCTTTCGTGATTTTCACTTTAATGATTTTTCCAATCATCGTTTCATCTGCTGGCATCACTACTTTTAAGTAATTATCTGTATAGCCTACGTATAGATTGTCGTCACTATCTAGTTTATAGCGCTCTTCAGGAATGACTTCTAGCACTTCGCCTTCAAAACGAGCGGCATAATTTTTCGCTAATTGGTCGTTCAATGTAATTAAGCGATGAACGCGCTCATTTTTCACATTCTCGTCTACCTGATCTTCCATACGTGCAGCAGGCGTGCCTGTTCTCTTCGAATAAGGGAACACGTGGAGTTCAGAAAACTTATGGTCGCGAATAAAGTTATACGTTTCCATAAATTCTTCTTCCGTCTCACCTGGGAAACCTACGATGACGTCTGAAGTAATTGCAAGGTCAGGCAGTGCTTCATTCAGACGCTTTAAACGATCCGAGAAGAATGCCATCGTATATTTACGACGCATGCGTTTCAGTACAGTATCCGAACCCGATTGAATTGGGATATGCAAGTGACGTACGACAATGTTGGAATTACGCAACACATCGATGACTTCATCTGTTAATTGGCTCGCTTCAATCGAACTAATACGAAGACGTTTCAATCCTTTTACCTGCGTTTCCAAATCACGTAACAGACGAGCTAAATTATAGTCTTTTAAATCTTCACCGTAACCGCCTGTGTGAATACCTGTTAACACAATTTCGAGGTAACCCGCGTCGACAAGTTGCTGCGCTTGGCGGATAACTTCTTCCGGATCACGTGAGCGCATTAATCCCCTAGCCCACGGAATGATACAGAACGTACAGAAGTTATTACACCCTTCCTGAATTTTCAATGAAGCCCGCGTACGGTCTGTAAACGAAGGCACATCAAGTTCTTCATAGACTCGGTTTTTCATAATATTTCGTACCGCGTTGATCGGCTGGCGCTCTTCACGGAACTGTTCGATCAATCCAAGCAATTTAGAACGATCTTGTGTACCTACGACAATATCCACACCGGGAATTGCCATAATTTCTGCCGGAGATGTTTGGGCGTAACAACCTGTTACACAAATGACTGCGTCCGGATTTTTCCGGATAGCGCGACGAATTACTTGTCGGCTCTTCTTATCACCGGTGTTTGTAACGGTACATGTATTAATAACATAGACATCAGAATTCTTATCAAACTCTACTCTTTCATAACCTGCTTCTTGAAACAATTGCCAAATAGCTTCTGTTTCGTAGTGATTCACTTTGCAGCCTAGTGTATGAAAAGCAACTGAAGACATAAGTTGTTCACTTCTTTCATTCAAATTCATAAGACATAGCGGACAATACATACAAAGGAGCTGTTTCCGTACGCAGGATTCTAGGTCCAAGCGACACCGGAAGGAAGCCGGCTTGTTGCAGTAAATCGGCTTCTTCACGCGCCAATCCGCCTTCCGGACCAAAAACAACTACTATCGATTGTCCATGATACACGTTTTTGAGACGGTCCGCAATCTTATGCGGCACATCACTTTTCGCATCTTCTTCATCCGCAAACATTTTGACATCAAAAGAATCCGTATACGTGATCAGTTGCTTAATGCTTTGGACAGATAAAATCTCTGGCACATGATTACGATGACATTGCTCAGCAGCTTCCTTGGCAATTTTTTGTAAACGATCTATGCGCTTGTCAACTTTTTTTGCGTCCCATTTAACGATAGATCGGCTCGCAGCAAAAGGAATCAACTGACTCATACCGAGCTCGGTGCTCTTTTGTGTAATTAAGTCGAGCTTATCGCCTTTAGGTAAACCGCAGGCAATCGTTACGGAAATCGGCAACTCATTGTCTTTGTCTAGTTGTTTCTTTTGAGAAACGATCACCGCATCTTCACTCATGCTATCTATGATGGCAATAGAAGCAACGCCATCATAAACCGTCACTACTTCCTGACCTGGCGTCATACGCATGACTTTGACGATATGCTTATAATCATCTCCGCTAATCTCAACTCGACCTTGTTCATCAAATGGATGATTTAGAAAATAGCGTTGCACGATTATTCACTACCTTTGCGCGCGATGATGACTACCCAGTCTTCCATGAGAACCGTTTCCAAAATCTCAAAACCTTGTGCGATTAGATCATTACGCACTTCATCGCGTTTGGCTCCAATGATCCCCGACGTGATGAATAAGCCACCTGGTTTGACAAGTTGATAGGCATCTTGAGAAAACGACATGATAACGTCCGCTAAAATATTCGCAATAATCAAGTCCGGTGCCTCTTCGATAGAATCGAGAAGATTGCCTTTCAAGACCGTAATGCGATCATCCACATGGTTATACGTAACATTTTCTTCTGCAGCGCGAACAGCTACTTCATCTAGGTCAAGTGCTGTAATGTGTTTGGCACCAAGTAAAGCAGCACCAATCGCAAGCACGCCCGAACCAGTTCCTACATCGACAATTGTCTGGTTAGGTTCAAGATACTTTTCGAGAGCTTGCAAACAAAGGACCGTAGTAGGGTGTGTACCTGTTCCAAAAGCCATACCGGGATCTAGTTCAATGATCAATTCATCCGATTCCACCGGGGTATACTCTTCCCATGTAGGGACAATCGTGAATCGCTTCGATATTTTCACAGGATGGAAGTATTGTTTCCATGAGTTGGCCCAATCTTCTTCATCTACTTCTGTAATGCCAATAGTAAAGCGACCAGGATTTAATGAAAACTGACGAAGGCCTTCTATTTCCAGTTCAAGGTTTTCAACTGTTTCGTTGATGAAACTAGTGACAGGCAAATACGCTTTGATGATGACTCCTTCGTTAGGAAAATCATCTTTATCTAGTGCATATATTTCGCCAAATTGATCCACTCGCTCTTTATCAAATTCTTCAGAGTCCTCAATGACAACTCCGCTCGCTCCTGCTTCATGCAAGATATTTGCGACTGCCTCAGTTGCTTCATGCGTCGTGTGGACGGAAACTTCAGACCATTTCACAGCTAGTCATCCTTTCATTCACCTTTAAAAGTGCGTTTAATTTTATCGAAGAATGAGCTGGAATACTCATCTGGTGATTCCCCTTCGATTGATGCGAACTCACGCAATAATTCTTTTTGTCGCTCTGTCATCTTTTTCGGTGTTGTTACTTTGATGATGACATGTTGATCGCCTGTACCGTGACCGTGTACGTTCGGAACTCCTTTGCCTCGAAGGCGGAAAGTCGTACCGTTTTGTGTACCAGCCGGAATTTTCAACTTTACTTTGCCGTGTACTGTTTGAACTTCGAGCTCGTCTCCGAGTGATGCTTGTGGGAACGTCAAGTTCAATTCCAGGATAATATCATCTTCTTCACGAATGAAACGTTTATGTGGACGTACATTAAAGACGATATATAAGTCTCCAGGAGGTCCTCCATTTATACCCGCTTCACCTTGACCGCCTACACGCAGACGTTGGCCTTGGTCTACACCAGCAGGAATGGTTACTTTAATGACTTTGTTTTTCGTTACGCGGCCTTTACCTCGGCATGTTTCACATTTTTCAGGAATGATTTTACCTGTTCCCTGACATGTAGGACATGTTCTGCGATTGACCACTTGACCGAATGGCGTGTTTTGAGCAAATGAAATCTCGCCCGATCCATTACATTCCGTACATGTTTTGACGCTTGTGCCTTTTTTAGCACCTGTACCGTCACATGTATCACATTCTTCTTCACGTGGAATATCAATTTCAGTTTCTTTACCAAAAATAGCGTCCATGAAGTCGACTGTCATCGTATATTGCAAGTCATTACCTTTTTGTGGGGCATTTGGATCTCTTCTTCTTGCACTACCGCCGAAGAACGTGCTGAAAATATCTTCGAAACCGAAGCCATCTCCACCACCGCCACCGAATCCACCAAATCCGGCACCTGGTCCATTATGTCCGAATTGATCGTATTCGGCTCTCTTATTCTCGTCGCTTAATACTTCAAATGCTTCTGTTACCTCTTTGAATTTCAATTCTGCATCCGCTTCTTTGTTCAAGTCCGGATGGAACTTTTTAGAAAGTGTACGATATGCTTTGCGGATTTCTTCTTTCGTTGCAGATTTAGAAACGCCTAGCACATCATAGTAATCTCGTTTACTCATTCATTGCACCCCTCATCGCATTTTACCTGTTGTCCATTGTAACACGTTGATATCGAATTTTGTTAAGTTAACAAACGAAAAAGTCAAAGCCGGAATTTCGGACTTTGACTTTTCCGTCAATAGCTATTTCGAATTACTTATTTAGTGTCTTTGTCGTCTTCTACTTCTTCGAAATCTGCGTCCACTACACCATCATCTTCTTGGCCTGGTTGTGCATCACCTTGTGCAGCTTGTGCTTCTGCAGCAGCTTGCTCATATAGTTTTACAGATAGAGCTTGTACTAATTCGTCAAGTTTTTCTTTCTTCGTACGAATTTCTTCAAGATCTCCAGATTCATTAGCAGCTTTCAATTCTTCCAATGCCGCTTCAGCTTCTTTCACTTCTGCTTCATCCACTTTACCTTCTAGGTCTTTAAGTGTCTTTTCAGCCATGAATACTAACTGATCTGCTTCGTTGCGAAGTTCCGCTTCTTCTTTACGCTTCTTATCATCTTCAGCGTGAGCTTCTGCGTCTTTAACCATTTGATCGATCTCTTCATCAGAAAGGCCTGAACTAGACTGGATCGTGATGTTTTGTTCTTTTTGTGTACCCATATCTTTCGCTTTAACATTTACAATACCGTTTTTGTCGATATCGAATGTTACTTCGATTTGTGGAACGCCACGTGGTGCTGGTGGAATATCCGTCAATTGGAAACGACCTAATGTTTTATTGTCAGTCGCCATCGGACGCTCACCTTGCAATACGTGGATATCTACTGCTGGCTGGTTGTCTGCCGCTGTAGAGAACACTTGTGATTTGCTTGTAGGGATTGTCGTGTTGCGGTCGATTAGCTTAGTGAAAACAGAGCCCATCGTTTCGATACCTAGTGATAGAGGCGTTACGTCAAGAAGTACTACGTCTTTAACGTCTCCAGTAAGGATAGAGCCTTGAACTGCTGCACCCATTGCTACTACTTCATCAGGGTTTACGCCTTTGAATGGCTCTTTACCTGTTACTTTTTTGATTGCTTCTTGTACTGCTGGAATACGTGTAGATCCACCAACTAAGATTACGCGATCGATTTCAGCTGCTGAAAGATCTGCGTCTTTAAGCGCTTGGCGAGTCGGGATCATAGAACGTTCTACTAGGTCCGCTGTCAACTCATCGAATTTACCGCGAGTTAAAGTGATTTCCATGTGTAGAGGTCCTGCTTCTCCAGCTGTAATGAACGGAAGAGAGATTGAAGTAGATGTTACACCTGACAAATCCTTCTTCGCTTTTTCAGCTGCATCTTTCAGACGTTGCATAGCCATTTTATCTTTAGAAAGATCAATGGAGTTTTCTTTACGGAATTCTTGTACTAAGTAATCCATAATAATATCATCGAAGTCGTCTCCACCAAGTTTATTGTCACCTGCTGTTGAACGTACTTGGAATACTCCGTCACCTAGTTCAAGGATAGATACGTCAAACGTACCGCCACCTAGGTCATATACTAGAATTGTTTGATCTTCTTCTGTCTTATCCAAACCGTAAGCAAGTGCAGCTGCTGTTGGCTCGTTGATGATACGCTCTACTTCAAGACCCGCAATTGTACCAGCATCTTTTGTTGCTTGACGCTGTGCATCGTTAAAGTACGCAGGCACTGTAACAACAGCCTTCGTTACTTTTTCGCCCAAGTATTCTTCAGCGTAGCCTTTCATGTATTGAAGGATCATAGCTGAAACTTCTTGTGGAGAATATTCTTTGCCGTCTACTTCTACTTTAAAGTCCGTACCCATATGTCTTTTAACAGACATAATTGTGTTCGGGTTTGTGATCGATTGACGTTTAGCTACTTCCCCAACTTGTCTTTCGCCGTTTTTGAATGCGACAACGGATGGTGACGTTCTGTTACCTTCAGGATTCGGAATTACTTTCGCTTCTCCGCCTTCATATACTGCTACTACTGAGTTTGTTGTTCCTAAGTCAATACCAATAATTTTACTCATTTTTGATTTTCCTCCTATAATGTGAAAAAATTAGTTTTTTTATTCGTTTACTTTAACCATGGATGGTCGAAGTACACGCTCTTTAAGTTTATATCCTTTTTGCAGTTCTTCCAAAACAATTCCAGAATCTTTCTCTTCTTCATTGCCTGTCATCACTGCCTGATGGAAGTTTGGATCGAATTCTTGATCAAGTGCTTCAATTTCTTCGAGTCCGTCAGATTTTAACGCTTCTACTAATGAACGATAGACCATTTCCATCCCTGTTAAGAGGGCCTTCGTCTCTTCTTCTTTTGCTTCAACCGCAAGTGCACGTTCGAAGTTATCCAGTACAGGCAAAATATTCACCATTACATTTTGTGCACGGTATGTTTGCAACGTTTGATAGTCGAGTGCAGCTCGTCTTTTGACGTTTTCCATATCCGCCAATACGCGTAATTTCTTACCCTCTTCTTCTTCAAGAGCTTTCGTTAATTCATCTATTTTTTTCTCAAGTTCTTGTTCTGTAGTGAGTACTTCCACGACTTCTTCAACCTCTGGCTGATCTGACGCTTCAGTAAGCTCTTGCTCATCTTCGGAAAGATTTTCATCTAGATGCTCTTCAAACTTTTCGTTTTCTTTCACGTGTCTTGCCTCCCGTTCCCGTCTTGCCCGATGGTTAACCGATGTAGTGCAGAAGATAGATCACTGCTAAGTATGTCTAGCAATGTAATGACTCTTCCGTAATCCATCCGCTTCGGACCGATAATTGCGATGGAACCTTCCATATTCTCTCCTGCCGAGTATGTGGAAGTAATCACGCTGTAGTCTTCCATTTCAATCACGTTGTTTTCTGAACCGATACGAACTTGTATACCTTGCTCGTTATTTTTGAAAAGCCCCATGGCAGGATTGCCTTTCTCTATCAATTCAAAAAATGATTGCATCTTTTGGAAATCGTGAAATTCCGGTTGTTTCCACATATTCAATTTCCCGCCGAAATACAATTGCTCTTCAGGCTCCACTGCCATTGCTTGCTGCAGCGAGCTGAATAGTTGCTCAGCTTGGTGAATATGCTGTTCAAATACATGTTTCGCCTCGAGCTGCAATTTTTTCTGCAACTGCACAAGCGATGTGCCGATTAGGCGTTCATTTAAAATATTTACCGTCTTCTCAATTTCCGAAGCAGTGAGGCCAGGTGGTACATCGAAAATCCGATTTTCCACATGTCCATTATCTGTTACGATAATTGCCACTGCTCGCTGTTGATCAAGTGGAACTATAGAGAATTTCTTGACGGCATGCGTAGAAGTATCAGGTCCAAGTAGAATGGACGTATAATTCGTCAAGTCCGATAAAATCGTTGCGGACTTCCGTATCAATTCCTCAGACTCTCCGACTTTTTCCTGAAACACTGTACGCAACTGCAAGCTGTCTTCAAGACCTAGGGCTTGTGGCTGTAATAAATGATCCACAAAGAACCTATAGCCTTTTTCTGAAGGCACTCTTCCAGATGATGTGTGAGTCTTTTCTAGATAACCCATATCTTCCAGATCCGCCATGTCATTCCGAATGGTTGCCGAACTAAATGGCGCTTCCGGTTTCTTTGACAGTTGTCTGGAACCAACAGGTTGAGCAGACTCAATAAAATCTTTCACTGTCAATTGTAGTATGAGCAATTGTCTGTTTGTCAACATGATCATCACTCCTGTTAGCACTCATTAACTGCGAGTGCTAATACTACTTTATAATTTATCAAATTCTATTTTATATGTCAACGAATCAAACTCAATCGCCTAATAAAAATTCTTGAAACACTGTATTCCCTAGAAAAACACCTTTTCGTGTCAGGCGTAGAAGATCACCATCGATGTGAAGCAGCCCTTGTTGTTGCAGTTTTTCAATCGGTTTACCGAATACTTCTTTGATCGGTC
The DNA here is from genome assembly GCF_002109325.1 of Sporosarcina ureae. Lineage (GTDB taxonomy): Bacteria > Bacillota > Bacilli > Bacillales_A > Planococcaceae > Sporosarcina > Sporosarcina ureae_C. The sequence continues at coordinate 3,357,383 of NZ_CP015348.1, read as the reverse complement.
GGTTGAATTTCTTCTGGAATTCCTGCATAGAAACTCCTTCAACTATTCGCAAACCAAGGAACATTTCTTCTTCCATTGATTCTGCCAGTGTCACTTCATGAACGTCCTTGCGAGGTAACTTGCCTTCTTCTAAGTGGTCGATATAGTGCATTAACGGACCTACGTTTGAATAGCGTTCTTTGCCGAGATAGCCGTGAGCACCTGCACCAATACCTGCATATTGGGAGTTTTCCCAATAAATCAAGTTATGAAACGAAGGATATCCAGGTTTTGCGAAGTTGCTGATTTCATATTGTTCCCTGCCTGCTGCATTCATGCGTTCAATGACCATCTCAAACATTTCAGCTTCGACATCTTCTCCAGGCAACGGTAATTTCCCTTTAACCATTCGATTGTAAAATACCGTTTTTGGTTCAACAATTAATGAATAGGCGGAGTAATGCGGCAAATCAAGCGCCAATGCCCGATCGAGCGTCTCTTCCCATTCGCTTACAGTCTGCGTCGGTAAGCTGTACATTAAATCGATACTGATATTCTCGAAACCGACACTCCGTGCAGCCGCAATGACACGTTCCACGTCTTCGTTGGAATGCGTGCGTCCGATTTGCTTCAGTAATCGTTCATTGAAAGTTTGAACGCCGATTGATAAACGATTGACACCTTTTTCTTTCAAAATAGATAGTTGTCCTTCTGACAGGTCGTCAGGATTTGCTTCGGTTGTGAATTCTTTTAACGTTGTCACATCTATGTACTGTGAAACAATCGTCAGTAACCGGTCAAGTTGTTCGACGCTAAGCGCTGTTGGCGTGCCACCACCTAAGAATACCGTTTCCACTTCTTCAAATGAATGGCCGGCTTCTTTCATATAATAAAACTCTTTACCAATCGCTTCGATATATCGATCGACCGGCTGGTTTTTCAAAAACACTTTATTAAAATCACAGTAATGACAAATTTGCTGGCAAAACGGTATATGGATATACACTCCCCGCATGCTGTCACATCCTTTATATGAGTATGTAAACGGCAAAAAGAGGGCGATTTGCCCCCTTTTTGCTGAGTTCAATTAATCTTCATCCATCTTCAAAACAGCCATGAACGCTTCTTGTGGAACTTCCACCGAGCCGACTTGTTTCATTTTTTTCTTACCTTCTTTTTGCTTATCAAGCAATTTACGTTTACGGGAGATATCTCCACCGTAACATTTTGCTAAAACGTTTTTACCCATTGATTTAATAGTAGAACGCGCAACGATTTTTTGACCAATCGCTGCTTGAACAGGAACTTCGAACTGTTGTCTTGGAATTAATGACTTCAGTTTTTCAACGATTGCTTTTCCGCGCTCGTAGCTGAAGTCATTGTGCACAATAAAGCTCAGTGCATCGACATTTTCACCGTTCAACAGAATATCCATCTTCACGAGTTTCGAACGCTTATAGCCAATTAATTCATAATCCAAAGAAGCATAGCCTTTTGTGCTGGATTTCAATTGGTCAAAGAAATCATAGACAATTTCCGCCAATGGCAGTTCATAGATGATATTGACACGTGTGCTGTCCATATAATCCATTGTAATGAAATCTCCACGCTTACGTTGACATAGTTCCATAACAGCACCTACATAATCATTTGGCACCATGACAGACGCTTTAACATATGGTTCTTCTACGAAATCTACTTTTTGTGCAGAAGGCATCATCGATGGATTATCCACATTCATCGTTGAACCATCTGTTAAGTTTACTTTATATATAACACTTGGCGCTGTTGTGATCAAATCGATATTGAATTCACGTTCGATCCGTTCCTGAATAATTTCCATGTGCAATAGGCCGAGGAACCCACAGCGGTAACCGAATCCTAGTGCTTGGGATGTCTCTGGCTCATATTCAAGTGCAGAGTCATTCAGTTCTAGCTTTTCAAGCGCTTCACGCAAATCGTTGTATTTAGACGTATCGATTGGGTACAATCCGCAGAACACCATCGGATTCATACGACGATATCCTGGTAATGCTTCATCTGCAGGGTCATTGGCAAGTGTAATGGTATCTCCGACTTGTGTATCCCCTACCGTTTTAATAGAAGCAGACAAGAAACCTACGTCCCCTACAGTCAATTCATCGCGAGGAGAAATTGTCGGAGTAAAGACTCCTGTTTCAAGCACTTCAAATTCTTTACCTGTAGCCATCATACGAATTTTATCGCCTGGCTTTACTTTCCCTTGAACAATACGGATATTGACGATAACGCCTTTATACTGATCGTAATGGGAGTCGAAAATCAACGCTTTTAATGGCGCTTCAGGATCTCCTTCAGGTGCTGGCACTTTTTCTACGATTTGCTCCAGAATTTCTTCAATGCCAATTCCAGCTTTTGCTGAAGCTAAAACCGCTTCTGAAGCATCCAATCCGATAACTTCTTCAATTTCTTTTTTTACACGTTCCGGATCAGCTGCCGGTAAATCGATTTTATTAATGACAGGTAAGATTTCCAAATCATTATCTAGCGCCAAGTAGACGTTCGCCAATGTTTGGGCTTCGATACCTTGTGCAGCGTCTACAACCAAAATAGCGCCTTCACAAGCTGCCAAACTTCTCGATACTTCATATGTGAAATCGACGTGTCCTGGTGTGTCGATCAAGTGAAACGTGTAGTCTTCACCATTCTTTGCCGTATATACCAATTGAACGGCATTCAATTTAATGGTAATCCCGCGTTCACGTTCCAGGTCCATCGAATCCAATGATTGCGATTTCATATTACGTGTTTTCACTATTTCCGTTTTTTCTAAAATCCTATCAGCCAGCGTGGACTTTCCATGGTCGATATGGGCGATGATAGAAAAATTTCGGATGTTTTTTTGACGTGCTGCTCTCTGCTCTTGATTCATCACTGTTCACTCCTACATGTACGTACCTATTTAAGCTACTTGAATTATAGCAGTGAACGGTTCAGACTTCAATATTTGAAAGATTATTGCACGATCATCATAGCGGAAATAGATTCACCAACGACAGATATCGTTTGATTGATTTCCATTTCAGTATTACCTACTCCACCCATTTCGATCAAAATGATGCTTGTATTTAAATCTTGATTGTATTTACCATCTACTCCACGGCCACCTTTGATGATAATCTCTCGCGTGATACCCGGCACTATTTTTTCCATTTCACTTTTCAATTGCTTCGCTTTGGCCAAGTTCCGTTCGTAATACGGGTGGTCTCTTCCAATGACAAATGCCACTTTTGCATAGCGTTGACCAGCGTGCGTTATGGTCGTTTTAGAAGGACCGAGCGAATCCCTGTGCATGTCGATGACTAAATCATAAGATTGTTCGTTAACCTTCTTTTCCACATACGGCCTGATCGCAGCATACGAGCGATGATACGGTATCTTCTTTTGTTGCATAATTTTCACAATATCGATATCGAGCTGTTCTGCCCCAAGGCCATGTGATATTAAATTCTCTTTTAGCCGCGCGCCCACTTTTATTATATTCTCCGAATGATGAGACACTGCAACTTTACCATCCGCTGCTTTCGTAATCGGTTCATACGCTTCATGTGAATGAGTCGAATAAATTAAAACATTACCTTTCACTTTAGGACGAATATCCTCTTCCAATACATTGGATGCGTAAACTATTGTGCTTGGTTCCTTTAACGAGAGGGCAGTGGGGATGGTCGGCTGTTTAGGAATGTACTGCAGTACGACAGGGAAGATGAACAATACAAAAATAACGCTCATCCAGATTTGCAAAGTTTTTTTCATAGTAATCCCTCCATCTTCCACAATATGCAGAAGAAAAAAGGTCAATGACTAGTTCACGTATTTACTTTATGAATCCAACTAATTAATGAAGAAGACAATGCCGTGGCGTAGTTCGCTACCCACGAATCAATTTCTTTTGGCGATATAAATGTCGACAACTCCTGATTGGTCAGTACTTCTTCAAATAATTTAATTCGTTCTTCATGCGTCCATGATGACCAATCACCGAATATAGGTCCAAGCGCTGTGCGATCTGCATCTTTTGTGATGCGTTGAGGATAACGACCCGTTGAGAGTTTAGACGAAGGCATACTATCCTCTTCAATTTTCGTTGCGATATAGCCAAACATCGTGTCAATCGCATCCGCCACGAGTACAGGGCCGTCCACTACTGTCGGCACGCCTATCGCAATGACGGGGATGCCGAGACTTTTTTCTGATAACTCTTTGCGGCTGTTCCCTACACCTGAGCCCGGATGAATACCCGTATCTGTTAGCTGAATCGTACGGCAAAGCCTTGCGCTACTTCTCGCAGCAAGAGCATCGACGACGAGTAACAGATCCGGCTTACTTTGATCGACGATTGCTTTTACGAAGGACGCAGTTTCTAAACCCGTCTGAATCGTTACCCCCGGTGCATAAACCATCACACCACTTTCATCTGCTTCGTAATAATCAGGTATCACTTCTTTCACATAATCCATAACAGCGGGCCCAACAGCATCAGGCGTAATTTCTCGGTTACCGAGACCGACACATAACACTTTCTTTACGTCTCCCGGTATTTTTTCTTTAATTAAGGTGTCCATTTTTTCGACCACAAGTTCACATAATGTTTGAATCTCATCGATTTCGTGAACAGCAAGTGTCGGAATCGTCAGCGTAATATATGTACCTTTCGCTTTCCCGATTTCTTCCTCACCTTCTGCTGTCACTTTTACCGTAGTTGCTTTAATTCGACCAATTGTTTGTTCTTCGACACGTATTCCGGACATTTCCTTCAATTTCTTTTCTTCTTGATCTGTCTGATGCCTGACAAACTCATCACTTTCATCAATTAAATCCGTTCGATAGTAGTTGATTTCGCTCATTTTTTTCACCTCTACTAGCCAGTTTGTGCAATTAATCGGCGATTATTCTGGAATAGATTGCTGTAAAGATGAATCACTTTACTTTTTTTCTTGCAATCTGTCATGAGCTTTGTTAAAATTATGCTTGTTGTAAAGAGATGTCCGGATGATTGTGGAAACACTCTTGCCTTACCTGAAAGCTGGAGGTGAATGAAATGCCAAACATTAAAGGTGCTATCAAACGCGTGAAACAAAGTGCTGCTGCTAACGAAGCAAACTCGCACGTTAAAGCTTCTATGCGTACTGCAATCCGTAAAGCGGATGCGGCTCTTACGAATAAAGAAGAGAACGCTGAAGAACTTTTGAGAAATGCTGTGAAACAATTGGATACTGCTGCCCGTAAAGGTCTTATCCCAAAAAACACTGCTGCTCGTCAAAAATCACGTCTAACTAAAAAAGCTCAATAATGACATGTTAAAAGACTGCCTCCTCGTGACGGCAGTCTTTTTTTGCGTTTTTATAAACCATTCATTAAAAATAATTCTAGTTTACGCTGGCGATTGCCACTCGTAGTTTTCAATTGCAAATCAATCGTCGCCAAATCATCCAACGCCTTCAATAAAACTGGTAAAGGCGGCAGTTTCCGTTGCATCATCAATTTGACGCGATACGGATGGATATGAAGGGTGGTGGCGATCTGTTGTTGCTGATAGCCTTTTTTACGGAGATTTGTCACATGGATCATTAAACGTACTTGGCTTGCGATGAGTGACGCCATCATGATCGGCTCTTCACCATTACGCAATAAATCATGATAGACAGCAAGTGATTCCGCACGTTTGTTATTAACGAATGAATCCGTCAGGCGGAATACATCCATTTCGGGCGTTCTAGCAACCAATTGTTCAATCATATCGACGTCGACTGTGCCACTGAATGCCAAATAACCCGCTAGCTTGTCCACTTCAGTAGAAAGAGTCAGCAAATCAGTTCCTGACATCTCCATGAGGAATTCAGCTGTCTTTTTATCAAACGCAATCCCTTTATCTTTCCCTTGTTGCATGATCCACGTAGATAAGTCTTGTCCTTGCAAAGCCACAGCTTCTACGACAACTGCATGTTTTTTAATTTTCTTCGTAATTTTCTTTCGTGCATCTAATTTTTCATATGGCGCCACAAATACTACCGTTGCGGTAGGCGATGGATTTTCCAGCCACTTTTCCAACAATTCTAATTGATGGTTCTGTTTTTCTTTTGAATTATCGGTTGCTTTCAAAAACGAGCAGTTTTTTGCGACAATTAATTTATGATCGACTAAAAACGGAAATTCATTCGCTACTTCAAGAACTGCCTGGATAGGTATCTCTTCCAAATCAAAGCGATTCACTTCAGATGATGTCATGCCGGGCACTGCCTTGATCAATTTCTTTATCGTTTCATCCAATAAATGTTGCTCAGTACCAGTCAGTAAATAAACTGGTTGCACATCGCCTTTTTCAATTTGACTCCAAATTTTCGTAACCACTTTCTTCACCTCTGTTAACGAGTACTTGCATGTAAAAACCTGTGCTAACTATACATGAAAATCAATTATTTCTCCATACTAGCGAGTAAAGGAGGTTTATTGATGAAAAAATCTAAGCGTCTAGAAGCAAATACTCGTAAAAATTCAAAACCTGAGGAGAAAGAAGAAATCTCTTTGGAATTGGCCGAACTTGGTCACTTGACACCGAAGCAAGAACCGATGACACCAAACCATCGCGAAACAGCAGAAAAGGACAGATACTATTAACTAGAATGGATGAAGCGGAAATGGCCATATGCGTTTCCGCTCTTTTAACTTATAATTCACTTACTCTATGAACAAATTGTGTCAACATACATTGCAACACCTAAAAACGTCGATTTATATGGATTTTTCTTTCACTTTCATCTATACTTAGTATGGAATTAGGAGGTGTAGCAATGAATGAATTTGAACATGATGTCCAATCCAAACGTAATGACGCGATTGATAGTGGCATCGGCTTTATAGTTGCGTTTATCGGTTTTTCGGCAATTTTTGTTGTTGCTACGATCATCGATATCGTCGCTCGCTAATAAACTGTTTTATAAAGTAGACACATCCACCTAATTGGCGGATGTGTCTATTTGTTTTTAGCGACTAGATGTAGTCGTATACATACCATCCTTTACACGTAATTCAATAGTTCCTTGTTCCGCTGTCGACCAAAACGGAATGCCATGCTCAATGAACCGATTCACTACTTCTGCATGCGGATGTCCATAGCGACTATTTCTTCCTGCCGAAACGATAATAAACTCGGGCTGTAAGAAATTGATAAAAGGCTCTGTACTCGATGTTTTACTGCCATGATGGCCCGCTTTTAGCACAACACGTTGAAAATCTGCAGAACGATACCTTTGCAAAAATCGCTGTTCTCCCTCTTTCTCCAAATCTCCAGGAAAGATGAAATGAAGATCATTCTTCTTCATGACCAGTATGAGTGAACTGTCATTGCCGTCATACATACGTTCTTCAGGCGCTACATATTGAAACTGATAATCGTCTATATTCCAATTAAAGCCTTCCCCAACGAGCTGCACTGGAACTTTTTGTTCATTGGCCAGTCGTAACACGTCTTCCATCGCTTTCTCTTGTTCGCTTCCAGGCGGTATATGAATCTCCTTCACGCGTAACTCTTCCATGACTTCATCCGCACCTTCCATATGATCAAGATCGGCATGAGAAATCATCAATCGGTCGATTTTCGTAATACCTTTTGCTTTTAAGTACGGCACAACGATATTTCGTCCAATTTCAAATGGCTGCTCAGGAGTTTTCCAATTCGCTTCACCAAAATGAACGACGCCACCAGTATCTATCATATACACTGCTTTTTTAAAAGGCATCTCGATAATCGTACTGTCCCCTTGTCCCACGTCGACGTACGAAACGATCGCGTCCCGATGTAGTATCGGTTTGATTTCCAAATAAAATGCCGGTAACAATAAGCCAGCGATACCTAGCGCAATACATTTTCTTCGTTCCAAAGAAACTAGAAATAGTAAGATCCCAAGAACCGCAAGCGCAGAACCTATTCCATCCGGCTGTCCCGGTGTCCACATTTGGTACGGAAATGAAGCAAACCAAGTGGTCATGCTACCTATCCATTGTCTGATTGGTTCATACATGTGAAAAAGTAAACTGGCTAGCGGAGGGATTGTATACGTACAAACTAACAGTAATAAATTGGCTGGCAAAATAAATATGGAATACAAAGGGACATAGAACAAATTCGCGATAAAAGAAGACATCGACAACTCAAAGAAGTGATACAACAAAATAGGATAAAGCGCGACTTGCGTAATAACCGTGACAAGAAAAGATACAACGAAACCATTTTTTGCCTGGCTTAAAATAGCGGACGAATACAATAAAGAGAATGCAGCTAAATAAGATAGCTGAAATCCAGGCTGGAATACGATATGGGGTTGCATCACGATAAAGAACAATGCGCTCATAGCCAGTGCATCATCTAGGCGCAATCTCAAATTCCCTGTAACCGCAAGTAATACAATCATCGTGACAGTGGCCGCACGCCAGACAGAAGGTGCTCCGCCAGCAATACATGCGTAAGTCGGCAAAAACACCAGTAATCCGTAGGTCACCCATTCTTTTCGAAAACCAACTCGCAAGAAGATTACCCGTATAAAAAACGTCAACAGTCCGACATGCAAACCAGAAATCGCAAACAAATGCGTAATTCCAAGCGTTTGATATTCTTTCTGCAAGAGTCGGTCCATGCCAGAACGGTCACCGATCAATAATGCCTCTGCTTCCGTGACAAGTGAAGACGGAAACTGCTCGTGAATATGTTGTTTGATAGAAAAGCGGTAATGCGAGAGTCGCGTTCGAAGTGTTGTGAGGGGCTGACTAGATGTGATACGTGTGGCTTCTAGAATTCCCGCTGCACCGTTCATTCGTAAATAGCGTGCCATATCGAATGAATAGTTATGGGCTGCCGGTTCCAATTCTTTCGGCTCCACTTCAGCTGTGAACAAAAACGTAGATAATCGCGCAGCTTGGAAGCGTTTCTTTTCGTGTTCGGAAGTTAGCGTATACATCATATAGACAATTGTACCGTCATGTAATGTAGCAAAACCCTTCACTTTAGCTCCATCGATCTTCACTTGATCTTTCCACTGAAATGTCATGACAGAATCGTTAGGAAGTGCTGTAGAATGACTGGAAAAATAGAAAAAAGAGAGACTAGCAAGAAGTGAGCAAAGAATTAGATGTAGATAATCTTTGCGCAAAAAGTAGAATGGTATGAGGAATAAAACATTTAAAAATAAAAGCGATCCTGAAAGCTCAGCTGCAAACGCAGAGATCGCTACAGGAATCGCTATATACATCCATCGTATCGATCGGATTAATTGCCAAATAAGTGATTCACCCTTTGTAAAAGGGCATCTAGTTCTTCAGGTTCAGCGCCAAGCTCTTGCATTTTCGTCAACATTTCGTTGAATAGTGAAAATTTCTCTTCACTGGCGAAGTCAATAGATCGCTCGTCAAACGGCACTTTTTCAATCTCGACACCCGCTTGCGCAAACAACTCGAGTGCATACTCGCTATTTCGGTAATCTTCCGCGTATTTAACGCGTTCAATACCCGCCTGAATCAATGCTTTACTACATTGTAAACACGGGAAGTGTGTGACATAAATAGTTGCCTTTGCGACCGGTATGCCGTATTTAGCACATTGTAGTAATGCATTCATTTCTGAGTGTATCGTTCGAACGCAATGATTGTCCACGACATAACAGCCGTGTTCAATACAATGGTCTCCACCCGAAATTGAACCATTATAGCCGCCAGCAATAATACGCTGATCACGTACTAAAATGGACCCCACTGAGAGCCGTGTGCACGTGCTGCGCATCGCCAGCAAATGACTTTGCGCCATGAAGAACTGATCCCAAGTAATTCGCTCCATACGGTTGCCTCCATCAATTAAGAATAATAAGTGGTTCTAATTTTTCAAATGTCTTGTCACCAATGCCTGACACATTTTTTATTCCATCCAATTGCGAAAAAGCTCCATGCTCTTCACGGTATTGTACAATCGCCGTAGCTTTTGCTGGACCGATGCCAGGAAGCGTTTGAAATTCACTTTCATTCGCTGCATTGATATTTACTTTCGAAGCGGAACTTTCAGACGAAGAAGTTGACGCCGCGGCTGGTTGCTCATATACCGGTGGTTCTTCTCCTGCGATCGGTACATAGACGACAGATTCATCCTGCAGTCTTTGCGCATGGTTCAACAACCTAGTGTCAGCGGCCTCCGTGTAACCTCCTGCTTTGTCGACTGCATCAAGCAAGCGATCACCTTCTTGCATCGAATAGAGTCCGGGATGTTTTACAGCACCTTTTACATCTACAAGAATAGCAACGGAGACCGCTTCAGCCACTAACTCGATCGGTGCTTCCACTTCTTTATTTTCTTCAGTAGTTTCAATTGGTTCAAATAGGGATTGTCCACGTTCTTCGGAAAGTTGGTCCGACGGTTCTCGGGGAAAGAACCAAACAGTGGAAAGTACAGCAAACGCTGCAATAGGAATGATCAATGTACGCCATTTTTCGGTAAAGAATGAACGGATAAACAACAATCCTTTCTTTCGGCACCGTATGGAGTCCCCTTCACTATACCCGATTGTGAAATACTATGGAAGACTTATTTCCGTACTTGGAAGAAGATTCTTTCACTTTCTTCTTCAGGTGCTTCATCTTCCCAATCTGCAAAAATACGCTCAATATGAAATCCAACTTCTTCAAGCATTTGAACATATTCAGGTATCGCAAATGTTCGTTGCATATGTACTTCGTCAAAACGCTGATAAGAACCGTCTTCCTGTCTAACGAAAAACGCCAACTCAGAATAAATGGAGTGAGTCTCGTCACCAGGAGCTGTTTGCCAAATATATGAAATACGTTGATTATCGAAAACAAAAGGACCTTCAAGGAAGATTTCATCCATTTTCTCTAACGAGTGCACATCAAATAGCAACACGCCACCTGTAGCAAGCGCTCCATATACGCGGCGGAATGTTTCTAAGACATCTGCTTGTTTAATTATATAGTTTAAGGAATCGATCGATATGACAGCTGCATCAAATGTCTCTTCTACTTCTAGTCGCTGCATCGGTTGCTCGATCAATGTAATATCAAGAGAAAGTGATTCTGCACGACGCGAAGCAACTTCGAGCATATCAGCGGAAAGATCGATACCAGTGACATGTGCTCCTTTTTTTGCGAGCATGGCGGACAGCAAGCCAGTTCCGCAACCAATATCCAATACTTTTTTCCCTGAAACGCCAGCAGACGCCAAATCGAGTAACTCGACATAGGCGTCATACGGGATATCATTCATTAGTTCGTCATAAATAGATGCGAACGCTGAATAGGAAGAACTCATACTTCATCCTCAACGTTTAATAACTGTGCGTCTCCCCATAACTTTTCTAAGTTATAGAATCCACGTTCATCTCTGTGGAATACATGAACGACTACATCTAGAAGATCGACTAAAATCCAACGACCTGCGTCGAATCCTTCTAAACGCTTCACTGGATAGCCTTCTTTTGAAGCTGCATCTGCTACTTCACGTGCGATCGCTTGTACTTGTCTTTCAGAGTTTGCATGACAAATGATGAATTGATCAGCAATTAGTGAAATGCCCTCCATGTTTAATACTACGATATCTTCTGCTTTCTTACTATCTACTGCTTCATAAGCTAATTCTAATAATGTTGGCATACTTCACTGTTCCTTTCTTCTACGTACATGGTCATTATAACAATCAAATGAATGAGGAAAAATGACTGCGTATCGCTGAACTAAAAATTTAAATGTGTGCTGGATACATTCGGTCATTTGATCTTCCAGCGGTTCTCCGTCAATACGTTGGCGAAGTTCTTCGATCCCCGGAAACTTTCTTCCTGGTTCAATTAAATCTGCAATATAAATTACTTTCTCTAGCTCGCTCATCCCAGCACGTCCTGTCGTATGGAAACGGACTGCCTGCAAGATGTCGTGATCTTCTACTCCGTAACGCTCTTTCGCAAGCATAGCTCCAACTGGCGCATGCCATAGTTCAGAGTGATACTGTGCATAGAGCTCGTAGTCTTCGTCACGCTTTAATAATTCGAGTAACTCGTCTTTATCCATAAATTTGGCATAATCATGAAATAGGCCAGCAATTTCAGCCTTTTCTACTGATACACCCACTTCTTCCGCTAACTTCTTTGCAGTTTCCGTGACACGTAACACATGTTCATAGCGTGCTTTTGGTAAGCGTTGTTCCAGATCAATTCGAACTTGTTGAAGATCCATATAATCTCTCCTCTCGAATATAAGCTTCGACAGCGGAAGGAATCAAAAGTTGCACAGTTCCTCCTTCTGCAAAACGCTGGCGGATCAATGTGGATGACAAATCAAGTTGAGGTGTTTCCACTAGTTGTACCGGGATTGCAGAAGCGTTAGTAGCACCTGGGCGCTTTACACCGACAAACGTAATAATATCGAGTAAATCTTCAATCCGATACCATGTCGGCAACTGATCGATCATATCCCCACCAATGATAAAATGAAAGTGAACATCGGGTTCGTCCAAAACTAATTGAGACATCGTATCGTATGTAAATGATACTCCGCCACGCTCAATTTCATACGAAGATGCACGCAAGCCTTCCACTTCATCTGCCGCTAGCTTCACCATTTGTAGACGTTGCTCTGCTGTTGCATCGCCCGTCGTAAGCTTATGCGGCGGGACTGCAGTAGGCATCAGCCATACTTCGTCCAGCTGCAGTGCATGACGCACTTCATTGGCGATCATTAAATGTCCAGTGTGCGGCGGATTGAAAGTTCCGCCCAAAATGCCAATTCGCTTCATCTGATTCTCCTTACGGTAATTGTATGCGTTTTTTCTCTGTCGATTCTCTGTATAAAACAATTGTGCTGCCGATGATTTGAACTACGTGAATACCCTTATACGCGCCAATCTTTTCAGCAATTTCTTTTTTGTCCTCGTCGCAGTTCTGAAGGACGCTTACTTTGAGTAGTTCACGTGCTTCTAGCGCTTCATCGATTTGAGCGAGGATTGCATCTGTCAGACCACTTTTCCCAATTTGGAATAATGAATCTAAATGATGTGCTTCGCTTCTTAAAAAACTTTTTTGTTTACCTGTTAACATGTTTACCCGCCAACTTTCATTGTAATCGTATCTGTCATTCTTTTCGTGTCAGGATAGACGCCTGTCCACTTGTCAAAAGCTAACGCGCCTTGATGGACGAACATTCCTACGCCATTCATCGTCTTGGCACCTGCTTGTTTTGCTTGTCGTAAAAATTCGGTTTCAAGCGGATTATAAATAATATCCGCCACTACGACACCACTTGCGATATTCTTTGGATCAAGTGGAATCCCTTCTTGCGCAAAGTTCATACCGACTGAAGTAGTTTGGACGACCAGTCCGAACTCCCCAAGACGTTCTTCTGCATCTTCAATAGATAGCGCATGACCGTCATCCATCGCTGTCGCCAGTTCTGCGGCCCTTGAAGCGGTCCTATTTGTGAAATAGAGTGGTCCATAGCCAGCTGACTGCAAAGCAAAGGCGATACCTCTAGCCGCTCCGCCAGCTCCTATAAGTAACACAGGACCTGTAACTGATTCGGAAAACTCCTCCAAAGACTTCACGAAACCTGCACCATCTGTATTGGCACCGATTAGTTTACCTTGATCGGTTTGGTAGACTGTATTCACCGCATTCATGACCCTCGCCGATTCATCCACTTCATCAAGGAAAGGAATAATTGCTTGTTTATGGGGTACTGTCACATTCCAACCGCTGCATCCGAGTGTACGCAAACTGTTGATCGTTTGTTCCAAGTTTCCCGCTGTTGCATGAATCGGTATATACGTCGCGTCCAAATCGTTTTCATCAAACCACTGATCGTGCATGACAGGTGACATCGATTGCGCGATCGGATCACCTACTACCGCATACCATTTTTTCAATTGGTCATTCCTCCTAGCCCTATTAAATCAATGAAGGTCTGATTACGACATTCACACCTTTTGGTGCATGTACAGCCACTTTTACATTCGCATGCTGAATCGTAATCCAGCCAAGACCTGAAATAACTATGTCTGTCTTTGCTTCCTTAATCGAAAATTCATGGCGCACAAGTGGCGGCAAATTTTCGAGGGATGCAGGTCCAGGTGGAGAAAGCATGTCACCTAGATGATTTTTAAATAGCTCATCTGCATTTTCAAGCTTTGTCCGATGAACCGGTAATGCATTCGCTGCGTAAATATTGAATGAAGAACGTCCACCTTGAATGAAATCAAAACGTGCCAGTCCACCAATGAACAATGTCTGTTCCGCATTCAGTTGATAGACTTTCGGCTTCAACTCTTTTTTCGGTGTAATTAATTTTAAATCGTGCGCATCTAAGTGATGGGCCATTTGGTGATCATTGATGATCCCTGGTGTATCCATCAGCATTTTTCCATCGTCCAATGGAATTTCTACTACATCAAGAGTTGTTCCAGGGAAATAAGACGTCGTAATGACATCCTCCATACCCGACGCATCTTTGATGATCCGATTAATAAACGTAGATTTCCCTACATTCGTACAACCGACTACATAGACGTCTTTACCTTTACGGTATTTCTCGATTGCGTCGAGTGCTTCACTCATGCCGTTCCCTTTTACAGCAGAAACGAGCAAGACGTCAATCGGTTTTAAGCCAAGCTTTGCCGCTTCTGCCTTCATCCAATTCTTCACTCGTTGCGGATTAATCGCTTTCGGCAAAATATCTGCTTTATTACCGATCAACAAGATGTCTTTCTTGCCTACAAAGCGATGCAGGCCATTAATCCAGCTACCGTTGAAATCAAAGATATCCACGACTTTGACGATTAAACCTTGTTTCTCACCGATTCCATTTAGAATCGCTAAAAAATCGTCTCCTGATAAGGAAACTGGCTGTAGTTCATTATAGTTCCGTAATTTAAAACAACGCTGGCAAATAACATCTTCCTTCTCTAAAGAAGCAGGTGGTGCATAGCCTTCTGCAGTTTTATCGGTTGTTTGGATTGTAATACCGCATCCAATACATTTGATCAATTCCAAATTTAGTCCTCCCACGTAAGTAATCCTTTTCTTCTAAACCTTGCCATAATCCGTCGTTCAATCGCGCGATTGAACTTCGTGATTGGCGCATCGGAACTTGCCACAGGGACGACCAATATCGTCTGTAACCCCACTCGATTCGCACCCAAGACATCTGTCAATAATTGATCACCAATCATAACGATTTCTTTTTTAGGCAATCCTAACGTAGCCATTGCTTGATAAAATGATCTCTTCAACGGCTTTCGCGCTTCGCAAATATACGGGATGCCTAACGGGCCACAAAAGTGACTAACGCGCTCTATATGGTTATTGGAAACAACTGTAATTTGCAAACCGGCATCGCGCATTGATTTAAACCACGCCATAATATCTTCCGTGGCATCTGCACGATCCCATTCAACGAGTGTATTGTCTAAATCCGTAATGATGCCCTTAATACCATTTTCAATCAGGTCTTCCGGTTTGATCAAAAATACTGATTTAACATATGCGCTCGGTAAAAAACGATTTAACACATTATCCTCTCCGCCCTACAACAAATTCTTGTCTGATTATAACATAGTTGTGTACTATGCACGCACAACTATGTCTGATTTTATCGCTTTTCTTGTCAGTGATAGACCATCCGTTGTTTGCATAGAGTAAACTACCAATAATCGGAGGTGGTCACATGAGCGGGTTTTTCCTGGCCGTCATGCAATTATGGTTAGAGATCCCCGCGCTAATCGGATACATCAGAGGTCAAGCTTTCCTTCGTCCGTTATCCAAGAAGGAAGAAGCCGAATGCCTGAGACGATTAGCTGAAGGCGATGAAAGTGCACGAGATGAACTTATCGAACACAATATGCGTTTGGTCGCCCATATCGTCAAGAAGTTTCAACCGAAGCATGAACTGCTTGATGATTATATTTCAATCGGGGCGATTGGTCTGATGAAAGCCGTCAATAGCTTTACGCCAGACCGTAAAACAAAGCTTGCTACGTATGCTGCGCGCTGTATCGAAAATGAAATACTTATGTATTTACGAACACAGAAAAAGGTACAAAAAGATGTCTCCCTCTACGAACCAATCGGCATGGATAAAGACGGCCAATCCTTGGAAATCGCAGACCTCCTTCAAACAAACGACATACCTCCACAAACAACCGTAGAACAAAACGAACAAAAAGAGCGGCTATACCGACATTTGAACAAGCTAGATTCACGGGAGCTCGAAATCATCCAAAGACGATACGGCTTGTTAGACGATCAGCCGATGACCCAAAAAGAAATCGCAGAACAATTAAATATTTCCAGAAGTTATGTTTCACGAATCGAGAAGCGGGCAATCGTCAAATTGTATCAATCGTTCAAGCATGAATATCAATAATACAAAAAGCGTTTCCGATCGTGCAACCTTGGGCCACAGCCCCCGCACACCGGAAACGCTTTAATTTTATTCTTAGTCAGCTTTAACCTCGCGTAAAATAATTAGTGCCAATAGTGCAGTGACGATAAATACTCCACCCATTAAGAATCCCATTGAATGTCCCTCCTCTCAACCAAACGAACTGCTGGTCTGTCTACTTAGTCATTTTATCATAGAACGATCAAAGTTTCGAGATGACACGCAAAACTATCTGTGACGAGTGTTTGGCAGCAAGCGGTAAAAATTCTTCGAAACTGACTGTGGATTCTTTTCCGGCAATATCAGATAGTGCACGGATTACTACACAACGTGTATTGAATTGATAACAAACTTGAGCAACAGCCGCAGCTTCCATTTCTACTGCGATCACTCGTGGAAATCTACTTTTAACTTGTAACACTTTTTCAGGATCATCCATGAAAGTATCAGCTGAAGCGATCGTACCTACACAATGTTCATATGTATCTAATTCAATGACGGCTTCTCTAGCGAAACCAATTAGTGTAGAATCTGAAGGGAAACTTGCAGGAAGTTGTGGTACTTGTCCTAGCTCGTATCCGAATGCGGTTACATCGACATCATGATGCAGGACATAATCCGATATGACAATCGTTCCTACTTCGAGTTCAGGATTTGTTCCACCCGCAGAACCTGTATTCAAGACTACGTCCGGTTTGTAGTTTTGTAGTAGGATTGTTGTTGCCATGGCAGCGTTTACTTTACCAATGCCACTCTTCGTCACAATCACTTGGTGCTTACCTACCTTACCTTCGATAAACTCACAGTTTCCGATCGTTGTAATCTTCCCAAGACCGATTTCTCTGCGCAATATTTCAACTTCTTCCTCCATTGCTCCTACGATTGCTATTTTCATTTATGCCCTCTCCTCTTTTTCACTAACTAGAATGTGCTGCAAAAAAGCAGCACATCGGTAGTTTGATATCCTTACTTCAATACATCCATTTTCACTGGTTTCCAGCCTTGACCGTCAACCCACTCTAGATATACTTTATATTTTTTGGAATTATCTTTACTTCTGACAATACCTTCTGATTTTTGAGGACTTCCTCCATTTTGAATGCGATCAAAATATAACTGATCTTCAGACAGTCCTGTCGCATAGGAGATGGCTTTCTTTTTTTCATTCCAATCGTCGGATTGACCATCGTACTTCGAGACGTGCTCGCCTGTTTGCTTTGTACCTACAGGTTTCCAGTCAGGATTTACAATAGCTTTCTTGCCGGAATCAGAAGAAGTTTCTTTCTTCGGTTGCTCTTTTTTTGGTTGTTCCTTTTTCGGCTGTTCTTTTTTCGGTTCTTCTACTTTAGGTGCTTCCGGTTCTTCCACAACTTCATTTACCACTTCGTTAGTTTCTTCAGGAGCTTGAACTTCAGGCTCTTCCACTTCTGTTGGTTCAGAATCTTCCTTATCAGGCTTGTCCGTATCATCTTCATCATCTAAAACAATAGGTTCAATTGGTGCTGTATCGGACTGAGTAGATTCTTCGGGCTTTTCAATCGCTACTTCATTTTTGTCGTCATCACCTGTTATAAAAATAATAGCAACCACTGCAATCAGAAAAACTACGACGCCTATTGAAATATTCAATGCTCTATTCACTTTGTTTGCTTTACTACCTTGTTTTCTTGATGATCTTGAATACTTTGGACCTTCATCTGGCATTTTTGACGACTCCTTTACTATGAAATGAAACACAAATCCCGTAGTGGGAATTGATCAAAATAAGCAATACCGTCTTCTACAAATAAGAAGACGGTACGTGTGTCACTTTATCTCGAGTATCTCTACTGACATTTCACCGCCGGGAGTTTGAATCCTAACTTTTTCGTCTTTCTTACGACCAATTAATGCTTTTGCAATTGGTGAGTCGTTTGAGATCATACCTTCTAGAGGATTCGCTTCTGCTGATCCTACAATTGTATATGTCTCTTTGTCACCGTCAGGAATTTCTCTGAATGTGACCGTCTTACCTAATTGAACTTCATCCGTATTTAATTCATTTTCAGTAATAATGACTGCATTGCGAATCATTCCTTCAATAGAAGAAATCTTCCCTTCGACAAATGCCTGGTCTTCTTTCGCTGAATCGTACTCGGAGTTTTCCGATAAATCACCGTAACTACGTGCGATTTTGATTCTTTCTACTACTTCCACACGTTTAACCGTTTTCAAATACTCTAATTCTTCTTCTAACTTTGCTTTACCTGCAGCTGTCATTGGAAACTTTTTTTCTGAAACCATTTAATAACACTCCTCAAATTTCTGTTCATAAAAAATACTATGCCACACTAACTTTAATTATGTGACATAGTGGAACTATTTTAGTTTTAACTTTTCTTCTTTTCATTCCTTTTACTCGTCTGAACGAAAAAAAGCCCTTGCATGTCTTGCGCACATCCTCATTTACTTATATAAACAGGCGGATGTTGAATTGATTTAAAATTATGTCATCATCATATTATACTTCATCGACAGATGCAAGAATTGTTTTTATCTTCGTTACCATTAAATCAATCGCAACCGCGTTCTCGCCGCCTTCGGGAATGATTATATTAGCATACTTTTTTGTAGGTTCAATGAATTGATTGTGCATAGGACGAACAACCGTCATATATTGTTCTACGACAGAATCTACCGTCCGTCCACGATCATGGATGTCCCGTAAAATACGACGAATAATTCGTATATCTGAATCGGTATCAACAAACAACTTAATATCCATAAGATCACGCAAACGTTCATCTTCTAAGACTAATATTCCTTCAAGAATGATAACGTCTTGTGACTCTACCACTTCTTTTTCAGTCGCCCGTGTGTGCAAAGTATAATCATATGTCGGCTTTTCGATTGACTGTCTGTTGATCAACTGATGGATATGTTGAATCAGTAAATCTGTATCGAACGCTAGCGGATGATCATAATTCGTTTGTAATCTTTCATTAAATGCCAAATGTGATTGATCTTTATAGTAATCGTCTTGTTCAATGACAACGACTGAATGACCTTGGAATACTTCATGTATCTTTTTGGTGACACTAGTTTTTCCGGATCCTGAACCTCCGGTAATACCGATCACGACAGGTTTTTTCTTCACAACTATTCCCCTTTACGGTCTACTCTTCACTACTTTTTCACGGCTATCAAAATGCCGTCACCTATTGGTAACAATGACGTTTCATACTGTTCATTGCGCATCGCCCAGCTCGTGAATTGCTGCAAATTTCGAATCATTGTTCGGTTACGTTTTGGTATGTCTGCATCTTCCAACAGCACCATACCATGCATAAACATATTATCACAATAAATTACACCTAACGCACCAACAAGAGGACTGTATTTGTCGAAAAACTTTCGATATTGTCCTTTTGCTGCATCTATGAACAGTGCATCAAATGGTTGCTGGTGTAATGTCGTTTCATCCAGTTCCAGTGCATCTGCATGAATGATTGTGATGCGCTCTCGCAATCCGCTACGCTCAATGTTCTCGACTGCTTTCTCATAACGTTCCGTGTCGCGCTCGACTGTATAAATGATTGCGTCCGGAAACGCTTTTGCTAATCGAATAGCCGAATAGCCGATGGCACTTCCGATTTCGAGTATACGCTTAGGTTGCTGGATTTTCAGCAACCCGATCAACGTATAAAGACCTGCATCATCCATGATTGGCACACGGTGTTCTTCAGCGAAGCGTTCCATTTCAAGGATGAGCGGCTCTTTTCCTTCTGCAAAGCGGCTAATGTACGCAGTGTAGTCCGTCATATACACTTCCCCTTTACAACGTATTATTTATACTGGCTATCAATAAATTCGGCTTTGTTTTTCAAGTGTTCTTCATACGTTTTGGCATAGTGATTGTTACCGTCTTTATCTGCTAGGAAGAATAGATATCCTGTTTTAGACGGTTCAACTGTCGCCTGTAAGGAAGCTGTTCCAGCATTTGCAATCGGGCCGGGCGGTAATCCTTTATTTTTATACGTATTATAGACATTGTCCACTTTTAGATCTTCGTTCATCACGCGGGCTTTGTGTTCGCCTAGTGCATATAGAACGGTTGGATCGGTCTGCAATGGCATACCTTGTGCAATGCGGTTATTGAAGATACTCGCAATCGTTTGACGATCCGTTTCGCCTGTTGCTTCTTTTTCCAACAATGAAGCAAATGTCAGCATTTTATGGACTGAACGACTTTTCTTCAGTTCTTCATCTTCTGGTGCCCAGTAGGCTTTATACGGAATGACGTTCTGTACAGTCGCATCTACCATCGTATCCACAACTTCTTTTACAGTCGGTTTTTCTTCATAGAATGGATAAGTAGCTGGGAATAAATAACCTTCTAGAGCATAGCGGATATTTTCATTTAGAATTTCATCCGTTATCACTTCTGGATACTTCGTCATATATTCTGCAATGACCTGTTCGTCCGTCACGTACTTCATAAACTGTTCTGAAGTAATTGTCGTCTTTTCACTCGTTTTTTCTGCAATTTGATCAAGTGTTAAACCTTCCGGAATCACAAGCGTAAATGCTGGCGTGCGGTAGACTACACCTGTTTTTAGACTCTCGATTAATTCATCAGGCGTCATAGACTGTGACAAGCCATATGTTCCTGCTTGGAAATCTGCTTCGTTATTTACTTTTGCGTAGTATTTAAAGATCCGTGCACTTTTAATAATACCCGACTTTTCCAGTTTTTCAGAAATTGTATCCAAACCTGAACCTATTGGAATTTCTACTTCTATTACTTTTTCCGAATCCGGATCAACGGGTTGCAACGCGCCTTTTATGTATGTATAGACTGAAAAGCCTCCTACTATCCCTACAACCAATACAATCGCAACAATCCAAAGTACTATTTTTCTAACGGTTCTCACTTCTTCCTTTTGCTCCAACATTCGTTCAAACATGACATCTTTTTTTCTTTGGGGCTCTTTTTCCACAAGCCTCACCTCTTCTTCCGCTATGGATCAATTAACTAAAAAAGACGGAACGGTCAGCACCATTCCGCCCGTCACATACTATTATCGTTTACTCGTCTTCTTCTTCAAGGAATGTGTTCAAAACTTCTTCGATCATATCCCATTCTTCATCGGACTCAATTTCAAGAAGTGAACCACCATCTTGTCCTTCTTCAGTCGGAATGAATGCGGACGCGTGGATTTCAACTTCCTCGTCATCGTCTCTCTCTTCGCCGTCTAAAATATGATACAGGACGTATGATCTTTCATATTCTTTTGAATCAAATGTTAAAATCACTTCACATACGTGCTCTTCGCCGTTCTCATCTACGATTGTCATGTTCTCTTGTCCGTGTTCCATTGTGTAATCACCTCTAAATTTTTTGTGAATCTAAATATCCTTGCAAAATCATAACTGCTGCCATTTTGTCTATGACTGCCTTACGTTTTTTTCGACTCACATCGGCATCGATTAAAACGCGTTCTGCAGCCATAGTCGTTAATCTTTCATCCCATAAAACAACAGGTAAACCGAACTTTTCTCGCAATTTCTCTGCGTACTGTTCGGAAGCTTCACCGCGGGGCCCTATGGTATTATTCATATTCTTCGGGTACCCGACGACAAATTTTGTCACTTCGTATTCTTCTATTAGCTGTTTGACTCGTTTCATCCCGAAAGAACCTACCGCCTCATCAATTTTGATAGTTTCGATTCCTTGGGCTGTCCAACCGAGACTGTCGCTTATCGCAATGCCGACTGTTTTTGAGCCGACATCCAATCCCATAATTCTCATTCGGATTTGCCTCTATTCTCCCGAATGTAGAACTTGACTAATTCTTCTAGAATTTCATCTCGTTCCAGTTTCCGAATCAGACTACGAGCGTCTTCGTGGCGTGGAATATAGGCTGGATCTCCAGATAGTAAATAGCCGACCATCTGATTAATCGGGTTGTACCCTTTTTCTTCTAATGATTTGTAAACGTGGAGCATGACTGATTTGACTTCTTCCTCCATTGACTCCTCAGGAAAGTTGAACTTCATCGTTTCATCTGATGAACTCATACTCGACACCCCGCTTTCCGATTTCCATTTATGTGTATAACGAATTAACTTCTTACTATAAAAAGGTCGTATAGATTAAACATCGTGCATCTTATCTATTTCCCTAACATAATCGCTCTACATAATGGTTAAACAGATTTTACATAATCATACACGGATTGAAGCGCATCATCAAGTTTTGACGCATCTTTTGCTCCAGCCATTGCCATGTCTGGGCGACCGCCACCTTTTCCGCCACAGAGAGATGCAACGTGGTTGACGATTTTTCCTGCGTGGTAGTTGCTACCTTTTAAATCGTCGGTAACTCCTGCTGCCAACATGACTTTTCCATCCGTTACTGTACCAAGTACAATGACGCCTTTGGAAGTTTTTTGTTTCATTTCATCGATTAATTGACGTAAACCGTTGTTGTCTTTCACTTCTACATTTGCAGAAATGACTGTGACGTCTTCGATCTGCTGAGCTGTTTCCATGACGCTTGTCAATTGACTGTTGCCCATCTTCGCTTGCAGTGATTCGTTTTCTCGCTGAAGTTCTTTAAAGTCCGCGAGAATCGATTCAACTTTAGTGACGACCGTTTTTGGAGTTGCTTTAGCCGTTGTTGCTATTTGATCAATGACCGCTTGATCTTCTTTGAATGAACGGAAAGCTTGTCCACCCGTAAATGCTTCGATGCGTCGAGTACCCGCGCCGATTCCGCCTTCAGAAACGATTTTGAATACGTTTATATCGGACGTATTGCGAACGTGGCATCCTCCACATAGCTCGATTGAGTAATCTCCAACTTTGACGACGCGTACGATATCACCGTATTTCTCGCCGAACAATGCCATCGCACCCATTTCTTTCGCTTCAGCTATCGGTGATACCATTGTGTTCACTGGCGTACCTGCCCAAATTTGTTCATTGACTTGGAATTCGATGCGCTCTAGTTCTTCTTTTGTAACTTGTCCAAAATGGGAGAAGTCAAAGCGAAGACGATCCGGGCCAACATATGATCCTGCTTGATTGACGTGTTCACCAAGAACATCTTTTAACACACGATGTAATAAGTGTGTAGCTGTATGATTCTTCACTGTCAAATTGCGAGAGAACTCGTCTACTTTAGCAACGACTGCTACTCCTTCATTCAATTCACCTGAACTGATGAAAACGGTATGCAAGTTCTGTCCATTAGGCGCTTTTTTGACATCACGAACTTCTGCCGTGAACGACTCGTTTGAGATCGTGCCTTTATCCGCTACTTGACCGCCACTTTCTGCATAAAACGGTGTCTGATCCAAAATAATTTGTACCGTTTCACCTTCAGATGCATGTGCGATACGTTGACCGTCTTGCACAAGTACACTGACGATCGCATTCGTTTCTAGTTGACTATAGCCAATGAACTCACTTGCCTCATGCACTTCACCAAGCACGCCGGATTGAACATGCATGGAGTCAGACGTTGCACGCGCAGCACGTGCACGATTTCGTTGTGCAGCCATTTCTTCGTCAAACCCGATACGATCAACTGCCACATTTTCTTCTAGAGCAAATTCCTCTGTTAGTTCAAACGGGAAACCATATGTGTCATAAAGTTTGAACGCGTCGCTGCCTGAAACGATTGGCAAATCTGAAGCTTTTGCTTTTTCAATGATTGTCGTTAAGATCGCCATTCCGTCATGCAATGTTTCGTGGAAACGATCTTCTTCGTTTTTCACGACTTTCATAATGAATGCTTGTTTATCATGGACTTCTGGGTAGAAGTCTTTCATGATATCTCCGACAATCGGTACGAGCATGTACATGAATGGCTTATCGATGCCTAATTGTTTCGCGAAACGAACCGCTCTTCTCAATAGACGACGCAGCACATATCCACGGCCTTCATTGGACGGAAGTGCGCCGTCACCGATTGCGAAGGCTACGGTACGGATGTGATCTGAGATGACTTTAAACGCAATATCCGCTTGCGTCGTTTCACCATATTTTCTGCCTGATACATTTTCAACCGCTTCAATAATCGGTAAGAACAAATCTGTATCGAAGTTTGTAGGTACATCTTGAATTACGGATGCCATACGCTCGAGACCCATTCCTGTATCGATGTTTTTCTTTGGAAGCGGTGTATACGTGTGATCAGGATTATGATTGAACTCAGAGAATACTAAGTTCCAGATTTCTAAATAGCGTTCATTTTCTCCACCTGGATATAATTCTGGATCTGAGAAATCGTCACCGTAACTAGGTCCGCGATCATAGAAGATTTCAGAGTTCGGACCACTTGGACCTTCGCCGATATCCCAGAAGTTTCCTTCAAGACGAATGATACGCTCTACTGGAATGCCAATTTGATCTTTCCAAATAGTGTATGCTTCTTCATCTTCTGGATGGATAGTTACAGATAAAAGTTCCGGATCAAAACCGATCCACTGTTCATTAGTCAGGAAGTCCCACGCACGGATGATAGCTTCTTCTTTGAAATAATCACCTATTGAAAAGTTGCCAAGCATTTCAAAGAACGTATGGTGGCGCGCTGTGTAGCCGACGTTTTCAATGTCGTTTGTACGAATCGATTTTTGCGCATTTGCAATCCGTGGGTTCTCAGGAATTACTCTTCCATCAAAATACTTTTTCAATGTTGCGACTCCACTGTTGATCCATAATAGTGATGCGTCATCAACTGGTACTAATGCAGCTGATGGTTCTACATTATGTCCGTGCTCTTTAAAATAGTCTAAAAACATTTGGCGGATTTCAGCTGCCGTAAGTTTCTTCATCGTTTTACTCCTCCTAAAATTAAAAAAACTCCCCCCCTTGTATAAAGGGGCGAAGGTTTCATTGATCGCGGTACCACCCTAATTACCGCATGAAGCGGTATCTCGAGTTGCCTTAACGCGGCAAGACGGCAGGGATTAGCCTGCAACTTCGGAATAGCGTTCGCCGTAGATCTGAGAGAGCCTTTTCAGCCAAGAAGCTCTTTTCTTTTGCACAGAATAAACAGGTACTTGTTCCTTCAACGTTTTTCATTATTTCTAAACGAATTATAGGAAAGTTCTCTCGCTTTGTCAATCAGTCACTTCAAGAAAGTCGAGTGGTGACACATTGTTCATACCTATGAGCGGATCAATTGCAGTAAAATTGTCCATCGTTAACTTCGCTTGTGACATATCTTGTGGTTCAGCCGTCACTTTTGCAGGTGCTGTATCGAGTGAGATTGTTTCCACGGTTTGTGTAGTCTGAACTTCTTGTGTTTCCCCAGTTATGCGTTCTTGAAGTGTCGTCTGTCGCTCGGTTTCGTCGGTGCGCGCAATGCCTGCTTTAAATTCTTCTGCTTCACCGCAAAGTATTAAGAAGTTCTTTGCACGCGTAATCCCTGTGTACAGCAGATTACGCCGTAACATTTTCCGCTGACTTCTGACGATCGGCATGACAACGATTGGAAATTCGCTACCTTGGGATTTATGAATAGAACAACAATACGCAAGTGTCAGCTGATTCAAGTCGCTTCGCTCGTATTGCACTTCATTGCCGTCGTACGAAACGACCATGATCGCTTTTTTGTCAGTCGTTTCTTTCGCTAGCATGATCGCAACGACTTCTCCCATATCCCCATTGAAAACATTACTTTCCGGCTGATTGACGAGTTGCAGAACTTTATCCCCGACACGATACGTCGTTTCTCCGAAAACCATTTCTTTTCTTCCTTCGGCAGGTGGATTCGTGACTTCTTGTATCATCTTATTCAAACCATCTATGCCTGCTGGACCTTTGTACATCGGCGCTAGCACTTGAATATCTTTAATGGAATGCCCTTTGGATGTGGCGTTTTGAATGATTTGTTTAACTGCAGGCAAAATTTGATCACTCGACGCTTTAATAAACGACCGATCCGACGTCTTCTTTGTAACATCCATCGTCCATTCTTTTTGCTTGATCATATGGGCCATTTCGATGATGGTTGAGCCTTCACTTTGCCGGAAAATATCGGTCAGTTCAACGACCGGAATTTTTCCTGACTGCATGAAGTCATGCAACACTTGACCAGGTCCTACAGAAGGTAGTTGATCCTGATCTCCAACGAATAATAACTGTGCATCATTGCGGACAGCTTTTAACAGCTGATGCATGAGCCACGTATCGACCATGGACGTTTCGTCAATGATGATGAGATTGCCATCCACTTCCCGCTCCGTCTCTTCTTCGGCGTCCTGACCCGTAAATCCGAGTAGGCGGTGGATCGTCATGGCAGGTAATCCGGTTGATTCGGACATCCGTTTCGCTGCGCGTCCGGTAGGGGCTGCCAAGATGATCGGAAACGGTTCTTTTTTACGTGCATATTCGTCGAGGTCAAGTGAGATACCATGCAGTTCTGCGTACGCCTCAACTAAACCTCTTATGACGGTTGTCTTACCTGTCCCGGGTCCACCTGTTAGCACGAGTAATGAAGAATGAAGGGCGCGTTCGATCGCTTCTACTTGCGTTTCGGCATACTGCACTTCCAAACGTTCCTCTATTTCACCAATTGCTTTTCGTATTTCAGAAGCGGGAAATTGTTCCGCGACTTCATTTTCGAGAATTTTATTGACTTTAGCGGCAATCCCAATTTCCGAAAAATAAAGAGAGGGTAAATAGAGTCGCTGCATTTCAGCAGACAGTGTGCCTTCTTCGACGAGTTCAATCACGGCTTGGGTGATCGATTCGTACGAGATAATATGTGCCTGACTCGATTCAAGTAGCTGCTTCGCTTGAGGCAAGATCACCCCTGACTCTACGTAGACATGTCCTGCTGACTGTACTTCACTATGTACGCTGTAATAAACAGCTGCTTTAATACGCGCAGGATGATCTCCTACGAGCCCGAGTTGCTTCGCGAGATCATCTGCACGTTGAAAGCCGATCCCTTCAATTTCTTTAATTAAACGATATGGATTTTCTGTCAGAATCGTGATGGCATCATCTTGATACGCTTGGTATATACGCATAGCCACTTGTGGACCGAAGCCCCATTCATTGAGTTGCACCATAGTACGTTCAAGACCTAGATTCTCCTGCAAGACTGAAACGAGCGTATCTTTCCGTTCGTCACTCAAACGCGGAATCTGATCCAGTACACTGCGGTCTTCAAGGACTTTCTGGATGACGTTATTGCCGAGTGTCTTCACGATATCACTAGCTGTTTTCTTCCCGATTCCAGGAAATAAATCACCAGATAAGTACAGGATCAGACCCGCCTCTGTCGCAGGCAACTCTTTTGAGAATGTCTGCACGTCGAACTGCTGTCCATGTACTGGATGGTTAACGAGTCGTCCTGTGAATTTGTAATCTTCTTCCGCGACGAGAGGAGGGAAAGAGCCTTTGATCACTATTTCACTGTCGCGGTAATCAGTATTGGTGGAAGTGACTTTTAACTTGACGATGGAAAATAGATTCGTCGTATTATGGAAAATCGTCACGACCGGCCTACCGATTAGATATGGTGCTGTTTCACTCATCGAAGGGTTCCCTCCTTTTTTTAGAAGATGTATTACTCGCCTTGTTCTCCAAGCTTGATCATATCGAATAAATAACGCGCTTGTGTATGGTCTGGTTCAGCAATGAAAGCTTGTTCCAAATGAGACAATGCAGTCGCTTTATCTTCCGTGGAAACTGCGTATAATACACCTAAATTATAGTGAGTATCCGCATGATCTGGTGTGACTGCTAAAATAGCTTCGAATACAGGCTTTGCTTCTTTAAACAACTCCAATTTCGCTAATAAAATCCCGTAGGACAATGCGATTTCTTGATCGTCTTGATTCAGCTCTACCGCACGCTGTAAGTACGGCAATGCTAAACGGTCATTACCTGCTTGCTCCATACTTTTACCGAGCATGAAATACGCATCGGCAGAGTCCAATCCTGTATTGATCGCTTTTTCATATAATTTTGCTGCCTCTTCAAAGCGTTCTTGATTGTAATATAGATTCGCCAGTCCATAAAAAGCCGTTCCTGCATTCTCGTCAAGCGTTAATGCTTTTTGGAAAAACGGTTCCGCCTGCTCAGCATCTCCAAGCGACGCAAAAATATTTCCGATATTAATATAGCCTGTAGGCTCTTCTGGATTTTCTTCTACCGCTTTCATGAAAAGCTCGATCGCTTTCTCATAATTGCCTTCTTGCATTTCTTTAATCGCATTTTGATGAATCGACATGCTATTGCCTCCTTATCCTACGTATGTCAGTTTCTTGCCGTCTTTAAATACTTCATTGATTGTTCCGCCACCTAGGCACTCATCACCGTCATACAGCACGACAGCTTGTCCTGGCGTGACTGCACGAACAGGCTCATCAAAAGTCACAATGGCTTCGTCACCAGACAGCTGTACCGTTACTTTAGTGTCCGGTTGACGATAACGGAACTTAGCTGTACAAGTGAATGTCTCCGGTAATTCTTTCGGCGAACAAATATTCATATCCGTTGCTTGTAAACTCGTTGAAAATAGTGTGTCGTGATAGAAGCCTTGTTCAACTAGCAACACATTGCGCTCCAAGTCTTTACCGACCGCAAACCAAGGTTCTCCAGCTCCGCCAATTCCTAGACCATGACGTTGCCCAATTGTATGGTACATGAGTCCGTCGTGCTTGCCCATCTTCACTCCGTCCATCGTCTGCATCTCGCCTGGACGTGCAGGTAAGTACTCTCCGAGGAATTCTTTGAAATTGCGCTCACCGATGAAACAGATTCCTGTTGAATCTTTTTTCTTCGCTGTTGCGAGTCCTGCTTGTTCTGCGATTTCACGGACTTCACTTTTCTCCATATGACCTAGAGGGAACATTACTTGCTGTAGTTGCTCTTGCGTCAATTGATTCAAGAAGTATGTTTGATCTTTATTATTGTCTACACCACGGAGCATCGCTACACCGTTTTCGCGTTCTACGACTTGTGCATAATGTCCAGTCGCCAAATAATCGGCACCTAGACTTTTTGCGTGTTCGAGGAATGCTTTGAATTTAATTTCTTTATTACACATGACGTCTGGATTCGGTGTGCGACCTTTTTTATATTCATCCAAGAAATACGTAAATACTTTATCCCAATATTGCTTTTCAAAATTCACAGAGTAATACGGAATGCCGATCTGATCACAAACACTGCGTACGTCTTCAAAATCTTCTGTCGCGGTACAATGTCCGGATTCGTCGGTGTCATCCCAGTTTTTCATAAAGATTCCGATCACTTCATAGCCTTGCTGTTTTAAGAGTAATGCCGCAACCGAAGAGTCCACTCCGCCTGACATTCCAATGACTACACGTGTATCGGCAGGTGCTTTTTTCGTTGTCATATTGTTCATCCTTTACTGAATTCATTTCACTAGTCGTTTGACTACTTTTGCGATTCGATTGGCTGCTTCTTCTATAATAGATTCATCTAAGTCATAGCCGAAACTGATGCGGATCGAGTTTCTAGCTTTATCTGATTCCGTGCCAAACATAGCCGTTACGACATGTGACGGTTCAAATGATCCTGCAGTACAAGCAGAACCACTTGATACGGCTACCCCTTCTAAATCCAAGCTCATCAAAAACGTCTCCACATCGGTACCCGGAAACGATACATGATAAATATGTGGTAAAGATTCTACTGCGTGGGGAATAGTCGGTTGGAAATCGATTTGATTTGTTTCAAAGACATCCGCCATTTTTTGTTTATACATAGAATACGTTGTTTGCTTTTCTAGTTTCGTTTGCTCAGCAATCGAGACTGCTTCTGCAAATGCAAGTATAGCTGGCACATTTTCAGTACCTGCGCGACGTTTTTTCTCTTGTGACCCGCCGAGTACTTGGCTCGACAACAACTTGCCATTTCGTTGATACAAGAAACCGACCCCTTTAGGTCCATTCACTTTATGAGCTGAAACTGATAAGAAATCGACTTGCAGTTCTTCGACGTCCAGTTGGCATGTACCGTAAGCTTGCACTGCGTCTGTGTGAAAAGCAGCCGGATGTGTAGAGAGCAACTCGCCGATTTCTGCAATCGGTTGAATCGTTCCTACTTCATTGTTACCGAACATAACGGACACTAAAATGGTTTCATCTGTTAACGCATCTTGAACTTGTTGTGCTGTAATGACCCCATTACGGTCGGGTGATAGATACGTCACTTTATAGCCTTGTGACTCCAGTTGTTTACAAGGGTTTAATACCGCGTGATGTTCAATTTCTGTCGTAATAATATGTTTGCCGTCTGTATTCAACGACTGTACGTACCCAAAAATCGCCAAATTATCCGCTTCTGTACCTCCAGAAGTAATAATGATTTCATTCGGGAATGCATGGATTGAAGAAGCTAGCGTTTTACGTGCTTCTTCTAGCACTTTCTTTGCGTGTCGGCCAAATTGATGCGTACTTGAAGGATTACCATATGTATCATGTAGCGCAGTAGTAAATCTCTCCAATACAGCTGGATGCATCGGTGTCGTAGCGGCATAGTCTAAATATATAGCTGGTTTCATAACTAAACTCCTTTAAATATAGAACATGTATTCATCAGCAGTCGACGTATCTTCAAATTCAATTAAGTCTCTAATCGTCGTATGATCCAATACCCCTCGGATGGCGTCTCCGATTCGTTTCCATAGTTCGCGTTGCGGAATATCATCGTCATCGAGTCCTTCGACTAATTGGATCGGCCCTTCAAGCAAACGAATGACGTCCCCTGCCATAATCTCGGATGGATCTTTTGCGAGTTTATAGCCACCGTAGGCACCGCGAACACTTTTCACCATTCCGCTGTTGCGTAAAGGCGGGATCAGTTGTTCCAGATATGCTTCAGAGAGATTTTGTTCTTCTGCGATTTTACGCAAAGGCACAGGACCCTCTCCATATTTCCGTCCTAATTCTACTATTACTGTAAGTCCGTATCGTCCTTTGGTGGATATTTTCATTGGGCATCGTCCTTTACTAAAATTGCTGAAATCAGTATAGCATAATTGTATCACTGGTTCTTGCAAATGACTTCACTAATGTTTTACGGTATAATGAAAGAACAAACGTACGCTAGGAGGATGTACATGCATAATGAACCTTTGGCTTTTCGTATGCGGCCTGAGACGATTGATGAAGTGATCGGACAAGACCACGTCATCGGCAAAAATACTCCCTTATATCGGATGATCAAGAACGGGCATGTCCCTTCTCTTTTATTATATGGTGAACCAGGTATCGGAAAAACGTCGTTAGCCTACGCAATCGCGGGTACGTCCAAACTACCATTTATTGCGTTGAATGCGACTGTGGCTGGCAAGAAAGATGTAGAAGATGTAGTGAAAGAGGCACGAATGACAGGTAAAGTATTGTTATTCTTAGATGAAATTCATCGTTTCAATAAATTGCAACAAGATACACTGCTTCCTCACGTAGAAAGCGGTTCGATCGTCTTGATTGGTGCGACAACGGAAAACCCATTCCACGATGTCAATCCCGCTATTCGTTCGCGCTGCGGGGAAATCGTCCAATTGAAACGATTGCAGCCAAAAGATTTACTGGAATTACTCGAGCGCACGTTGAAAGACGAGAAAAAAGGACTCGGTAAGCAAACAATCGACATCACTACAGAACAACTGGAGAAAATCTCAGAAGGCGTGAATGGGGATGCACGAAAAGCTTTAACGTTTCTCGAATCATTACTTGCTGCTAGTGACGAAGAAGACGGCAAGATTATTATAGAAGATGCATTGCTCGCACAATTATTAACTAGAATTAGTTTACTAGGTGATAAAAAGGGATCGCATCACTTTAATTTATTATCCGCTTTACAAAAAAGTGTACGCGGAAGTGATGTCGATGCGGCGCTTTATTATTTGGCACAATTACTTGAAATCGGCGACTTGACTGCTGTTACTAGACGTATGCTCGTCATGAGTTATGAAGATATTGGATTGGCAGCGCCGGAAGTTGGGAGCCGAGTTCTCGCGGCTACAGATGCCGCACAGCGTCTCGGCATGCCTGAAGCACGCATTCCACTTGCAACAGCCATTATAGAGATGTGTTTAGCTTCGAAGTCAAACTCTGCTTATAAAGCGATCGATGCTGCCACGAAAACATTGCATGAAAAACCAACCGGTGAAATCCCCATGCATTTACGCGACACACACTACAGCGGATCTGCTGCACTCGGTCATGGTGGCTATGTTTATCCACACGCAACACCAGTTGGCACATTCGGTGGGTGGACAGACCAACAATACTTGCCTGACAGCTTAGTACATTCTAAGTTCTACACCCCTGTAGAAGCAGGTGACGAAACGAGAATGGCGGCCATTCACAAACGTCTTCAATCATTTAAGGGAAAAAAGAATCCACGTTAGGGATATAGCTCGAAACGACAAAAACCCACGCCAACCTGTAGTAGGTCAGCGTGGATTTTTTTATCTTACTCGAACATCGCTGCATCTTTCGGTGTGGAAATCGCATCGATATCATTAAAATAACTATACTTTGCATCGAGTTTTTGTTTATAACGGATATAATCTCGCTCGAAATAACTTGTGACATTTGCTGACATCTTCATCCCTGTGACAAACATCGTCTTTTCATTAACCGTTAGCTCTACGTCGAGCTTCTCCACTACAGGAAATCCTCCATGCGTATGGACAAATTTCTCAGGTTGCGGACTATTCACGGATACGATTTCCATCAACTGACGATAATCAGCAGGCGATAAAGAAAACTGTATAGCATAGCCGTAATCAATCTTTTCTAGTTCTGCGTCATGCAGGAACGGTTCTAATAGCGAGAAGTCCATTACTGGAGAGACGAACGGCACCCACACACCGAGCAATTCTGCACGCTGCGCTTCTGTTAACTCTAGCCATTCGCTTTTCTCTTCTTCAAATGTCTCTTGCATAGCCAATTGAGTACCTTGGCGGAATAATTGAATGTTTTTCGCGCCTTGTTTTGGAATTTTCCAGACGACTTCCTCTGAACTCTTCAGTGGATTCTGTTCAATATCCGCCTGTATTTGTACATTTTTGCTTGTACGTTTTGCAGGATCGGATGTGACGCTACTTTCATCATACGCGATATTGGCATGAACTGATTGCAACTCTTCCATCGCTTGTTCTGCTTTCTTCATTAAATCTTCCGCACTCGACGGGGCAGAAGACGTTTTTCCGCATCCTGTCACTGTAAATAGCAGTACTGCCAGGAATAGAACGATCAAACTTTTGTTCATCAGGAAACTCCCCTTCAATCAAAACTATTAACAGTGTACTTCACAGCAACGCAGTTGTCACGGACCATTCCACCTTATTTGTGAGGAAACTTAGTCTACTGGCACGACCCAGTTAAACGGATCTTCCACTTTGCCTGTCTGAATGCCTGTAATCGTCTCGTATAACTTCAATGAAAGCTCACCGATTTCATTATGATTGATCTCGCATTTTTCCCCTTCAAAGAACAGTTCACCTATTGGAGAAATAACAGCGGCCGTTCCTGTACCGAATGCTTCTTCCAATGTGCCTGCTCGATTAGCTTCCATAATTTCCTCGATCGACACTTTGCGTTCTGTTACTGGGATATCCCAATCTATCAATAATTCGATAACTGACTTACGCGTAATACCTTCTAAAATACTACCGTTAAGGCTTGGTGTAATGATTTCGCCATCGATCTTGAAGAATACGTTCATCGCTCCTACTTCTTCGATATAGCGATGTTCTTTCGCATCTAGCCATAGCACTTGCGAATATCCTTCTGCTTCCGCCACTTCCTGCGCTTTCATCGCGCCCGCATAGTTACCAGCCGTTTTCGCAGAGCCTGTACCACCTACTGCCGCACGAACATACTGTGACTCCACGGCAATTTTAACAGGATTGACTCCTTCTTTATAATACGGTCCTACTGGAGATAAAATAATCATGAGACGATACGTTTTAGAAGGTGCTACTCCTAAATACGGCTGTGTCGCGAAAATGAATGGTCGCACGTAAAGTGATGTTCCTGGTCTGTCCGGAATCCAGTCTTTATCAAGAGAAATTAACTCTTTCAGTGCACTTAACACAAATTTCTCGTCGAACATCGGCATGCATAATCTATCATTTGAACGGTTCAGACGTTTCATGTTTTCCTCTGGACGGAATAAAACTACTTCTTTGTCTTCATTCAAATAGGCTTTCAATCCTTCGAAAACAGTTTGTCCATAATGCAAGACGATAGCGGCTGGGTCCAGTAGAAACGGCTTGTACGGCTCAATACGTGGATCATGCCATCCCGTTCCATCTGTATAATCCATCACAAACATATGATCAGTAAAAATTGTTCCGAAAGCAAGTGGATCATCTGCTGCCGGCTTGTCTTTTGGTGCGGTCGTTTCATAGTGTAAAATGTTTTTTTCAGTTGACATAAATAAACCCTCCTACATATTATCTAATTTGTCCGGTCCCTCGAATCACAAATTTGGAAGAAGTCAACGCTTCTAATCCCATCGGTCCTCTTGCATGAAGTTTTTGTGTACTTATACCGATTTCTGCACCATAACCGAACTCAAAACCATCCGTAAAGCGAGTGGAGGCATTCACATAAACAGCTGCCGCATCTACGCTATTCAAAAACTGCTCGGCATGTGCATCCGTTTGTGTAATAATGCACTCCGAATGCTTCGTGCTATATGTGGCAATATGATCAAGTGCTTGCTGTACATTTTCCACGCTCTTGACGCGTACTGTCAAGTCCAAGTATTCACTTGACCAATCATTTTGTTCAACCGCTTCGATAGTTGAGTCAAATGCCTGTAGCTGATCGTCACCTTGTATTTGAACATCTTGGTCCTGTAATGCTTTGATCAAACTCTTCCCATGTTGCGTCAACCAGTTGGAATCAATCAAAACCGTTTCGATCGCGTTACAAACCGAAGGACGTTGCGTCTTGGCATTAACGACTATATCGATGGCCATTTTCTCGTCAGCGGATTCGTCAATAAATACATGGCAATTCCCGGCACCCGTTTCGATTACGGGTACTGTAGATTCTCGAATGACAGTCTGAATCAATTTGGCACCGCCACGAGGGATCAAAACATCTAAATAGTCATTGAGTGTGAACAATTCTTTCGCCGTTTCTCGGCTTGTATCTTCAATTAATTGAACAGAATCCACTGGCAATAAACTTTTTTCAAGCCCGCGTTGAATGACACGCCATAGTGCTAAATTGGAATGTTTAGCAGAAGAGCTTCCGCGCAAGACGACCGCGTTTCCTGTTTTTAATGCTAGGGATGCCGCATCAATCGTCACATTCGGACGCGCTTCATATATCATGGCGATGACACCGATTGGCACGCGCTTCTTGACAATATGTAAGCCGTTTTCCTTTTGGATTTCTTCCAGTGTTTCCCCAATCGGATCTTTAAGATCAACTAATAGACGAACACCTTCCGCCATAGCTTCAATGCGCTCAGGCGTCAATAAAATACGGTCAAGAACTGCTGATTCGATTCCTTTTTCGCGGCCTTCTTCAATATCTTTTTTATTCTCAGCGAGTAATTGATCTTGTTCTTGCAATAGTTGATCGGCAATCAATTGCAATGCCTGATTTTTCTCTTCAGTCGTTGCCACGTTCAATAAAACACTTGCTTCTTTTGCAGCTTTTCCTTTATTTCTAATCTCACTCATCATCTATTCTCCCCTTTGATTACACTTGTACCCAGCGGTCACGGTGAATGACTTCTAGCATAGGCTTGAATTCTTCCAGTTGATCTTTATTGGAAATCGTTTGTTTTAGTTGTTCAGACGAATACGTGACTTCCCCTTTACCGATTAAACCATTTAAACCGAACACTTCTACTACTTGGCCAATCTCAAAGTCACCTTGCACTTTAAAGACACCTGCTGGTAATAAACTGCGCCCATTATGCACAATTGCTTCTTCGGCGCCTTGATCGACGTATAGACGTCCAGTAGATTCGGAATGAAGGGCAATCCATTGGCGGTTTGTATTGATTGTGTTGGCAACGGGGCTAGAAATATATGTGCCGTCTCCATGACCTTTTAAAATATCCAGCAATTTTGATGGACCATGTCCTGTTCCGATGAAAAGCGGCACGCCTAATGTGTGAGCCGTTCTTGCAGCTAGTAGCTTCGAACGCATACCACCCGTACCGACTTTCGAGCCTGTATCATCCGCGCCACCGAGCAATTCATCTGAAATTTCATCCAACTTAGTCAATCGTACAGCGTCTGGGTCTGTTCGCGGATTGCTTGTGTAGATCCCGTTGACATCGGTTAAAATAATCAATTGGTCCGCATGTAGGAAACCACTGACTAATGCGGATAGCATATCATTATCACCAAACGTCAATTCATCGATGGATACGGTATCATTTTCATTAATGATCGGCATAATACCGCGATCAAGCAATTCAGACATTGCCGCAAATGCGTTGCGGTATCGATCACGATCCGCAAAGTCATGGCGCGTCAATAAAATCTGTGCCGGTATGACTTTATGTGCACTAAACCTTTCAATATAGGACTGAATTAATAAGCTCTGACCTACTGCCGCAGCAGCTTGTTTACCTTTAATCGTCTGTGGACGGGAGGAATAGCCGAGACGCGCAAAACCCGCCGCCACCGCTCCTGACGAGACAACAATGACTTCATGCCCAATGTTTTTCAACATCGCCAACGCATCGACATGATCATTGAATTTTACTTGATCGATTTCTCCATGATCATTTGTTAACGAACTGCTACCGATTTTCACAACGATTCGTTGTCTTTTCATATGGATTCGCCTACCATTTCTACATATCATCTACTTTTATACAATAAAAAAGCCCAATCGTCCCGATATAATCAGGACGAAAGGACGTAACTTCCGCGGTGCCACCATCATTGGATTCATTTTCACGAATCCCGCTTTCCTTCTAACGCCAAGGTGCGCGCCTGTATTTTCACAGGACTCAAAAGGCAGGTTCGACAAGGCATTGCGACGGAAACTTCCAGCCGATGGATTCCGCTCTCTAACACATGCTATTTATCTACTGGTCCTTCTTCAACGTTCCATATCATTTCCCCAATCATACAATATTCAGAGTAATTGTCAAGCACTGCTACGTTACTTTCGCTGTAGCATACGGTCTAGCGCATCTATCGCATCTGCAGATGTCGTTGCATCGACTTTGATGATGTTTTGCTCTTTCCCTTCCACAATACTTTCAAGACTCCATAATAAATGCGGTAGATCGATACGGTTCATTGTCAAACAAGGACACATTAACGGATTTAATGAAATGATATCTTGATCAGGGTGATTTTCTATCAACCGGTTGACTAAATTCATTTCCGTGCCGATCGCCCATTTCGTTCCAGGAGCGGCGGCTTGAATTTGATCAATGATATACTTTGTGGAACCGTCGTCATCGGACTTCATTACGACTTCATGTGAACACTCGGGATGAACGATAATTCGGCGCCCGGGATCATTTTCACGTAACTGACGAATATTTTCTACCGTGAAGTTTTCATGAACGGAGCAATGTCCTTTCCATAAAATCACTTGACACTCTTCGTCTTCACCAGCGTATTCTAGTGTATCTGTAATGGGATTCCAGACCGCCATATGATCGAGTGGCACGCCAAGTCCGTATGCAGTGTTACGCCCTAGATGTTGGTCAGGTAAAAATAGTATCCGCTTTTTCTGAGTGAAAGCCCATTGGACGATTTCTTTGGCGTTTGACGAAGTCACCGTCGCACCACCATGACGACCGACGAACGCTTTGATCGCTGCCGTCGAATTTACGTATGTCAATGGAAGAATCGTATCTCCAAAACGCCTTTGCAAGTCTGTCCATGCTCTTTCCGTCTGGTAAATGTCTGCCATGTCTGCCATTGAACAACCCGCACGCATATCGGGTAAATAGACGTGTTGATTTTCCGTCGTTAAAATATCTGCAGTTTCTGCCATGAAGTGTACCCCACAAAACACAATATGTTCTGCTTCCTCGTTCGCTGCGCAAATTTGTGCTAATTGTAAAGAATCTCCTGTCGCATCCGCAAATTGAATCACTTCATTTTTCTGGTAGTGGTGGCCAGGGATAAATAATTTAGTTCCTAACGTCTGCTTAATCGAGCGAATTTTTTCTTCCATTTCAGTCACTGTGTAGTGTTTATACCGTTCAGGCAACATAGCATTTGCTTGTTCTTTTACAAGATCCATCATCGACATATTCTTCAGTCCTCCTGTGGTGTAAGTTGTATAGTTGCGCTAATATCCGCTGCAATAACGGAATGCGTCAGCGCGCCAACCGATATGTAATCAATTCCTGTCTTGCCGTAAGAAGCAATCGTTTCTTCTGTAATCATGCCTGAAGCTTCGGTTACGATATGTGGAGGTACGAGTGGTAACCAGTCCGTAATTTCTTTCGGTGTGCGGTTATCAAACATAATAATATCCACATTGGCTTCAATAGCTTCTTGTAGCTGTGCTAGCGATTCTATTTCTACTTCTATTTTTACCGTATGACCTAACTGTGATCTAAGTAGTTGCACGGCTTGTGTAATAGAACCTGCATATGCCAAGTGATTATCTTTTAGCATCACTGCATCGTATAAACCGTTGCGATGATTAAATCCGCCACCGGTTCGAACTGCATATTTATCTAGCATACGAAGTCCAGGAGCAGTTTTTCGCGTATCACAAACTCTCGTGTTTGTTCCGGACAATAATGCAGTTAGATCCGCAGTTTTCGTTGCAATCGCGCTCATTCGCTGGATGCAATTTAGTACTACGCGCTCCGCCGTCAATAGACTTCTAACCGGTCCTCTAACACGAGCAAGTATTTGCTTCTCTTCCATTCTTTCACCGTCTTGTAGGAGGCACGTCACTTTAATAGAAGGATTCATGAGTTGAAAACCTGTTGTCATGATATCGGAACCGCAAAATATGCCTGGCGTTTTGGCGATAATTTGCATTTCACCCATTACATCAGCTGGAAATAATGTATTTGCGGATAGATCCCCATCCCCTACGTCCTCTATGAAAAACTGCTCTAACATGGATCTCAATTTGAGTGTATTCATCTGTTTTTCTTACCACCTTTATTTATTCTTGGGTGTCTTTACATCTATCTTTACATACACGCGGATATATGACAAGATGAATATATTATTTATTGCAGGAGGTCTTTTCTATGCATTACTTTGATTACGCTGCAACTACCCCTCTTCGTGAGGAAGCCGCTTCGGTATTCGTGTCTGTCTCACAGCAACATTTCGGCAACACGACGAGTCTCCATGACGAAGGAGGTGCTGCGCAAAACATATTAGCATACAGCAGAAACAATTTATCGAAAATGCTCGGTGTCCGTCCTGAAGGATTGTATTTCACTTCAGGTGGAACAGAAAGTAACGCTCTCGCTTTATTATCGCTAGCACAGTCTGCCAAGAAAAAAGGTCAACATATCATTCTTTCAGCGGCAGAACATCCTTCCCTTCATTCAGCAGCAGCCTATCTTGAAGGACAAGACTTTCGAATTTCACTCATACCTTTCACAGCCAATGGCATAGTCGATCTACGTGCACTTGAAGAAGCGATTACTGAAGACACGACTGTAGTATCCATTCAGCATTGCAACCCGGAAATCGGCACTATTCAACCGATTCATGCGATATCTGAACTGGTGAAGCCTAAAGGAATTTATTTACATAGCGACTGTGTCCAATCTTTTGGCAAGCTATCCATACGCGACATCAGTCCATTCGTAGATAGCTTCTCGATTTCTAGCCATAAAGTGTACGGACCAAAAGGTGTCGGTGCCGTGTATATTGATCCACGCATTCGCGTCGTTCCTCTATTTCCAGGCGCTACACAAGAGAAGGGTTTTCGGGGAGGAACAGTGAATGTGCCAGGCATCGCTTCATTCGTAACAGCAGCCGAACTGGTAGATCCGAGTGAAGTAGATTACGTGGAATTGCGCTCTGTTTTTCTTAATAAATTGAATGAACATAAAGAGCTATTTACTATTTACGGTAGCCAGCAGCAATCGGAACAGCTTCCACAAATCGTCGGACTATGCGTCAAACACTCGGAAGGACAGCTCATTATGTTAGAATTAAATAGAAGAGGATTTGCAGTGTCGACAGGTAGCGCATGCCAAGTAGGTCAACAACAATCTTCCACGACGATGAGTGCGATGAAGATACCTGCACATTTGGCGAAAGGGCTCGTTCGAGTTTCATTTGGAAAGACATCGACTAGTGAAAATGTTACGGAGCTAGCAAACGTATTGCTTGAGGTCGCCGTTTCAACTCAAACTAAAGGCATTCTCTTAGATATTATATAGATAGCAGGTGAGAACTTTGCGACATAAATCAAAAGTGTTAGGTGAACAGCGTCGTGATTTAATACTACGGACGCTACAAGAAGCAAATCATCCTGTAACAGGTGGAGAGCTCGGAGATTTGACGAATGTCAGCAGACAAGTCATCGTCAGTGATATTAATCTTTTAAAAGCAAAAAACGAACCTATTATGGCAACGAATCAAGGGTATTTATACACTCGGGCAAACGAAAGGGTGCGTGCTATTGAAAAAATCATTGTCTGCAAACACGCTCCTGAACAAACCGCAGAGGAGCTAAACATTTTAGTCGATCATGGCGTGACGGTGAAAGACGTCCGTGTAGAACACCCTGTGTACGGCGATGTACGTGCATCGATCATGGTGTCCAACAGGCAAGAAGTAAAAGCGTTTATAGAACAGATCGAGCAAGCGCAAGCCACTTATTTATTAAATTTAGACGATAGTGGGATTCACTTGCATGCTATTTCTGCTCCTAAACAAGAACAATTACATGATGCAGAAGAAGCATTAAAAAAAGCGGGATTCCTAGTTGAATAGGAATCTCGCTTTTCTATGGAAATAACCAAATACCGAATAACGGACCAGCTAGCGCACCGATAATCGCAGATAGTGTCATCGCTACCGAACTCATAGAAGCTGTTTGTTCTCCGTATTCGAGCGCTTTAGAAGTTCCGATCGCATGCGCCCCCACTCCGAGACCAATGCCCTGGCCAATCGCTGTATCAATCTTGAACCAGCGATTGATCCATGGACCCATGAGGATTCCAGCGAGTCCGGCGATAATGACCAATACCGTCGCTAGCGAAGGAATGCCACCAAGCTCTTCTGCTATTTGCATGGCAATGGGAGAAGTAATGGACTTCGGCAAGATGCTCGCTAACAGATCATTCGAAAATCCAACAAGTCGCGCTGCTAAGACACCAGTCAACATCCCGACAATTCCTCCCACGACAACGCCACCGAAGATCGGCAACAGGTTTTTCTTAATGATATCCCGTTGCTTATAAAGTGGAATACAAAGTGAGACAATGGCGGGACCAAGCAATGCATCGATCCACTTACCCCCTACCATATACGTTTCGTAGGAAACATTGAATAACGATAACACGACGATAACTGCAATAGTCGCTGTTAGAATAGGTACTAGAAATGGCGAACGCAGCCTAACGTAGACAGCGTTCATCAAAAAGTACAGCATAACTGTCAACATTATCATCGTGAAGGCAAGTGCTAGTGTATTCATGAAAGAGTCCCCTCCTCTTTCACTTGACGCTTGGCCATAGATTGGCTAACTAAACTAGCGACGACCATCGTGATGAATGTACTGCCGATTGTGATAACGATCAGTAAGCTACCTTTGCCGGCGAACACATGGCCATAATCCATGACACCAACCGTAGCCGGAATCAGATAAAGCGGCAAAGTCGATAGAAATACATACGCCCCTTTTTCTACCCAGCGAAGCGGGACGACTTTGATCGATAACAACGCCCACAACAACAGCAAACCAATAATGCTTCCTGGCAAAGGAATAGATAGTTTCGCACGTAAAAACTCTCCTGCTAGAAATAGTATGTATAAAAATCCTACTTGCAAAAGTGCGATGACAATTTTCACTTCAACACTTCCTTACATAATTCTTATAAATAAAATGAATACTTCCTCATTATAGGGAATAGTCAGATAAAAACCAATACTTTCCTCATTATTAGTAAATAGTAATCTGAATATTCTACTTACCGTTGACACTGTTGTCCTACTCATGTATAGTGTAAGAAGCCGTATTGGTTAAGTTTGCAGTAATAGACTTACACGTTACGTGTGGAGATGGATTTCTAATTGCCGAGGAGGAATTATTATGCACCAAGGTAAAGTGAAGTGGTTCAGCAGTGACAAAGGATATGGATTTATCGAAGCAGACGATGGTGAAGATATATTTGTACATTTCACAGGAATTGCAACCGATGGATTTAAGACACTGACTGAAGGTCAAACAGTTTCTTTTGAAGTAATTGAAGGAAATCGTGGTCCACAGGCGGCTAACGTATCGACTCTTGAGGATGAAGTGTAACCTCATCTCGGCGCAAACAGCTGAATTTATAACATAAACAAAGCATCCACGCAGTTGCGGGATGCTTTTTCATTATTTATTTGGAGGCCGTACTGATCTTGTTGATTTCTCTTCCAAGGAATTGCAGTTGGTCTCCTACGGTACAGTCGGAAATACAAAATTGGTGAGCGCCTGTTTTACCGCGTTCGTTTGTTAGTTGTTTTTTGACGTAACAACCTTCACAATATATATCGAGCAATTGATTAATTTCTTTCATGACAACTACTTTATCCATTAGAAAAGAACTCCCACCTTTCTTCCTTCTATTTTAAGTTGACTGACGGGATGTTGCAAGTGTTTCTACGTTTTTTACAATTCATTACCAGATCGGAGCGATAAATTTCATGTTGGAAGTGTACATAGATGGTGCTAGCGCAGGGAATCCTGGGTTGAGCGGAATTGGTGTGTATATAAAAGGAGAAGGACAGGATGTGCGGATTAGTGAGCCGATTGAGCCAACGAATAATCATCACGCGGAATTTCAAGCGCTTGTAAGAGGTCTTGAGGAGGCGTCTAAGCTGACAACAGGTATGGTGTCGGTGAGGTCTGATTCGACGGTAGTCGTGCAGTCGATGGAGAAGGAGTTTGTGAAGAACGAGCAGTATGCACCTTATCTGAAACAGGCGTTGCGACTGGCGGAGACGTTTGACTTTTTCTTTATAAAGTGGATTGCCGACAGCACAAACAAGACGGCAGATACACTTGCTCGGCAAGCGATTTTGATGCAGAAGAAGCAAAAGGAATAGCCTGAGCGAACTGTTTTATTGGCTATTATAACCGTCACTAAAAGAGTGTACTGCTACTGTTCTATTTTTATTCGGAAAAGGTCGTGCTTCATGACGACCTTTTTTGCACGAGGTTAAGTGGTTGTGACTTGTCGCTGTAGCCGGACGTGTATCTTACAGGCGGAGAACCCCGTCCCTCGTTTCGATCAACTAAGTGAGTGCGTTATGGTGTATGCCAAAATAAATACATCACTACGAAGAACAATAAGTAGATGACTATAATTATTGGGAAAGCGTAAAGTGATACTCTCCCGAATTTGTC
This sequence comes from Sporosarcina ureae, assembly GCF_002109325.1. Taxonomy (GTDB): domain Bacteria; phylum Bacillota; class Bacilli; order Bacillales_A; family Planococcaceae; genus Sporosarcina; species Sporosarcina ureae_C. The sequence goes on along the minus strand of NZ_CP015348.1, from coordinate 3,313,410 downwards.
TTTTCTGCTAAACAAGGATAAAACGAATGAGAATACAAGAAGGATAAAACCAAGTGGCATTGTAATGAATAATCTACCCGAAAAAATAAACAGGCAAAGAAAAGTCAGTCCTATAAGTAGACTAATAAAAGAAATCATGCCTACTCTCTGTGTATTTTGCAAGTGTATGACCTCCTAATTCTCGACAAGAGGATAGCCCGTTACATGTTTTTTATTCCACATATCAACCTTATTACACGCGATATCCCATTGCCGAGAATTTGATTAGGTTCAATAAATGATCTTCATACTATTCGTATCCATTACCTTCCACTCTAGTCGATTGATTCATTCCCCAAAAGCTTCAGCCACTTGATTTTTTAAATCTAAGCGATCTATTTCGGAAAAGCTGTATAATGTGTTATTTAAAAATTATGCTTGGTCGTATACTTCTCCTATGAAATATGGGCACTAATCTGTGTGAGAGATCAGTACCCATTATATTATTCAACGTATTGAATCGTTTCCAAGAACACTTCTCTTATGGACTTTAAATCAGTGACAGATTGAATCATAGCATGTAGGAAAATCCGGATAGTTCTCCCATTCCCTTCACGAAGAGGATGCAACATATTTAATTCTGCTTTACAGTAAGCTAAACGATCCGCAGCTTCATTCAGTGAATTCCAATGAGGTTCCTCTTATAACTCCATAAACAAGTCACTTGCATAGCTATTCAAGAATTGAACTTGACAGAAACGAGTAGCACCTTTCATGAGTTGAACATCTCTAAAGTCCCCTGCAAACGGGTAAATATCTTGAAATAGATAATGATGCAACTCTTGAAACTTTTTCAAGCTAAATGATTCGAATATGAAATCGTTTTGTTCCAGTGCTATTGCACGAAGAGAAAACGCCAATGCTTCTGCTCTTTCGAGTTCTTTATGAGAATTAATCTCCAATAAATTGTGTCTTATTAGGTAATCATCATTTTCTTCATCATTATACTTTCCCATGCCGCAATATATCCTTAATTAAAGTAGGGGTAATTGAAGTCTTTGTATTTATGAGTTCTAAGACTTTTTCCTGCATATCAGAAGAAATATTTAAATTTTCGAGATGAAGATTATGCATCACTCGTTTAAATTCTTTTGAGTCCAGATCCAATGCCTTCATATAAACAACCCCCTTATCAGTATAACCTTACCTTATATTATACAGTTCTAATTGGGTAATTACTAATTAGACGTATGACCCAATCCTTCTTACGGGATCGTATCCGATTGCTGGTTGAACAACCCATTATCTAAAAACACTATCAATCTTTAGTAAGTTCCATAGTTCTTTTATTTGTTTCCCATCGAGAATAACTTTTCGAAGTAAATCCTTGCTGTCTTCTCCTATAATTTCACTTGCGGAATCATAGAACTTCCAAAACATAAATCTACCTGTTCCAGCACCCATATAGTAATTTTCATTTTTATAAACAAAATGAATCTCTCTTCCTGCATCTAAATCTTCAAGAAATTCCTCGTAGCTGTAATCCATTCGTTTGAGCTCCTTTAAATAGCCCAATATAGGGATTGGGTGCAAAACTCTTATACAAGAATCGCACCCATTGTTAAATAAACCACTATTCCGTTGTCTTTGATATGTCTATATAAGGTTTCAATTCTATTGTAAAAAAACCTCAATACATTGTTTCTTAAAAATTACTCCCCAAGCGACTGGTACTCTGCTGCAAGGCCTCTTTGAACGCCTGGTCGTTTCGCAATGCGATGAGACCATTCCAATAGATGAGTATATTCATCCATGTTTAAAAATTCATAAGAGCCTTCATACAACTTTCCTAAAGCTAAACGTCCGTACCAAGACCAGATCGCAATATCTGCAATGGTATAAGTGTCGCCAGCAATATAAGAACGCTGAGCTAATACTTTATCTAGTAAGTCTAATTGACGTTTCGTTTCCATAGTAAAACGATCAATTGGGTATTTCATTGGCTCTGGCGCATAAGCGAAAAAGTGACCAAATCCTCCACCAACATAAGGACCCGCCCCAATTTGCCAGAAGAGCCAATTAAGGGTTTCTGTCCGTCCATGTATATCTGTCGGGATCAGTTTATTGAATTTCTCAGCCAAGTAAAGCAAAATCGATCCTGATTCAAAAATTTCCAAACGCGGACTTTGACTTTGATCGACTAAGGCTGGGATCTTAGAATTAGGATTGACCTTGACGAAATCCGAACCAAATTGTTCCTCGGCTCCAATATTGATTTCATACAAATCATAATCTGCACCATCGACATCCAACTCTTTTAATTCTTCCAGCATAATCGTCACTTTAATTCCGTTCGGTGTTCCGAGTGAATAGAGTTGGAACGGTGCCTCTCCGACCGGTAGTTTTTGTTCAAAACGTTCACCGGCTGTCGGACGATTTCCCCATCTATTTGAATTCTCTTCTTCCCACTTCCACACGGTTGATAATTCATATTTTGTCATCTGAACACTCCTCCTACTATTTATTTAGTAATTCCATCATACTAACAGTACAAAATTATTCCTAATATTTAGTCTATCAGCTTGTCGTTATGAATCTTAAACTTTGCTTAGAAATAGGTAACTACGTAAAATTCTTCAACAATCTCAATGAAAAGATGACTGTTTTCTAGCTATAGAATGGCTAATGATATAAAACATTGTCAGGATGATCGCACTAATACTTGGATACCCTATATAAACTGCCAGACTCGTATGTTCAACTAAAGTAACTTCTCCCCATTCAAGCCATAAACGCCAACCCATTCCAACACTGATTAAAATTATACAAATCGTAAAAACAAACCATTTTCTATCTTTAAATAAACCTACGAATATGTTTGCTATAATGAAATACATTACTAATGTCAAAACCATAAAAAACAAACTAAACCCTCTCTGACCTGGAATTACAAACGTAAACGATATTCCCGATAGGAAGAGAAGGTTTAAAGCTGCAAATATCAGGAATGTATTTCTTGATTTTCTTACTTGGGTATAAAACTGTTCTCCTAACAAGGGCTTACCTCCTCCCTTTGTCTAACAAAATTGCCCGATTTTGCAATACTAAGCGCAGATCTTCATTCAAAAAAGGCACGCTTTAGTTATACATAAACACTCACAAAATCATTGATCCGATTGATGTGCCATACTAATCCACTGATGCATTTGAATATATAATTAAGTTGATTTTAATTGTCTGTTTTTAGCAGCAAACAAAAATCCTATTGTAAAAACTAACAACATAATTAAATAGGAAATCATTATAACTGCATTGCCATCAATCGAATTAGTGAAAAATCCTATAATTTTAGCACTAACACCTACAAAGCCAAGAGCATAATCCTGCGATAGTCCAGCAATGAAAAGATTCCTTTTTTCATCCTCCAGTAAAATAAACTGCCAGATATATAAAAGCAATGAGATCATCCATAAACTATTTCCTAATAAAAAGCTTTTCATTTCGGATGTCTCGCTATTCCCAAATTGTATTCCTACATAAAACCAAAAAAATATAGCAACGAATCCCCAAATATATATAATTGAAGTTGTAATGTATAAAAAAATATATGAATCCGTATCAGCTCCAATAGTTAATAAAAGGTTGCTTATTAAACTCACTACAAGAGGAAAGATTAATAACAAAATCAACTTGTACTTCTTGCTCTTTCTCACTTTATCCCCCCATTATCTAGTAGATGAACGTACTATATTCACAAAATGGCCTTATTTTAGCACCAGTACGATTACTCAAGATACAATCGCCCCTTCTCTTATCGGTGACCGAAAAACTTGATAGTTACAGTAGAATTTGTTCATCGTGTCTTCCATGGATTAAACTTGAGATAAATGCAACCAACTTCCAGTATGGATATTTTCATATTTAATCTCTTTGTCAATTATCATTTCAAAATAGTTCGTTTCAGTATTCAATTCAAAAGCTGGGCATTGATCAAATCTAACATCGCCAATAAAAATCGCTCTTACTTTCATTGGATCTTCCTCCTCACAGTGTACATTACAAAATGACACGCTTACTGAACGTCAAAAACTCTTTGGACTTCAATACGATTATACCAAAGATATCCAAATATATTTTAAAAATAAAAAAGCACCGCAAAATGCGATGCTTCACTTACTAGTTCACTATTCACTTCTCAACTAAACGGGTTAGACATAAACCCATTTAGCGTTGTGACACTTTCATAAATCTAACGGTTTGTTCTTCAGAATCATACAACACCCATTCTCTAGAGCCCACTACAGCCCCTACGTTAACAACCGTTCGTGAACCCCTCACTGACATCTCTTCGTTCCAGTTAACCGCTATGTGTTTTCCATCGCTTGTAATGCCTGACCGATGGGTATGTCCGTGAAACACTACGCGTGATTCTGGAAGATGCTCAGCAAGCCACGCCGCCGCTTCGTTATGTGGCCATTGGTGGCCATGGATGATGATTGCCTCATCTATCTTCAAAGTCTCCGGTAAGTCGTTCAAGAAGTCCCGTTTAGGTTCTGTTTGCTTAGTCAGCAACAGAATGCGTTGTTCTTGATTGCCGTAAATTGAAGGAAAAATGAATAGCTCATCGATGCCATCCGGATGTCTGATCACTTCTTCGACAGTAGGATAAATCTGGCCATGAAGGTCTTTTTTGCTGACCGTGCATTCGTATAAATCACCCGTCCCAATAAGAGTCGCTTCAGGTGCTTCATTAGCAATTTGCGCCAGTACGGCTTGCAAATCTTCTTTTGATGAATGAATATCTCCGAGCAATGCGAATTGCATCTTGTTTCAACCCCTTATTGCGGTTTCGATCGGTGCGTCGTCTTTTGAAATCCAGTCGCTGAAACTACCTACATATAGTTTTACATTTGGATAGTCCAGTTCTTTAAGTGCTGCGAATAAAGGGGAAGCCGTTACACCACTGCCACAGTAGACGATGACATCGTCTTCAGGTGACACAACTTGTTGTAATTGTTCTTTCGCTTGCTTCACGTCATACTGTCCATCTTGCTTTAATTGTTCCCAATCAAAGTTTCGAGCTGTCGGTATATGGCCAGCTTTATGGTAGAGCGGTTCTTTTTCTCCGCGATAGCGAACTTCAGAACGTGCGTCGACAAGTTGTGACGCTTGATTGCCCGCCACCACTTCTTCGACTTCACTTCTACTTGCATATAGGTGATCTTGCCACTGCGGTTCCACTGTTGAGCGTGCAGGCGTAACAAAGTCACTTGTTACGTCTACGATTTCGCGTAATTCAGCATACCCTTCTGTTACGACGTGCACATTCGTGAATCCTCCATATTGCAACATCCACCAAGCACGTGTTGCAAAAGGATTCCCACCATCGTCGTAAATCAAAATTGCATCTGTACGTTCCAGTCCACTTTTACGGAATAGCTCAGTCAACTGTTCAGTAGAAGGCAACGGATGACGTCCACCTTCTACTGATGTGCCCGATAGATCTTCCGCTAAATCCCAATGAACGGCGCCTTTTACGTGTTCTTTTTGATAATCAAGTTTGCCACGTTCTTCATCTTGCAATGAAAAGCGCGCATCGATCCATTTCGCATGACTTGTCTCTATATCGTGAATAGATACGAATACTTGTGTCATTGAACCAGCTCCTCTTGACGGATTTTTTCATACGTTTTCTGCCATTGCTCTAGCTGCTCTGAACCATCAAGCAATGTACGCTCCGATTCGATTTGTACTAAACTTTCTTGCAATAAATGAACGCGTAATGCTTCTGCTTCATCGTCAATCCATAAGTCTGCCCACTTCTCAATGCGTTCTTTTTGATCACCAAGATAGCTCGACGCATCTTTTTTCAATATTTCTTCCAGCTTCGCTTTCAAGATATCACGATCACCGCGCTCAAAGAACGACTTTTGATTTTTAAATGATTTATTAACTGCACTATATTTCATAGGATCTTCATACGGCGTCTCAAATGACAGCATGTCTTTGTCATTTGGCTCATATGGTGAAGGCACGATCGATTGATCCATTTCGGACAAGGAACGGACTTCCATACGTTGACGTTCTAGCAATTGTTTCTTCATGTACTGGAGAATACGCAAATTCGTTACTTTTAATTCCTGTGTTAAGTCAAAGCCTACCATATTGACTGTTTCCGCCAACGCGATTTTTAATGCTTTATCCGATGAGTTCTTCGCGAACGTGGACGGACTATAGCCTTCTTTAAAGAAATCGCCGAAACGCAAGAAGACGCGTTGTAAAATATAGTAGACAAGTTCACTCAATTCATCTTGAGTGGATTTCACTAAAATCTCACTTGCGCTCTTTTCGAAGCGCTCTTTAATTGCCTTTTCAGCAGTCGCGAGTTCCTCTAGTCTTTCTGCTTTACGTGAACGGTTTTGAATCGTTCTGTCAATTAACGAAGCTAGACGATCAATTGTTTTCGTCGTTTCTTCTTCTAGAGCTTGAACAACTTGCGCGCGTAAATCATGCTCAAGGAATGAATAAAATTTCTCTTCGAAATCGACCATTAATGGATTCGGTTGTTGTGTTAACTTGCCTTCCAATGCTTCAAGGCTTGAAATACCGTGCACTCGTGGATTACGGATTCCAAATTTCTGCAATTCATTCGCAACGAAACCTTTTACTTCTTCGCCTTCTTCTTCATTCGAAGCAAGGTCGATGGCGTTGACAATAAAGAACATTTTATCAAGTTCGAACGCATCTTTTACACGGCCCAACTGAATAAGGAATTCACGGTCGGCACGTGCGAATGCGTGGTTATAGTACGTTACGAAAAGAATCGCATCGGCATTACGAATATATTCGAATGCTACGTCGGTGTGACGCGCGTTGATCGAATCCGCTCCCGGTGTATCTACTAACGTAATACCGTGACGAGTTAACGGACAGTCATAGAAGAAGTCGATCGAATCGACGAAACAACTACGTTCTTCTTGCGCAACAAATTTCGTGAATTCTTCACGCTCTACTGTCAACGTCGTACCAAGAGCAGGCGTATAGAGTGGATACCCTCTCTGGAATGCGCTGATGAACGACTTATGGATATGCAAATTCTCGTCTTCAAGTGGTTGCTTCATCGCAGCATCCGTTTTATTGAAGGCATCTTCAAGTGACGAAATATCGATACCGAGCGCACCGAATGACAATGCTACGTCTTCTGTCATCGTTGCTACATCTTTCAAGTGGATATCTGCCGTATTATGCAAGTGCGTTTCACTCACTGGGCGGATTCGGTTGATCGCAGCGGTTGTCGGGTTCGGTGAAACGGGTAACACTTTCTCACCAATCAACGCGTTAGAAAATGAAGATTTCCCTGCACTGAATGCACCAAACAATGCGACTGTGAATTCTTGCCCTTTTAAGCGATCTGCTTTCGTCATCAAATACGCTGCCGTTTCTGCAAACCCAGGAATCGCTTCAACTGAATTAGCGATGTGCTGTGCATGAATGATAGCTTTTTCCGAATCGACCACTTGACGTTGTTCTTCGACTACTTCTTCTACTTCTTCAGCAGTCGTTTCTTGCACTTCTTCTTTCGCTACATATTCGATCGTTTCAATCTTTTTAGGTTGTTCCCACTTAGCAATGAGTTGATCACGGCCCATACGCGTCGGCGCTGATGGATTGGCGATTTCTTTATCGACCCACTTCATACGTTCTAGCCATTTATTCATTTCTTTCAGTGCATCTACCTTTTCCTGTAACATCGCAATCGTTTCAACAAGTGGTCCTGATTGCTCGCCACCGGATTCTTTCGCGATCACGGACATCTCTTGTTTCCACTTGTCCGTTTTACGTTTATATACTAAATGAATGGCACGTTTCATTTGCTCTGCGTAATTCAAAATAGTTTCGCCTGTAATCACTTCTTGAACATGTAGTTGTTCATCGACTTCGTCAAACGGCAGTGTCAGATCTATATTATCAATCGCAAGTGAACGCTCATCGGTTAAAATTCCTGCTTGTTTCAATGAACTCTTCATCAAAGACTTCATATAAATTTCGATTTGTGTGTGAGCTAAACCTGAAATATTATCCTCTAGCTTTTGACGACGTCTTTCGCGCTCTTCTGCGGTCTTTTTCGCGCCAAATAGTAAGCCGACTTTGAATTTCGGTGACTTTGCTTCCAAATGACCTTTCAATAATTCTCTTGTTTCAAACGGTGCAAGTCCCGCGTTCGATAATAATTCATTGCGTTCTTTCTCGAAATTCACATAGAATTCGTCGCCTGAGACTAGTTCTAAACGTTTTTTCGCATCCTTTAGATCTTGATTTAGCTCTTCAAACTGATCCCACTCGGATTCGCTTAAGATTTCCGAATGGTTCTCTTTCAAATCATCTACTTGTTGCTGAAGATATGTCATATGCTCATCTTTTAATTTCAATAATGATTGTTCGATATTCTGTTCGAAATTTTCTTCACGGTGTTCAATCGAACCATCAACGATCGCTTTGACTTTTTCAAAATCATTATGTGGATGATCCAGCTGCTTCAATGATGTGTAGAAAATCCCTTTTGGCTCTACACCCCATAGCTTGAATGAATCTTCCACCGACTTTTTGAACTCGTCGAATGATAATTCACTGTCACGGTGCTTATCGATCTGATTGATAATTAAGTACACATTACTGTTATAACGCATTAATTCTTTTGTGAAACGGAAATTCATTTCAGATTGTACGTGGTTATAGTCCATCGTATAAAATACAAGATCTGCCAAGTGCAATGAAGACTCCGTAGATAGTCTATGGGCATCATCTGTTGAGTCAACACCCGGTGTATCCATTACCGTAATGCCTTCAGGTAAATTGGATTGTGTATGGCCGATTTCAACTAATGAAACTTCAGCCCCGTCCTTACTGTAGGCTTTGACACCTTCTGAGAAACCATGGCCGCTGAATTTAATGGCACTCCCGTCTACTCGGTGGATAATGGCATAATCCTCATCCGCCTTATGTACCTTTACAATGTTCGCACTTGTCGGAATCGGGCTTGATGGTAAAAGATCATCACCTGTCAATGCGTTGATTGTCGAAGATTTTCCTGCCGAAAAGTGTCCGGCAAAAGCAATCGTATATTCTTTGTCGATTATTTTATTAGCAAGTAACGTCGTTTTTGCTTTACGTTCATCGTCTTCATTATTTGAGAAAATTTGTCCATATGTAGCAGTTTGCTGTAAAAATTCATGGTTTGTAGACATAATCGTCGTCCTTTCAATTTAAACTCATCTCATCATACCATTAATGCGTGAAAAAATAGATAGTTACTTTAGAAGATTGATTATTTAGAGGGCGAAAGCAATAAGTACCTCATTTGCTATAAAACGAAAAATAGATAAACAGGAAGAATCATAAGGAATCATGACAGTATGACTATCTCCGTCAAATTATTCTAGTCTTTTAGGTATGTTTAGTGATATGATTGAACTACTAACGAATTTGTGAAAGGGTGTTTCTTTAGATGGATACAGCAACAAACGTACAAAAAGTTTTGAACGCGACGATTTCATCACTCACTACTGTCGTCCCACTGAAATTCCAAGTCCTCTCTCCCGCCCTTATACAACAACCATACGAACAACGTGAAATCAGTGTATTAATTGGACTGATCGGTGATATCAAAGGCCGTTTAATTGTAGAACCTACTCATTCGATTATTAGCGAAATCGGTCAAGCGATGTTTGGCATGCAAATCGAAGGAGAAATGGCCGAATCCTTCACTGGCGAGCTTGGCAATATGATTGCAGGAAATCTATGTACCGTTTTGGAGAAAGATGAGCTGACGCTAGATATTTCTCCACCTACTGTCATGACGGGCCAAACGAAATTTTATGGCTTTAAACAAGCATTTAAAATTCCAGTTAAATTTGAAGATGACCAGATCCTCAATTTATTGCTTACAATTGACGAAGAACGATAATATAAAAAAACGTGTAGATGCCGGAATAAACTCCGACGTCTGCACGCTTTTTCTATTGTGATCAAGAGAACGGTACAGGGAGTACACGCTCAATGACCGGTAGCAATTCTGTATTCTCAGGTTTCATAAACAAATGAATTGAGCCATGATCATCGCTCGTTCGGATCAATCGACCAATCCCCTGTCGCAAACGCAACAGCATAAAGGGTAGATCGACTTCGTCAAACGGATCTTCCGCGAACTCTCTTCTCGCTTCAAACAATGGGTCATGTGGCGGGAATGGCAAGTCGAAGATGATGACACGTGTCAACGCATCATTCGGCAAGTCCAGACCTTCCCAGAGATGATAGGAGAAGAAAACATTCACTTTGCGTTGCTGGAAATCTTTCACCAATGAGGAGAGTGAACGCTCGCCTTCATACGTCACCATAACGCTCTGTTCAAGCGGTAATTGGTCGTAAGCATCCATCATCGATTGCTTGGAACTAAATAATACCAATGTCTGCTCCTCGACTTCTAATAACTCGGAAAGACGTGTGACATTCTCTTCAGTAGTTCCTTGTTCCAAATGAATTTTCATAACGTTTTCATAATCAAATGGTGAAGCGATGGAGAAGGATTGATAATCGACGATACCTAAACTGTACGCCAAATAATCAAATGATTCCTCAACGGATAGTGTGGCAGACGAGAAGATGATCGGCATAGTCCCCGTAAATAACTTTTCTTTCAAGATAGACGTTACAAGTCTTGGCATAATAAGTAATGTACTTTCGTCACGTCGATTTTCAAGCCAATCCACTGCGTCATTGTCGCCAGCAAACAATTCCATGGAATAAATATATTGCTCCAAATACTCTTCAACAATTTTTAAATCATATTCCGGAATGACATACAATTCACCTTCAAAGACAAACTCTTCAAGCAGTTCATGAGATAATGAAACAGCAGTTGCAGCGAGACTCATCATTTCTTGGTTCTTTTCGATTGTCAGGCGCTCATTGTCATTTTCAATTGCATTCGTTTTCAGTTGGGTGAAAAATAGTTCATGTGTTTCAAGCAATTGCTCCATTAGTTGCAATGTTTTCTCACGAATTCCATCGACCATAATACGCTCCAGCAAATTGATAATCGTTTGCTCTTGCACTTCATATGTCAATGCACGCTGAGCGGAATACTCAAGCAAATGTCCTTCATCAAAGACCACCATCGACACTTCAGGTAATAAAGGTAACTGCCCTTGTCTGACGCGCGATTCCTTAGTCCACAAATGTTCCATATAAAAGTCATGCGAGCAAATGATCAAGTCCGCAGCTTCGCGGTAATGATTACGATGAATAGTTTGCCCACAACGGTTACGAATATCACAAGCCGCACACTGCATGATCGGATGATAATTGATCATTTCCCATTCTTCATCAGCCAAATAAGGATAATCCGAACGCTCACCGTAAGGATATACCGACTGCAATGAACGCTCGGCATGAACGAATTCCGGTATTTGATCTTCAACCAAATCGACAAAATCTTCATTCGTCTTCATGCTAGTTTCTTCTAGACGCTTCAAACAAATATACTGATTGCGTGCTTTAGCTAAACGGACGTCCACTGTCATATTCAGAGCCGTACTCAATTTTTGAATATCGCCTTCTTCTTTGATCAATTGATCGATCAGTGTTTCATCTGCACAGGAAATTACAGCTGGCTTCCCTGTATAACGCGCATAGGCAATAGCTGGCAATAAGTACGCAATCGTTTTTCCCGTACCTACTCCCGCTTCCGCAAGCAACACATTCTTTTCTTTCAGGGCTTTTTCTATTTGAAATGCCATGTAAATCTGCTCATCACGGCATTCGAATCCTTTTTCTGTTAAATCATCATATAGCGTATCGCCGAGCCAATCGTTGAGAGATTCAAAAAATGTTTGACCTTTATCCAACTCAAATGGAATTTTTGTATTCATACTGACTCCTCCTGAATGCAAGCGAAAGGAAGAGGCATCTCTTCCTCTTCCTGCTCGTTTAATTATGAACGTTTTCCCCAGAACTGATACAAATCCGTCCGAATGAATCCGTTGAATAGTTTACGTTTTTTCGTTGCACGTTTGCCGTACATCGTTTCATAGTTTTCAAGTGAAGATAAAATATATACGGACCATGATGGATATTGTGTCATAATCTCACCAAGAACTTCTGCAATATCTTCTGCTTCTTCCACTTCACCGAGTCGTTCACCATACGGTGGATTGGCGATCAAGACGCCGTTTTCTCCTTCAAGTCTCAAGTCACGCACGTCCCGTTGCTCGAATGAAATCAAATCGGTGAATCCTGCTTCCATCGCATTACGTTGTGCCACAGAGACGATGTTGTGATCTACATCAAACCCGCGAATATCAAGTTGTAAATCATACTTCGCAACGTCTTCTACTTCTTCGCGAATACGATCCCATACATCCGCTTGCATCCATGGCCACTCTTCACTTAAGAACGAACGGTTATAACCTGGAGCTAGATTTTGTCCAATCATTGCCGCTTCGATCGCAATCGTACCCGATCCACAGAACGGGTCAACAAATGGACGGTTCGGGCTCCATTTTGAAAGTTTAACGAGTGCAGCAGCTATCGTTTCTTTCAATGGTGCATCCCCTTGAGCCAAACGATAGCCGCGTTTATGCAAGCCTTGACCACTTGAGTCTATCGTCAATGTTACGGTATCTTTTAATATAGAAACTTCTAATTTAAACAGCGGACCTGATTCGCTTAAGAAACCAGTACGTTTATAGGCGCTATTCAAACGTTCCACTATAGCTTTTTTCACGATTGCCTGACAGTCAGGTACACTGAATAATTTGGACTTGACGGATTTACCAGACACAGGGAACGCCGCATCTACTGGCAAGAACTCTTCCCATGGCAAAGCTTTCGTGCGTTCGAATAACTCATCAAATGTGAAGGCTTTAAATTCGCCCACAATAATTCGTACTCGGTCGCCCACGCGCAACCACATATTCGCTCTTGCGATTGCTTCTTCGTCTCCCGAAAAATAGACTTTTCCGTTCTCTGTCTGACATTCATAGCCAAGATCTTTTATTTCAGATGCTACGATGGATTCGAGCCCCATGGCAGCGGTTGCTACTAAATTGTATTTACTCATGTTTCAACACTCCATTCTCTTGTTTCGGTCAATATGTCCCTTCTATCTGTAGAAAGGTATATGTATACGTTCGCTTCTATAAAAAGAAAAACTCTCCCAAAACTGTAGGAGAGCAAATTGTAAGATAAATGCCATAGAATATTCTGTAAGCCATGTTTTGTTCTTCGGTACTCAAACGGCTCGCGCCTCGTACTTGAAGTGGTAATCATCTATCTACAGACAATTGCCTGTTCCTTCCTCCATTGAATTCTTTCGGAAGAACGCCCCTACCATAATTTGGGTTTCTCACTCGTGGGGTTTACCCGTTCCACTCGACATGTTTCCATGCCGACTACGTCACTGTGGCACTTTCAGAGAATCTAGTCCATATCCGAAGACTTAGGAGTTATTCCCGCCATCAATGCAAATGCATTGCCCCGGCTTATTTTTTCACCGAGCACGAACACTACGGTCATCTCAGATCCGTGTGAGCATGGACTTTCCTCTACAACCGAAGTTGCAGCGATTACCTGAATACTCTCTATGGCACTCCTGAGTATACACCAGAACTCGAATTTACACAATGGATTCGTTTGGAAAGTGTTAGATTTAATTGTTGTTGTGAAATGTTACCGAAATGGAAAGTGAGTTGAGAGTAGTTTTGAATTGAAGCCCCTGCATACTCCTACTTATCAATTCTTCAAATTACATAGTGTAACTTCTGTAATTTAGGGAAATCATCTAGCAGAACTACTTTTTACTGTGTAGAGGAGGGCTCTTATATGAAGGAAAACAAAGATGAGATTGTTTTACGTGGATTACGAGAGAATAATTTGAAAAATATAGATATAAATTTACCAAAGGAACAGATAACGGTGTTTACCGGCTTGTCGGGATCGGGCAAGAGTTCGGTAGTGTTTGATACGCTGGCAACGGAGAGTAGACGGCAAATGACATTGAATTACCCACTCTACGTACGAAACCAAATGCCTCGTTATGAACGACCGCGTGCTGATTTAATGCAGCATTTGAGTCCAGTTATCGTAGTAGAGCAAAAGCCGGTTGGAGATAATACTCGCTCAACAGTTGGGACGTATATGGACATTCATCCATTGATTCGTCTATTGTTCTCGCGTATCGGTACACCCGCAATCGGTTCGGCTACAGACTTCTCTAATCAAAGTTCATTCGGTAAATGTCCGCAATGTAATGGCTTTGGCGAAGTAGTGTATCCTGATTTGCATAAAATTATCGACTTGGACAAGTCGCTTCGAGAATACGCTGTGAAGTTTAAGCCGTTGTCGCCTTCTGGATGGCAAGGTAGATGGATGATGACAGGTGGGTTATTCGATCCCGACTTATCGATTAAAGAATACCCTGAAGATCAATATAATTTATTGATTTATGGACCTCCTGAAGGCGAAAGAGTGTTTGCGCCATTCCACACGAAAGATGGTCCGCATGATCATGAGTGGGATGGATTATTGCCTAGATTTGTACGTCTCTATATTAATCGGGATATTACGAAACTTAAACAAACGTCACAAGAAGATGTGCTGGCGGTGTCGACGCATACATTATGCCCTACTTGTGACGGTTCAGGATTAAATCCAGAAGTGTTGAAATCTAAAATTAACGGTTTCAATATTGCTCAATACGATAAATTGGAATTAACAGAGCTTTTGCCCGAACTGCAAAATATATCTGATCCCCTTGGCGAGTCTATCGCACGACAGGCAATTCCCAATGTACAACAACTGATTGACTTAGGTCTTGGCTATTTGAGCTTGTCTCGAAAAATGGAAACACTTTCGGGTGGCGAGGCACAACGAGTCAAAATCGCACGGCATTTAGGAAGTAGTTTAAACAATATAAGTTATATTTTCGATGAGCCAAGCGCAGGTCTTCATCCAGAAGAAGTGGATATGTTAATCGGCATGCTCAAAGGTCTAAAAGCTAACCATAATACCGTCATTGTGATCGAACATGATTTATCCGTTATAAAAGTGGCAGATGAGATTGTGGAAATGGGCCCCGGTGCAGGCGCAGCAGGCGGAGAAATCGTCTATCAAGGCAAGCCCGATGGATTACAGAAGGCTTCTGCATTAACGAAACTCGATCACAAATTAGAAATCAATATGCACCCACGCGAATCAAACGATCATTTCGTCGTGACGAAGGCGAATACTAACAACCTCAAAGATGTATCCATTGATATCCCTAAAAATGTACTTGTTTCTGTCTGTGGCGTCTCAGGCTCAGGTAAAAGTTCTTTATTATTTGAAGCGTTTTCGGCAAAATATCCTGACATCATTAAAGTGAGTCAAGGACGTATTGGGATCTCTAGCCGTTCTACACTAGCTACGTATATGGGAATCATGGATGATATTCGGCAAATCCTAGCGAAAGAAACAGGACAACCCGCAGGACTATTTAGCTTTAACTCGTTAGGCGCTTGTCCTGTATGTGACGGAAAAGGTGTAACTACGCCTGACGTCGCATTTGCGGATCCGGTAACTGTTGTATGCGAAGCTTGCGGCGGATTGCGCTATTCAGATGAAGCCCTTTCCTATGTGTACAAAGGGAAAAACATTGCAGAAATTTTAGAGTTAACAGTAGACGAAGCGAAAGAACATTTCGTTATGCCGAAGATATTAAAAAGAATGGATATGCTGGATGAAGTCGGGTTGAATTATCTTACGCTAGGACAAACGACGAGTTCATTGAGCGGCGGGGAAATACAGCGGCTTAAACTGGCGAGCCATTTACAAAACGAAGGACAAATCTATCTATTAGACGAACCGTCATTAGGATTGCATATGAGTGACAATGGCAAGCTACTGGAACTGTTTCAGAGACTTGTAAACAAAGGCAATTCAGTCATAATCATTGAACATAATTTAGATTTCATCGCAGCTAGTGACTGGGTAATTGAACTCGGTCCGGGCGGAGGAAAACGAGGAGGAACGATTCTCTTTGAAGGTACACCGCAAGAAATGCTTTCTGCTGATACATTGACGGCGAAATGGTTGAAAGATGGTGTCTGATTCTTTACAACTTGAATACTTGAGGTGAGCGCTTTGGAAATACTTCACATCACTACACGGGATCCAGCAGTCCAATCTCTTGGCGCAAAAGATCCAAGACTGAAACAGTTAATATCGCTCATTGGTGATATTGAAGTACCTTTACGAACAGATTATGTATCATCCATAGTGCGATCCATTATCGGTCAGCAAATCTCAGTGAACGCTGCAAGTGCGATCTACGCTCGTTTACTCGATTTACTTGGAGGGCATATAACAGTGGACGGCTTAATCATGACGTCAAAAGAACAGTTGAGAGAAGTTGGCTTGACTATGAGAAAGTCTGACTACGTCAAGGATCTTGCAGACAAAATCGCAAATGGTGATCTTGATCTAGATCACATCGCAACATATGACGATGACGAGATTCTGAAGCAATTAATTCACGTCAAAGGTATCGGTAAATGGACAGCTGAGATGTTTTTGATCTTATCACTTGGCCGACCAGATATACTCGCTGTAGATGACGTAGGAATCCAGCGATCTGCACAGTGGCTGTACGGAGTGGAAAAGGCTGAACGACGTCAACTACTCATTGAGAAATCGCCACTATGGGCGCCTGAACGTTCCATTGCGTCCCACTATTTATGGGAAGCCATTCATCTAGATTTCGTTCAAGAGTTTCAATCGCTAGAAGAAGTCGTCGAAACGAGAAAATGAATACATCGAAAAAGAACCGCCACATTTTACTGTGGCGGTTCTCTCATTACACTATCTAATTTTTACTGCTCAGGCTGAACCAATTTGTCGCCAAATACTTCTCTTTCAAGATTCGCGATGCGCTGAATGATATCAATATTCGTCGTTTGAGGTGCGGGTGTTTGAGAGCGTCTCTGGGATGAATTGACTTCTGACTTCAATCTCGTGTTTTCTTCTTGTAGACGTGCGATTTCTTTTTTGAATGTTTCATAGTCTTGAATGACGTCATCCAAAAACCAGTCTACTTCTTCTTGTTTATACCCTCGAATAGCTTGCTTAAATTCTTTTTCCAAGATCGTTTTCGTATCTAGCTTTAATTCCATGACAAAACGTCCTTCCATCTATGATTCCATAAGGTCATTATAGCATATGTTGTCATTCTTTGTCTTACTGAAAAAGACTATTGTTCTTCTTGTGGCGCTTCTTGCGCTTGCCCAGGAAACAATTTTCTATTCACTCGCATTTCCCGCTTGGCTATCGATTTCTTCATGCGTTGACTAAAACGCATGGTCAATTCATTGGGTTTCTGCAAGAGTTGATCTGCACGTAGTATGCGCTCATATGCGAGCGAGTAATCCTTTATTTGATGTTCATATAGTTTCGCGAGTTCCTCGTAAGCTAGTACTTGTTCTCTGCCAGTACCGTGTGTTGCGACGATTTCAAATGATTGTATGGCTCGATCGAATTCTTTATGACGCTTTAGTAAAAAGCCTAAATGATAATGCGTTATAGGATAACTCGTCCCGTACTCTTTCGCAATTCGTTGAAGTTCCTTATAACTATGATCTTTCAAACCAAGGTCTTGGAACCACTTGGCAATATTTGTTGCGATTTGGGCGTTATGCTGACTAGTTTCATCCATGACAATATCCGTAGACAGACTAAACAGCGTCACCAGCGATAGAATATCCCATTCATTATGCCACATGACTTTCATTAAAATTTCAGCACGGCCGTTTTTTACCGCGTCTTGATAAATAATAGGTGCCATATGGCCAGGTATATCATCCTTCCGATGAAAGCCTAGCTGCGTTCGCTCTACTTCCGTCAACTTGAATGATTCCATCTGTCCTTTCCAAATTCGGCGCGATCCATGTAATAAATCGACTTGATGTGGAACAGGCAGTGGCGGTAATAGTTTCCTATGCATTGACCAACGAGTTTGGAGTTGAGGGAAGTCAAAGCTTTTCCCGTTATAGGTGACGAGAGTGAGTCCTTCTTTCCATAATTCTGACGCATAAAGAAATGCTACTTCATGGTCGGGATTCGGTAAGACGTACTGCGTCATGACGAATTCATCGGATTGTAATTCCAATAATCCAATGAGAAAAATAACAGCTCCCGCGCCTTTTAAACCCGTTGTTTCCGTATCAAAAAACAGAAGCTTGCCCGCATTCGGAGCTAATGGATGCAGATAATCAGCTTCAGACCATTTCATCAACTTTTGCTTTACATCGCCCAAACAAAAATCACCGTGCATCGTATCTAGCGGATAATGAATTACACGCTTGTAGACGACTCCGAATTCATTTTCTATTTTCTCCATGCCCGTTGTCAACCAACGTTTTTCATAACTGGGTGCGGGTGGCGCCTTAAACGTCTCTTCCACTTCTTTAACTACTGTCGTCTTCTTCAACAGCGACTTCATCGCCATTAATTTCTGCTCATATGACATGACGATTCAACTCATCTATCTGTTCCCCTATTTGTTGGCTATCCACTATATGCTGAACCGTTTGTCTATAGAACGGATTCACTTTTATGTTCGGTACATTCTGGTTTATCATACCTTCACCTCAAAAATAATCGTTATTCTCTAAATTATACATGATTTATTTAGTTTTATATGAAATTTGATTTTCAGACGTAAATCAACAAAAAAGCGATGGATCCTGGCAAAGGGATGCATCGCGTGATTTCTTTCTATTACTATTTTTATTAAATGACAATCGCTTCTTTCACCTTTACAGGAACAACTGCCAGTACACGATCAATTAGGAAAGTCCGTTTGGAGTTACGCAAAAAACAATACGCTGTAAATGTTTTACCATGTATAGTCAGTACACGAATTTTCCGTTTGCTAATGGAACCATCTTTTGCTTCATACATCACTTCGAGAACTTCACCATATTGTAATGCCTTTTCTAATGAATACCGCACATTCGTTCCCTCCCTTTATTCAAGTATAAAGAATGTACGTTCGGTTGTAAAGTGTTTTACATTATGTATTCTCACGTTTTTTACCATTCCTACGTGGGTAAATAGAAGTAAAAGGATGTGAGTATATGCCATTCGATTATGATTTGGATTACAGTACGTTAGATTTACGCAAAAACCCTGAATTATATAGAGTCGGCAAAGGAGAACAAGGTGTGTTATTGGTCGAGCCTTATAAAAGTGAAATTTTACCTCACTGGCGATTTAAAACGCCTGAAATCGCAAAAGAGTCGGCAGATCAAATTTGTGAACTCTTTGAAGAATATCGAAAACACGACGACTTTGTTGGCATGGATATGGCACGAAAATTCATTCAAATGGGTTATACCCGCGCACGACGTTATGCGAATCATAAAAGCGGACGAAAGTATAATGACGATGGTACCGTAAAAGAACGCGATTTGGATCCGATCAAGGCAGAATCTGCAAATATTTTCAAAGAACGATGGGATGCTATTCGTGTAGATGAAGATTATATTAAGCGTAAAAAAGCACATCAGAAAGCGTATGGATAATATCCAGTAAAAAGCAGTATATGCTTACTAGGCATGTATTGCTTTTTACTTCGTTAGTTCGTCTATTACTTGACGCTTCTCTTGCAGTCTTGCGCTGTCTAACGGTTCAAGTACTGAATGAGTGAAATGATTCCACGCATAATTGGTCATCAACTGAACGAGTTTTTTCGTTTTATCATCTTCCAAATTACGTGCAATATACAGAAGAGCGTCCAATAAAGCATTGAGAATGCTTGCATCTTCATTACCGTAATAACTAATTTGGCTGAACGCTGCATAAAAATAGTCTTCCGAACTTGGATACGCCGCCACCAAACACGGTTTGTTCTCCTCGGTATACGTCACCGCAATACCCCCTGGTAATAAAGCAGCTCGCTGTAACACTTCCCCTATCGAATGAATGCAGCGGATCGCCGTATTCGGATCGTTGATTCCTGGAGACAGCGCACGCAACGCAATTTCCACAATTTTTTCGATACCGTACTCTACATCTTGTAAAATCGAGCGTTCTTCACCTAATATGAAATGTGATGAAAGATTATCACTAGATAATTCTTTCTGAGAGTACACCGTAGCAATACTCGTATGTGTTCCACAAAATGCACCAATCGGCTTTACTATATCTATGATCGCTTGGTGTTCATTTGCCCATTTCGTCAATTTTTCATATTCGATGTATTGTATGTATCCAAAGTTTCCACTCTTTACTTCACTAACAAAAGTAAAACTCTGTGCGAAGAAAGGTTTCTCTTCGCTCCACACGACGCGATTTTCTTTCATTCCATCCTTTTCACTGTCAAGCGCAGTGAGTACATCATCGGTTAATTCACGAATAAGCCGACTTACTTGAACCGAAGTTCCGACATTATGTATGAAGAATGCGAAGAATGCTAAACAGATCACGGCAATCGCAACTCCGACAGAAGCAGAAATCACTTCATGATTGATCGATGCTTTACGCATGAATAGTAACGACAATATGGTGTAGACAAAGCCTCCCATAAAAATCCCTAACACACGTTGAGTAGATGATTTATTCAAGAAGTTCTGAAGTGCTCGAGGTGAAAATTGTGACGAGTACATCGTCAACACGACCATGATCGTTGAGAACGTGACGGTTGTCATAGTTAACAATGCGCCTGATAACGTACCTAAAATCGTTTGTGCTAAATCCACCGTTGTTCGGAAATAACTAGGTATGTACTCTTTCAAGGCGTTGTTATACTTTGTGTCGACTAAAACCGTGGCTAGCGCAAAAATGGATGCGAGAATCGTATAAATGCTTGGAATAAACCATATACTTTCACGCATCCTTACTACGAAACGCTTGAATATGGACATTTTCTTCACCCCTTGATTACTTTTTTATTGTATTCTGTTTTTCAAAAGGAGTAGCGACTTTTCTTATGTGTCATGATTACACTTGTTGACGATCTAAGATTTCTTTTAATACTACAGCTTGATTATTCTTTTCATCCTTCGCTCCAAACACTAACGTCATATTCTTCTCATGCTCTTTCGTCCAGTCTTTCAATTTCTCTAACTCTTCCTTCTGCTCTTCACTATTCTTTAATTCTTCTTTGTACTTTTTCTTGAATTCATCAAACTTATCGGGATCATGATCAAACCATTGACGAAGTTCTTTACTCGGGCCTATTTCTTTTAACCATTCATCCACATGCGCATCTTCCTTGCTCATTCCACGTGGCCACACACGATCAACTAGAACTCGCAGTCCATCTGCTTTCTTTGCTTCTTCATAAACTCGTTTAATTTGAACTGGCATACAGATCTCCTCCTGTTAGTCTCTCTTATTTCTTTTACCCTAAATTCTATGAATTAACATAGTATGTGCGTTAAAAAATAGTTTGTTAAAAAATGCAACGTCGAGATTCATCTCGACAATATCTTTATTCTTTACTTACTTAAAGTACATTGGTTATTGGTGTACCCAGTAAGGATGAATCCATTTGTCCATTTCGAGTGCATCCGTCGTTTCTTTTTGTGTTGCAGTCGTTTCAATCTGAAACATCCACCGTACCATTTTGAATTTGGAAGATCGGCTTCGTATAATCGATGCGATACCATTTCGTTCTATCAATTTTCATTTTATTATACGAAGAATTCGAAATTAGATACCCTTGAGATTCTAAGCTGTAAATAGTACGCCGAATTTTATTGAGTGACCAAAATGGTATCTCTTCCTTCCAATCCTCGTAAGTTTTGTACACCCACGTATATCCATCCCGTTTATTTTTTGATATGAGTGAACGATAATGCAGATGCTGCAGTAAAAAAGCTTCATTCAATCCCACTTCCAGAACTAAAGTTGTTTGCAATGTAAATGATGGTTCATTGAGTAATAAATACATATAGTTTCCTCCTAATGAAATCAAATGTAGGAGATACATTTTCATCTCCTCATATGCTATATAGAGGCATAATGCGGTAAAGGATACATCAACTAAAAATATTTTTAGGACATGTGATAATTAAGCGTCACTATATGAAGACAAGTCGCATGGAAGCATTCAGTGATGGTGTACTAGCAATCATCATAAGTTAAATGTTAAGTTTCGTATATGTGGGGATCTATTGGAACAACCACCATTTAGTTTATAAATTAAATCGTTTGAACGGTCGTGTCCTATGGAGTAATTTACATTGGTTATTTTGGATGTCGCTCATTCCGTTTTCGACCGCTTGGGTAGGAATGAATCCGTTAGAAGCGGTACCGACATTATTTTATGGTGTAATTCTTTTCCTTTGTGCTGTGTCGTACTTATTTTTACAAAAACAAGTCGTTCAATGCGAAGGCGGCGAATCAGATTTAGCGAAAGAAATAGGTTTTGACTGGAAAGGTAAAGTGTCCATGCTACTTTATATCACTGGGATCGTGTTTGCATTTTGGGTACCGGCTGTTTCGTATACTTTGTATTTAGTAGTTGCGATCATTTGGTTCATCCCAGATAAACGAATCGAAAAAACATTTGTTCAGTAACCAAAAATGGTTGATGTATGTACTATTTAATTCATATAAATGATCTTCTCGTAAACAAGTAGAAAAAACGGGGATACGTTGTAAAGTTTAATGTACAACGAGTATGGAAAGGTTTGGATACGGTGACGGTATCGATATAGACAGCGAGTGATTCAGCAACATGTGGAGAGACATTAAAAAATCGACTTGATTGTCGCCTCTCTGTCACCCAAACGATCCTATTCTACGAATAAAGTGAGTGACAGGGATACGATTGGGTACGGACTTGTACCCTAGTTTACCGGTGGTCGTCATATAAGTAATTTAACCCACTTAAGATTATTTCAACTGTTTTTTCTTTTAAGCCAATTTTCTTTTTCCAGTTTCATATTGATAGAATCTATCCATTCTCCTTCAAATTCAAGATCGTTTTTATCAATACTTTCTATTTGAAAGCCAACCTTTTCATACACATGCTTGGCTCTTGGATTAATATCAAAAACACTTAAAGTAAGTTCGTTCAGTGTCGTGTTATTAAATATATAATCAACTATAAGTTGGGTTGTTTCAGTTCCTAATCCACGATTCCTTCCCCTCGGACCAATAAGTATCCTGAAATTCATGCTGTGATTTTTTTCATCATATAAATTGACTACTACCTCTCCGACTAGAAAGCCTTGGGATTGGTCAACTATAGCCAAATCCAAGCGATCGGTTTGTTCATTTCTTGTATTGTACCAGTCGAGAGTTGATTCTCTATTAAAATCCGAACTGCTCCCAGTCAATTTTAATACTTCGGGATCCTTTAAGCATTCTTCTATAAAAGGAAAGTCTTCATCCTTAAAAGGTCTGAGAACGACTTTCTCTCCTTCTATTAGTGGTTTATGACCTAGATACACCATTTATTTCCACACTCCATTAACTTAATTTAACATTTACCTTGTGATTCCTAACAGTATCGTCCGATTGCGATATAGAGCGATCACCTATGGGCGGGCAGTGAACTACTCGCTTAGCCGTTCTTCGTCACCGCTCTCGCTGTCGCTGGCTGTAACGAAGAGCAGCGGAGCGAGCGCTTCTGAACTTTATTTCATAATTGCGCCCGATAGTGAAATTGAATAAAAGCTATAAATACTCAGCTGATAAAGATTAACTAGAAGAACACAGATACCTTTAAATATCTGTGTTCCCAGTTATCCGTTTTTAATAAGCTTTCTCAGGATGATTTCCATGTTCGTCTTTAATAACAATCAAGACACCAAAGAGAATTAAGATGGATCCAATCCAAAAGGTGAAAGTAAGCGTTTCGCCAAGTATCAGCCATCCTAGTAAAGCTCCCACAATTGGTTGGAAGAAAAAATAGAGACCACCACTGGATGCATTTAACATTTGTAGACCACGATTCCACAGCAGAAATGCAATGGCTGTAGATATAATCCCCAGATAAATTAAACCTCCCCAAATCTCTGGTCTGACCAGATCACTCATATTAATCTCAGGCAATCTTGGAATAACAAAGGGAGTTAAAATAATCACAGCGATTAAAGTCGCATATGTTGTGACAACGATTTGAGAATAATCATGGGGCAGACGTTTTATAAGCACGGACATGAGTGCCCATGTCAACGCTGCTATAATAAGCGATAGACCACCAAGCATACTGGACATATCCAGATTATCGACCCCAACAATCACAATCACACCAACAGTCGCCAGAAACACCGAAACAAATTTTCTGATAGACAGGCGCTCTTTCAGGATTAAACTAGCGAATACAACCATGAATGCTGGTGTTGTAGATGTTATAATCGCGCCCATTTGTGCAGTAGTAAGCATTGTTCCTGTTTCCTGGGCAACAATAGAGACCGCATACCCTATAACTGCAATCGCAACTATAAGGCCAATATGCTGTTTTTTTATCTTCCAGTTCTGTTTGGTTAACAGTCCAATCGTGACTAAAGCAAGAAGAGCAATCACATACCTTATCCAAACAAGTTCAACCGGTGGTATAACTGCCACCACAACTTTAACGACAACATACATGCCTCCCCAAATGCTAGAGGCTAAAATTAGATATAATGAACCAATAAATGTATTTTTCATTCCGCACCCTCCGTTTTCAGGCTTTTTATAAGCGCCTTAACGGAGAGAAGTACACTTTACATTCTCTCCGTCAAGAGCGGGAGAATGCAGCTGGTACATCATTTTCAAAAAGTGGAGCGTAAAACATCTGTCTCAACTCCTTCTAGAATAAATTAATAAAGCCATTTATAGCTGTATTAACGAATAAAATGGCCCGATTGCGGTATGGGTACGATTATTTATGCAGCAATCGCTCCCGATTGTTTTATAGAGTTGTCAACAATCGTTATTTTGTCTTTTATATTTATCTTTTTGCAATGCAAATAACAACCACATCATAAATAAACCAGTAGATACATACCTAACATCTTTTTCAATTGGATGTCCAAGTGCCCACCCTAGTAAGTCTTTACTAAAAAGCGTTATTAGAGTTAAAACAAAAACAACTACAAACGAATGTATCATTAATTTAAAAAATTTTATTTCTGAGACTTTCGGAAGTTTCAACATACCCCTCCTTTTTATCTAATAAATTTACAAAACTATTTGGCCCGATTGTTGTAATTTAATTAATCCCGCAATTCAGTTTCACTTTCTTTGTTCTTCCAAACAATAAAAACCAATATTCCCAAAAGAGTAACAGATGCCAAACTGAGGATCTTAACAAACCATATACTGTGACCGAATATTATTGCACAAACAAAATAAGCAATCCATATAATTACTGCTAATAACAGTAAACCTGGACATCTTTCATTCATAATATCCCCATGCCCTTCTCAGTTAAAGAGTTTACCAACTGACGGTACGTGAAATACTGCACGGCGGTTTCACAATCTGGCCCGTTTGTTTTAATAAAGTTACCTTAAGGCGATTTATTCTAAGGGTTCCAATTTCAAACCTTGAATTCCAAAGATTAGATTCTTGTAATAGTCTGAACGGATTGAAAAACCTGCAAATTCTTCGTGCGTTGTACAGGAAAACCAAATAAAGTTATTCTTTATAAACGTTAAGTCTTCAGGTAACTTTGGAGCAACCCGATCATATAAACTATTTGCATATTTTACTAACAGCTTATAGGTTTCTTCATTTGATTCCATAACAAAAACTGTTGCAGCTGGACCTTTTGTTTCCGTCCCTGCCCATTTTTTTGTTTTGTAAGTTTCTAGAGTGTAAGGCTCAAATTGTGCAAGTATTTCTTGATTATATTTAAGTTCTTTCCTCATGATAAAATAAAACTTATCTGAATTATTACACAGCACTTTTATAAGCCTTTTATAAATATCATCTTTTGGATTCTCGGTTAAATCCCAGTATTCAATTTCCTTGAACTTTTTCATCTTTCATCCCCATTCCTTACAAAAATCTATCACATTAGCTAACCCATCCCATTCAAGAAAATGGCCCTATTGCTTAATACAGAACATTTATCCAACCACCATCATCTAGAAAGTCATCTCTCGTAAATAAACGATTCGAAATCAATTTTCGGTAAGATGTGATGGTTCCATCATGAGAAACAATATAGACGTTTCCCTTTGATTGTTGTTTACACCAACCAAGAAATCGCTCACCAAGAACTTTGAATTCCCGATCAGGCATAGTATTTATACCATTGGTCCATAATTCGGTGGACCAATGTTCACCCAAGGCAAAGATGGGGAATTCGTTTCTAATGTCTTCTATCTCCATAATTTCGTCACACGGAAGCGTCAGCCCCTCCGTTTTTTGAGGAAACATCCTAGGTGATACCCTTGGATCTATAATTTTTCTACACTGTGTATCGTTACTCCAAATAAGAGCTGTTTGCAGCGTTCTCCTCGTTGGACTTATAATAATAAAATCGTTTTCTGACAAAGGGAACTGACGCCTTAATAATTTGGCTTGTTCTATGCCTTTCTGTGTTAAGGATGGATTTTTGATACGTAAGCTATCTGGGGGATTCAGTGTATGAATTCCCTGACCATGCCTTATAAATGTTAGATTCAAGTCTCCCACCAACCTTTATTTAAACTCAGCTCTTATTCCATGTAAGCGCCCGAATCGTTATTAGCCAAACATTTATTTTCTAGCTTTTGCTAATGACTTGATAATCAAATCAATCACTATAAGAAATAAATATGCAACAACAGCGACTATTATATTTTGAATCCATCTAATCTCTGGATCAAATATCCATTGCGTAATAGTTATAAGTACTAAGAAAATTAAACAAGTGGTTAGCCAATACTTAACAACCTTTTTTAACATACCCCAATCCCCTTAACTTTTCTCATTGATCTGGCCCATTCATTGAAGGAACCATCCCTTTGTAATCTACTTTATCATAAAATACTTTCTTGCCTTCAACGTTTTCATTTATTTCAAAACTACTTACGAAAAAAATCATTCCAACCTTCAATTAACAGGCTGACCGCCAGCACTATTGCATACACAATTCATCAATCTGGAGAATGAAAATATTGATTCAACGACAAAAATGAGGACGCAAATTCACCTGTGAATTGCGTCCTCATTTGCTATGTTTTTTAACGTTTCCTTCACATGTTCCGAATCCGTTAGATTAAGCACTAACGATTTTCAGTGAACACGCATTACTTATTCAAATCAATAATGCGTCCTTCAATCTCAGGCTTAACTGTTCCAAGCTTAACCATATGATCGCGCAAGTTGACCCAATCATCTAATCCCAGATCCACTACGCGACCTTTTTCATACGCTTCCCCAAGTAACTCGAAGCCATCTCCGCCCCTAGCTGTAAAGGCATTCGTTGTCACAACATACTCTTGATCCATCTCAATATTTACATACTCACCATTCATTTTCACTTGCATTGTCTGAACGCGTTCACCAGGTTTTTTACTGCTGTCAAATGTCATTTTCATTCCAGACATATGCAAGAAACCGCCCTCTTCATTAGGAGAGTTTCGCACACTATGCTCAAGTGTATTTTTAATTTCTGCACCTGTCAGCGTGACAAGAGATAATGTATTACCAAATGGTAGTACTTCAATTACAGCGCCCACTGTAACGGGCCCTTTATTCAAGTGATTGCGAATACCTCCACCATTTTGTAGAGCAATTACCGTTTTTGCATCATATTCTTTCGCTTTTTCGAGCATTCCGTCTGTTACTAAGTTGCCAAGTGCTGTTTCATTGGCACGCACACTGTCAGTCGGACCTTCTTCTCCGCGACTTCTCGGATTTGGTAGATCTACTTCTAACGTTGCACCGATTTCCTTACCAAACGTTTCATCGATTTTACCTGAATACTTCAGAAGTGCTTTCGCAGCTTCAGCGTCATCCGCTTTATCTTTTAAGCTGATTAATTTACCCGCTTGTCCTGTAATTACACCGTTTTTATCAAATTCTACATCCAATGTTCCTAGATGAGTCAAGTACTGATCTGCTTGAACAATGACTGTAGGGTCCTTCTGATCTCCATTTGCTTTTTTATCGACAATAACAGGTTCAGATAGTTTCGTATGTGAATGCCCACCTACGATAATATCGATACCCTCAACCGCTTGAGCGAGAAGTAAATCATTCCCTACAGACGGATCACTGTCAAAGCCTAGATGATTTACGGAAATAATTTTATTGACACCTTGGCTCTCAAAATAAGCTACAGCTTTTTCAGCAGACTCCTTATAATCCAAGAACTCTACAGCACCTGGACTAGCAACGAACGCTGTGCTTTCAGTCGTCAATCCGAAGATTCCAACCTTTTCTCCGTTCACTTCCTTAATCAAGCCTTTATGAATTTCTCCCAATGCCGGTGTGCTTGTAAAGTCTGTTTTGCTTACAAGGCTTTTCAAATGAGCATCTTTAGAGAAATCTATATTACTACTGATTACAGGGAAATTAGCGCCTTTCACAAAATTCGCCAATGATTCGTGACCGTTTACACTATTCCCTAAATCAAATTCATGATTACCAAATACCATTGCATCTAGACCCATTAAATTCATCAGTTCTAGATCGGCTTGTCCTTCAAACTCTGAGAAATATAATGTTCCTGAGAATACATCTCCGCCGTGAAGAAGCAATGCATCTGGCTTTTCGTTTCGAACTTCTTTAATAGCGGTAATCGCTTTCGGCATTTCCGCTACACGCGCATGCGTATCATTCATATGCATCAATGACAATGTAAAGTCGTCTGACTCTGGTTGCAGTTGCTGCGCTCGGTGAATGAATGATGAAAATGCGCCGCGCGTGACAGGCTCATTCGGTCTAAAGTTATTTAGCTGATCTGTCAAACCAAGGTTCGCCATGATTTGCACACCTTTTTTATGTGATTCTCCTACATTCGATAAGTTGATTTGAACTTTTTCACCCGTATCATATTTTTCCAAATTAAGCGCTTTCACAAGTACGTTAGCCATTTGCTGACGCGTAAGCGCTGCTGTCGGATTGAAGTTACCTTTTTCATCACCATTGAACACATTTGCATTCGTCAGTGTAGCCATCTCTTTTGCATAATAACTAGTACCGGATACGTCTTTATACTTTTTTAATACTTCCCCTACATTAGTTGGTTCTTCAAAGTCGCCTAGCTTGGCTAAAATCAATGCCGCATGCCGACGCTCAATTGAATTACCTGGCTTAAACAGATTTTCAGAATACCCCTGGATAATGTTTTGATCTGTCAAAGCTTTAATTGCAGCATAATGTGTATTTTCCTTTGACACATCACTATACCACTGCTCCGCTGCACCAACTGATGCCCCTGCTACTACTACTGCACTAGCGACAACAAACGTCGCGCCAAACTTCCGGAATGTTCTTTCCTTCATTGGTCTGTACCCCCTATTATTTAGTAGTTTAATAGCTCTACATACTCATAATAGCAGAATATAGTTTGATATAGTAAATGGTGTTGTAATTATTACTAAAAATAATTGAAATTTCTATTTACTCGAATGGATGTTTTATAAAAAAGAGTCGAAGCCAAAAGCTCCAACTCTCCTCAATCATTTCGCCAACTCCGCCAGCAAACTATGCGCTCGATGTTTGTTGTCCTTCTGCCCTGCTTCCTGTGCCCCGATACATACTGGACATCCATACTCACATGGACACTCCGCCACGTGATCTGCAGATAGCATCAATAATTCTCGCCAACGACTGTAAATATTCTCGCTTAATCCAATTCCACCTGGATAACTATCATAAATAAAGAATGTAGGACGTTCCATATGAATCGCTTTCACTTGTGGAACTACGTGAATATCGTTGCGATCACATTTAATAAATAATGGTACTAACGACTGAATAACGTATGCTGCAGCAGTCATGGCATCCGTCAAGTCCGATTTCTCCCAGTCCTCTGGTACATCGAATGTTAACCAAGTACCTGACGTATGCATTTCTTCTGCAGGTAACGAAATTGGACCTGAGCCGATATTATCATGTGTATCGAATTTTATTTTCTTGAAGATTGTCGGAATCGCTAGCACGGCTAAATCCCCATATGCTAGTGTTCGATCTCCGTCTTCCATGCGTTTGTCTTCACTTATAACTTTCAATTCCACTGCGAGATTTGCATCAGTGAAATAATCAACATCAACAACCGTTACATAGGCCTTCTTTTCTTCCCAGTCGAGCATCTCCACTTGATACTGCGTCCCTTGATGTAAATAAATGGCTTCTTCATGCAATAAAGTCATCGCGCTGAAACGATCCATTTCTCCAATTACGCGCGTCTCTTTTGGAAATGTTTGATCAATGATGATGACATTTTCTTGCGATGCGGAACGTAAACTGATTTCGCCTGCTGGAAAACGATCCGTCATCCAATGCCATTTATCAGACGTTTGTAATAAAACTCCTTCGCTCTGTAGAAATGCTAATAATTCCTGCACTTCAAACTCACCGTATGTTTCAGTGGAACTAAAAGGCAATTCAAATGAAGCACATTTTAAATGATCCATCAAAATCAACATATTGTCCGGATGAATATGGATTTCTTCAGGTTGCCGTCCGAGCAAGTATTGCGGGTGTTGAATAATATACTGATCAAGCGGCATTGATTGCGCTACATAAATAATTAACGCGTCTTCCTGACGTCTACCCGCACGACCTGCTTGTTGCAAGGCACTCGCAATATTTCCCGGGTAACCTGTCATAATACAAGCTTGCAATTGTCCAATATCAATACCGAGTTCTAGCGCATTCGTACTTACTACTGTACGAATATCGCCGTTCTTTAAGCCACTTTCAATCGTTCTCCGTTCTGACGGAAGATAGCCGCCACGATAACCCATGACCGTTTTATCAAACAACTTTTTCTTCGTCAGTTCTTTCATATACGTAACAAGCATTTCTACACGCACCCGACTTCGTGCAAAAATGATCGTCTGAATATGGCGCTGGTATAAAAACGCACCTAAATCACGTACTTCAAGCACGGCACTTCTACGTATACCAAACACGTCATGGACGATGGGTGGATTGTAGAAAACAAAATGCTTCTTGCCGCGTGGTGCTCCGTTTTGATCGATCAATACCATGTCTTTGTTCGTTAAATTATCTGCCAGTTCCTTTGCATTCGAAATCGTCGCAGACGTACAAATGAAAATCGGATCACTGCCGTAAAAGTTACAAATGCGCTGCAACCTTCTTAAAACATGCGCCACATGACTACCGAATACACCTTTATACGTATGAAGTTCATCTACGACAATATATTTCAAGTTCTCGAACAATGAAATCCATTTCGTATGATGGGGTAATATGGCTGAATGCAACATGTCGGGGTTCGTCAAAATAATATGACCTGATTTTCTGACTTTCGTTCGTAAACCTGGAGCGGTATCGCCGTCATACGTGTGACTTAAAATCGTTTCTCCACTCGCTTCAATCAAGTCATGTAAATCAGCTAGTTGATCTTGTGCCAAGGCTTTCGTTGGAAACAAGTACAGTGCACGTGAAGATGGATCATCCAAAATCGACTGCAATACAGGCAAATGATAACAAAGTGATTTTCCTGATGCAGTCGGTGTAATGGCAGTAATAGAGTGCCCTTCGCTAACTGAGTCAAACGCTTGTCTCTGGTGACTGTATAACTGTGTAATACCTTTCATCGCCAAAGCTTTCCGAATGGAAGGATGCAACTTCGGAGGAAACTCCGCGATGACCGCCTCTTGCTCTTTTACTGTTTCTATATAGGCGATATTAGGACCAAAGCGAGAATCCGCAAATAGCTCTTGAATGGTATCCGGTATACTGTGTTTATTCATTCACGTGGTCCACTCCTTTATCTGTGTTCATCGCATCTAAAACCGTCTGTAATGTGTAGCGTGCTGCACGTATCGATAAGATAAAGCGCTTTTTACCGGTCGCTTTGTAAAAAGATTGTACGACGAATTGTGTCATCGAATCTTTCAATGAATCGATTTGGACCTCATGTACATAAAGAGGTTTTTCTTTCTTAATCCATACTTTCATTTCATCTGCCCAATCGGCAATGGCCTTGTGGCTACGATCCGCATATGGTTTTACTTCTCCAAAGAAATCGGGTTCATGATCAGTTTCTCTCATTCTGTAAAAACGTTGCTCACATTCATCACAAATCGTAAGTAATAATTTTGTATCTGTTATCTTGTTCATCTATAGAAAACTCCTTTAGTGTCTATCATTAAAAACGTACTTCTATTCATTTTATCAGATATAGGAACACACCTCCACTTTCTGCGAACAAACATTCCAAGCTGTCACGAAATCGACTACTTTTAGTTCTCCTGAAACCTTCCTTTCGGTAACTCGTCCAGTAGTGGGTATGGTATGATGTAGAGTACGAGGTGGTCACAATGGCGATACGTTATCCAAACGGAAAAAAGTTTACTCCTCCCGTATCTTCTTCAAAAAAGAAAAAGTTTGACTACTCTTTTAGTAATCGGGGTAAGTCATTAGAGGACGAACTAAATGATACAAATGAATACTATTTAGCGCATGGTTTGGCTGTCATCCATAAAAAGCCTGTTCCTATACAAATTGTGAACGTGCGGTATCCCGCAAGAAGTGCTGCGGTCATTACAGAAGCCTACTTCCGTACTCCTTCTACGACTGACTATAATGGCATTTGGAACGGTTATTATGTGGATTTTGAAGCAAAAGAAACGAAAAATAAAACTTCGTTGCCATTGCAAAACATTCATTTGCATCAAGTGCAACATATGAAGCAAGTGATTGACCAATCAGGACTGGCTTTTTTTATCGTCAACTTTACTTTATTGGATCGATATTTCTTACTACCGTTTCAAGAATTCTATCCTCTTTGGCAACGAATGGAAAAGGGTGGAAGAAAGTCTATTACGTTAGTAGAAATCGAACAACGATCCATCGAGATCAATGCGGGTTATCAACCCCGGTTGGATTATATACAAGCTGTAGCGGATTGGATCAAGAGCAAGACAGATTAACGAGAGCGAAAGGCAGGAACTATTATGAGTGATAACATAAACTCGAGAACGGAAAGACGAAAGAAACAAGTAACAGTTAAAACAGAACGACAAAAACAGCCCCAAAGAAAGTTCCCAAAAGAGTTGTGGAAGAAAATTCTCCTGGGGATTGCAGCACTTTTCCTTATAGTATTAGTTGGCGGCGTTTCCTTATTTGCTTATTATGCAAGTACAGCGCCTGATCTAGATGAGGAACTGTTAAAAGATCCTTTGACGTCAAACTTCCTTACAAAAGATGGCGATATTTTCATGAAGTTCGGAGCTGAAAAACGGGAATTTGTACCATACGATGAAATCCCGGATCAGTTGAAAGACGCAATTCTAGCAACGGAAGATGTTCGTTTCTTCAAACACGGTGGTATAGACTTCTATCGTCTTGGCGGAGCCGTAGTTGCCAACTTCCGCAGTGGATTTGGAGCACAAGGTGCCTCTACTTTGACGCAACAAGTCATTAAAAACTCTTTCTTAAAAAACGAAAAAACGTTGAAACGTAAAGCACAAGAAGCATGGCTTGCGCACAAATTGGAAAAAGATTATACAAAAGAAGAAATTTTCGAAATGTATTTTAATAAAGTTTTAATGTCAGGTACACGTTATGGCATCGGTACAGGTGCAAACTTCTTCTACGGAAAAAAAGTAGGCGAACTGGAATTACCTGAAATGGCTTTGCTTGCAGGTATGCCGCAGTCTCCAAACGGCTATAATCCGTTTAAACATCCTGAACGTGCAGAAAAACGCCGTAATATCGTATTGACTCTTATGGAACGTCACGGCAAGATTACCACCGCTGAAATGAATGAAGCAAAGAAAGTACCGGTAACTTCTACTTTATTAGCAGAAGAAGACCGTGAAGTATTCGGTAAATATCCTGCTTACGTGGATGCGGTACTTGATGAAATTGAAGCTGCTGGCTATGCTGATCTTCTATCTGAAGGTGTGACAGTGCAGACAGCGCTTGATACAAAAGTACAAGAAACAGTAGAAGCGGCCATCAATGATCCGAGTTATTATGAATCGGATGAAATGGAAGCAGGTATGACGGTACTGGATACGAAAACTAGCGCTATCGTTGCAATTGGTGGCGGACGAAACTATTCAGGTCGAAATTTGAATTTCGCCGAAGTAAAACGTGCACCGGGCTCCAGTATAAAGCCAATTTTGTCTTACGGTCCCGCAATTGAAGAGCTAGACTGGTCTACAGGACAAAAAGTAGTTGATGAACCATACAGTTATAAAGGATCGGGTGATAAGATCCGTAACGCAGATGGTAAATTCCTTGGTACATTAACTATGCGACAAGCACTGTATTGGTCTAGAAACGTACCGGCAGTCAAGGCATTTGAAAAAGTAGGAACTAAGAAAGCAGAAGCCTTCGCGAATAAACTTGGGTTTACGTATGACAATATAGATTCATCTAATGCCCTAGGTGGCGGAGCTGAATTCTCTACAGTCCAAATGGCAGGCGCATATGCTGCTTTCGGTAATGGCGGTATTTACACAAAACCCCATGCCGTAACTAAACTAGTATTGCGTGACGGGAAAACAGAAAAGAATTTACGTCCGGATCCTGTAACTGCAATGAAAGATTCTACTGCCTATATGATTACAGATGTATTGCGTGATGTCCTTACCGAGTATGAAGCAACAGGTACTCGAGCAAATATCAGTAATATGGATATTGCGGGAAAAACTGGTACAACAAATTTTGATGCTAAAAAAATGCAAAAAGACAATATGAAAAGTCATTACGTGCCTGATACGTGGTTTACAGGTTATACAACCGAATATACAATTTCAACATGGGGCGGGTATGGTAAGTATCTACCTATCACGACATATGAGCACGGACGTTACGTTCCACAATATCTTTTCCGTGATGTCATGAGCAAAATCGCAAAAGATCCAGGTACATTCGCTCAACCCGACTCTGTAGAAGAGGCGGATATCGTCAAAGGCAGTGACCCTATCATGCTGGCGAGTTCATTTACGTATCGCAATCAGATTAGTACTGAATTATTTGTCAGGGGAACACTGCCCGACAGATCTGCAGTACCTGAAAAAATATCCATCCCAAGTCCGGAAGGTTTAACCGCACAATTCGATGCAAATTCCAACACCGTTCAATTGAATTGGAATTATGATGTATCGAATACGTATGATAGCCTAGGAAGTCCTACGTTCAACGTAAGCGTCACTGTCGATGGTGGGGCAGCACAAAGTATTACCACTACTTCTGATCAGCAGACGACCTATTCAGGTGTAGAATACGGCAAGAGCTATACATTCTACGTGAGTGCCAATATGGGCGGCTATACGAGCGGATCAGCAACGGCTAGCCTATCGATAAAAGATGCAAATGAACCAGTAATTGAAGACGAGCCAATCATTGTGCCTGACGATAACGGGGATGATCAAAATAATCCGGACGATGATCCATCAGATACTGATTCGAATTCAGATAATGAATCCGATAATGAAGATCAAAACCAATCGGATCAAAATAACCCCAATAATCCAGATGGCAACAACTCGAACAATAATGAGAACGACAATAACCAAAACAACCAAGATCAAAATCAAGGTCAAGGTCAAGGTCAAGGTCAGAACAATCAAGGACAAGGAAACCAAGGGAATCAAGGAGAACAAGGTCAAAATCAAAATGAACCCAACATCAACCCCTCTGATTAACCGATCAACTAAAAAGAGGCTGGGACATAACTAGCCAGAAGTGAGCCAAAAAAGGGTTCGATCATCGGTTTTTGATGATCGAACCCTTTTTGTATAGAAATCCTTGTACGACTTCTATACATTTACCTCCCTGGCAGTGTACTTTCTCAAGTTCACTGCCAATAAACCGAAGGCTAATTCATTTTTCACCTTTTCCTTTCCTCTTACGGAGAAACGAGTGAACCCCAAATTAGCCTTCAAGAATCCAAAAACTGGCTCTACGTCAATCTTGCGCTTGCCGTAAATTTCACCTGTTTTCTTATCTGAAAGCTTTTCACGAATATATTCTTTTTGCTGTTCCCACTTTTCATTCACATACAACTTCCTATTGTTCTCTTCTTTTGCTTTGGTACAGAAAGAGCGCAATGGGCAGCTTGAACAATCCTCACATTCGTATACTTTCATCGTCCGTGTGAATTGATAACGATCCGTCCGATTGGAAAGGTAGCGGAACACGAGTTTTCTGTCATTTGGGCAAGTAAAGGTATCCGTAGTTTCATCATATGCCCAATTCGCTGTATTGAAAGGATCGGTTTTGTACTTCTTTTTCTTTTCTTTCCGGTAGTGGTTATAGGTAATAAGCGGAACGCGCTTTCGATTTTCAATGACATCTCCGTAATTCTGTTCACTTCCATAACCGGCATCCGCGACAATATACTGTGGCAGCTCAAAAAAGTCTTGTTCAATAGTATCTAAGAATGGAATGAGTGTACGCGTATCGGTCGGATTTGGATACACGTCAAAAGCGAGGGTATATTGCCCTTCGGTCGCAATTTGCACATTATATCCCGGTTTTAGTTGCCCGTTTTTCATATAATCATCTTTCATCCGCATAAAGGTCGCATCGCGGTCCGTCTTCGAGTAGCTGTTACGATGGCCAAAGATCTTCATATCGTGCTGATACTTCTGCTTTCGATCCAAGAAGTCTTGAAATTGTTTACGGTATTGTTTAGGTTCTTTTCGTAGCGAGCGAATTTGTTTACGTTCCTCGACATCTTCGCTAGCGTTAATCTTTTCTGTATAGGTTTGGATAGTATCATCTAGCTTCTCTACTACTTTAGACAGTTCCGCAGTAGATAGTTCATCCAGACTTTCCCGTTCGATTTCAGGGATGATCTCTTTTTCTAACAGCTCTTCGTACATCTGACTGGACCTTTCTACAAGACCTGAACTATACCGTTCCACTGACTTGCGCCAGACAAATGTAAATTTGTTGGCATTCGCCTCAATCTTTGTTCCATCAATAAAAATGGCTTCTTCATCAATTAGCTGTTTTTGTACCAGCTGGCAACGAAATTGCACGAAGCACTGGCGTAGTACTTCTTTTACTTCAGGATGAACGCGAAATCGATTGATGGTGCGATAGCTTGGTTTATAACCTTGAGCTAACCACATCATGCGAAGGCTATCTTTTAACAGTCCTTCTATTTTTCTGCCCGAAAAAACAGACTGTGTATAGGCACACAAAATGATCTTTAACATCATCCGTGGATGATAAGATGGGCAACCTGTCTCACGCAAAAAGCTGTCAAATGCTTGTTTCG
Organism: Sporosarcina ureae; assembly: GCF_002109325.1. Taxonomy (GTDB): domain Bacteria; phylum Bacillota; class Bacilli; order Bacillales_A; family Planococcaceae; genus Sporosarcina; species Sporosarcina ureae_C. The sequence continues at coordinate 3,276,026 of NZ_CP015348.1, read as the reverse complement.
GAATGCTTTCGACTAGATCATGCACGGCGTAAGCAATATCATGTTCTTGTAAGCTAATTTCTAAATCTAAAGGTAAAATCAGTTGGTTCATGTTATAATCTTTAAACATAAGGATACCTCCGATACTTTTTGTTGTGGTGACTAAATTTTATCAGAAGGTATCCTTTTTTTCTTCCTAAAACTAAAAAAATATATAAAAAAGAACGGACCCCATAAACTTCAATGGGTCCGTTCTTTTTCGATTTCAAGGAGGGTTTTGTCCCAGCCTCTTTTTATTTACTGTTGAACACGTATACGTGCCGCCTTCTTCTTCATCTCATCATACAGCATCGTCAGTTGAATCATCGCATAATGACTATTTTTTTGCAGTTTGATAAATTCGATTCGTTCCTCGTAATTATTCGGCTCAAGTGCATGGTGCATCTTGCCTGTATGAGAATTCTCTGCTAGTTCACTCTGGCCGATCAACCATTCTAACTGCTCGATTGCTGGCTGTATTAATAGCAATTTACGTTCGTCGTTGACAGCATAGGTTTCTTCTAATTCCGGCTTTTGCTGTTCCCACCGAGCAAGTACTTGTTGGACATGTTCTTTTAACTGTTTAGGTGTCATTTCGCTTTCATCCTTTTCTGGCCTTCACGGCATAAATCCAACAGTGGACATTCTGGGCAGTTGGGATTTTGTGCTTTGCAGTGATAACGACCGAAGAAAATCATTTGATGATGAGTTTGAGTCCATTTTTCCATTGGTGTCCAACGCATGATTTTTTCTTCTACATCAAGCGGACGATCTTTCCAGCGATTCATTCCAAGCCTTTTCGCAACGCGCTCCACATGTGTATCAACAGCTAGAGCTGGAACACCGAATGCGTTTGATACAACGACATTGGCTGTCTTCCTACCCACACCCGGTAACGTCATCATCTCATCACGGTTTGGAGGTACTTCTCCACCAAACTCGTCAAGCAGTTGGAGACTAAGTGCCTGTATATTCTTTGATTTATTACGGAACAAGCCGATTGAACGTATATCGTCCTGCAATTCTTCAATAGGTACAGCTAGATAATCTTCTGGTGTTTGATATTTCTTAAACAACTCTGCTGTGACGCGATTGACTAGTACGTCTGTACATTGCGCTGATAAAAGAGTTGCGATCAGTAATTCAAAAGGATTCTTATGAACGAGTTCACAATGCGCTTCTGGAAACATCTCTTCGAACTTTTGCAGGCATATGTTCCATTGTGTTTTTGTCAGCATCGTTTCACCTACTCCCGTTCTTCAAGCCAATTATAGAAAGGTACATCTTTAATTGCTGTTTTTGCTTGCGGAGCTGTTGCTACAGTTGTCGGACGGAACGCTTTCGTCTGCTTTTCAACATCTCGCATAGTCTTGACATTTTTCTTTTTCCACTCAAATAAAATCCGGTCAATATAACGCAAGCTCATCTTTTGTGCCAAAACAGCTTCTCGTAATGCTGCACGGATAATTTCCGTAGAATGACCATCTTTATCAATCCACATACCGATTGTTTCAAATTCCATCGGTGATAAGAAGCGACCGAATTCTTGCTCAAATAACGAGAAGATTTCTCCCTCATCCTGCTTGACCACTTCTTCTTCTGACTGCATCTTCTGTTTTTCAACTTCTTCTATCAATCGTTTCCATAAAGGATAAAATGAAAACTTTTCATGCAATACTTTATTTTCATCGGTACTCTGTTCTATAGAAAATAATCCTTTTTGCATCATGCGCTGTAAGCAATTCGTAACATCTTTCTCTTGTTGTTGCATACGATTCGCGATATCGGTCGGCGTAGGAAAATAGTTCCCCGCTTCCTGAAATGCAATCATATGGAGTAATACCATGGCATCATTATCTGAAATCAATAGTTTTTTATAATGTTGAAAAAAGAGCTGGGAAATAGAAACATTCCCCTGCTCAATCCAGATTTTCAGCCGCTCATCTTGCTGCATATTTGAAACTTCCTCTCATCAGCAACTAATGGGTTGCTTCTGTTTTACGCTTTCCAGTGATCTCTTACAAATTGATCAATACGTGCAATTCCTTCTTCCAATTGATCGATTGACGTTGCATACGAAAGTCGAATCGTCGAATCAGAACCGAAGCCAGTACCTGGAATGACTGCTACTTTCGCTTCTGTCAATAACGCTTGTGCGAACACATCGACATTTGCAAAGCCAGTATTCTTCAATGCTTCTTGGACATCGGGCAAGAAATAGAATGCTCCTTGTGGCTTTAACACGTGGAAACCTGGGATAGCTGCAAGCTTAGGATACGCTTGATTCAAACGGGATTCGAAATCTTTTCGCATCACTTCCACAGCATCTTGCGGTCCGTTATAAGCTTCGATCGCAGCGTATTGTGAAGTCGTTGTCGGGTTAGACGTCGAATGGCTAGCGAGGTTCGTCATCGCACCTACTACTTCCGCGTCACCTGCAATATAACCAATTCTCCAACCTGTCATCGAATGGGATTTCGATACTCCATTTATAACGAATGTACGCTCTTTTGCATCTTCTGAAAGTTGCGCAATGGATACATGGTGTTGTCCATCATAAACGAGTTTTTCATATATTTCATCCGAAATGATCCACACGTCTTTTTCACGGCAAACTTCAGCAATTTCTTCCAGTTCTTCCTTGGAATAAATCATTCCCGTCGGATTACCTGGCGAGTTAATGATCACGGCTTTAGTTTGATCAGTAATTGCCTCGTTGATTTGCTTCGCAGATACTTTGAATTGATTGGCAGCCGTGCCTTCAATAAATACTGGCGTGCCTTCCGCTAATTTCACCTGTTCCGGATAACTCACCCAGAATGGGGAAGGAATGATGACTTCATCACCTTTATTCAGTAGGACTTGGAATAGTGTAAAGAGTACGTGCTTCGCTCCGATACCGACCAACACTTCCTTACGTGTATAGTCCAAGCCTTGATCTCTTTTCAATTTGTCAATTATAGCGTCTTTTAATTCTGGAAGACCGCCCGCAGGAGTATATTTTGTCTTTCCATCTTTCATTGATTGATACGCTGCTGCCAAAATGTTTTCAGGTGTATTAAAATCCGGTTCGCCTGCTCCGAGCCCAACAATATCGATGCCGGCTGCTTTCATTTCTTTTGCTTTTGCAGTAATCGCTAATGTTGTAGATGGTGTTAAAGTACTTACTCTGGACGCTAATTGCTTTCTCAAATTGACCGCTCCCTTTTAGTTCTAATTCCAACTCACTCTATAATTTTGTAATATGCTTAAGCCGCTTTCCATCGGTGAAGTTTAGATACGCATAGTTTAACGTATCCTCGCTATCGAGATAACCAACTTCCCAAAATGGTGTGTCATTTTCCAGACCTAATGATGCGTTCAGTATTTTCTTCACATCATCATCTCTTTTGACGTTAGCAATGGCTTTTTGCTCTGTAATACCATCTTTAATCGAAACGGCTTTTAGTATTTTCGTCGTTTGTTCTTCAACGAAAACTATTTTTTCATGTCCATTCTTATCTATTCCATAGACCGTGATCCATGATGTCTTTCCATGATAATGATTCGTCTTATTTACCTTTTCAAGAACATTATTTTCCAATACAGCTTTTTCCGCTACCTTACTCGATGCAGCGAACGGTTTCTCTGCTTGGTAGAAAACGATCAGTGTAATCGTGATTCCAAGTGTGAGTAAAAATAGAAATAGAAACTTAATCCAATTAAGCATAAGCGACTCTTCCTATCGAATGAACCGTTGATTTTTTTCGATTCATTTTACAACCTACTTTCTTTTGCTACATCCATCATTATAACAATTTTCGATCTCGTTAACTAGACCTTCAAGGGATACTTTTTTCACAAATGACTTTGGTAATGCCTCTAAAAAGGATTTACCATAGGATTTGGTATCGATACGGCGATCTAATATAATAAAGAACCCCTGCTGATCAGATGAGCGAATCAATCTGCCGAATCCTTGTCGGAAACGCAGTATAGCTTCAGGTAAACCTAGATGCATGAATGCGTTTTTACGCTCTGCGACCAATGCTTCAGAACGCGCTTTAAAGAGAGGTTCATCCGGTGAAGTAAACGGCAGACGAACAACAACTACCGCAGATAATTGTTCACTCGGTACATCGACGCCTTCCCAGAAGCTCGTCGTGCCGAACAACACCGCTTTCTCCTGCTGTTTAAATGTCTTTAACAGCTTGTGACGACTTCCAGAACTAACACCTTGTGCAATCAATACATAATCTTCTTGCAATGATTCACTGTCGATCACCGCTTGATGAGTCTTCTTCAACATGTCATGCGACAAGAACAATGCAAATACTCGTCCTTCAATCGCAACGGCCGTTTGAATTAGTGCATCCGCCACCGCTTCGATATACTCATCATTCGATACTTGCTGAATATCCGGCATATCTTCCACAATTAACGTATGTGCGCCTTCGTAAAAGTTAGCAGGTGCTTTAAATGTATATAATGGGACAGAAGGCGGCAGTCCCGCTTGATCCAGCACGAAGCGATCTTGCTGTCCGGCTGTTAGCGTTCCAGATGTCCAGACGATACCTGCCTCACCTTCGAGTGTATCAATGAAATCCCGGATGACTTCAGAACCGTTAACTGGGCTTTTCTTGATCTGTAAACTACCTGGCAAACTGCGGCTGTCTTTTTCCATCCAAACCGTCGAGCTCATTTTCGGCTTTTCCAAAAATAGTTCAACCCATTCTCCTGCTTTGACTTTCATTTCATTGACCCAATAAGACCATTCATTCAGTACAGCAAGCTCATGAACAGTTAATTCATTCGAGAGGTTTTTTAGTGGTGCAGCATATTTTTCAGACACGCTAATATATTCATTCATCTTACGCAAAACTTTAGTGAAAATTTCATTCGTCCTCAAACGCTTAGATAGTGGCTGTATCGTTTTTGTCACCTGTTTATCCCCGTTATTTGAGTTCGAGTTGATCAGTACGAGCATCGATTCATCGAATGCCAACATGAATTCGTCAAACGCGTGTTGTAAGCGTTCGGTGGAAGTTTTATGATTAAAATGAAATCGTATCAAGACATCTTGCATATCAAACAGCAACTGACAATTACTTAAGCCGTTCAACTGACTCATTACATACTTCCAATTTGTATAGGAAAACACTTGCTGATGCGTGCGAATAGCTGCTTGATTCATTTGATGCGCTTCATCCACCACCAAACCACTAATGGAATGGAATAACGGATCATAGCGCTGTTTGTCATTTAGTAACATCGAGTGATTCGTCAACAACACCATCGACTGCTGGCAGTTTTTTAATGTATGTGTATAGAAATCGGCTATTCGTTCATCTTTCTTCACGCGCATCGAACGCTTACGGATACGGTCGACAAACAGCTGACCGCCTCCCGATACATTCACCTCATCTAAATCTCCAGTAGTCGTTTCTGTCAACCAGACCAATAACTGCATGATCGTGATGGAGTCATCATACACTTCATCATTAAAATGCATAAGTTCTTCAAACTTTCCCAATGAAATATAATTTGACATACCTTTGATCACAGTCGTTGGAATCGTTATGTGCAAAGCCTTTTCAAGTTTTGCGACTTCCTCGGCTAGTGTATCGACCAAATGGTTTGTATACGTACTAATAACAACCGGTTGTTTCGTTTCAAATGCACGAATTAATGCCGGTACTAAATAACCGATCGTCTTGCCTGCACCCGTAGGAATCTCAACAGCCACTTGTTTCTTTTCAATGAATGATTGCCACGTCAAATCCATCAACTGTGCTTGACCTTCTCTAATATGATAAGACGGATGAATTTTCTGCATCACGTGCTCTTTCGCCATCTCGTCTGCTGGAAATGCTATAGGCTGCGGCCACGCCATAGTGCGGAGCTTCGATTTTACATACGGAATCCCTCGGAACAAAGCGTAGTCACTAGATGTTTCATGTCCTCGAGAGCGCTTAAGTGCTTCATAGAATAACGTCGAGATTTCAGATTTCATCGCAAATGAACGCTCATGCATACGATTTAATGTTTCTTTAGGTAACGTTTCAATTTTATCAAGTGCCTTCAACAAGAACAATGCAGTCGCTTCCGCATCATCATCCGCACGGTGAGCTTGCTGTAAAGGGATACCCAGAGATTCGGCTATATCCTGCAATCGATAACTAGGCAATGTAGGATACATAATCTTCGCTAGTTCTACTGTATCAATCGTCTTGCCATACCATTGTGACATGCCACATCGTATGAATTCTTTTTGTAGAAATGATACGTCAAAGTCTGTATTATGCGCGACAAAAATACACCCAGCAAGCAAATCTGCCACCTCTTCAGCGATCTCTTCAAAAGGAGCGGCGTCTGCAACGTCTTCATCTCCGATTGATGTCAATTGATGAATAAAGGGCGGAATCGAGCGCTGCGGATGCACATAGCGCATATATGTATCGATTATTTGATTGTTCTCAATAAAGACAATTGCTATTTGAATAATCCGATCTCCCTTTGAAGGCGAATGACCAGTCGTTTCCAAATCGACAACTGCATATTTGCTTGTAGACATACCATCATCAACTTCCTATTTGGTTTCTAAAGCAAATTGTATCACACTTACCACAGCGACTCACGTCTTGCATCGGAGTCAATGACAAGAAAAAATTAAAAGGAACATTGGGTAGTAGTTTCGGATTAAAGCTCTAGTTCGGAACGCAGATCAACGCTTCTTTCTCCTTCCCAACTCTCAAATTCTACAAACTAAACCCCCATTCGAATAACTCTCAAATGGGGGTTTAGTACTCTTTAGAATATAGCGACGCCAGGTTTTTCCGTAATAACTTCTTTCACACGATTGTTCTCATCCATAATCAACACAGTCGGTCGATGCGTGCGTGCCTCTTCCTCCGACACATACACGTAGGATAAGATGATGACGATGTCGCCTGGCTGCACAAGACGCGCAGCAGCCCCATTCACACAAATCACGCCGCTACCTGGCTCTCCTTCGATAATATACGTTTCGAAGCGCGCACCGTTATTATTATTGACGATCTGCACTTTTTCATTCGGCAACATACCCGCAGCTTCTAATAAAGCTCCGTCAATTGTAATGCTGCCTACGTAATTCAAGTCAGCTTCTGTGACAGTAGCGCGATGTAATTTTCCATTCATCATCATTCTAAACATTCTATTCATCCTTTATAGTTGACATAATAATATTATCTATCAATCTTGCGGAAGTAAACTGCACCGCTGCGGCTATGATCACTTCTGCCGCGTCGTTGATATTTTCATCCAATGATGGATAAGCCAGTACTTCGACATAATCAATCGTTCCTGACGTTTCCTCTTCAATCGTTCTGCGCACGATCTTCGCTACCTCTTGCAATGGAATGCCTTCATAATAACTGCGTCTTCCCAAGCTCAGTGCACGATAAATCGCGCTCGCTTCATTTCGTTCATGTTCAAGTAATCGGACATTACGAGAGCTTTTCGCAAGACCGTCTTCTTCACGCACAGTAGGTACACGAGTAATTGACGTACGCAAGTTGAAATCACGTACGAATGTTTCAATAATCGCAAGTTGCTGTGCATCTTTCATACCAAAATAGGATTCATCTGGATCAACGATATTGAATAATTTCAATACCACTTTCAATACACCATCGAAATGTCCTGGTCTAGAAGCACCACATAGTCGGGATGCCTGTTCACCTGGCAAAATACTGATTCCGCTTTTACGAGGATACATCTCTTCAGCAGATGGAATGAATAGATAATCCACTCCTGCAGTGGATGCAAGTTCCGCGTCATGCTGTTCATCCCGTGGATAGGCATCATAATCTTCACCGGGTCCGAACTGTGCAGGATTCACGAAAATACTCATCACCACGATGTCATGATCTCTCCGCGCTTCTTTCACTAATGCCATATGTCCTTCATGAAGGAAACCCATTGTCGGTACGAAACCAACTGTGCGTCCGTTTCGTTGTCTTGGATTAAGAATATTTTTCAGTTCAGCGATTGAACGAACTATTTGCATAGTAGCACTGGCATTCATAGTGTCTTCCCCCCGTACAACGCATCCAGTTCCTCTTCCTTCATAGTGAAGCGGTGGCTCTCAGAAGGGAATGAACCGTTTTTCACTGCCGAGTTATATAACTTCATGGCGCCTTCGATATCTTTACCAACTTCCGCATAACTTTCAACGAATTTTGGTAATTTATGATTACCATAGCGAACCATGTCATGAAAAACAAGTACTTGTCCATCTGTTTCTGCGCCTGCACCAATTCCGATGATAGGAATAGAAACGGCCATAGAAACTTCTTTCGCTAATTGGAAAGGAATACACTCGAGCACGATCATGAATGCTCCTGCTGCTTCACAAGCTTTAGCATCATCAATCAGCTGTTTAGCTGCCGCTGCTGTTTTACCTTGTACTTTATATCCACCGGTGACTCCAGCAGACTGCGGAAGCAATCCTAAATGTGCACATGCTGGCATACCCGCTGTCGTCAACAACTTGATTTTATCGATGACTGCACCACTGCCTTCTACTTTAAGCGCATTCGCAGAAGTTTCCTGGAATAACCGTAAAGCATTCTGTAAGGTTATGTCAGCTGAACCATGATACGTACCAAACGGCATATCTACGATGACAAATGTATCTTTTGCACCTCGGCGAACTGCTTTGCCGTGATGCGACATCTCGTCAAGCGTCACATGCGATGTCGAATCATAACCGAGTACGACCATACCAAGTGAATCGCCTACAAGAAGTACATCAATCCCCGCTTGTTCTGCAATTTGTGCTGTCGGATAATCATACGCTGTCAGCATACTGATTTTCTCACCGTTTGTTTTCATTTTCGAAAAATCTGTTGTCGATTTCACTGTTAATCTTCTCCTTTACGTCTGATTTCAGCAGGCGTTTGGTAGGCAAAATAACCAAAAATAAAACCCTACTGATCCAAATTTGGACAGAAGGGTTGCGTAAGCGTTTGATTTAGCTTCCTCCGTCCCTGTCTATAAAGATCAAGGCAGATTTCTTATATAATTCATTTGCCAAGCAGGTGCAGCTCCATAATTGATACCGCCCTATGCGTATACTATATCAAAACAGTCAGATTCTGTATAGTTTTAATTCTTAATCTCGATATCTGCGGAATAAATTCCGCGAATCGTTCCGTCTGCAAGTTGTAGTTCTAGCATGCCTTCATGTGATATACCAAGTGCGACTCCTTCAACTGTTTCATGGACCATGCTCGCTTTAATTTTCTTGCCTGTAATGGCGGCATAACTTTCCCATAAAATTTTAATTGGAGGAAATCCTTTTTCGACATATAAGTCCGTATATTGCTCAAGATACTTCAGGATGGCCGCCACTAATTGCGCTCGGTCAATCATTTCGCCTTTTTCGATACGTAATGATGTGGCAATCGTCTGTAATTCTTCAGGGAAATCGGATGGCTGTTGATTAGCATTGATGCCCATTCCCAAAATAACCGCTTTGACACGATCGGGATCCGACTGAAGCTCCGTCAAAATACCTGTAACCTTTTTACCGTTGATCAAAATATCATTTGGCCACTTGATGATAGGTTGAATATCTGCCACTTCCTCAATTGCACGAACAATGGCTACTGCCGCTACCAGTGTCAATTGAGGGGCATATTGCGGTGCCAGTTCGGGACGAATAATCAAACTCATCCAAATGCCTCGATTTGCTTTTGACGTCCATGGTCTAGCCAAACGTCCTTTTCCAGCTGTTTGTTCTTCAGAAATAATCAACGTGCCATCTTCCGCTCCATTTTGTGCGTCTTCATGTGCAATCGTCTGCGTAGTAGGGACTGTTGTAAAATATTTAATAGTCCTTCCGTAGCGTTCTGTCGTTAAATACTCCGTGATGTTTCCTTGGTTGACCAAATCTGGGGCTTCAATTAAGTAATAGCCTTTCTTTCGTTGTGACCCAATTTCATAGCCTTCTTCTTCAAGCTCTTTAATGTATTTCCAAATAGCTGTGCGTGAGAGACCGAATTCATCGGCAATATCTTGACCCGATATAGGTTCACCTTGCGCCGCAAATAATCGTTTCAATAATTCACTTTTCACGGGTGATTTCATTTATAAACCAGTCCTTTATCGCCTGTGCGTCATTTTCAATTTGTCCGAAGACAATTGCTCGTTCGATTTTCTTGATCCAATCACTCGTCCATTTTCCACCACTTTTGCCTGACCACTTCAACAAGTCCGTTCCAGTAAAAGCGAGATCTGTACGAGTTCTAATCGGTAATTGCTCTTTATATTGTTCAATTTGCTGTGTCATTAATTCATTATCTTCATGATTCACATGATACACTTTTTCTACAACTTCTAAAACGTCGGTTGAATAGCTATAGAATTCCCATGGACCAAATACATGATTTCTACGGCTAGCAAATGCTTCCTCAAATTGTTTCAAAAAGCGTTTTTCCTCGTTCGACAATTTGAACTGTCTTGAGAGATTTGCGGCTTCTGTGTCCGTTAAGGCAAGCATTGCTGCGAAGCCGTGACGCGCGTGAAGAAACGGAGTGTAGCGATCCAGTGTATCAAATGCCGCAAGTAACTCCGGAAAAAGTTCGGGTAAACCAATTTGACGTCCGTAATGAAATGCACGGGAAGGATTCTCTCCTAGAAACAGTTTATCCATTTCGGTTTTGATCCGTTCAATTGCGACATGCCGTAATGAAGGAGCTAGTTTTTTCATCGAATCCAATGTTTTTTCTTCAATTTCAAAATTCAAAACAGAGGAAAAACGCAAAGCACGGAAAATACGTAGCGGGTCTTCCCCAAAGCGTTCTTCAGGGTTCCCCACGCAACGAATGATCTTTTGCTTCAAATCCTTCAGTCCATCAAATAAATCTATGAGTTCACCATCCACTGTCATCGCAAGCGCATTGATCGTAAAGTCACGTCGTTGTAAATCTTCTTTCAATGAATTCACATAGATTACTTCATCAGGATGACGCTGGTCGCTATATGTAGATTCGGTACGGTACGTCGTCACTTCAATCGGCTCGCCGTGCATCATCACCAGAATCGTACCGTGTTCAATACCGATATCGATAGTATGCCTAAATACTTCTTTGACTTGGTGAGGTGTAGCAGACGTTGCTATATCGATATCGAGCGGCTTTTTGCCGAGTTCAGCATCACGTACTGCACCGCCGACAAAGACTGCTTCGTAGCCTGCTGTACTTAATTCTAGAATGACTTGCCGGCTCGCTGCGGAACCAAATGTAGACGTCATTTCATCGCCGCCACTTCATAATATAATTCCTCATATTGTTCTACAATCGAATCAGAACTAAATTCTTCTTGCACTGTTTGAATCGCATGTTTTTTCATTTGTTGATATAAAGCCGAATCGCTCAGCAACTGTGTGACACGATCTGCAACAGCTTGTACATCGCCTAGTTGCACTAAGAATCCGTTAACGCCATCCTGAACAACCTCCGGGATACCGCCGATTGCATTGGCTACGGCAGGCACACCGCACGCAAAAGCTTCGAGTAAGACGAGACCGAATGCTTCTTTCTCAGAAAGTAACAACATCACATCACTGATTGATAATAATTCAGGTAGATCATCCCGTTTCCCTAAGAACAGAATATCGTCTTGCAATCCAATACGTTCTACATACTCTTCCAAATCAAACTTTTCAGGACCTTCACCAACTAATAGCAATTTTGCTTTATGTTGCTTATCGATTAAACGGAAGCTTTCGATAATATCGGGAATGCGCTTCACTTTACGGAAATTAGATATATGGATCAGTACTTTTTCATCTTCTGCAATACCTAGTTCTTCACGCAGATGCGCTACTTCACGTGGATAATACTTTCCCTCGTCGATAAAGTTGTAAATCGTTCGTATTTCCGTCTTCGGTTGTAGCAACTCAATCGTTTCATTGCGTAATGAACGTGAAACAGCTGTTACACGATCAGATTTATTAATACCATAAGACAATGTATTTCGTAATGCAGGGTCGTGGCCAAGAATCGTCACATCGGTACCATGTAAGGTCGTTATAATACCGATAGAGGATTCCGCCATATCTTTTGCCAGAATAGCAGAGATCGCGTGTGGCACCGCATAGTGTACGTGGAGCAAATCCAGCTGTTCCGATTCGATGACTTGCGCAATACGGTTCGCAAGGGCAATGTCATAAGGAGGGTACTTGAATACCGCATATCCTTCGATCGTCACTTCATGAAACTGGATATTTGGATGAACATCTAAAAAACGAAAAGGTTTACTCGATGTAATATAATGCATCTCATGACCTTTACTCGCCATTTTCAGTCCTAATTCCGTTGCCACTACGCCTGATCCTCCAAGCGAAGGATAACAAATGACACCTACTTTTAATTTTCTATGTTGCATACATTAACCGCCTCATCGCAAAATTTTAATCTATAATTTTTTCAAGCCCGTATACGAATCGTGGTGTGGAAACTGATTCACGAATCGCCAGTAATATCCCCGGCATAAAGGACTTACGATCGAATGAGTCATGACGGATTTTGAGTAACTCTCCTTCACCGCCAAGGAGCACTTCTTGATGTGCAAGCAATCCAGGTAACCGAATGCTGTGAATCTTCATTCCCTCCACATCTGCACCGCGTGCGCCTTTTAGCGTTTCTTGTTCTTCAGGATGACCTTGAATATGAGCTGCACGGACTTCACGAATCATTTCTGCAGTTTTAACAGCAGTTCCTGACGGTGCATCGAGTTTCCGATCATGGTGCATTTCAAGTATTTCAACGTCTCCCAAATAACGTGCAGCTTGTTGGGCAAATTTCATCATTAACACAGCGCCTATCGAGAAGTTCGGTGCGATAATACAGCTCTTTTGCTGTTCATTGGAAAGGCTCTCCAAGTCCTCTAGCATTTCAGCAGTCAATCCTGATGTTCCGATTACTACGTCCATACCAAGAGATAATGCTTCGCTTGCGTTAGCGAATACCGCATCAGGATCCGTCACATCAAGTAATACATCTGGATGGTGCGCCGCATGTAACGCTGCAAGAGATGTATATATTGGAATTCCATCTTTCGCATCTGTTACTGAACCATTATGTAAATATTCTCCATCATGTTTATAATCTAGTGCCGCCACGATTTCAATGTCTGCTGCTTCCGTACCTGCCACTACCGCAGTTCCACCCATTCTTCCACGTGCACCTGCTATCGCTAATTTAATCGTCATTCCATTTCCTCCTTTTTAGTCCAGCGGTCTTTATCTCTTGTGTTGAATTTTGTCAGGACGGTCTCAAGTGCTGTAGATAAATCGATTTGTTGTGAGTTGGCGAAACAGATGAGGACGAATAATAGATCGCCTGTTTCTTCCTCCAAAGTCCGCACAGCTTCAGTAGATTTTTTCTTCTTCATACCATAGCGATCTTGAACTTCCCGTGATAATTCCCCTAACTCTTCTGTCAATCGCGCGATGAGTTCCATAGGAGGAAAATATCCTTCTTTAAAGCCTGTTATGTATGTGTCAACTTCCTGTTGCAGTTGTTCCATCGTTTTAGTCATCGCAATCAACTCCCCTTCCTATCGTATGCATTCTTCTGGCTATTGTCAAAATATAATATTTAGCACATACTATGTATAATGCACGAATTGTGACATGAAAATACGTGCGTTGAATGGACAAGCTATCTAGAAATAAAAGCTTGATGACATCAAGAGTGCATCTAACAAAGGAGTGTTGTATTTGTTCGCTGGAATTCGTGTACGCAATATCTTATTAATTATCTTGGGTGCAGCATTATTTAGTTTCGGACTCGTAAACTTTACGATCCAACATGAACTGGCGGAAGGCGGATTCACAGGAATTACGTTGATCTTACTGTTCGCCTTCAATTGGGATCCCGCATTGATGAACTTGTTGCTGAATATTCCCATGTTCATTATAGGATGGAAAATGCTTGGTAGACGTTCCTTCATTTATACCGTCATTGGTACAGTAGCCGTCTCCGTATTCATTAAATTGTTTATGAAATATGAAGTCAATATCCATATGGAAGGCGATCTATTCTTAGTTTCATTATTTGCGGGTGTTTTCATCGGTGTTGGGCTCGGTATTATATTTAGAAGCGGTGGTACGACAGGCGGCTCTGATATCATAGCAAGGCTTGCGCATAAGAAATTCGGCATTACAATGGGCAAAACGATGTTCACATTTGATGCAGCAATCATCTTATTGTCATGGGCTGTGTATTTAGACTACCGTTCGATGATGTACACTTTAGTTGCGTTATTCGTCGGTGCGCGGGTCATTGATTTCGTTCAAGAAGGTGCATATTCCGCAAGAGGTGCTTTCATCGTAACGAACTTCCCCGATGAAATCGCTAGTAAAATCGCCGATTCAATGGAACGTGGCGTGACCGTGTTCAAAGGATACGGACATTTTTCAAAGGAAGATCGTGAAATACTCTATTGTGTAGTCGGTAAAAATGAAATGATTCGATTGAAGAATCTGATCGTCTCAGTCGATCCTGAAGCGTTTGTCTCCATGATGGAAGTACATGATGTCATGGGTGAAGGTTTCACACTGGATGAACAAAAACGGCCAATTGCCGATTAAAAAAATCCTTCTGCTATATCAGCAGAAGGATTTTTCTGTTTATTAGTCGCGGCTTGTAAAGATTAGTACTAAACGTACTAATTCTAGAACAGCTACTGCAGTTGCGGCAACATATGTCATCGCTGCTGCACTTAATACCTTTTTCGCTTGTGGCTCTTCGTCGTTGCGGATAATTCCAAGTTGAACGATCTGGTCCATCGCACGTGAAGATGCATTAAACTCTACAGGCAATGTAACAATTTGGAACAATACACCGACTGCCATCAACACAATTCCGATCCCTAGCAAAGAATTCATGCTTGAGAAGATAATTCCGATCATGATGAATACCCAAGATGCGTTAGAAGTTATACTTGCGACTGGCGCCAATCTGTGGCGGAAGCGCAAGAAAGAGTAAGCCTCTTTGTCTTGAATAGCGTGACCAACTTCGTGCGCAGCTACTGCTGTACCTGCAACAGATGATTCGTGATAGTTACTCGTAGACAATGCCACGATTTTTGTCAATGGATTATAGTGATCCGTTAAGAACCCCTGGCTCTCCACAACTTTCACATCATGTAAACCATTTTGATCCAGGATAAGTCTCGCTACTTGAGCACCGGTCATCCCAGAAGTAGAACGGATCTTCGAATACTTTTTATATGTGCTTTTCACTTTAAATTGCGCGTAAATCGGTAGCAATAAAATGACGGCAAAGTAAATCCAGAACACGTCGATCTCTCCCCTTTCTCTTTCTCTCTATCCTACATTTTATAATGTTTGCTTGGTTACTGCAACTATTAGCTACGCTTTCAAAGCCCGTGCTTTCAATCTTGATCTATAATCCCATATTGCAATTACAATACAAGCGATCGATAACCAAAATGTGAAATAACCGATTTGCGGACTGAATTGCGTCAAGTCACGGTAAATGGGCATTTGCCCAAACACATAATCAATTACATCGTTATGAAGTGTCCAAATTGCGGCAATGGCAATATGCCACCCAGTGAATCTATATTTCGGTAAATACAGAATGCCTTGCAATGCCATTGCGAAGTGAGAACCAATCAGCATCCAACCAACCCAGCCGATCGAACCCGTTACGACAAGTGTCAGCAAGTTCATTGCCACTGCCCATAATCCATATTTGATCAGCGTAATGAGTGCGAGAGCTTCCATCAGTTTGAAGTTTCGATTGAGTAGCCAGCCGATGATAGCGAAACAAAAGAATAATGTAGCGGTCGGACTATCCGGTACGAAAATCCAAAACTTTGGCTCGGTAATTTCCAGCTGCCACATATACCAATCATATCCGTACACAGACCCTAATATATTAATGAAAAGAAGAATCCATAAGAATGATTTATGTGAAAGAATCATCCAGATTTGTGCCCATAACATTCGCAAAAACATCACCACTTCCATTGGAATATACTACTTCTATGTATAATTTGGTTACGTATAAATAGATAGAAAAAAAGAGCCAGTTTCCTGACTCTTTTTTCTTACTTCGTTTCTAGCTCAGATATAAATTCAGCAAGTACTTGAAGATCTTCATCTGAACCTTCCCATGTACCAGGAGGCATTGAACCTCGGCCATCATGAGCGATTTCGATGATTTCTTCAGGTGTCATACCTGTGTTAGTTAACGGCAAGCCCAATCCACCTTGGAAAGAGTCACCGTGACAGCCAATACAGGAAGAGCCCTGATAAATCTCATACCCTTCTGCTGTTTCATCATATTCTACTTCATCAACGATTGCACCTTGAACTTTTGCTGCTTCCCAGTCGTGGTTTTCGACTGATTCCCAAGTCAAGTAGAAGATCGCCAAGAATGAAAGAATCATGAAGCCTGTTGGCAACGGACGCTTAAATGGACGTCTCTCTTTCGTTGTATCCATGAATGGAACTAGCATTAATGCCATAAATGCCAATCCTGGAATGACGATCGCACCGATCACGTTATAAGGACCGGAAGCGAATTCATATTTCAATAGCTGATACATGAATAGGAAATACCAGTCTGGTATCGGTATATACATTGTATCCGTCGGGTCCGCTTGACGCTCAAGCGGTGACGGGTGTGCAAGAGTAACGATTAGATAGCCGATTAAGAAAACCGCTCCAACCATCCACTCTTTCAATAGAAAGTTTGGCCAGAATGCTTCGGTTTTACCCGGATATTCTGAGTAGTCTTTTGGTGTATTCGCCATCTTGCCTGAAGCCTTGATGCGCGAATCCCCAACAAATTTCATCCCTTTTCCGCGGTGCATGTTATTCCCTCCTTCTTAAATTTCAGATGACCCTAACCATAAAACTGGTTCTTATAGTGGTCCGGAAATACCTTGTCTTCTGATCATGATAAAGTGTGCTGCAAGCAACCCAAGCAAAGCAGCTGGTAGGAAAAATACATGAATCGCGAAGAATCTTGTTAACGTCTGTGCACCTAGAATCGTGGAATCACCCGCGAGAAGGATTTTAATCTGTTCTCCGATGAAAGGTACTGACGCGGCAATCTCAATCCCAACTTTTGTTGCAAATAGAGCTTTCATATCCCAAGGCAATAGATAGCCTGTGAAACCTAGACCTAGCATGACGCCGAAGATTAACACTCCGACGATCCAGTTCAATTCACGAG
The DNA here is from genome assembly GCF_002109325.1 of Sporosarcina ureae. GTDB lineage: Bacteria > Bacillota > Bacilli > Bacillales_A > Planococcaceae > Sporosarcina > Sporosarcina ureae_C. The sequence goes on along the minus strand of NZ_CP015348.1, from coordinate 3,258,765 downwards.
GTTTCTTATAAGACCCTGTAAAGAATACACGCAAAGTATGTAGGAACATCATTACGATAACTAACGAAGCTCCCCAGTGGTGCATCCCTCGCACAAGTTCACCGAATGCAACATCATTTTGAAGGTAGAAAACTGATTTCCATGCGTTTTCAATATCCGGTGTGTAATACATTGTCAGGAACATACCAGACAAGATTTGGATAACCGTTACGAAAAACGTCAAACCTCCGAAACAATAGATGAATGCAGAAAAATGATGTGCAGGGTTTACGTGCTCAGGTACTTCGTGGTCAGCGATATCTCGCCAAATTGGTGTGATATCTAACCGTTCATCCACCCAATCATAAATTTTATTTAACACTGCGGTCGTACCCCCTTACCCTTTAGACTAATGTGTTCGGTATTACTCCACCAAGATAGACAAATCCGTCGATGACTTCTACTTCAAACTCATCAAGCGGTCCAAGTGGCGGTGTTCCTGGAATGTTATCACCATTTTTCTTGTAACGTCCAGCGTGACAAGGGCAGAAAAACTCGTTTTTATGCTCGTCGCCTTCCCAGTTTACAGTACACCCTAAGTGTTTACAGACTGGAGAAAGTGCTATGACTTTGTCGCCTTCTTTGTAGACCCAAGCCGTGTTAGATTCGTCAGAAGTATACCATGCATCTTGTCGATCTTTGATTGTATAGTCTACACGAACCGGTACTTCTGAAAGATCGGCTTCTTTTTGCGGTGTTGGAATCATGTCGGAACCGCCGGCACTAGCCAGAACGGGATCAATTGCGAAACGAATCATCGGCATCAGCATTGCAGAGGCCATGAACCCACCAGTTCCCATTAATGTATAACTTAGGAACGTGCGTCTTGACACTTTATTGCTCATCAGTAATTTCCCTCCTCTTACTCCAAAGTCAGTCCCACGGACATTCTTTTGCTAATTGTAATACTAGGACATATCTATGATATATCAATATGAAACTAAATTCAATAATGCTTTTAGTAGGTGCTTAAGTTTGTGGACAAATATTAAGATTTGGTGACAAACCGACATAGTTCTTTAAATAAGTACAAAATAGTGCTTGCATCCTCTTGGTAGCGGTATTTCTGAATGATTACTTTGTGTTAATTAGCGTTGTCTTCGGACTTACTTTTAATACGTATACAGATTAAAGTTTAACATAGTTCAAATTCAATTTCCAAATCGATTACTGCCTCAGCTTGAATCGACCACAAGAAATACCTTCCACTTTTATCGCAACGATTAAAGGGTCGCCTCCAAAGCACAAATTCTCCCCAAAACTTAGAAATTATTCACTAATCGCAACCAGCTTCTCACTGCACGTTCCAACTCTCCATGAAGTGTGTCAGAACTTGCCGTAGCTGGTCTTCCATGATGGTCTGACGTAGATGGTTATCCATTGTCTCTAGTGGGATAGACGGCAGCCAGACAATCTTACCCTCCACCGTGACGCTTGTCCACTTCGGATCCGTCGTGAGATAGAAAACATGCGTAAAGGAAGACTTCTGCAAGTCCTCTGACAGCGTATCTGCCATTTGCTGCAAGTCTGTCGACTGTGTATAGGACACAGGCGGCATGAACATCATACGCCCCTTGAACTGCTTCTCGATGAACATGGAAAGATTCATCAAGAATTCGGAAGAGGAAGCGCTGTTTTTCATAGTTTCAGGTCGCGTATCTATGGCAATCAAAGGCACAACGATTGTATCGATATATTCTTTCTGATTTATGTAGGTATCTACATCCTTCGGAACCCAGTTCATTGTCATTCCTCCTTACATTACTTAGTAAAGTTTAGCGCATATGTTCCCTCAACGCAAACCAATGATTCCACCGCGAAGGGCGAAATCATTGGTGAATGTCTTTATCTTTTTTCATTTCATTCAGCATAGCCGTTAAGCTGATGAATAGCTCACGGTCGCCTTTGTCTAGCGCTTCGTCGATTTTCTTCAGCAACATTTCATTGGTCGTCAAGGTGAAGCTCTCTTCGAGAAGTTTTTCCGCTATTTGCTGGTCCTTCTTTTTCTTCAAGAGATCTTCAGGCAAATAAGGATTCTCTTCCGCCACACTCGCATACTCCGGACACTTATTGCTGTTTTTGAAATTCAGTTGGATGAACATATCTTCATCTGGATGCAGCCTAAGGTCGTGAAATGATTTTTCTGCGTCTGCTGTCATCAAACTCCCCTTGTAGAAACGGAAGGGAATACTATCCACTTCTGTTGTGGAAATGATCATAGCACGCGGACAGTGATGAGCTTCATCTGTGAAGTGAACATTCGTCAATAAATGTTCGTTGCTGAGAAGATAATTTAAAATCCATACACATTCCCGTCGCTTTAATCGATAGCGCTTTAAAAACCACCTTAAAAATTCTTTCTTGGCAGCTACAGGAACCATGGCATTCATCTTACCCCTCCTCTTCAGATTGCGCGATATATGCTGTCCATTCTTCTTCATGCGGTGCAATTCTAACTAGCTGCTGAATAATCGGCAATGCTTCTTCGCGTTTGCCTTCCTCTAGCAAGAATCGTGCATATTGATCTAAGAAAGCAGCATCTTCGTTCATCCCATCATATGCTTTCAAATACATTTCATTCGCTTTTTTATAATCTTCCTTACGCTCATAGGCATATGCAAGAAAAGCATCGAGTAAAGGAATCTCCAATTGATCTGCTTCTGCGTACAGTAGCAATTCAATTAATGCCTCGTCCTCTTCCTGATTTTCGTAGACTGCAGCAAGCGTTACGAGAGCATCGATATATTCCGGATCCAGTACGAGTGCTTCTTTCAAATGCATTTCTGCTTGTTCAGGCATTTGCAGTTTTAAAGCAGATTTACCTGCAGCGAGTTGTAATTCTTTATCAAATTCATCACGCTCAATACCTTTTTGGAACAGTTCATAGGCTTTGTCATCTTCATTTTGCTGGGCATAACTTTGACCTGCTAGCATATAGGCCGAGAAATAATCTGGATCCATTTCAATTAATTGCTCGAGACGCGTTACGGCTTCCGAATAGCGTGCAGTTTGGTAGTAAGCCAATGCCAATCCGAATAATTCTTCAGGATTTGATGCATTCTCAAGTAATTCCTCATAGAAAGGTATGGCTTCTTCATACGCAGCACCTGCGCTGTAAGCTTCGGCAAGACGTGAAGACAGACGTACGCCCGCAACCTCGTCAGATGACTCGTGAAGCTTCTGATAAATTCTCACCGATTCACTGTATCTTCCTGAGTCCAATAGAAGCTCCGCTTGCGCTAGCTGGATTACCAGTTCGTGAGGAGCCAGTTCTGCAGCTTCCCGTACTTTAGCTAATGCTGTTTCGGCAAGGCCAAGCATTTGATAATAATCCGCCTGCGCTAGCAATGCTTGAACATACTCTTCCTCGTCTGGTGAGATATCCGTTAGCAATAATAGCGCTTCATCCTCTTCACCCAGTTCAAGCAAAGCAGCAGCTCGATCTATTTTCAGCTGCGCTTCATCCGGGAACACTACTAGTAGCTCTGAGAATATCCCGTCTGCTTGTCCGACGAATCCATATTCGACTAACATATTCGCGACATCATATAGAGCATCATATTCATTCGCCGCTTGCAGTTTCTGTATTTTATCTTGTAGAGCATCTAAATCTCCGTCGAGTAAAATTTGCTCCAATTCCTGCAGTACATTCATTTCTTCACCTGAGCTTTCTATTCTACTTTATTGATTCACTAGCTCCGATAGATCTTCGAAAAAGTGTGGATAGGAAATAGCAATACAAGATGGATTATCGATTTGAACAGGACTAGACGTAATCAATCCTGCAACGGCTGCCATCATTCCAAGACGGTGGTCACCGTATGATTGCAGTGTAGCTCCCGTTAAAGGTGTCGGTCCTTGTATAATCATTCCATCCGGTGTGGTCTCGATATTCGCTCCGAGTTTCCGCAATTCTGTAGCAACTGCTTCAATACGGTCCGTCTCTTTAACACGAAGTTCTTCCGCGTCTTTGATCACGGTCTTTCCTTCCGCTTGTGTTGCCAACAATGCAAGTACGGGAAGTTCATCGATCAGTCTTGGAATCAATTCGCCACCAATTTCCGTCCCTCGCAGTTTAGAATGTCGGATACGCACAGTACCGTAGCGCTCACCTGTAAACCCTTGTTCATCCGATAGTTCGATCTCTACACCCATCGATTCCAGTACGTCTAGTATACCTGTCCGAGTAGGGTTCAATCCAACTTTTAGAAACGAAACATCACTATTTTCTACTACTGCTGTTGCTACCATGAAAAATGCTGCAGATGAAATATCCCCTGGCACTACAACATCAGTCCCCGTCAGTTGCTGTCCACCTTCTATACGAATCACTTTATCTTGTTGTTCAAGCTCCGCACCAAATTGGACTAGCATGCGCTCCGTATGATCACGAGAGACAGCAATTTCAGTAACAGAAGTCGTGCCCTGTGCTTGAAGACCCGCCAGTAAAATGGCAGACTTCACCTGTGCACTGGCAACAGGCATTAAATAGTCGATGGCCTGCAACGTTTTTCCAGTGATAGTTAGAGGTAAATAATCCGCCTTCCCTTCACTCGTAATAGTAGCACCCATTTGTTCTAAAGGATCTGTTACGCGTTTCATTGGTCGCTTCGACAAATATTGGTCTCCACACATTTCAGAAGTAACCGAAGATCCTGATAAAATACCTAGCATTAAACGAGCAGTCGTTCCCGAGTTGCCTGCATCCAATGCCTTAGCAGGTGTCTGCCAATTCGCGATGCCAGGACTTTCAACAGTGACATCTGTTCCGTTACGAGTAATCTTCACACCAAGCTGTTTGAACATTTCAATCGTACTCAGACAATCTTCACCATCCAAAAATCCACTGATAGTCGTTTTGCCTTTTGCAATTGACCCCAACATCACGGCACGGTGGGAAATAGATTTATCTCCAGGTACTTGCAAAGTGCCGCGAAGGACCGGTTTTTCAAATGAAACGGTTTGTTGTTCTGACATTGCGCTCTCCTCCTCTTAAAGTACGTGCATGGAATAATCCGTTTCTGACGTCAACACTTGACGAGCTCGCTTACGTTCAGAAGCTGATTGAAAGCTAATAACCAAAATACCGTACACATCTGTACGTGTTTCGACGATACGTATATTAGTCAAACTAATATTAGAATCTGCTAGAATTTTAGTGATTTCGGAAATGATACCAGGATGATCGGGTATGTCGATGTGTAAATCAAATGGCATATAAAGCGCCCCTTGAGTTGCACCTTGACTTGTGGAAGGCAATTGATCGCGGTACGTTTTTGCCTGTGCAAAGAAATCAAAAATATGCTCTGGATTATTCTCTTCTAGCATATCGCGGATCGAGTTCATCTCATGAAGCCAACCATCCACTTGTGACAATAATTCTTCTCTATTTTGAATGGTAATATCTCGCCACATGACAGGATCTGCCGAAGCGATACGTGTTAAATCTCTGAAACCACCTGCAGCCAATTTTTTTACGAATGGTTGATCTTCTTCTTGTGCAGCTAAACGACCGACTAAAGAAGATGCAACAATATGCGGAAAATGGCTAATAATTGCCGTCATGCGATCATGCTCTTCTGCTTGTAGTACAATCAATTTCGCTTTAGTTGAAGACAGCAAATTTTCTATATGCATGATTTGTTCTTCAGTTGTTGTTTCATTAGGGGTGAGAATATAATACGCATTCTCAAAGAGATGCTCCATCGCAGCAGATACACCGCTCTTATGAGAACCCGCCATCGGATGACCACCAATGAAGGTAATTCCTTTATTTTGCAATGCTTTAGCTGCATCCATAATAGGTTTTTTCGTACTGCCTGTATCACTGACAATTGCATGTTCTTTAAAGTCCCACTCTACCGCTTCTTCAAAAAGAGCCACTGTCGTGTTAACAGGCGTCGCAAAAACAACAAAGTCAGCCTGTTCACAGGCTGATTTTGCGGAAGGTGCAACCGTATCGATGATTCCTCTTCGAAATGCTTCATCAGCAGTAGCGTAAGAACGGTCAAAACCTATAATATGAACTTCTGGATTTCGCTTTAATGCTAGACCAAGGGATCCACCGATCAACCCGAGTCCGATAATACTTACAGTCGTTTTCATTGTCATCTATCCTTACTAGTTAGTTAATAATTGATCAAATGCTTTGAATAAACCTGTATTTTGCTCATGCGTTCCAATTGTCACGCGAACAAATCCTGGTGTGCCCAGCAGATTTCCGCTGCGGACAATATATCCGTTTTGTAATAACACTTCGCATGCTTCATCTGCATCTCCAGGTACAGCGATTAATACAAAATTAGTAGCCGAAGGATAGATTGCTAATGAATGCTGTTTTGCATACTCCTCATAACGTTTTCGTTCTTCCGCATTGTGGGTCACGCAATGTTGAAGAAACTCCTGATCTTCAAGCGCAACTTCCGCTACCGCGAGCGCCAATGAGCTGTTGTTGAAAGGATTTCGTACTTTATTGAGTTCTGATACTACATCCGCGTTCGTCACACCGTACCCAATGCGAAAACTTGCTAGTCCATATGCTTTAGAGAAAGTACGAAGAATAATTAAGTTATCGTAGTCATGAATCCACTTCATTGCGTCTTCCTGTGAAGAATCCGTAACAAATTCAAAGTACGCTTCATCAAGAACGATAAGAGCTGTCTTAGGCGCTTGATCCAAGAAATTTTTCACCGCTGTACTCGACAAAAGATTTCCTGTCGGGTTGTTTGGGTTACAAATCCAGATGACTGCTGTTTCTTCATCCGCAACTTTTAAAAAGCCTTCTAGATCGTGGTCGCCATTTTCAAGCATGGCCACTTCACGAATTTCCGCTCCCTCAATTTTTGCATTATGTGCATATTGAGGAAACGTTATGGAAGCCATCACTGTATTCGTACCCGGTTGCAGTAAGGCACGTGAAATGATAGTAACAATTTCATCTGAACCGTTTCCGAAAAGAATTTCATTCGATTCAACTTGATGGAATTCCGCTAGCTTTCCACGTAAACCTGCTGTGTATACATCTGGGTATATTTCAAATTGGGCTGCTTTTGAACGTAAATACTCTGCGACTTTCGGTGATGAACCATAAGGGTTTTCATTTGAAGCGAGCTTATTTACTTCTTGCAAGCCGTATGTATGTTTTACACCTTCTAGTGAACGGCCTGGGGTATAAGGTTTCATCGTACGTAAAATTGGTTTCCACTTCATGGGATGGCTCCTCCTTTACTTTCGTTGATTTATTTTTGTAGATCAGGTCGTAATTGAATTGCCTTATTTTGATAGATATGTTGTATTTCATTTTGTTTTTTTGATGTATTTACATTCATCATGACGCGTATACACATACGCATAGAGCCTGGTACATCGATCTCATGTGTACACATAACCGGCACATACGTCCAGCCTTCAATTGAGCGGATTGCTTTTGCTGGGAATGCTGCTTTGACATCCACTGTCGTTGAAACAATGACCGAAACGATATCTTCGGGTTTAAATTGATTCGCCTCTGCCATTTCGAGTACAAGAGACTCTGTCGCTTGTAACACTTCTTGCGCGTTATCAGTTTCCACAGTTGTGGCGCCTCTAATTCCTCTTACACTCATACGATCCCCTCGCTTTCCAATTTCTCTTTGAACTCCATAAATGCTTTCTGACACTCTTCTGCACTAATTTCCTTCACAAACGGTTCACCAATCTTTTGCAGTAACACAAAATTCATCTTACCAAATGAAGCTTTTTTATCCTTTTGCATATAGGATAATAACTCTTCGAAACTATAAGAGAATACCGGTCCGAATGTATAACCGTTACGGTTAGCAAAGTGAAGATAACGATTAGTAAACCCTTCAGGAATATCACCATATTTTTCACTTAGCAAGAAAGCATATCCCATACCGATCATGACACATTCTCCATGACTGAGAGCGCCGAATCCTGATGCCGCTTCTACTGCATGACCAAATGTATGACCGAAATTTAGAAACTTACGTGTAGAACCTTCAAACTCGTCTTGTCCTACAATATCGGCTTTCACTTGGATGCCTTGTAATAATTCTTTTTCAAGCCACTCGATGGATGGAGTAGAGAACTCCTTCTTTTCCAATAATTGCTCTGTCCAATGCGCATCCGAAATAAAGGCGTGTTTGACTAATTCCGCTAGTCCTGAACGCATTTCGGAAGCCGGCAACGTGTTAAATACATCCGTATCAAATAATACCGCTGAAGGCTGGTGGAATGAACCGACCATGTTCTTCCCTTCCGGCATATTGATGGCTGTCTTGCCACCGACTGCACTATCATGCGCAAGAACAGTTGTAGGGCATTGAATGAAGCGAATTCCACGCATAAACGTAGCTGCCACAAATCCTGTCAGATCTCCGCATGCTCCACCGCCGAAAGCGATGAGAAGTGAATTACGTGTAAAACCTTCAGTCAGTAAGAAAGACTGACACTCTACGTAAACTTCTGGCATTTTACACTTCTCGCCGCCAGGCACAATTTTCACCGATACCTCGCGACCAGAACGTAGTAGAGCTTGTTGTAATAAAGGAAGATGTAACTCCGCAACATGCGCATCGGCAATGATACCAATTTTATCTGTCGAACTAAGTAACTCTGCATATTCAGTCGAAAATAAATCATATGTTTTCGAACCTATATAGACGTCGTATCGATGATCGCGGACGGAAACCGTTAACTTATCCATCTTAAAACTCCTTTACATATTGTCTATATTGTTCAATATCCTTCTGTAGACCGTCCATTGTATCCGAACGGAATTCCTCCATGATAGCTTTTGCCATTTCAGTTGCGATGACATGCTCAGCTACAACGGATGCGGCAGGAACCGCACAAGGATCAGATCGCTCAATTGTCGCAACGAAGGCTTCTTTCGTATCGATATCTACGCTTTCGAGTGGCTTATAAAGCGTCGGAATTGGTTTCATTACACCGCGAACTACGATTGGCATACCTGTCGTCATTCCACCTTCAAGTCCACCTAAACGATTGGATTTACGGTAATAGCCTTGATCTGCATTCCATGCGATTTCATCATGCACTTCACTGCCTGGCATTTTCGCCATATCAAATCCAAGACCTACTTCCACACCTTTAAATGCGTTGATGCTCATCATAGCTCCAGCAAGTTTGCCGTCCATTTTACGATCAAACTGTACATAACTACCGATTCCTGGAGGGCATCCTTCGATGATCACTTCCACTACGCCGCCCAGTGTATCGCCGCGTTTTTTAATCGCATCTATCGCTTCTGTCATTTTGGCTGACGCATCTTGATCCGCACAGTATACTGCATCTTCTTCTACGATGGCACGAAGTTCTTCTATGGATAAATCTGCATAAGCAGCAGGATTTGTTTGAACGCCACCAATTTCTGTTACATGCGCTACAGTTTCGATACCGAGCTGACGCAAGAATTGCTTCGCAACTGCTCCGATTGCTACACGCATCGTTGTCTCACGTGCCGACGAACGTTCAAGGACATTTCGCAAATCACGGTGACCATATTTCATGCCACCTACAAGATCTGCGTGCCCAGGACGTGGACGAGTGATCTGACGCTTCACATCTTCAGGATTCATATCTTCGGGAAGTGGTTCTACGCCCATAATACCAGTCCAATGCTTCCAATCATCGTTAACAACCGTCAGCGTGACCGGTGAGCCTATTGTTTTACCATGGCGTACACCAGAAGAGATTTCCACAAGGTCCTTCTCTATTTGCATTCTACGACCTCTACCGTGTCCACCTTGTCTTCTCTTTAATTCTTTATTGATCATTTCAGCCGTTAGTTCCATCTGTGCAGGTAATCCTTCAATGATGGCTGTAAGTTTTGGGCCGTGTGATTCTCCAGCTGTTATAAAGCGCATATTCGATTCCTCCGTAACGTGGATTATTGTTTTTTTCTATAAAAGAATGTATCTACTGATTCAAAATTGTATTTTTCAGGATTGAAGATCTGTTCTGTGCTTCCGACGAACAGAATCCCCCCTGGCTTTAATGCTTTGGAGAAGTTGGAATAGATTTGGTCTTTCGCCTCTTCCGTGAAATAGATCATCACATTACGGCATACGATCAAGTCATAGTTTGTATCATAGCGATCTTCAAGCAAGTTTTGTTGTTTGAACGTAACTGTTTTCTTAATATCATCTACAACTTGATAAGATGCGCCTTCTTTTATGAAATATTTATCAATGATTGGCTTGGGGACTTCTTTTAATGCACGTTCATTGTATAGGCCAACTTTCGCACGATTCAACACGCCCAGATCAAGATCCGTCGCGTGGATGGAGATATCACGCAATGGAACATGTGAGGACAGAACCATCGCAAGTGAATAAGGCTCTTCTCCCGTAGAACAAGCGGCACTCCAAATTTTCAAGCGCTTATTTTTCTCTAATAATTGCGGGAAAATCTTCTTCTCTAAGACATTCCAACGAACGGCATTGCGGTAAAATTCTGACACATTAATCGTCATTCGGTCAAGGAATTCTTCCAATAAGTCTTTGTCTGTTTGAATAGCTTGAGAGTAATCTTTAAAATTACGGAAGCCTTTTTTTTCATACAAAGAAGTGAGTCTTCTCTTCATTTGAGCTTCTTTATATAAAGATAAATCGATCCCGGTCTTCTTCTTTACGCCTTGAATTAATATCGAATAATCAGACATCTCATGACCCCCTGTTGCCTTTTCTTTCTATGTACGTTCTCATTATAGCGGAAAAAGTATATCGTATGTATAAGAAAAACAGCCACGCGAAATTCGCTCGGCTGTTTTTGGCAATTAATTAATCCAGTTGTTCACTGTTTTGTCATAAGTCACAAGCTCTTCTTCTTTAAAGAACAAGTTGATCTCGCGGCTTGCTGACTCAGTTGAGTCTGAACCATGAATGATATTCTTGCCTACTGTTACAGCGAAATCTCCGCGGATCGTTCCTGGAGCTGATTCTTTCGGATTTGTAGCACCCGTCATTAAGCGTGAAGTAGAGATTACGTTCTCGCCTTCCCATACCATTGCGAAAACTGGTCCAGAAGTGATGAATTCTACAAGCTCTCCGAAGAATGGACGTTCTTTGTGCTCTCCGTAATGCTGTTCAGCAAGTTCTTGAGAAATGTTCATTAATTTCCCGCCAACTAATTGGAATCCTTTACTTTCGAAACGACCAACAATTTCACCAATTAGGTTACGTTGTACGCCGTCAGGCTTTACCATTAAAAATGTTCTTTCCATCTCTAAAACACTCCTTCAATCATGTATAGGGAATATCCCTTTTAAATCGTAACATTGACGCCTTTTTCTTTCAACTATTAACAAACATCGTCAATATTTTCGTTGTCCGATGAAATCAGCGATTTGAATCAATGCTTTCTTCGATTTGCTATTCGGTAGACTTTCCAATTCCTTCAACGCTTTGATCAAATACAAATCACTCACATGCTGTGCTTTGTCGATCGCACCACTTTGTCGAATATAACGAAGCATCGCTTGTCTATCTGACTCTTCCATCTCACCGGTAAACGCACGTTCCATAAAGGGTTTGAATTGTTCATCATCTTTTATGTATAAAACCGGCAAAGTAATATGACCATTTAATAAATCGCTTCCGGCTGGTTTTCCAAGCTCCGCATCTGTTGAAGTAATGTCCAGGATATCATCAATAATTTGAAATGCCATCCCTGTGAAATAGCCATAACGCTTCAATTTCCGAACAGTTTCTGCATCTGCATCCGAACTTAATGCGCCAAGTTCACAGCTTGAAGAAAGCAATAAAGCCGTCTTACGCTTAATACGCTTTAAATAATCACGTAATCCTTGATCGGTTTGTTGCTGGAAATCAATTTGAATGATTTCCCCTTTGCATATCTCAAGCATTGTCTCTGCCAAAATTTGATGGACAGAAGCTTTTTCGATATTGCCTATAGATGTCAGCGCACGTGAAAAGATGAAATCGCCTGCATACATCGCTACCCTGTTGTTCCACTTCGCTTTAACAGTTTCTAATCCGCGCCGCATATCAGAATCATCGATTACGTCATCATGGACAAGAGACGCCATGTGAATTAATTCTAGTGATACAGCGACCTTTGCAGCATTTTCCATCGAATAGTTACCAGACTGTGCAGCCAAAATCACAAAAATCGGCCGAATCCTCTTTCCACCCGCTTTCAATAAATGCAAAGAAGCTTGACGAACAATGGGAGAAGAAGATTGCACGGAACGCTCAAGTTCTTTTTCAATATAGGACATGTCTTTGCGGAAATCCGTATAAAGCGACATCAACTTAATTTTCTCCAAACCCATTACCTTCTCCCGTGTACTCATTATTTGTAACCGATATGGCCCGCCGCCGCACCGCCACTGTAAGACTTATAAGAAACCTCTTGATATCCTGCATCGACAAAAAGTTGCGCCAACTCTTTCATGCCTGGGAAATCATTTGCAGATTCTTGTAGCCAAGAATATTCTTTATAGCTCTTCGCGAAGAGTTTACCGAATAACGGCATAATATATTTGAAATAGAAACGGAAACCTTGACGATAGACAGGTATTTTGGGTTGAGATGTTTCCAAACATACTGCCATACCACCCGGTTTTAAAACACGTCGCATTTCTTTTAATACAGTTAAGTAATCCGGAACGTTTCGTAGACCAAAACCTATAGTCACATAATCGAATGAATGATCCGGGAAAGGAAGAGACATGGCATTACCTTGAATCAATGTTAGATTCGGATAAGGTGCTACTTTATCTCTGCCGGAATCCAGCATGTTCGCACTGAAGTCCAATCCAACAATTTCGCCAGTAGGTCCAGCCGCCTCGGCTAATGCTACGGTCCAGTCTGCTGTACCGCAACAAACGTCAAGTGCTTTCGCTCCAGGCTGTACATTCATGCGCACCATGATATCATTTCGCCACTTAATATGTTGATTGAAACTGATCACGGAATTCATTTTATCATAGTCTGTCGAAATTTTTTCAAAGACGTTATGAACTTTTTCTTCTTTTGAGACCGCCACAGTTCGTCCCTTCTTTCTTCACTTCAGTTTACTTTCTTGTTCGTTCGTCATTTTTTGCAACTCTTCCACTAATTCAGTATGTAAATAAAAACTGTTTTCTAATCTATCCTTCAGCTGTTGCTGCAATTGATCGATCCAGTCTTGCGTGTCACTCGTATTTGGCACTAAATGCGGAAATTTCATCCGATTTAAATCATGCTGTTTACTGTCAAGCAACCATAGGAATGGAACAAGCGTCTCGATGATGTGTGTGTACCGCGTAAAGCCAAATGTGTCGAAGAATTCTACAATACACGCGCTTTCCACTTCAGTAATCAACTGTAATCGCTCTTCGAGTGTTGTTGGCGGAGTTTGTAACAATGTCGTCTTGCATTCATTGACTCTACCGATTGCTGCAGACAAGGAACGAATGAGATGGAAATTCGGAATCGATGCCAATAGCTTGTAATGGATACCACTGAAGTGATCACCGGCGAGAACCATCAATTGCTGTTCTTTGGATGATGCATCTGCGATATCAATTTGGTCATGAACGTCAAATGCCGTATGGATGGCACCAATCGCCAAAGCTGCGGTCTGCATCTCGTCCGTCCACTGCTCTCCATTGAGCAAAGGCAATAGGAGCAACGCTGCTTTTCGCCTGTCAATCGATGCACGCCCTGCATCTCGTTCGACCACTGGCTGGTAAATAGCGCGTCGCAAATCATATATATAATTGTCGACTTGGTCAGTGAATCCTTTTGTCTCCATCAGTAAGCTCCATTCCCGTAAACTATACGGTCATTCTTTTTCTTCGCTTGAAACTACGCCATGAGCTGTATGAATTTCAGCTTCTCCCCGAATCTTTATAGCGGATGTATGCTCGGTAAACTGCGCGATCATGACTTCTCCTCTATCTAATTTTTCGGTATGGTGAAACTTTGTGTCATTGCCTCTAGTGAGTCCAATGACATTCACTCCATCTTTTTTAGCTTTAATAATTAGATAATCCGGTTGTGTCATGTTCGCATCTCCAGTCTATATATAATTCTAATGATAGCATATACAGCAAGTGCTCGGCAAAGACCTTAGTTTGTTCTAATAAGAGATAAAATTTCAGCCCGTTTGACGTCATCGTGTTCATAGATTCCTCTAGCGACTGTCGTGATAGTTTTCGCTCCAGGCTTCTTGATTCCTCTCATTGTCATGCACATATGTTCCGCTTCAATAATGATATAGACACCATGCGGATTCAGTTTTTCCATCATAGCATCTGCCACGCTCGATGTAATGCGTTCTTGCAATTGCGGACGACGTGCTGCCGTTTCAACCGCTCTAGCTAATTTACTTAAGCCAGCGACCACTCCATTACGTGGAATATATGCTACATGGGCTACACCGAAAAATGGCACTAAGTGATGCTCGCACATAGAATAAAATGGTATATCTTTCACTAATACGACTTCATCATGATTTTCATGAAATACCGTATCAAAATAATCTCTTGGATCTTTATTTAGACCTTCAAAAACTTCTTGGTACATTTTCGCTACACGTTTCGGCGTTTCAACTAATCCTTCACGAGCCGGATCTTCACCGATCGCTTCCAAGATCATCGTAACTGCCTGCTCTAATTTATTTACATCTTGCTCTTTCATAACAGCATGTCCTCCTTGTAGGAACAAAACCTATTTCACCAAAATACTAGCACATTCCAATCATTCCGTATAGTGACTTGTACTTCCTTATGTATTCCATAAAAAAATGGAAAGGAGTCCATCCATAGCCATCTGATTGACAGATTTGCTGGACGGACTCCTATGTAAAATCTCGAATTATTTTACTGCGTCTTTTAGTGCTTTACCTGCTTTGAAAGCTGGAACTTTACTTGCAGCGATTTCGATTTCTTCACCTGATTGTGGGTTACGTCCTTTACGTGCAGCACGTTCGCGCACTTCAAAGTTTCCGAAACCAATCAATTGAACTTTATCACCGTTAGCAAGAGTTGATTGAATTGTATCGAATACAGCTTCAACAGCTTTAGTTGCGTCTTTTTTGTTAGACCTGCCGCTTCTGCTACAGAGTTAATTAATTCTGTTTTATTCACACCGTTCACCTCCTCTCAAAGGGGATGCTATTGCTGTTAACACTGTAAAAAGAGTAACATAAGAAAAACTGAGGTGCAACAATATTATCGCGCTTTTCCTTTATTCTCGGCATTTCAAGCGATTTTCATGGAAAAGCATAGAAAAAAGACCCGTTTTTGACGGATCTTTCTTCACTTCACACTATACTATTTATGCTTTTTTTCAGCTATTTTAGCTTAAACAATAAAAGTAATCATACCTTTATTTCCATCATTAACCATTTGTTCAATTGTTTCACGCAATCTTTTTCTCGCTCGATCTGGAACCGCTGCAGTCTTATATCGGATACTTTCTTTCATAACTTCATGAAGTGGTGTACCGAATAACTGCGTTTCCCACAGCGCTTCTCGATCATGTAAAAAGGCATTTTTTAATTCTTTTAACAAGTGATGACTGTGGAATTCAGAACCGATCAATGGAGCAAATTCTGCTTCCATATCGATTCGAATAATATGAAGCGACGGTGCTTTTGCTTTCATCTTTACACCATAAAACGTATCTTGTTTAATTAATTCAGGAGCAGTCGGCTGGAAATCTTCGATCGATGGCAACGCAACACCATACCCCGACTTTTTCGCTGTATCGATCGCTTCAGCATACATATCATAAGATTTTTTCGCTTTCACGGCTTCTTGAATAAATACGAGCCAATCTTTCTTAGAACGCATTTCTGTCCCCATAAACTCTTCACAGACATTAACGAAGGCTTGCTCATCCATATCAATCTTCACGATCGCTCGGCCTTTACCCGCATCCACTTCTATTACTTCTGCTTGCCTAATAAACTCCTCTTCTTGCAATAACTCTGCAATCTCCTGGACTTTACGAATCTTCGAGACGCCGAGGAACCCGTCTGTGATCAACTGATCGATACGTGAATTCAGTTTATGACTATCTCCTAGCTCTTCCATCCAATCCGGGCGTTGTAGTTCGATATCCGTAATCGGGAATTCATACAGCGCCTCTTTAAGAATTAACTGGATCTCTGCTGCATTGAGCTGATCCGCACTGATTGCAATGACTGGAACTCCATACTTTTCATGCAATTGATGTTTTAGTTCCAATGCTTTTTCATGAGCAGGCATTTTAGAGTTCAACACAATGACAAATGGTTTACCGATCTCTTGTAGTTTTGCAACAATTTCTTTCTCCGCCACTTCAGCAGCAGCCCGTGAAATATTATTCACCGTACCGTCTGTTGTCAGCAAGATACCAATTGTTGAATGATCACGAATGACCTTGTCCGTTCCGATCCGTGCTGCTTCTTGGAACGGGATGGGTTCGTTATGCCAAGGTGTATGGACATATTTCGGTCCGTCCTCGTCTTCATATCCTTTCACGCCATCAATGACGTAACCTACACAGTCTGCTAGGCGAATTTGGAATTCTAGTTCGCCATCCCCGATTGAAACACTTGTTCCTTGGGCAGGTACGAATTTAGGTTCTGCAGTCATAATTACGGGACCTGGTGAACTTTGGGGAAGTTCGTCTTGTGCTCGTATTCGATCATTGGCATCCGTCATGTTAGGAATTACGACTTCCTCCATGACTCGTTTGACAAAAGTGGATTTCCCTACTCGAACAGGGCCTACCACACCTATATAAATGTCGCCGTCTGTTCTTCTAGCTAAGTTTTCGTATAGTTCTTCTTTCATCATTAGCCCTCCTTTTTCTCCGCATTGTAGCTTATGAAATAGAAAACCGTTTCATGCACGATTGCATGAAACGGTTTTTAGGTAATGGTGCTAATTTAGTTAATAAACTTTGTAACGGTTCGGGATTGGTACTCCAGATGGGAACGCTTTCCGGAGGGCGTGGCTTGAGCCTCCTCGTCCGCTTCGCTCCCTGCGGGGTCTCAAGGCGCACGCTGATCCTCCCGGAGTCGTCCCATCTTCCGTACCAATCCTAGTTATATTTTGTGACAGATTGTATTACTCCCTGAATATGTAAAGTTCAAAAGCGAATACGTGAGGTCACCTGCAAGTTAGAGTAGGTTATTTCTTCATAAACACAGGTTCGTTGTTTTCGTCTACTGTGTAGGGCAAGGAGTATGCCGGGAGGACTAGGGAGTCTTCGTATAGTAGATAACGAATGTCTGTGCCTGGTTCTATTTCCGGCTTTTTCTCCATCAAGATCTTGTTAAGGTCGATGGAGTAGTCTACGTAGAAGTTTCCGTCGCCGCCTACTACGATGGGTAGGTGCGCATCGGAGTATGGACTTTGGACTGTTAGTGGTTCTTTGAAGCCCATTTTCTTAAAGTCTACTGCATAGACATTGTCCCCGACTGGATCCAAGAATGGTAGTTCTCCACTAATAAATTTGCGCAAATTTATGTCGCGCAGTTTTTCAGTAGTACGCAAGTCAACTAGTTTAACAGTCGGATTTTCTTCTACATCCATGAGAACGTATTGGAAGATGCCACCGTTTTCGAATGCGTTAGACGGAATTTTTTCAGTGAAGTCTGGTACGATTTTCGAGAACTCGATAGGATATTTGATAAATTGATCGGTTTCTTGATCGCGTGTTTTGATGGGTAATAGACCACCCGTTTGTTCTTGGTAGCGCTCAACAGCTTTCTGGATTGTTTCTTGCTGATCAGCGTACGGTGTTTCGCTTGCTTGCTTCTCTTCTGGCGGACGACCGCCACAAGCTGACAGTAACAATCCACAGATCATAACTGACAGTATAAGTAATCGTTTATTCATATGTTACGCCCCTCCAGTCGGTCCGTTGAATACTAAATAGACCATTGCGAAGAACGATGTAATTAATAGTGTATAGGCAATAATCGCAAATAAGATTTGTAGTGCACGGTTTTTTATTTTATAACGACTTAAATAGATCAAGCCCATTGAAACAACCATGAATCCCATTGCGTAAAAAGATAGCCACATTTTATCTAACGAGGACAAAATTGTCACCCTCCTACTATTTAGATACCGAAAAATGTATCGATTTCTTGTTTCTTTCCACGGTTCATTAATTCATCTACTGCTTGTTTAGGTGGGATGTTGCCGAATAATATAGAATACAGTGCTTCAGTTAGCGGCATATTAACGCCAAACTGTTCAGCCAACTGATAGGCAGCCTTCGTAGTACGAACGCCTTCTATGACCATTCCCATTTCTTCAGTCACTCTTTCAAGAGTTTGACCTTTTCCAAGTAAGTTTCCGGCTCTCCAGTTCCTTGAGTGTACGCTTGTACATGTAACGACCAAGTCCCCAAGCCCCGTTAAACCTGAAAACGTTTGTTGATCCGCGCCCATTTTGACGCCAAGCCGCGTGATTTCTGCTAGACCTCTCGTAATCAGTGCCGCTTTTGCATTATCACCGTAACCCAGACCATCAGAAATACCGGCAGCCAAAGCGATGACATTTTTCAATGCACCACCAAGCTCCACGCCGATGACATCTTTATTCGTATAGACACGGAAATAATTGCTCATGAATAAATCCTGCACCCGCTCTGCTGCTTCCATGTTGCTCGAAGCCGCTGCTACGGTTGTAGGGTGTCGAAGTACTACTTCTTCCGCGTGGCTAGGTCCAGACAACACGACAATGGCCTCACGCAGCTCTTCGTCTATTTCATCCGCAATGATTTCGGAAATCCGTTCCAATGTATTGGGATCGATTCCTTTGGAGACATGAACAAACACAGCCGGTTCGGTCAGTGATTCTTGTATACGACGACACGTCTCACGCATCGCAACTGTCGGTACAGCCAGCACAATGGTTTGCGCATGCTGTACCGCTGTTTGTAGGTCACTAGTAGAGTTAAGGTTTTCGGGCAGATTCACCTGAGGTAAGTATTGGTTGTTCGTATGCTGACTATTGATTTCATCCGCTTGCTCTGCACGTCTTGTCCAAATTAAGCTGTCATGTCCATTTTCAGCCAGCACAAAAGCAAGTGCTGTTCCCCAACTGCCTGCACCGATTATAGAGACTTTTTCCATTACCTCCGCCCTTTCTGTTTGTGTATTTAGCTTCTTGCTCTTGTAATTAAACGGATTGGTGTTCCTTCAAATCCAAAGGCTTCACGCAATCTGTTCTGTAAAAAGCGTTGATAAGAAAAGTGCATTAGTTCCGGTTCGTTGACAAAGACGACAAACGTTGGCGGCTTGACAGCAACTTGAGTTGCATAGTAAATCCGTAAACGACGTCCTTTATCTGAAGGTGCAGGATTTCTAGCTACCGCATCTTCCACTACCTCATTCAGAACACTTGACTGAATACGCAACGCATGATTTTCACTAATCATTAAAATATTAGAGAACAATGTATGCACACGTTGCTTCGTTTTAGCTGAAACGAAGAATATAGGTGCATAATCAAGGAATCTAAACTGATCACGAATATCATCGATAAAGTTATTCATTGTCTTGTCATCTTTTTCAAGTGTATCCCATTTGTTGACAACAAACATGACACCTTTACCTGCTTCTTCAGCAAAGCCGGCTACACGTTTGTCTTGCTCACGAATACCTTCTTCTGCGTTCATAACGATTAACACAACATCTGAACGGTCAATGGCTTTTAAGGCACGTAGAACACTGTACTTCTCCGTGTTTTCGTATACTTTCCCTTTTTTACGCATTCCCGCAGTGTCGATAATTCTAAACTCTTGTCCATCCACTACTTTCGTGGAGTCAATTGCGTCTGTTGTTGTACCTGCTATATCACTTACGATGACGCGATCTTCTCCGAGTAACGCGTTCACAAGTGACGATTTTCCAACATTCGGACGTCCAATCAAACAGAATTTGATGGAATCGTCTTCCTCTTCTTCTAAATCCATATCTTTAAAGCTCTCCGCCATCGCATCCAATAAATCACCAAGTCCTAGACCGTGTGATCCTGAAATTGGATATGGTTCTCCAAATCCTAGTGAGTAGAAGTCATAGACCATATCTCTCATCTCTGGATTATCAACTTTATTCACTGCCAATACGACTGGCTTATTCGTTTTATACAACATCCGTGCTACATGTTCATCCGAATCTGTCACGCCATCTCTACCATTTGTCAAGAAGATGATGACATCAGCTTCTTCAATGGCAATTTCAGCCTGTAAACGAATTTGATCGAGTAACGGCTCATCACGAAGTTCAATACCGCCCGTGTCGATTAAGTTAAATTCATAATTCAACCACTCTGCTGCACTGTATATACGATCTCGCGTTACACCGGCAACGTCTTCTACGATAGAAATACGTTCGCCTACGATCCGGTTAAAGATTGTCGACTTACCGACGTTTGGTCTTCCTACGATTGCTACTGTTGGTTTTTTCATTTTCTTTCATTACACCCTTCCGACCTATCTTTGAATATTATACACAAAAAGAATGATGATGCATATGAAAGCATCATCATTCCAGTTACGCTTATTCATCATTTGTGGCTAGTTTATCACATTCCCAAGATTATTCTTGGAATTTCTTTAGTTGGTCACCAATTACATCCGCAAGTGAGAAGCCAGTCGTTTCTTCAGGCATTTCATAGCTGAAGTTTTCTTCACGTGCTTCTTTTGGCTTTTCTGTAAGATCTTTGATGCTCAATGAGATACGCTTTTCCTGTGGATTGACGTCCAATACTTTGACTTGTACAGACTGCCCTTCCTCAAGCACTTCCTGTGGTGTACCGATATGCTCATGTGCAATACGTGAGATGTGTACGAGTCCTTCTACACCAGGCAAGATTTCAACGAATGCGCCGTATGCTACAAGTCGTTTCACTGTGCCGTCCAGTACAGAGCCGACTTCCGCTTTTTCTTCGATGTTTTCCCATGGACCAGGCAATGTATCTTTAATGGATAAAGATACGCGTTCCGCATCACGGTCAACAGACAATACTTTGACTTGGATTTCGTCTCCTTCTTTCAACACGTCTGACACACTTTCGATATGTCCGTGTGAAATTTGGGAAATATGAACCAAACCATCTACGCCGCCAATATCAACAAATGCCCCGAAAGAAGCGATGCGTTGTACTGTACCGTTTAAAACGTCACCATCTTGAATTTCAGAAAGTGCAGCCTCTTTTTTCTTGTCATTTTCTGCTTGAACAACCGCACGGTGAGACAAGATCAAACGATTCTTCTCTTTATCCATTTCAACGATTTTGAAAGTCATCGTACGACCTTGATAATCATCAAATGATTCTACAAAGTGATCTTCTACTAAAGAAGCTGGGATAAATCCACGAACGCCAAGGTCAACAACAAGTCCACCCTTTACTACGTCCTTTACTTCCGTTTCGATGATTTCACCATTTTCAAATTTCTCTTCCAATGAACCCCATGCATTCTCTGCATCCACTTGGCGTTTGGACAAGACGTATGTCTCATCTTCCACTTTGGTAATCGCCAATTCTAATTCGTCACCGACTGAGACTGCATCTGCTGCTTTTTCAATATGCAAGCTGGAAAGTTCACTGATCGGAATCACGCCGTCAAAAGGAGCGCCTGCAATTTCAACAGTCACCGATTTCTCTTCAACCTTCGTCACTACACCCGTTACGTGTGCACCTTCACCGTATTCTTTAACTTCATCCATATTCATCTCTTCAGTCATATGTAGTCCTCCTCCATAATGAATCTTACCTTTATATTATGCGAATCGAGACTTAAAAACAAAAAATTGCACTTATTCTTTTATTTGTACTGTTCAATCAACTTAGCAATCTCTGCCATAATTGCATCTGTTACCTCTTCGGCAGATGCTTTTCTTTCACGATAAGGCGTCATGTCCATCGCTTCGCCATACACGACTTTCAGTTGCGAGAAGGCTTTGTACGGTCCAATGATCGCACAAGGGACCACTTTCGCATCTCCTCCTTTTAGCGCGAAGAAACCTGCACCTGCTAACCCCTTTCCGATTTCCCCGGTTTTACTTCTTGTTCCTTCAGGAAAAAGGCCGACTACTTTATTGTCTCGTAATAGTTTTATCGTTTTCCGGAACGCCTCACGGTCACTCATACCACGTTTTACGGGATATGCTTGTACTTGCGGCAATAACGTTTTAAGAATAGGCTTATCAAAAAGCTCCTCTTTGGCCATAAAATGAACGGTTCTAGGACATGTGATTCCAACTACAGGCGGATCCAAATTGTCTATATGATTGGTACATAAAAGTACGCCGCCCTCTTTAGGGAAATTTTCTTTGCCGATTACTTTAATTCGATACAGTGGATAACAAACAGTACTAATCAAAAATTTGCCGAGTGGATATAAATTCATCATGCTAACCTCTTTTCGGCATATTTGATAATACTATTCGTCACTTCTTCTATTGTCTTCCCTGTTGTGTCAATTGTAATCGCATCTTCCGCTTTTTTTAATGGCGAAATCTTACGTTCGCTATCTGCTTGGTCTCTTTCGCTAATTTCTCTTTTCAATGTTTCATAATCTGACGTCATGCCACGCTGTTGTTCCTCTAGCAAACGACGCTCTGCACGTTCTTCTACAGAGGCTGTCATGAAGATTTTCAACTCCGCTTCAGGTAAAACAGCAGTCCCGATATCTCTACCATCCATTACAACGGATGATTGCGCAGCAAGATCTTGTTGTTTAGCAACCAATAATTCACGAACAGATGTCAATGCTGCGATCGCTGAAACGTTTGTGGTCACTTCATGAGAACGTATCGCATCCGTCACTTCAATACCGTCTAGCAAAACTTTTTGCATCCCTTCGTCTGGTTGCAATTCAATTTCAGTTTGTGCAATTAATTTAGTAATTTCTTCTTCATCACGCGGATCAATGGCACTTTGTAGTACTTTGTAAGTAATAGCACGATACATAGCTCCTGTATCGATATACGTGTATCCTAATTTCTTAGCTACTAATTTAGCAATTGTACTTTTACCTGCTGCTGCAGGGCCGTCAATTGCGATTCTCATTCCACTATTCATGCTGAAAACCCCTCCATTTACGCCTTTATTGTACCATATGAAAAAAAGAAAAGTCTGCTGTAGACAGACTTTCCTGTTAGTTATTTCGTAATTCAAGCTGTCGTTCAAAACAATAGCGAATAATATGTTGTCGGTCTTTCTCATCTACTTCATCAAATTTGAAAGAAGTCAGTCTGCGTTTCTCGCTTTCCCAATTCCTTACTACTCTTGCTTTACATGAAACATATTTGATTTCTGTTTTTGAGAAATATAACACAATGATCAACTTTACTTCTTCATTTTGTGCAAAATAATCATGATCTTTCATATTGACCGCTAAGCCGCCAGCACTCAGATCCATTGAAACTAACTGTAGTGAGGTGGCATCAGCCTGCAATGCTACGTCGAGCGAAGTATCTACGCGAACGAATTCTCTTCTCTGGATTTTAATCAGTTGCTTATCTCCAGGATACTCCAGTTTAAGCATAGGAATTGTTCGATTGATACGGCTATGCACTTCGGTACGAAATGCGTAAGACATCTTATAGTCATCCACGAACGTTACTAATAATTGTGTGCCATCTATGAAGAACGCCGTTTTTCCTGTTGCCATATTGATAGGATAATCCATCATAAAGTGATCATCACCTTCAATATCAACTACACGACACTTGAATTTCTCCGATTCTTCCGTGTAATCCTTTTCTATTGTTAATACCGTTCCGATAGTTAATTTCATTTCTCCACCTGCCATTCGTCCTATACATTCATTATGTCATGTGGAGTACATTTTTCCAATCCTTTTCTTATTGTTTTTCTGTCGTAATGACTTCTAATGTATCAGTGTCGACAAGAATTTTGTATGTCTCTACGTTCTCTTCGCCTGAAACAACCGTGAGATAGTGCGCAAGACGCTGTTGCATTTGACTATTTTCTACATATGCTAGCTCTTGCTTCATGACCGTAACTTCAGGTCTGAAGAATGTGTGCCACTCGGCTGTACGAATAGGTTGCGGTTTTGGTTGCTCTTTACGAATATATTCGGACGCATTGAGACCGATCACTTCTCCGTTATCTTTTGCTAATTTGATATGAATCGGGTCCGAGAATACTTTAGCCCCATTTTCAGGATACACGCGGACATAAACAAAGTGCCAAGCCGTATCGTTCTCTCTCGCTTCTTCGAGAACCAAATCTTTATAATCAGCCTTCTTTAAAAACTCGTCAGCTAACTTCTCCAATTCTTCATACGATACTGCAGGTTTACCCATACGACGCTCCACAAGATAGGACAATACATGACCGCCTTTTTCAGTTAGATCAATATAGCCGATTGAAGAGTTTTCCGCAAAACGGATATGATAAAACGGATAGGGAGCACCTTTCCTACTTCTTTCCGCTGCAATGATATCATTTGACACGGCGGGCAAAAGCTTTTTGAATTTCTGAATCGCCTCGTCCTCGCTTATTTTCTTTTCTTTTATATCGCGCAACTCTTTTTTCTTCTGAGCATCAGACTCACTTGCCGTTAAAGGGAATACCGATTCTGTATATTGCATGACAGACTCTCCCATTTTCGACCAATTCGCTTTACCATCTGGTGAGTCGCGCAACTTCTTTTCCCAGTTACTCATCGACATTCTTCTTGAAAACATGTCTTTTGTTGCCAATTGCCATTCACTCGTTAATTCATTAAGATTTTCTGAAGCGCGTTGCATGACACCATAATATTCGTCAGGTTCACCATTTTCCGTAGATTCCTTTGCAAAATTCCCTAACCGTCCTAAGTAATTCATCCAGGAAGTAGAGAAACTTTCATCGACAGGTAGAGAGGAAATGGACGATTTGATGTCCGAAGACAAACGCCAAATATCTTCTCTCTCTTTTGCGGAACTTTTTTGATCTTCAAAGAGTAACGACTTGTTTACGGCCTCTTCCAACTCCCCAAGTTTTTGCGAGGCATCTGTCATACTTTTCGAATACTGGCCATTTAGTGCAATCGATAACTCTTCATTTTCACGCACTGTCCCAAACGTATAGATTCCTAACACAATAAATGAATAGGTCAAAATGAAAATCATGCTTCTCATAATAAGCTAGGTCCTCCTTTCTATTAGTCACAAAATATGTGTAAACCGATTTTCTTAATTTGTGGTCTCGACCAAATCCATTTGCTAGTTGCGGTAATGGGATTGAAATAGTAAATAGCGTTCTCTGAAGGATCCCAGCCGTTGATTGCATCGATGACCGCTTCTTTCGCGCGCTCGTTCGGTGTCAGCCAAATCTGTCCATCCGCAACCGCAGTAAACGCGCCTGGTTGAAATATGACCCCACCAATTGAATCAGGAAAGTCTGCATGTTCAACACGATTTAAAATAACTGCTGCCACGGCCACTTGCCCCTCGTATGGCTCTCCACGCGATTCACCATAAACCGCATTCGCTAATAAATTAATATCTTGGTCAGTGTATTTAGGCGGTGCTTGCATTTGAGTTTGCGACTGTTTATGTGGCGCGCCGCCCTTTTTCACCTGCGATTCCAGCGACTGACCACCATAATAGGTAAATTGGTTGCCCTTAGCAATCTGTCCCTTTACATACTTTTCATCGTAATCCGTAATTCCTTGCAACTTCTTCTGGGTTCCTTTCCCAGCAATCCCGTCAAGCGGCAAACCGTATTGCTCTTGGAAATTGCGCAATGCCCAGTAAGTCCCAAATCCAAAATTGCCATCAATCTCTCCGTGATAGAAACCGATATATTGAAGTCTCGCTTGTAACTCAATGACATCATCTCCTTTTGCACCTTTTGCCAAGTCACGTCCACTGAATGCTTCACTATGACTCGCAAAGAAAGAAAACATCATGATGCCTGCCAGTAATAAAAATAGGAAGCGTTTTGTAATTCGCTTCATAGACATCCACCTCCAAAAAATTGTGCTTCCTTGTAGTTTGTCCAATATGCAGTATTTTATAAGGCAAAAAATCCGTCTGATTAATTCAGACGGATTTCTAAAAGTTTGATTGATTTTTTTTTCTAAATTGCTGCATCGCAAAAGTGTGTGCGTACTTTACTCGTGTCAGGCCAAACCACCAAAGGAACAGCATGAAAGGGATCATTAAATATAACCAATAATCATAGGTAAATAAAATCGAATTATAAAGTACATGAAGCAAAAATGGCGCCAAAAATGCAACGGCTATCCACTTCGCTTTTTCTGACACTATAGAAAACTTTGCTTTACCAAAATAATAGCCCATGACCACACCAAATAACGCGTGACTTGAGACAGGTAGCAATGCTCGAATAAAAGCTGTGTCCAAACCGAAGGACAGTAAATATAAAATATTTTCTACTGTAGCGAATCCAAGTGATACACTTGCTCCATACAATATTCCATCATAGGCATCTTCAAATTCAATTGTTTTATATACGAGAATAAAAATAATAATCCATTTAAAAAATTCTTCTAAACTGCTTGTAAATAAAACATTGCGGAAAAATTCACTATCAAATACACGCTCTTCCTCAAAAACATGTTGAATAAACAAAATTGGGAATGTCATGATCGCACCGTAAATGAATGCATGGAATAGCGACTTGGATGGCTCCTTGGCAATTTGTTTACGTAAATACAAATAACTGAAAAGTGCCAGCGCCGGCGCTATTGCGACTGTCAGTAAGATAAACATAAGCGCCTCCTCATGTCGATAGTATACCACACACTAAACGACAAAAGTTGCCTGACCTATAAGGCAAGCGACTTTTCGATTCACTTCTGTTGTTGGATAGATTGCGCAATCATTCCACCATGGAAACGACCATTTTCGATGAAAATCTCATTGGCATTATTGCCTGCTGCAATGACACCTGCTATAAATAAATTCTCCACGTTTGTTTCCATTGACTCTTCATTGAAAATAGGACGGCCCGAAGTCTCATCCACCTCGATACCTATTTTACGTAAAAATGCATGGTCCGGATGATAGCCAATCATCGCAAAGACATAATCACTTTCGAGATCAAACGTTTCACCTTGCTGATTAACAGTGACAGCTTTTTCATTAATTTTGGTAACGTCCGCATTGAAGTACATATCGATTTGACCATTCCGCACTAAACTATCAAAGCCAGGCAAAATCCAAGGTTTGACACTTTTTGAATACGTATCATTACGGTAAACGACCGTAACATGCGCTCCAGCACGCTGTAATTCCAATGCCGCATCGACTGCAGAATTTTTGCCACCAATGACTGTTACTTTTTTATTGAAATACGGATGTGCTTCTTTAAAGTAATGGAAAACAGTTGGCAAATCTTCTCCTTCTACATGTAAACGATTTGGCTGATCATAATAACCTGTTGCCACTACAACATACTTTGCACTATAGACCGCTTTATCCGTTTTTACGGTGAATTGATTACCATTTTTAACTACATCTTCCACTCGCTCATGGCTATTAATTTGCAGCTCTTCAATTTGTGCAACGGTTCTATAATAGACCAATGCATCATTACGTTTCGGCTTATCCATCGCCGTAATAAATGGCGTCTTGCCAATTGATAACTTCAAGCTTGAACTAAAAAAGGTTTGGTGAGTCGGATAGTTATAAATGGAATGCACGATATTTCCTTTTTCAATTACTACTACAGACAAACCGATATTTTGTAGTTCAATTGCCGCTGACAAGCCACATGGACCGCCACCGACAATTACTGCATCTACAGAATTCATGACATCTACTCTCCTGACTTCTTACTGCCTAATAGCGAACTTCCACTACATGACATTCCGGTTTTGCACCGAGTCGTAACGGTAACTTGGTCGTTCCATAGCCGTTACTGATTAATTTCGCACCGTATTTCGTTAATTGGAAACACCCTAGATCCTGCAATCCCCATGGCCCAAATCTAATTTGCCCACCATGCGTATGCCCAGCAAGCGACAATTTAGGTGTCAGTTGTTCCTCTACCTTTTTAAACAAAGAAGGGTTGTGCACAGCGAGAATTAAATACTCATATCCACTTGCTGAGTCGATTGCTTTATTGATATCGACGGTACCATTATTCCGATCCTGCAGTCCACACAATCCGAAGCGCGGATGATTTGGTACGGTTGCTGTACTATCTACGAGTACCGTTGCGCCTACTTCATCCATCACTTGTAAAATGTTTTTTCTACCAACTTCTTTATCATTATTACCGAAAATATAAAATAGCGGTCCGACTGAAGACAGCAATCGCATGTTATGCAAAATCCGCTCCATAGGTACACCTTTTTCTGCTACATCTCCGCCTACTATGACCGCATCAATTGCACGCGTACGTAATTCATCGATTAATCGAGGCGAGATAGTACGTCTGTGTATATCCGAAATAAAGAATATATTCAGCTGTTTAGTAGGATTTGGATCAATCGACAAAGTATGCGTTAGCAAACGATTTCGATTGGCCAACGTATACATATACGTCAACGTAGTTATTGCTGATAAAAGAACTGATATTCCTGCTGTTTCTGCCTTTTTCATTTGTCAGCTCCCATAGAAAAAAGCAAAGTATCCACTTTGCTTTTGTAGTAATAAATTTCATTAGTAGTATAGCAAGATTCCGATAATACCCTCAACCATTTTACTTTCCTTATGAAACTGCACCCAAGTATTCTGTCATGGTTGGATGAAACCCAACCGATAACTCCACTTTTTCCACTGGCACTTGATCGGGAACGTCAGGGGAATAGAGATCGGATAATACGTAGAGTAAAATAATAATAGGAATTAGCGTAAAGATTGCTAGAAAAATATTAATGATCTTCACGCGACCGTATTTTTCCTCTTTCTTCTTTCCATGTACTTCTGCACGGGAAGGAAGTTTATCGGAAGGCACTTTATCTTTAATCTCTTTTCGCTGCCGTTCAAAATCCATCTTATATTGATCGTTTAACATGTCTAATTTCTCCTTCACACCGCATAATGTCTGTTGCTATTATATGATGCAATTCGTTTATTCATCCGTGAAAAGTACGTCCGCTCATAAACTCATCTGTTTCTATTATGCCGAATTTTGTCTTAAAAGTAAATACAGACAGTTAGGATCAACCTAATAATTGATGCAGTCGTTCACGCCATTGTAACGGCTTAGCGACCCTTTCAGGTAAAGATTCTGATTTCATTAGCCAGCTATCGTCAAGATTCTGGCAGTTTGAACAGCAATCCATTTCTGCTGGTGAGGTGTTTTCGTCAAAAAACTGCACTAATTTTCTCCGTAAGCAACTATCACATTTTATATAACTTTCCATTTCCTCAATTTGTTTCTCTTTTACATGATAAATCTGCTGGATTTGTCGAACGACATTTTCCACATCAAATTGTTCCAAATAATAATCAAGTAGACGGGATGAGACTTCAGACAATCCTGCTTGTTCTGCAGCCAATTGCTCTCCAGTTCCCGCTTGCAATAAAGAAGAATAATAAAGTGTTTGCTGTTCATCGGGCAAATCTCCATAGACAATGAATTTTACTTTCTGAATATCTCGATCATTATACAAAAGAGTGGCGGCTGCCTTTCCTCCGTCACGCCCTGCACGCCCGACTTCTTGTATATACGCACTGGGAGTGGCAGGGATATGTTCATGAATAATTTGTCGAATATCATCTTTATGAATTCCCATACCGAATGCATTAGTCGCGCAGATCCACTCAAGTTCTCCTTGGACAAATTGTTCTTGAATGATTGACCGTTCGTCCTGTTCTTTGCCCCCGTGGTAACTAGCAGTCGCGATGCCTCTTTCTCTGATGATTGCAGAAAGTTCATCGGCTCGCTTTCGTGAAGCTACATAAATTATACCAGGACCGATTGTCGTAGAAAGCCTGTCGATAATCCATTCTGTCTTTGCTAATTCATTGTCCATCTTCAATACACGATACGAAATAGCCGTTCGATCCATCGGCTGACGTTCAATATACGGGTTATTCATTTGCAAATACGTAGTGATATCCCCCACTACTTTTTTATTCGCAGTAGCCGTTAATGCCAAAACCGGTGCTCTTCTTGAAACTGCAAATAGTTCCTTTAAGCGCAAATAGTCTGGACGAAAGTCAAATCCCCACTCTGAAATACAATGCGCTTCATCTACTACGAAAAAAGCAATATGTAATTGGTTGACGAGTTGTTGAACAGGTTTTTGCATCATCATTTCAGGAGATAAAAAAATAAATTTATATTGAGATAAAGTAGACAGCGCTAATTCTTTCTCTTGTCTGGACAAGAATGAATTAATGGCCACAACACGTTTCTCTTTATGTTTACGTAAATTAGCAACTTGATCTTCCATTAACGCAACGAGCGGAGAGATAATGACGACTGCACCATTGAGCATATACGCAGGTAACTGATAGCAAAGGGATTTCCCCATGCCTGTAGGGAAAATCGCTACCGCATCTCTTCCTGCGAGAATTTCTGTAATGACTTCTTGTTGTCCTGGACGAAATGATTCATACCCAAATTTTTGATGCAAAACTTCCTGTAGCTCCATTAGCTCTCCCTCCTTCCAATAATGATTATTAATCGTAGTTGAAAATACGTCAATTCTGGACACTGTTCTTTTAATACACGTAATCGCTTTGTTTGCATCTGTTCTACATGACGCCAAACTTGATCAATTTGTTCGTTTGTCACAAACTCTTCATATGGAAAACTTTCTACATTCGCAGCCATTTCAATAAAATGATCTTCTATTGTACTTAATTTCAAATTCCGCAAAGAAGAAATTTGTTCAACGGTATAACCACGCTCGAATAGCTTCCTCGTTCTCTCAGCGGATTGTGTCAAATACGTGTCCACTCTACAACCTGCAGCTAATTCTTTTAGCAATGGAGTATTTCGTTGTTGGTGAATAAAATCGAGCAACATATGCAATGCTTCTAGATAATAAAGTTGGATCGAACGGATCGGCATGTTGAGACTTTCTGCCATCTGCTCCCAAGTAAAGGCGGTAAGCCGGTTTCCTGATAATCGACCAATCACTATTGTACATTGCAACTCGGGTACTTGAGCGTCTGTTAGTGCGTGTTCCAATTCTTTCTGCAGCGATATAGATAGTGTATTCATCGGTTTTGATTGATTACGCAGAAATCCTTTTACAAATTGCTGAGTAGGCAATTCTTTCTGAATAGGCATGAACATAGTTTCACCTCTTCGCAAATTAGACAAGGTTTGAACTGTCAATGCCAATCGCCTACCGAATTCTCTTTCACGTCCGCGATAGTCCCAGCCATTAAATCGCCACATTTCACTCCCTGTAGCCATTTGACCTTTTGCTGTGACATAAACAAGTTTATCTATATAGATAAGACCGTCCGCCACCATCCGCTCGAGCGCCTGCTGGAATTCGCTTGAGGACAACTGTGGCAACAGTGCGTAGTATGATTTGACTTGATAATATTCGACGTCTTGCAATGTCTGTCCCGATCGTTTCCCACGAAGTATGTGGTAAACACCTTGCGCCGAACGCTCACCATGAAGGCGTTGAAAGATCGTTAGTAAGATGGAATCAAAACTCATTTGCGCTCCCTCCTGAAGAAATAACGTTTTTTTGTTGAAAAGTGATGAAAACAGCTTTAGAATGGAGTAGATACAAAATAGGTTGAGTGAATGGAAGAAGGGAGAAAGACAAATGTCTAGCAAAAAATATACGATTGTCGATCAGGATACGTGTATAGCTTGCGGGGCCTGCGGGGCTGCTGCACCAGATATATATGATTATGACGATGAGGGGATTGCATTTGTTATTTTAGATGATAACACGGGAAACACTGAAGTTCCAGAAGAACTGATGGAGGATCTCGAGGATGCGTTTGATGGCTGCCCTACTGATTCAATTAAAATTGCGGATGAAGCCTTTGAAGGCGATCCATTAAAATATGAAGATTGATTCAATCCCGACAACACTTCCTACTATTGGATGTGTTGTTTTTTTGTTTAGGTTAGGAAGAAAGGTCGGCATTAGGATTTGCGAGTTCGAGACACTGCAGGAACGTAGTGACGAGTCGAGTCGCCTCTCCTACACTCCAATCCCATGCAAAAACAACGCCAGCCTTCCTTTTCGGAAAGACTAGCGTTGTTATGATTAAAATGATAATTTCTTTTGTTGCTGAAGAATCCACTTCTCCATACTTCTATATAACATCAATGTGATGACCAATAAAATGACACCCTTGACTAGGTTGAACGGCAAGATTCCTAAGATAATCATCTGATACAATGAGTCGCCAGTAACTGCTGGCATACCAAGGAAGTATGTGTACATCGGCAAGAACACTAAGTAATTCAACAAGCTCATACCTACTGCCATTGCTACTGTACCTGCGAACAAACCTGTCATCAGACCTTTAGCTGAACGATACTTCATGAAGATCCAGTAGATCGGCATAATGAATAATACACCTGTCGCAAAGTTTGCGATTTCTCCTACCGGTACTCCTGTCGGGCTGCCTGATAAGAACCAGTGCATGACGTTTTTCAATAACTCTACGCCAATACCTGCTACAGGTCCCATTGTCATGATTGCCATAACAGCAGGAATCTCACTGAAGTCGATCTTTAAAAATCCGGGCATAGCCGGGATGGGGAAGTTAAACTGCATCAACACCGTTGAAATACTTCCCAATATTGCCACCAAAATTAACTTACGTAACTTCTTGTTATTCACTTGTTCCTCTCTCCTTTTGCGATTCACTTCAAAAGAGGAAAGGCTTGCACATCTGCTGTTCCGCGAAAAATCCCTAAAGCAAAATATGCCTTAGGGAGAGTAAAATGCACTGTTAAGAGCAGATAAATTCAATGAATTTATCCGTCAGAAAACAAGCACCACTTTTGCGTACACAAAAAGATGGCTGCACCTTCACCTTCTCCCATCCAGACTATACTGTCGGCTCCGGAATCACACCAGAATCAGCTGTTAAGCTCGCGGGCTAAAAGTAGAAAACTACTCCATTTCCGCCGGTCGGGAATTACACCCTGCCCCGAAGATGAATCAATATTTAATTATGACTCTATTGTAGCGTAAAAAAACTGTTTTGTAAACTTTACGAGTTTACAAAACAGAATTATTCGTTAATCAGAAACTTAGGGTTTGCACCAATCGGTTTTTCGATTGCTTGTGTAAAATCAAAGCGCCCCCATTGATCTTGTTTAATTTGATCAAACTCTACTTGCTTATCAAAGCTAGCCGCTGTTAGTAAAATCCCCTCAATCAGTTGCATAGCTTCTTCATATGGTAGATTATCTAAGTCCAGCATTTCATTAAATTTCACGCGTACTTTATTTTTTTCATCCGTAACCGTGAAGTTTACTTCATCAGGAACAACAGACGAGTAGATATCGTTTGGTGTCTCTTTCATCGCATTCAATGCTTCTTCTACTGTAGCGTAAACCTTACCAAAATTCGTCGA
Organism: Sporosarcina ureae; assembly: GCF_002109325.1. Lineage (GTDB taxonomy): Bacteria > Bacillota > Bacilli > Bacillales_A > Planococcaceae > Sporosarcina > Sporosarcina ureae_C. The sequence continues at coordinate 3,225,234 of NZ_CP015348.1, read as the reverse complement.
AAGTAATACTTCTCCATCCGATTTCTCAAATCGATAGTATGCCTGACGCGAATTATTACCTGTTATGATAAGAGGTTCTTCAACTTTCCCTACTCCGTCAAACGTAACGGGTGATGCGTCTTCTTGTAGAAATCGAATTTCATCAAAAACGTAAAATGTATCTTGTACAGACAGATTAAGCATCTCAAGCGTCGCACTCGATCGATCATAAGAATGGTCAGCTGAAAACTTCATTTGAACTTGCTTTCCAACTGATGAAATCGTCGCCATATAAGGATGATACTCTGTGAAGCCAAGCGACACTTCATCTATTGTATTCGCATACTCATTATAGAGTGCCACTGCGTCTGGAGATGACCCTAGACCTTCAGGAAGTCGTTCATTCGGGATCAAGAACGTCACAGGGACAATTGTCGCCTGATCGGTAGCCAGCCCAATACGGAAAGCTGTGTGATCGATGAGATCATCAGGATAAGCAGCATTGGTAAGTGGCGCTGCAATCTGTTTGGTATAGACAGATGTATCACTTGAATCTTCGGACTGCATTTCTTCACTATTTTCCATCTCGATAGTGCTTGCCGATTCACTCGTTGTTGCTTTATCCATTGATACTTCATTGTTCTGTTGAAGGAAAGTTGGTATGAGTATAGTGAGCAACAGGACCGCTGCTACAGCTGCAATAATTGATGGCCATTTAGATTTTGACGGAATATTCTTCGGCTCTTCAAGTTCTGTAAGTCTGGCATCGTTTTTCAATCGTTGCAAGATCTCTTCTTTGGACCGCCGATCTTCCACGACTGGCATATGACGTAAACGTTTCTCCATATCGTCTTCATTCCACTTATCGTTACTCATCTCATCCCCCCTCCTTCACAGAACGTACGTCAAGTTTCGTTTTCAATGCTTTTATTGCACGATGCTGTGTTGTTTTCACTTTGCTTTCGGTCCAATCCAAAACTTCTGCAGTTTCAGCAACCGAAAGATCTTGGAAAAACCGCATGAGGATGACCATCTTTTGATCCCCCGTACAAGTGTGCAATACTTCCAGCAATTGTTTCTGTTGTTCATCCGCTTCAATGAAATGCTCAGGTAGTTTATCAGTTGCGGTCAATTGCTGTGTTTCCCAATCAAAATGAATATTAGTATGCTTTTTGATAGTTGATTGTTTTCGGAAATAATCAATAGACACATTTTTCGCTATTGCAAACAGCCATGTTTTCTCGGAGCTTTTTCCTTCGAAACGGCCGTAGGATTTAAGAACACGCACATAGACTTCATGCATTAGATCTTCCGCTACCTCCCGATTGCGAGTTAGATATATCAGGAAGTTAAATACATCGCGGTTATAGTCTTCATACAAACGTTGGAAAACAGAGTCATCCATTCAATCCCCTCGCTCTGTAATAGTAGTCGTTTCAATACAGGAAAAGTTTCATTTATTTATTGCGTCAAATGGGAGCGAACAAATAAAGATCGTTCCTTTTTCATCACCACGTGTCGCTAAAATCGACCCATCGTGTGCTTCCATAATATTTTTTGCAATAGCTAAACCAAGTCCCGTTCCGCCTTTCCCTCTAGTTCTTGCTTTATCGGCTTTATAGAAACGTTCAAAGACGAACGGCAAGTCTTTTTCAGGAATACCGACGCCTGTATCGGCTACTGTAATATCGAGCATACCAGCAGATTTGTAGACGCCTAACGTCACAGCTCCACCATCCGGGGTGTGACGGATAGCATTGTCAATCAAATTGGTGAATACTTGTTCTAGACGGTCTTCGTCAGCTGTCACGAGTAGAGTGTTCATTTCCTCAGTATCTAGCGACAAGTCTACCTCCGCATCTTTTGCAACTTGTGAAAACTTTGTTACCATGCGCTCCAAAAACTCTACAATGGATAAAGGTTCTTTATGAAGTTGAATGTAGCCAGACTCCATTCTTGCTAAATTCAGCAAATCTGTGACTAGACGACTCATACGTTTTGACTCATCATGAATGATCTGTACCATTTCCATACGCTCTTCTTCACTGCTCACTACGTCATCAATGATCGCTTCACTATACCCTTGCAACATCGAAATCGGCGTCCGTAGTTCATGCGATACGTTAGCAATGAAATCCGAACGTAACTTATCCAATTTATGCTGTTCAGTCATATCCCGGAATACCGCCACAGCACCTCGTATACTGTTTTCACTGTACAATGGGCTAATAGAAATCACATAAAACTGCCCACCTAATTCCAATTCATCTTCCACTTCCTCAGCAAACGAAATAGCATGCTCCAACATATGAAAGACTTCTTTAGGCAATGGATGATTCTTTTTCTCATTGAAGCCATACCACTTTTTCAACAGTAATTCAGCTTGAGGATTTTTCAGCAGGATAGAGTAATCTTGATTAAACGTTACTACTGCGTCTGTCATTGAGGTGAGAATGCTCGAAAGCTGTTCTTTCTCTTGCTTAATCAATTCGATATTATACTTCAATTGACGTCCCATCTGATTAAAAGCCGTAGCCAACTGACCAATTTCATCTTTTTGCGCAACCGGTAAATGCGTATCAAAATTGCCTTTAGACAATTCAAACGCCGCTTGCTTCATTTTACGTAATGGCAACGTGATTCGCGTAGATAGGAAAAATGCAAAGAATGTAGTCAAAAGAAAGGCAATAAAAGCAGATAAGAATACGATATTCGTTGTACTTTTTGTTGTACGGTGCACAGCATCTAGACTTTGATACATCAGTACACTCGCTTCCTCACCACTTGCTTGTTTAAATGGATAGGATAAAATTAAAAATTGCTCCATGACATCTTTTTCTGTCAATGAAGGCAATATCATTTCTTTCATTTTTTGCTTACCTGATTCAGGTGACTCGAATAAAACGCTTTCAGAAAGAAGCTTTTCTTCAATTTCATCTTTACTTGAGGATGTATGGAATGAATATAAAATATCGCCCTGTCGATCAACTACAATTGCGTTCGTCTCCAAGTCGAGGATATCTTCTATAATCTGGTGAATGGAATCATTCGTTTGTCCATTGCGATCGTTCACAATCTTGCTGATGGTGGCAGCTTCCCTCTGCAAGGACTCTTCTGCTTGTTTCGTATGGAAGTTATCCAGAAACTCAAGCAAGAACAGTGTGACAATAAACAGGACAAACGAAACGAGAAGCAATATGGTTGCCCATAGCTTCCCGACAATTGAATTCCATATTCGCATCACTCGTTCGGAACCTCGAACTTATAACCGACACCCCAAACAGTGACAATCATTTTTGCTGCCCGCTCTGAAACCCGGCTCAATTTTTCACGGAGCCTTTTGACGTGTGTATCCACTGTACGTAAATCTCCAAAGAATTCGTAATGCCATACTTCCTTCAGCAATTGTTCACGATCAAATACTTTGTCTGGTGATTTCGCTAGGAAATATAATAATTCATATTCTTTCGGCGTTAAATTTACTTCTTTCCCTTCAGCTGTCACACGATGCGCGTCATGGTCAATCGTTAGTTGTGGATAAACCACTAAATCTTTAGACGTCGTGTTAGATGAAACGTTCGGGAATGCTACCGAACGTCGGAGCATAGCCTTGACGCGTAAAACTACTTCCCTTGGACTGAATGGCTTGACGATGTAATCATCTGCACCACTTTCAAACCCGCTTACACGATCTGCTTCTTCACCTTTTGCTGTCAATAAAATAACAGGCGTCATAATTTTATTTTCACGCAGTTCAGCTAATACTTCCATGCCATCTTTTTCAGGCATCATTACGTCGAGCAATATACAATCATATTGTCCAGCAAACACTTTTTCTAGCGCATCTGCTCCATCGACCGCTTCTTCAATTTCATAACCTTCTCTAGATAAATACATATTCAATAGGCGACGAATGCGATCCTCATCATCCACCACTAAGAGCTTCACTGTTTCTTCCACAATTCATTACCCCTTTCGACAACCTTCTATCTCCATTGTACAATTACTAACCTATAAAAAGAAATAAAAAGACTGCATGACAATTATTGTCATACAGTCTGATTTTATGCATAGGAGTGTAAACCTGCAATAATTAAGTTTACGGCAATCAGGTTGAACATGATGATAACAAATCCGATGACAGCAAGCCATGCAGACTTTTTACCTTCCCAACCTTTTGATAAACGCAAGTGAAGGAATGCAGCGTAGAACAACCATGTAATGAGTGCCCACACTTCTTTCGGATCCCAACCCCAGAATCGTGACCAAGCTTCATGCGCCCAAATCATAGCGAAAATTAAAGCACCGAGCGTGAACACTGGGAAACCAATCAATACAGCACGATAGCCGATTTCATCCATCAGTTGAGAATTCGCCTTCCGCGCTAGCGGTTGGAAGACCGCAGCGAGTGGTTTGCGTGCAATTAAGCGTAATAGTACGTAAAGCACTGAACCTATGGCAATAGACCAAACTAGAGAAGACATTTTTTGAGCATTGATGATCGGAGGTAACTCCACCCAAGGTGTCATTTTATCCGGTGTCATGGCTTCATACTCATTCATTCCGAATAGCGGAGGAACGTGATATGTGATTTCAGCTGGCACTTGATCTTTATTGATGTATGTGAAATCAGCTTGATAATCCATTACCTTAAATGTTGTAGATGCCACAACAAATCCAAGTACTAAAACTAGCGTATACATAACTGCTTCAATCCAAAAACGCGATTTGGATTTCTTTGTCATGTCGATATTTTTCACCAAATACACAAGACCTGCTATCGCACTGATTGCAAGGATAGATTCACCAATAACCGTCGTGATTACGTGGATGAACAACCATTTACTCTGCAAAGCAGGGATTAGCGGAGTTACGTCCGTCGGGAACATAGTTGCATACGAGATAATAATAATCGCAATAGGTAATGCAAACAATCCGAGTGACGGTGTTCGGTATATTAGATACAACATGATGAATGCACCAACAAGCATCATACCGAACGCAGTCGTAAATTCAAACATATTACTTAATGGAGCGTGACCTGATGCAGCCCATCTAGTAAAGAAATAGCCTAGGTGAGTAAGGAAACCGATGATTGTAATGACAATACCGATTGTTCCCCACTTACTATTATGATAAGCCTTTTCAGATTTCGATTTTTTAATTGCCCCACCAAAGAACATTGTTGCCACTAAATACGCAACAAACGAAACTAATAATAAATTACTACTAATGGTAACTAAGTCCATATTTCCTCGTCCCCTTCCTGTTCTGGCTTGTCCAACTCAGGATCCTGACGATCTATATAAGCAGGCAAGTCTGCAGTTTCTCGTAATGTATCTAGCTCTTTACGTAAAGAGAACCAGTTTTTATTCGTATGTGCAGCAATCAATAGATGTCCTTCTGTATCTTCTTGAATCCATACTCTGCGGTGTTGCCAGTACATACCTTGAATAACACCAATCATAAATACTAAACCACCGAATAAGAGGATATATAATGTCTTATCTTTACGGATTGTTAAACCAGAAATATTTCGTGTCTCGGCAGCTGCGAACTTAATCGCATAGTCGTTCTCTTCTACTTCCAGCGTTTGACGAATTGCAACGAAACTCTTTTCACCTTTTGGCTTATCCGGTGTGTTCATTTGAAAAATGAACGCTGGATTATTCGGAACAGGTGATTTCGAATAGGGTTCCCCGTCTTTAATTCCATCATAATCTGGATAAAAACCGAGCATATTGACAGTAGAGCCATTTCCAAGATCATATTCCTTCTCTGGGTCACTTAAATTCACCGTAAATTCTCCAAGAGATTCTTCAGAAGATTTATTTACCAAATGGAATGTCATGTTTTTAAGCTCGTCCAGTTTATAATCCATCTGGAAAACATTATATCCATCAAACTTCAATGGCTTGTTGACATTGATGGAGTAATCCTCCACTTTTTTAAGACTTTCACTACCAGGTAGTGCTCCCTCTTCTTGTTTATACAATGTAACGTCTGTTGTATATGATTTGGCGATCGTGCCATTCTTATCCAACGCCTCACCGAATACTTCTTCTGCTTCTTCTTTTGTATAATTCTCTAAAGTGAACTTTTTATTTTCAAGTACATAACCTGGTGCTCCGACGATATTACGTGTTTCTCCTTCACGGAGCCACATCGCTTCGTCAACATAAAAACCAGGAATCCCTCTCAGCAGAATGCCCGAAATGAAAATAATTAATCCGACGTGGTTAATATATGGGCCCCAACGTGAAAATCGATGTTTTTCAGCTAAAATTGCGCCATTTTCCGTTTTCACATTGTAGCGCATTGCTTTTAGTTTCTCTTCTGCTTTTACAAGGGACTCTTCTGTATTTTGAACATCACCTTCTCCGAAAATCCGCTGACGCTTCATAAAGGATGGATGACGACGTGTACGTTGCTTTTTAAGTGATTTATAAAGCGGAACCACACGGTCAATACTTGCGATAATAATAGAAGTTGCAAGCATACCGACCAGCACTTTAAACCACCAGCTATTATACATATCATATAAGCCTAGCTCATAATAAAGTTTTCCTACCGTACCATACAAACGCTCATAGTATTCCAAATAGCCTTCCGGCGTAGTGGCAGGTACATAGAACTTCTGCGGAAAGATGGTTCCAATTGCTGACGCGATTAATACCGCCGCAATAATACTAACGCCAATCTTGACACTGGAGAAGAAGTTCCAAATTTTATCGACAATGGAACTCTTATAGGTTTGAGATCTTCTAGAAGATCCTTCGTAGCGCATATCTACAATATCACTTTTCTTTGCTTTTTCAGATAAGGGACGACCACACTTCTCACAAAGCTCTGTACCATAAGGATTTTCATGCCCGCATTGGCATTTGATTTTGCTCATTGAGTAACAATCTCCTTACTTTGGTTGAATGCTTTCTAAATACTCGTAAATTTGTTGCTCTGTCATTCCCTGTTTAATGACTTTCGTAATCTTTCCTTCTGGATTGATGAGGAAAGTTGTAGGTAATGGTTTGATATTATACAAATCCATAACGGTTTTGTTCTTATCCCATAACATCGGGAATGAAAGGTCCATGTCATCTCTAAAAAGTTCTATTTTCACTTTTGGTTCTCCTACGTTGACAGTAAGGATATGTACACCTTTCGCTTCAAAGTCTTTATAGAGATCCTCCATGTGAGGCATTTCCTTTTTACAAGGTGGACACCATGTACCCCAGAAATTCAGGAATACGCCTTGTCCTTTGTAATCCGATAACCGATGTTCATTTCCTTCTAAATCTACAAGCTCGAAATCAGGAGCTGTATCACCTTCCGCCAAGACTTTCACTTTATCTTTTGAAGTAATTGCGTAGATAAGAATTGCAGCTAAAATTAATAGAAGGGCTGCTCTGCTAATTAGCCTGATAGTCTTTTTGTTTTTCTTTTTGGCCAATCATGTAACCTCCTGTCTAATTTGCGTTCCAATTGCTATTATAGCAAAACGTAAAATCAGTTGGGACTGCACTAGTGATAGGTTTGTGAACATTCCACGCTTTCTTAGCCGATCTTACCTGTTTCTGCCAAGACGCGTAATTGTTTCAATTCGTGTCTAGTTAACTCACGTGCTTCTCCAGCATTCAATCCACGAGTAGTCAAGTTCGCAAACTCTTCACGCTTCAATTTTTGCACAGGGCAATTAATTGCGTCGAACATTCTTCGTACTTGACGGTTACGCCCTTCATGGATTGTGATCTCGACAATCGCTGAATTGGTTTTCTTATCCGAACTTGTCATTTTCACACGAGCAGGAGCAGTACTACCGTCATCTAATTCGATTCCTGTCTCCAGCTTTTTAAGATCATCGCGGGAAGGAATTCCTTTTACTTTTGCTACATATTTCTTTTTGATTTCAAACTTCGGATGAGTCATTAAGTAAGAGAAGTCCCCGTCGTTCGTCATCAACAATACGCCCGATGTATCATAATCCAATCTGCCAACCGGGAAAATACGCTGGCTGACTTCTGGCACTAAATCCATAACGGTTTTGCGACCCTTTTCGTCATCTACTGTTGAGATATAACCACGTGGTTTATAAAGCAGATAATAGACAGGAGTTTCTTTTGTTAATTGAACTCCTTCTACCTCAATTGTGTCCATTCTAGTAACTTTAGTGCCTAATTCTGTCACGACTTTACCATTTACTTTAACCAAGCCATCCAATATAAGTTTTTCTGACTTTCTTCTTGACGCTACGCCGGCTTGTGCCAATACCTTTTGTAATCTTTCCATGGGTTCCTCCTTGATGTTACATACTGAAAAAATTATGTCATACTTTCGAGCAAATGAAAAGAAGACTGACCTATGTAGGTCAATCTTCGAAATAGTATGTTTTCAACTCACTTCTCGGACTCGATATCTACTGCTACTGTCTTAATTGGTTCTGTACCTAAATAAATAGACCAGTAGCCTTTTTTCTGTTGTTCATCTGCTTGTGGAATTTGTAACACATTGGACAACATTTTCTTCTCTTCTTTCGTTACGAGTAATTTAACAGATTGATCCAGCTTTGCGACCATATGTGGAAATACTTGATACTTCCCTTTTTTCACTGCAGTATACGATTGATATTCAGAGAACACCCGCTCTGATAACTGTTTATGAACTTGCCAATCATCTCCGTTATTTAATGTAACGACAATGACGGACTTTCCATCCTTTTCGAAATAAGTAGCCAATGTACGTCCTGCTGCTTTTGTGAAGCCTGTTTTACCTGCAACAGCAGTTGGTTCAGATATCACTAGTCGATGTTTGTTTTGCCAACTATTTTTTCCATGTTCAGTTTCAAAAGGATAGTTTTTTGTAGAAGCTATTTTACGAAACTCTGGATTCTTCATGGCAAAATATAACATTCTCGCTGTATCATACGCAGAAGATAGGTGATGCTCGCCGTGCAAACCGGATGGATTCATAAAATGCGTTTGCTCCAAGCCATGACTTTGCGCTACTTCATTCATCAAGTAGACGAACCCTTCAAGTGAGCCACCCGCATGTTCCGCGAGCGCCTGGGCTGCATCATTACCTGAACGAAGCATTAAGCCATACAGTAAATCTTTCGTCTTCATTACTTGACCTGTTTCTAGATAAATGGATGACCCTTCTGCCGTCGCGGCTTGTGAGGAAATGACTGTTTCCTCTTCACTTGGATTTAACTCCAAAAACGTATAAGCCGTCCACATTTTAGTCAAACTTGCTATCGGTAGCGGTTCATGCTCATTTGACCCCATCAGCAATCTTCCGTTTTCCCCGTCTATCACTGCATATGACGCGCCTGCCGCTTGACTACTTGCAGGATTCATCACTAATCCGACTACCAGTAGAACGATGAACGAAATCTTTCTCAAGCATCATGTCCTCCTTCTTCTGTATTGGAAAACGCTTCTTGGAATTTTGTCATGAATAAATCTGTCTCTTCGGATGTTTCTTGTTCTTCATCAATTGACAGTGGTGGCATATCTTCGAGTGAAGCCAGTCCAAAACGATCTAAGAAGAAAGCTGTCGTGCCATATAAAATCGGCCTACCAGGACCATCCATGCGCCCTACTTCCTCTACAAAGCCTTTAGCGGCTAACGAAGACAAGGCACGCTCAGACTTCACTCCACGCAAATCATCGATCTCTACGCGCGTCACAGGCTGCTTGTAGGCGATGATCGCCAATACTTCAAGTGCAGCTTGTGTAAATGTAGATGGCTTCGGATCTTCCAGCATTCTCTTAATATCGTTTGCCCATTCGCTCTTTGTCACTAAGCGGTAACTTCCACCATAACCTTTTAGCGTAATACCCCGTGTATCATCGTCGTCATATGCAGCTTGCAACGAAATCAGCACTTGTTCTGCTTTTTGCTCATCGCATTCCAATAATGTGGCTAACTGCGCAAGGGTTAATCCTTCTTCACCTGCTACGAATAAAAAACTTTCCGTCATACCGATGAAACCTGTTTCAAAATCCATACCCCTCACCCCTTCACATCAACGAGATTCGTAATTCTTCAAAGTTATTGCTTTGTCGTACTTTAACTTCTTGTAATTTCATCAGTTCGAGCAACGATAAAAATGTCAAAACGAGTTCAGTCACTGTCGCCGTTTCAAAAAGAGCTTGAAAATCACATTCTCCGCCACATAGTTCAAGTTTACTCATAATCGAAGACATCTTATCCCCGACAGATTGCTCTGACTTTGTTATACTCGCTGTAAGAGGCAGTTTCAGCTTTTTTCTGTGTAACATTTTTTGAAACGCACCGATTAAATCAAAGACATTCAGTTGCTCTTCCGTTTCCGCTACAAGTGGGACACCGTAGACCGTTAAGTCTTCAGGCTCTTTTGTGAAGTGTTCATCACGATTCGCTGCGGATTCACGTAGCGAATGTGCCGCTTCCTTAAATTTCCGATACTCCATCAAACGGGCAATCAATTCTTCACGCGGATCCTCCTCATAACCGAATTCTTCGATGAACGCTTCTTCTTCATTGACTGGCAACAGCATTTTACTTTTCACTTCTAGAAGTGTCGCTGCCAGCACGAGGTATTCGCTTAATTCATCCAACCGAAGAACACGCATGGCGTGCAAATGTTCTATGTACTGCTGTGTCAGCTCCGCCATGGGAATGTCGTAAATATCAATTTCGAGCCGATTGATCAAATGTAGTAATAGATCAAGTGGACCTTCGAAAACTTCGAGTTTTACACTATAACTCATTTTACCAACCTACCTAACTAGAAAGGAATGATTTAGATGCACCCTTACTATCATCCTCTTTTTCTACAGTTTATTGTGTATTTCAATGACAATCAAGATTATTTCGAATGCCATGAAGTGCTAGAAGAATATTGGAAGGAACAAGAGAACTTTTCAAAAGACCATCCACTAACAGGCTATATTCTCATGGCTACAGGATTATACCACTGGCGCAGAGGCAATACAGCAGGCGCTTCCCGCACTTTGAACAAAGCCATCACACGTTTTAGACAAATGCCTGTACAATTTGGCGACTATCTGGAAGAAGTGGCCATTGATGATATCATTAGCAAGCTAGAGCACTGTTTGGAGAGTATTAAATCTAATGATGAATTCTGTGCATTCCAACTCCCCATCTCACCACGCTTGCAAGTTGCCGCGGATCAAACTAAGCCCTCGATTGCATTATTGCCAAAAAATAGCGCGTCAGTTATTCATAAGCATATGCAGCGGGACAGGTCGGATATTCTTTTACAACGTGAAGAAAAGAAGAAGGGCAGTCATTAAAGATCTGCGCCTTCTTCTTTTCGTAAGCAACTTTGTATAAAGGGTTTGGTAAAATCAGTGCCTTCACAGCTGTATCCCGGATAAATCTCCTGCAATTCCTTCATCATCTTGTACGCAATTCCTTCTCCACGAAACGATGGATTAACCGAAATATGCTGGACAGTATACGTCTTAGCCTCATCATTTATTTCTACACCTATTAAACCAATGTAATCCTCTGCTTCTTTATAAAGAAATAACTGCCACTGTTCTTCGCAAATATACTGCTGAACAGTTTCTTGTAATTTACATAACATTTTCTCACTAGGGATATATGATAAAAAACCCATAGCAATTTTCTCTTGTGCTTTCTTAAAGCGAATAAGATTCAATAGTAACCCCTTCTTTTCAGAAATCCTCTGTATAGTTTACACCAATACACCGTTTTCTTCAACTTACGCATTATTTATAGCTCGGATCGATCACCGGAACAACTAAATACCAATAGATGACACCCCAAACAATCGCCATTACAACAATGGAAAGGAAGAGAATGATGTTTTTCTTTTTCATCAGAAATTCTCCTTCTCATTTGATTGTAACGGAAGATCCAATTTAATAATGTCTTCGTAGGTTTCGCGTCTTACTACTAACTGATGCTGGCCATTTTCAGCAAACACAACAGCGGGTCGTGGTAAACGATTATAGTTGCTGGCCATGGAGTACGTGTAGGCTCCTGTACAAAAGACAGCTAGTAGATCGCCTGTTTCCACTTTCGGTAAAGCGGCTTGTTCTATTAATTTATCGCCTGACTCACAGCATTTACCTGCTACAGTCCATTGCTGATCATGTGGTTCGTTCATTCGATTGGCGATCGCACTAGAATAATGTGCATCATATAAAGCAGGACGTATATTATCAGACATTCCGCCATCTACTGCTACGTATGTACGGACACCCGGCACAACTTTTGTGCTGCCTGTGGAATAAATGGTCGTTCCTGCATCTCCAACAAGCGAGCGGCCGGGTTCTATCCAGATTTCAGGAATGGGATACTGACATTCCTCCGCCATCTTCTTCACTACATCTGCCATTTCTTCTACATATTCGGCTGGTTCTAGCGGCGTATCTTCTTCTGTATAACGAATACCAAATCCACCGCCTAGATTTAAGACCGGACAGATAAACTGGTAGTTCTTCCGCCATTCCACCATTCTTTCCATCAGCACTTCTGCTGCAAACTTGAATGCATCGGTTTCAAAAATCTGCGACCCAATATGGCAATGCATACCGAGAAAATGAATATATTCATGATCATACAGCGAACGGAATGCTTCATCAGTTTGACCATTTTTCAAGTCAAAGCCAAATTTCGAATCTTCCTGTCCCGTCGTAATATAGTCATGTGTATGTGCTTCAACACCTGGTGTTACGCGAATCAGAACATTCATTATTTGCTTGCGCTCTTCCGCAACCTTTTTAATCATGTCGATTTCCAAGAAGTTATCGACTACGATACAGCCAATTCCCTCTTCAAATGCATACAAGATTTCTTCTCTACTTTTATTATTTCCGTGGAAATGAATACGTTCACGGGGAAAACCTGCTGCTACAGCTGTATACAATTCTCCACCCGAAACTACGTCAAGAGACAATCCTTCTTGTTCTGCCAACTGATAGATCGCAATGGATGAGAAAGCTTTACTCGCATAAGCAACCTGAGCGTTAATATTTTTGCGTTCAAACGTTTCTTTAAATGCTCGCGCACGCTTTTTGAATAACTCCGTGTCGTACACCATGACCGGCGTTCCATATTGTGAAGCTAATTCTGAAACGTCTACTCCACCGATTGTCAGATGACCACTTTCATTCACTGCCTGTGTTCCATAAAGATGCATGTCCCATACCCCTCCCGAATTCTCTCAGATAACTTTATCACAAGAAGACGGAAAGTAGCAACGAACGATAGAAGGTCTACTTATCTTTACGACATTCTGTCACGGTTTGGTGATTTTGTGATAAACGGCCGTGGGTCATCGATTGTCATAGGGAAGCGAATCAATACACGTAGCAAAGCTTTCGGGAAGAAAGGTGTGAACGGCCACAAATATGGCACATTCATCGGCTTCAATGAACATAAGTAATAATAAATGACAGCAAGCGCTATGAAGAAGCCTGGTGCGCCTAACAAGGCAACAGAGACCAATAAGAAAATCCGGAATACCTTAGTCGTAATACTTAATTCGAATGAAGGTATCGCAAATGTCAAGATGGCACTTACTGCCACATATAGCACAACTTCCGAAGAGAATAAGCCTACGTCAATCGCCACTTGTCCAATCACAATAGCAGCAACGAGCCCCATGGCGGTCGAAAGTGGCGTTGGAGTATGGATTGCGGCCATACGTAATACCTCAATACCTACATCCGCAATCATCAACTGAACAAATAGGGGCACTTCTCCCCATTCATTCGGACCGATGTACTTGATCGCTTCTGGAACGAATTGTTTTTCTACTGACATCAAATACCAGAATGGCAGGATCACTAAACTTAAAAACGTCCCAGCGAAGCGTACCATCCGGATGAATGTACCGATTAAAGGCGCTTGCCTGTATTCTTCGGCGTGTTGTAAGTGATGCACTAGCGTTACAGGAACTAAAATGACAGATGGAGACGTATCTACAATAATCGCGATATGTCCCTCAAGTAAATGCGCTGCACAAATATCAGCGCGTTCCGTATACCGAACGAACGGCATCGGATGAAACCCTTGTTTAAAAAGGAATTCCTCAAGAGATTTATCGGTCATCGTCAAGCCATCTGTTTCTAAAGCATCCAGTCGTTCCCTTACGAAATTTAAATGTCCCTCATTTGCGGCGCCCTTCAAAAAGGTGATCGCAATATCTGTCTTACCTTTTACTGACGTTTCATGCATTTCAAAACGTAGATCCGTTGTACGTAAACGTCTTCGGATTAACGCTGTATTTGTCAAGATGTTTTCCGTAAATCCGTCTCTAGAGCCACGTATGACTTTTTCAGTATCCGGTTCTTCGGGACTTCTGCCTGGATAGGATCGCACATCAAGTGCAAATGTGAAACCATCTTTCATGACGAATACAGCTAACCCACTTAAGATCGCTTTCGCGAGTTGATCTTCATCCTTCACAACTTCCAGGGAATGATACGGAAAATAATCGACCATGGCGCGATCAATATTCTCAACAGATTCACTTGTAAATAATTCATTACGGTCCTGCATTTCGGTCATTAAGGTAGTTAAGACCTCACCATCCACTAACCCGTTCATATACAGAAGAAGTATTTCTTTATCCCATAGGTGGATCACCCGTTTAGTCGCATCGAATGTTTCATCTTCGCCAAACTGATTGATGAACCACCTTTCCCCTTCTCTTATGGACGTAAATAGTGTATCGGTCAAATTATGGTCTCCTCGCCTTTTCGAGCGCATCTTCGGCATCTGCGCCCATCCATGTTTTCATTTGTGTCAGAATCTTTTTCTCCAACCGTGATACTTGCACCTGTGATATACCGATTCGTTTCGCAATATCACTTTGTGTGTAATCCAAATAATAGCGCATATAAATGATCGTCTGATCCCGCTTGTTCAAACGGGTAATGACATCTCGTAACGGAATATGATCGAATACTCTCTCCGACCTATCGTCGCGAAGCTGGTCCATCAGCGTCAAACTGTCACCTTCACTCTCATATAATTGTTCATGTAAGGAAGCCGGATCTCTGAGCGCATCAGAAGCCAGAATAATATCTTCCTGTTTCACTTCCAATATTTCTGCCATTTCTGAAATGGAAGGTGAACGTCCATGCTTCTTGAAAAAGTCATCGGTTGCGTGACGAATTTTATAACTCAATTCCCGAATCGTACGCCCGACTTTCACCATTCCATCGTCACGTAGATAGCGTTGAATTTCTCCCACGATCATCGGCACTGCATACGTTGAAAACTTTACCTCGTATGTTAGATCGAACTTATCTATAGATTTCATCAAGCCAATACAGCCAATTTGAAATAAATCCTCTAAATCCGCACCACGCGAAGCAAAGCGTTGAACGATAGACCATACGAGTCTTGTATTGCCTTCTACCATCATTCGTCTAGCTTCTTTGTCACCCGCTTGTGATTCTTTGATGAGTTCTCGCATTTTTTCTTGTGACAATAGAGCGTGTTGCTTCTCAACAGATGCTTCCATACGTCACCTCATTCTACTTACTTCTGTGACCGGAGAAAAACTTTTCTCAAATGTCACGATTGTCCCATTTCCAAGGGTAGAATCTACACGGATACCGTCCGAGAAACTTTCCATGATAGTAAAGCCCATACCGGAGCGTTCCATTTGTGGTTTGGTCGTGAACATCGGCTCCATTGCTTGCTCTATGTCGAAGATCCCCATTCCTTCATCTGAAACCGTCATTTTTACCGAACGGTCATCTATCGTGGCGTGGATCTTCACCATACTTTTACCATCGCATTCGTAGCCGTGGATGATGGCATTAGTGACAGCTTCCGAAACAATTGTTTTAAATTCCGAAAGTTCTTCCAGTGTCGGATCTAGCGGTGCGATAAAACATGTCAGTGCCATTCTGGCAAGTGCTTCATTTTGTTCTATCGCCAGAAACGACAAGGTCAATTCATTTTTCATGTACAACCCCTCCGATTTCGTCGATTGCTTCTTCGACTGTACAAATTCTGACGACATCTCCGAGACCTGAAAATTGGAATAGCTTTTCCATTGTTGGAGATGGATTCAATATAAGTGTTTCTCCATTAACAGGGACTAGATCACGCATTCTTCCGAGTATAAGTCCAATCCCTGCGCTGTCCATGAATCCTAGATTGAAAAGATCCCAGATGATTGCGCGTGTTTTTCCTGTGAATATAGCAGTAGATACTTCTTCTCTAATTTGGTTGGCTTCATGGTTGTCAAGTTCTCCTGCTAGCGTGATCAGGACTATGCCGTTTTCCAGTTGTGTAATAGTTGCCATGTGTAGCTACGCCTCCTTCATGAAGGCATTGTCGCACATTTAGAACCGGTATCCTTTAGTTTTGACAAAACTAGTCAGCCATCCCCAAAACTTCTTACGTAGTGACAGAAATTAATAGAAATAGGAAAGCAACTTTGATTTGCTTTCTGGTCGGACGATTTCCTGCGAGAGTCGCCATTGTGTATTAAATGATGTCACTTCTTCACTCTTCACGAGCTACAACAGAGTCTGTACAGTTGGAAGCACTTTTACACATAGAACCAAAAAAACCATGTACTCTGAAGGAGTCCAATTTCTGGAGTCCTTCAGGTACATGGTTTTTATGGATTATAAAGGGTGAATGAGTGATGGTGCTTGAATTTTTTCTTTCGAGATATGCATATGAGATTGCAGCAGTTTGATTGAATCATCTACTTGTTCGGTGTTTGTATGGAGTACCGCGAGCGCTTCGCCTTTTTCTACAAAGTCACCTATTTTCTTGCGTAGCACAATTCCAACCGCGAGATCGATGATGTCTTCTTTTGTTGCACGGCCTGCGCCGAGAAGCATCGCAGCTACGCCTATTTCATCAGCGTCAATCATGGATACATAGCCGCTTTTGGTTGCAGGCACTTCTATTTGATACTGTGCTTGTGGCAATAGATTTGTATCCTCTATGACCTTTTCGTTGCCACCTTGCGCTTTGATTAACTGTCCAAATAAGCGTAGCGCATCGCCGTTCTCCATGACAGTTTGTAATTGTTTGCGCGCGTCTTCTTGCGTTGTGGCTTGTTTTGCTGCGAGCAACATCTTGCTTCCAAGTACTAAACATAGCTCAGTTAAATCAGCTGGTCCTCTTCCTTGTAGCGTGTCGATCGCTTCTTTTACTTCTAGCGCATTGCCAATCGCAAGTCCAAGCGGCTGGCTCATGTCTGAAATAACGGCACTTGTGTTTCGCCCTACTTCATTTCCAATAGCAGTCATGGCATCCGCCAATTGCTTGGAATCTTCCAATGTCTTCATGAAAGCTCCTGCACCTGTCTTAACGTCCAATACGATGGCATCTGCACCCGCTGCCAGCTTTTTACTCATGATAGAACTTGCGATCAACGGAATGCTGTTAACAGTCGCTGTAACGTCTCGGAGCGCATAAAGTTTTTTATCAGCCGGGGTCAAATTCCCGCTTTGACCAATGACAGCGATCTTCAAGTCATTAACTTGCTGAATGAATTGATCCGTGGAGATTTCCACGTGGAAGCCATCAATCGCTTCAAGTTTATCTAGCGTACCTCCTGTATGACCTAGGCCACGACCGCTCATCTTCGCGACCGGCACACCGCATGCAGCAACCAATGGAGCTAGAATGAGTGTTGTCGTGTCCCCCACTCCACCTGTTGAGTGTTTATCCACTTTTATACCTTCAATAGCCGATAAATCGATTTGATCACCAGAGTTAGCCATAGCCATTGTTAAATAGCCTTGCTCCTCCGTCGTCATACCTTGAAAGTAAATCGCCATAAGAAAAGCACTGGCTTGATAATCAGGAATCGAGTCATTCGTGTAACCTGTCACAAAAAACTCAATTTCTTCTTTAGTCAGCTCTTCCCCGTCTCGCTTGCTTTCAATAATATCTACCATACGCAACATAAGCTTAATCCTCCTTTGTTAATGAAGACAAGAAACTTTCACCATGCTCAGGCATATCTACTTGGAAGTTCTCGGCAATTGTCGCACCGACATCAGAGAAAGTTTTACGGATTGGCAGTTGGCCAGCTCCTGTGTTTGAAGGTGAATAAACGAGTAACGGTACATATTCTCTAGTATGATCCGTCCCTTCATGAATCGGGTCATTGCCGTGATCTGCTGTGATAATCAATAAATCATCCGGTCGTAGCGCATCCATAATCTCAGGCATGCGTGCATCAAACTCTTCAAGTGCATTACCGTAGCCTATCGGATCGCGTCGGTGACCATATAACGCATCAAAATCTACTAAATTGACGAAGCTAAGTCCTTCAAATTCATTTTGCATGACCGTGACGAGCTTATCCACGCCATCCATGTTACTTGTTGTGCGGACTGCTTCCGTTACACCTTCGCCATTATATATATCAGCGATTTTGCCAATTGCAATGACGTCATACCCTTTATCCTGTAACTCGTTCATTACGGTTTTACCAAATGGCTTAAGGGCATAATCATGACGATTTGTTGTGCGTGAAAACGCTCCAGGTTCTCCAACAAACGGACGTGCAATAACGCGTCCAACTAAAAATTCAGGTTGCAGAGTTAGTTCTCTTGCGATTTCACAAATACGATATTGCTCTTCAATTGGAATAATTTCCTCGTGAGCTGCAATTTGTAGCACTGGATCGCCAGATGTGTAAACGATGAGAGCACCTGTCTTCATATGCTCTTCGCCAAGTTCTTCGATAATCTCCGTACCACTTGCCGGTTTGTTTCCGATAACTTTTCTGCCTGTTTTTAATTCTAGCTCATCAATTAATTCTTTTGGAAAGCCATTTGGGTATACTTTGAACGCATCATCGATTCGTAAGCCCATGATTTCCCAATGTCCTGTCATCGTATCTTTACCGACAGACGCTTCTTGCATTTTTGTATAATATCCTTGTGCTTCTTTTTGTGGCACTAGACCTTTGATCGGTGCAATGTTTGCAAGACCTAAGCGTTCCAAGTTCGGTAGTTTCAGCCCATCCATCTCTTCACCAATATGTCCAAGTGTATTGGAGCCAACGTCACCAAATGCTTTAGCATCCGGCGCTTCACCGATTCCTACAGAGTCGAGCACGATTAAATGAATGCGATTATAACGAAATTCTTTCATGTGAAAACCTCCAGTAATAGTAATTTAAGCTCTCGGATGAAATTGACTATAGACATCTTTCAAGCGTTTTTTGCTGACATGCGTGTAAAGTTGCGTCGTGGAAATATCGGCATGACCAAGCATTTCCTGAACCGCACGCAAATCGGCTCCGTTTTCGATTAAATGTGTTGCAAATGAATGGCGTAGTAAATGAGGCGAAATAACTTTCTGAATTCCCGCCTTCACTCCAGTATCTTTCAGGATTTTCCAACATCCCTGCCTCGTCAGCCTTCTGCCGTGCATATTTAAAAACACAGCTTCCGTATCACGAATGAACTGCGGACGCCCTTCATTCAAATACTTTGTACAAGCATCGATTGCTGAACGTCCTAGCGGTACAATCCGTTCTTTACTGCCTTTTCCGAACACGCGCACAAAGCCCATTGTCAAATGAAGGTCAGCTAAATCGATCGCTATCAATTCACTTACCCTCATTCCGGTTCCATATAACAATTCAAGCAATGCAATATCACGCATCCCTTGTGAAGTGTTGCCATCCGCTGCATTAATCAGCCGCTCTATTTCAGGAATAGAGAGCACATCTGGCAATTTTTGTTCGATTTTAGGTAATTCAATATGTACCGTACAATCATGTGTCGTCACTTGCTCTCTTACTAAAAATTGATGAAATGAACGAATGGAGGAAATATGCCGGGAAAGCGTTCGACTGGATTTACCACTATCTTTTAACTGCTGCAAATATTGTAGAACGGTTGCACGTTCGATCGAATTAAGTGTTTCCAATGACAAGTTTTCAATGAAATGCAAATAGGCCACCAGATCTCGTTGGTAAGACTTGACCGTATTTTGCGATAGCTGCCTTTCAACTACTAAGAAATGCACATAATCTTCTAATGCAAACTGCGCATCTTTCATAGACCTTCCTCCTTTCTAACATGAAAGTAAAAAAGGATAGCGCTTAGGCCATCCCATTGTCTTCTTGCTCTTTCTCTTCGTCCTTCACTTTGCAACGTTTACAAATTCCATGAAACGTCAGCCAGTGATCTTTGACTGTAAAACCATAACGACCTTCTACGACTTTTTCAACTTCGCCAAGTAGGTCTTCTTGAATTTCATCAACCGTTCCACATTCTAAACAAATTAAGTGATGGTGGAATCGAGCAGCGCCTTCTTCTCGCAAATCATAACGTGCTACACCATCGCCAAAGTTAATTTTATCGACAACTTTAAGTTCAG
Source organism: Sporosarcina ureae (assembly GCF_002109325.1). Taxonomy (GTDB): domain Bacteria; phylum Bacillota; class Bacilli; order Bacillales_A; family Planococcaceae; genus Sporosarcina; species Sporosarcina ureae_C. Next base: position 3,204,894 of record NZ_CP015348.1, on the reverse strand, counting down.
TTAATAATTCTAATGTACGATATACAGTCGCTAGACCAATATCTGGTGCTTTTTCTTTTACTAGTAAAAATACATCTTCTGCACTTAAATGGTCTTCTTCATTTTCCAGAAGAACTGCTACAGTCGCTTCACGCTGAGGCGTCAACTTGTAGCTGGCCCCGTGCAATTGCTTCTTGATTCGTTCAATTCGGCTTTCCATACGACGCCCCCCTCAAATTGTTTCCATTATACCAAACTGTCGTTCCAGATGACAATAGAAAGGAAAGGTTCAGTTCATTATAGTGTGTAGTGGACATTACTTTATAAAATGAAAGATCGATAGTTCCAATATTTGCGTGATCAACAATAAAGCAATTAATGGTGGCACGGCAGTTAGTGGGCGATCTTTCTTATTTGCTGGTGCAGCGAAAAACGGCGGGTTCAACACCGAGCATAAAATCAAGAACAACAAACAGCTGATTAATTGAAATGGGAACCACCAAATCGTATAGGATACCAATTTTAAGCCTGTCGATAATAAGTAGGTAGATGACAAACCAAAAAGAGCACATTTAATTGCACCAAGAAACATAGTGATAAAACGGAGTCTTTTATACTTAGACAGAATGATGGTTACTAGAATAAAGCTCAATGTCACCACAACAGGCGACCACAAAGCTGCTTCAGATCCATTCACTACGCGCTGATCATATAAACCGATGATCTGCTCTAGCGACGTGACCGGCCACTCCCTGAATAATAAAGCCCCTCCTATATAACTGATTGCGAGTATAACGAATAAATACACAAAAGACAATGATCGAGCCATAAATAGGACACCTCCGCATCGTTTCTATAACATATGCTTGTCCGTCCAGAAATAGCTCAATCCTTTATAGGTTTTTTACATACCAGACAGCAGCAACCGTCTTGGCATCATAAATCCTTTCATTTGCAATGAATTCCTCTGCCTCTTCAATAGTTACTTCTAGTACTTCAATGAATTCATCTTCATCCCCTACAGCAGGCTGTTCCACTTTCTCGAGCTCTTTAGCTACATATAAGTGAATGATTTCATCCGCGAAGCCAGGTGAAGTGGAAAAAGTCTGCAAATATTCGAATGAATTCGCACGGTACCCGGTCTCTTCCTCAAGCTCACGAATTGCCGTCAATTTAGGTTCTTCACCAAGCTCAATCTTGCCAGCAGGTATTTCTAGCATCGTTCGTTCCAAAGGCTTTCTGTACTGTTCAACTAACACGATTTTTTTATCTTCAGTTAAGGCGATAACCGCCACGGCACCTGGATGTTTTACTAATTCTCTTTTCGCTATTTTTCCATCAGGCAATTCTACTTCGTCTACTTGCACCGAAATGATTTTACCTGTAAAGATGTGCTCTGTTGAGAGGGTTCTTTCTTCAAACTTCATGCAGCACTCAACCCTTTCCATTGGTTTTATATCCCGCATTCATTGTACCATGAAACGAAAGGAGTGAGGCACATGAAGAAGCGTACAATTGGTTCTAGTAATTTATTAGTTTCTGAACTCGGATTGGGCTGTATGTCATTACCAACTGAACTCGAAGCGGCTCGTTCTGTACTCGATGAAGCAGTAAATCACGGCATCAACTACTTCGATACAGCAGATCTTTATGATAAAGGAACAAATGAAGAACTCGTAGGAAAAGTGTTGAAAGAAAAACGTCAAGATTTGATCATCGCGACGAAAGCCGGTAACAAGTGGGTTTCAGGAGAAGAGTCTTGGACTTGGGATCCTTCAAAAGCACATATCATGGACGCTGTTAAACAAAGTTTACGACGTTTACAACTCGATTATATCGACTTGTATCAACTTCACGGCGGGACGATGGAAGATGATGCTGAAGAAACAATCGAGGCATTTGAAACATTAAAAAAAGAAGGCATCATACGTGAATACGGCATCTCAAGTATTCGACCTACTGTAATTGACCGTTTTCTGAGTACTAGCAACGCCGTTTCTGTCATGATGCAGTATAACTTGCTAGATCGACGTCCTGAAGAATACTTTTCTATGATTGTAGAAAAAGGGGCATCGGTTATCACTAGAGGGACGCTAGCAAAAGGCTTGCTCACACATGAAAGTATGGTGCGCGTCAAGAAAGCAAATGGTTTCGTATCCTATCCACAATCCGAGCTGCAGCAGACAGTTCAAGCTCTTTCAAAGGAAACAAACGACTTACAGGCGTACGCTCTTGCTTTCGTCCTTAAAGAGCCTGCTGTCGCGTCGGCTTTGATAGGTTCCAGAACACAAGCACAACTTCGTGAATCATTAACAGCTTATGACACGCAAATAGATCCACATATACTAAAGAAATTAGTAAACATAACAAAACAACATCAATATGAACAGCATCGACTGTGAAATACAAAAAGAGCAACTGCATTTTGGCAGTCGCTCTTTTCTTATTTATGATCCGCTGTACTTACTAAGACCGAAGAAGGTCCTTCTTTTATGCTAAGCGGCATAGCTTTTGCTTCATTTACCAGTTTAGCCATTTGTTTTTTCTTTGAAGGAATCATATTAAAAATGATATTCAAGAATATAGCCATGATACTTCCTAGCACAATTCCATTATTCGTTAAGATTTGCACGTTTTTAGGCAGTTGTTGGAATAGGTCAGGCACTGCTGCAACTCCTAGACCGAGTCCGACTGAACATGCAACGATCATTGCATTATCCTGAGTTTTTGAGATAACAGGAATTAACATTTTAATACCTTGTGAAACAACCATTCCGAACATTGCTACCATTGCTCCACCAAGAACGGCTGGTGGAATGATCGTTGCTAAAGCTGCTACTTTCGGCAAGAAGCCTAAGGAAATCAACATAATTGCAGTAACGAATACTACTCGACGTGATTTCACACCTGATAACTGCATTAAGCCAACATTTTGAGAAAATGTCGTGTATGGAAATGCGTTAAAGATACCGCCTATAACAGAAGCCAATCCTTCTGCACGATATCCTTTTTCTAACATCTTCTGATCGATTTCTTGCTCACAAATGTCACCAAGCGCGAAGTATACCCCCGTTGATTCTACAAGTGAAACCATCGCAACCAAAGTCATGATCACAATCGGCAACAAGTGGAAAGTAGGTGTCGCTAAAAAGAATGGTGTAACAATATGAACGTACGATGCTTCTTGGACATTTGAAAAGTCTACCATACCAAGCATTACAGCAGCCACTGTACCTACAACCAATCCCATTAGAATGGCTATAGATTGTAAGAATCCTGTAGTGAAGCGGAACATCAAAATAATGAACAATAATGTTCCAAATGATAAACCAATATTGATCATTGAGCCAAAATCTTCAGCCCCTTGTCCGCCACCCATATTCGTGATAGCGACCGGAATTAGCGTAAGGCCAATGATTGTCACAACAGAACCCGTGACGATTGGAGGGAAGAACTTCACAAGACTTCCAAAGAAACGACTGATGAAGAAAATAATTGCACCCGATGCAATGACTGCACCGTAAATAGCTGAAATACCGTAATCATTACCTATCAAAATCATCGGACCTACTGCTGTGAACGTACAACCAAGAACTACAGGTAGACCGATACCGAAATATTTATTACGTGAAATCTGTAATATTGTCGCGATCCCGCACATTAGAATGTCAATTGAAACTAGATACGTCAATTGTGTCGGAGTTAAACCAATCGCATTTCCGACAATGAGTGGAACCAATACTGCGCCTGCATACATAGCTAGTAAATGCTGAAAACCTAGCAGCGTAGTTTTCATCGTTCCGTTTCCTCCCCAACAAACTGGACTTGACCATTTTGTAATGACTGAAGCTCAGCCAACGACTCTAAACGCACGCCTTCTTTTCGGATTAAATCTCCACCCGGTTGGAAGCATTTTTCAATGACAATTCCAACACCTGCGATCGTTGCACCTGCCTGTTTTGCGATATCTATTAATCCAAGCGCGGCTTGTCCGTTTGCAAGGAAATCGTCAATTAGCAATACCGTATCTTCACTTGATATAAAATCTTTCGAAACTGAAATATCATTCGATTCCTTCTTCGTGAAAGAATACACTTCCGCGGAGTAGAGGTGATCCGTCAATGTAAGAGATTTACGTTTTCTGGCAAATACTACCGGAACGCCTAATATCATTCCTGCCATCGTCGCTGGAGCAATACCTGAAGATTCAATCGTGATGATTTTTGTGATGTTTTGATCGCTAAATCGGCTTACAAACTCTTTCCCGATTTCCTGCATCAATAATGGATCGATTTGATGATTCAAAAACGAATCCACTTTCAATACCTCTTCTGATAATACTTTACCTTCTTGTCGAATCTTGTTTTTTAGCAACTCCACGCTGTTATGCTCCCTTCATTTTTCCGAATAAAAAAAGCGTATATGCCATACTCCCATATAACAACTATGAGAGAGCGGCATGTACGCTTTTAAAAATGAAAAAGCAATTTCTTGTCGAACGACAAAGAAAGCTGCTTTTCATTCTCCCCATAGGCGGTCTATTTTCGGTAGACCGGTAGAAACTTACGGGCCATATCCCCGTGATTATATGAGTCTTATTTAACTGAATGCTAACAGTATAGCACGATTCGACATTTTTTCAATATGTATCTTCTACGATTAGTTCTGTAACTTTAACTTAGCAAGCATATAGACATATTCTTGACAAAAAGTTGGGCTGAATTGGAATGAGGTGTTGTTTTGAGAGAGAATTAATAGTGAGTGGTTCGGGATGGAAGCACCAATTGGGGGGACGCTTCCATCCTACGTTGAGAGTACGAGTACTTGGGTCACTCACTGTAGCTAGTATCTCAATCATTGTTTTGTCTTAACTTATTTTAAGTTCAAGTACTGAAGTTCAAAACCTTTTACAACACTTATTTCAATGAGCAACAACAAGTAACTTCTACTTACTTTGCTAGGGATTGTAGCGTAGGAGGGCTCCTGGAGGATCAGTGGGACGCCCGAGCCTACGCAGGGGTGTGGTTCACCGCCCATCCATAGGACACACGTCCCCTCCGAAGCGCAAATCCCTATACGACTACCCTCTCCTATTCGTTGATTAAAACAAAATAGATGAAAGATAAATTACTACGCCTACTGTGAAGCTGCTAGCTACGGTGTTGAATAGGACGATTTGGGCTGCTAGCTCGGACTCTACGTCGTATTCCAATGCTAGTGTTGAGCTATTTCTCGATGTTGGAAACGAACTGGCGATCCACAGTGACTGAGCCGTGACCCCGTCTATTTTTAACAGTAAGATCAACAGTAACGCAACGGCTGGGGAGATGATGAGTCGGCCGATAGCGCTAAGGTAGATCAAACGATTCCAAAGTGTCTTCACTTTAATCTGTGCTAACTGTGCGCCAAGTGTGATGAGTGCGATGGCGATAAAAGCATCCGATAAATGACCGATCGGTAGCTCGATAAACTGCGGCAACTGGATATCGGCCAAGTTAAGCAAAGCACCTAGCCACAAAGCATGGATAATCGGCATGCGAAGAAACTGTTTTGCAATGTCTCTTCCCGACTGCGTGGAAGATACGAGATTATACAATCCATATGAATACGTCAGTAAGTTCTGATAGACGATCAAAACGATCTGAATCGATACACCAAGCGGATTCGCATGAAAGACTAGCTGACTGACAGGTAATCCATAGTTTCCTGAGTTGATGAGCACGATACTATTCTTCATTACGGCGGTTTGCTGGCGATTTAGACGCAATATTTTACTGAATAAATGACCAGTAATTATTAAAGTGGTCGTGAATAATACAACAAACATTAATACGTCAAGTAAGATTTCTACATCAATAACGGTATGATATAAGTTCATGAATACGGCGGCAGGTATCAAACAATATGTCAGAATATTGCCTAATGCCTTAACATTAAAAGTAAACTTTATTTGTAAAACAACACCAATTCCTAATAAAATCAGCATCGGTGTGATAACATTTACAAAGACTATGAGTAAGTACTCCACAAAGGAATCTCCTTTCTGCTGCTACGACTACATACTTCTCAGAACAATCTTCAAGGAATACAGGAGGCTTCACAATGGAAAAAGAACGACCAAGTAAACATTTACATTTCCCTAAGAGTCAGTGGGTATTATTAGCAGGTATTTTATTTTTAGCCGCTACTATCCGTTCCCCACTAACATCTGTAGGGCCTATTATCAGTAACATTCGTGATCAACTGCAAATTTCTAACTCGTTAGCAGGATTTCTAACAACCATACCGCTACTGGCATTTGCTATTGTATCACCTTTTACACCAAGGATTGCAAAACGATTTGGCATGTCTAGAACGCTTTTCTATGCAATGATTATTTTATTACTAGGGATCATCATGCGTTCTGTCGGTACTAGCACATTGCTACTAATCGGTACATTTTTAATTGGAGTAGGAATCGCATTTGCAAACGTCCTATTGCCAAGTCTTCTTAAAATGAGCTTCCCTTTACATATCGGATTGATGACGGGATTGTACTCCGTGTCTATGAGTATATCTGCAACACTTGCTTCTGGTATCGCTTCTCCCATTGCCAATGAAACAGTGTTTGGTTGGCAAGGCGCACTTGGGATTTGGGGAGTCATTACATTACTAGCGATTATAGTATGGATTCCACAAATTCGAAAAAAGAAAGAAGTCATCAAAACAGTTCAGAAAAACACAAAGTCGAAACCAGCTCTTCCTATTTGGCGCTCACCACTAGCTTGGAGCATCACGATTTTCATGGGACTGCAGTCGTTCTTATTTTATACGACAGCATCATGGATTCCCGTTGTGTTGCAAACGAATGGTATGACCGCTGATGCTGCTGGATGGATGTTAGCGCTTGTCCAGCTCGCACAATTGCCTATGATGTTTATCATACCGGTGGTTGCTGATAAAGTACGTGATCAACGTATCCTTGTCGTAGCTGTTTTCGCTTGTTATTTAATTGGCTACGGTGGTGTACAGTTCGGAAGCGAAAGCCTGACTGCACTTTGGATGATTTTCATTGGTCTTGGAGGCGGTTCGGCATTTGGACTCGCTATGATGTTCTTCACTTTACGTACCAACACACCAGACCAAGCGGCTTCAATTTCCGGAATGGCGCAGTCGATCGGATACTTACTCGCGTCCGTAGGTCCTGTACTGTTTGGTATGCTTCATGACTTTACAGGTTCATGGACGGCACCACTTTATACATTCATAGTTGTTGCAACTATACTATTTATCAGTGGTATGTACGCAGGTAAGAAACGTTATATTTCGCTTGAACCAAAACAGAATGCATCATAAAAAAGTGAGAATACATTTGGGGTTACGCTCTTTAGTTCACTATTATAAAAACGCATTTCAATAATTAAACGAAGAACCCCAATTCATACGAATTGGGGTTCTTCGTTTAACCAGTGTATAAACCTAGAGTATAAAAAGCCTGCAGTTTTAAATAGCTTGTTAGCAATCCAAATAACAGGCAGTTGTTTGCTGTTTTTGCACTGCCAATGTATAACTAAAACTCATTAATAAATTATGTTAACTCATAAATAGATGATCCAATAATAATGTGCACTCTACAAGCTAGAGTGATATCTAACTTTTCGTGTATTTTATTATGGCAAATCCTACAGATTAACAAGGTACATATTGGAGCAGATTCATACTTTATCATGTTGAGTGCACGTGATACTTATGAAGCAATTCGTTAGCATGGAAAAGTGCTTATATCGATCAGGAATGGTGACTATGTCAATAGAACAGAACCACGAAATATGTACATGAAATTAGTGGAACTTCAGCTATTACACCGTTTTAGAAAGAATAACTGGAACGAGTTTACACGGTTAATTGAATTTTATTTCCTGATGGATCTTCTATGACAAACAATCCATCTTCAACTACATACGAAGCGCCTAGATACTGTAATTGTTCAATAACCTTTGCTATTGCTTCTTCATTTGGAAAAGTAAGAGTATACCAATTTATACCGACGCTATTTTCTCGTGGCTTCGAAGCACCTACTCCTTGCCATGTATTCAAGGCGATATGATGATGATAGTCACCGGTTGAAATGAAAACAGCTTGAGGATAATGACTCACAACTGTAAAACCAAGTCCCTTCGTGTAAAACTCCTCTGCTTTCTGAAGATCGGCCACATGCATATGAACATGCCCCATAACCGTGTCAGCAGGCAACCCATCCCAATCCATATCACTTACTGCTAATAGACTTTCTACATCTAATGGGTCAGAAACCATCTTGACTTCCCCATTAGACCAGGTCCATTCGATAGCTGGCCGATCTATATACACTTCAATGCCATTTCCGTCTGGATCTGTAATGTATAGAGCTTCACTTACAAGATGATCTGATGCTGCGAATCGAAAGCCTGTCTCAGATAAATGGCGTAAAAAGACAGATAAGTCAGCCCGTGTTGGTAATAAAAGTGCAAAGTGAAATAAACCGGTTTTCCCTTTTTCCTTTGGTAGTACATCAACCGGTTGTTCAATTGTTAATAATCCTATTTTACCATCCGCTGTTAAAACGGCTTTTCGATCTGTTTGCTCCAATATTTGAAATCCTATAACCTTTTGGTAAAATTCAAGCGATGAATTAAGATTTGTTACATTTATATTAACCTGTCCAACAAATATATTAGGACTTTGATGAAAGTTTTTCATTTTTGCAATCAGCCTCTCTTCTATCTAGTATTGTTTCTTACTGTTCGTGATATGAATTTTTCTTTTTTCTATTAAATATAGCTTGATCAACTGCCCAAATCTTACTTCCATTTATGGTTAAAAATATGGCGATTACTAAAAGCACAAGATCTAGTTCATAGCCAACCTTTTCCCTCGTGCCTAAGAATCCAGCGGTAAGTTTAACCTTTAGAATTGCACCAACCATGATTATAGCTAGCAATGCAGAAACAACTCTCGTCCCTACGCCTAAAATGAGTGCCATTCCACCTATTAGTTCCACAGCTCCTACAAAGTATGCTAAAAACCCTGGAATTCCTATACTATCAAACCATCCTGCCGTATTTCCTATTCCATCTTGAAATTTAACGAACCCATGTACAAAAAAACTAATCCCTAACATTATTCTTAATAAAAATATGCTTATCTCTAATTTCTTCCTCTTCATTTCCTCCTAAATTTTATTACTTAATTCAGTTACATTATTTCACAACGTGTTCACATCAATATAATTCCCATTAGAAATGTGACCACCTGATAATCTTCAATTGAGCTTACTAATGCCTTTGTAGCTCTGTCATCCATATCCCAATGAGGCTTAGCGTATCCTACGATCATAAATAAGCTGCTATTCTAATGATCTTCTTAGACTTATAACAAACAGATCGTTTCCTGTTAGTGGATAAGAAGAAAATATACTCTGTGTATTAAGAAAATCAATGCATTATTCATTCCAAAGTCATTGTGTTCCGGGCTTCGAAGCGCATAAAAATCCGTTGTGTCATCATCCCAAATTTTATGTACCAAAAGATTATTATTTCTATATAGGTGAACACTGTTTGTAAAAATAATTAACATTCGCTTTCAATTGATTTCCAGTAGAAATTACAGTTTACAGAACCTAAGAAACCAAAACATAGCTAGAGTCCCAATGGAATGTTCAAATATTTTAACAGCTCTTTCAATCCGCATAGCTAAATATCTGACTAATAAACTTCTCCTCCTTTCTCAAATATTACTATATCCCTAGGATTATTTTACTTTTTAAAACTGCATATATGTTCGTGAAAAACATCAATAGTTTTATTATTAGTATATAATCCAATAATAAGTATCACTAGGTGAATATTAATTCTCTATAGGATAACATCATGCGAAAGTTCGCGTCAATATATGTGTGTTATCATATAGTCAAACAACAATATTCTTGGAGGGATTAGAGTGAAAATCGGCTCGAAAATACGAGATATACGGAAGAGAAAGAAAATAACAATTGCCCAGATGAGCGAACAAATTGGACTCTCAAAAGGGTTCATAAGCAACATCGAAAACGATAACGCATCCCCCTCCCTAAATACGTTGCAAGAAATCGCCAGCTTCCTGGACGTTCCTCTACCCTATTTGCTGCTAGAAAAAAAGAAGCATATGAAAGTCATTAGGAAAGCCGATCGGGTATATACAACGTTTAACGGCATAAAAATTGAACATATTTCTACTCAAAGCGGCCTTCGCATGATGCACGTTGAATTACCCCCCGGTACATCGACTGGTCAAGCGATTGCCCACGAAGGTGAAGAAAGCCATGTCGTACTTAAAGGCACGGTCCTTGCTGAACAAGGCGAAGATTCTGTCATTGCAAAAGAAGGCGATTCATTCAGTTGGAATGCTAGTGTGCCTCACTTTGTAAAAAACATCGGAGAAGATGTAGCTGTCTTACTTATCGCTGTCTACTCCGAGGATAAAATCATATGACACTCTTTTCATTTAATTTTTTCCAAGCAACTAGAATTGATTTAATCAAAAAATCGCAACACAAGTTTGACTTGTGTTGCGATTTTTATTTTACAGCTTCAGTATCCTCCAACTAAACAGGTTAATTTCAGATGCACTGGCTCTAATTAGTATATTTCTAACTCTGCAGAAATTGGACAATGATCACTGCCCATGATTTCTGAATGAATGGCTGTCGCTTCTAAAGCTGACTGAAGGCGTTCTGAAATGATAATATAATCAATCCGCCAGCCGATATTTCGTGCACGTACGTCGCGCATATAAGACCACCACGTATAACTTCCTTCGAGATCCGGATTCATAAAGCGAAATGTATCAAAGAATCCCGTATCTAATAGCCGTGTCATTTTTCCACGTTCTTCATTCGTGAACCCTGAATTACCAATGTTTGATTTCACGTTACGAATATCAATTTCTTCATGCGCTACGTTTAAATCTCCGCAATAGATGACTGGCTTGATGGCATCAAGCGACTGTAAATGCTCGAGTAATTCATCTTCCCATGCCAATCGAAATGATAATCGTGCCAAGTCCCGTTGCGAATTAGGTGTATAACAATTGACGAGAAAGAACTCTTCAAATTCTAGCGTCAGCACTCGTCCTTCTGCTTCGTGATCTAGATCATTCAATCCATAGCGTACAGATAGAGGCGTTTTTTTCGTAAACACCGTTGTACCGGAATATCCTTTTTTCTCTGCATAGTTCCAGTAAGATTCATAGCCATCGAAAGAAAGATCGATTTGTCCTTCTTGGCATTTGATCTCCTGGACACAAAATATATCTGCTTGTGCATGTTCAAAAAAGTCACTGAATCCTTTTTTCACACATGCTCTAATACCATTCACGTTCCAAGATACTACTTTCAATGCTACACAACCTATCCCTATTAATTACCGTTAAAACTCACTGCCAATTTTGCAGCTAGTTCTGCGTTTGACTTCACCAACGCGATATTGGCTTCGAGGCTTTTACCGCCTGTCATTTCCTGAACTCTTTTTAACATATGTGGTGTGAGATTTTTCCCGCTAATGCCCAATTCTCCAGCTTCTTTAAGCGCATCTGAAACCAATCCATCCATATACTCTTGATCCATCGCATATTCTTCAGGAATAGGATTGGCGATAATCGCACTTCCTTCCAAGCCTAGATTCCATTTAACACGTAACATCTCTGCCATCATATCGATTTCATCCACTCGATAGTCTACATGATGTGCACTGCTTCTTGTATAGAATGCAGGGAAAATATCCGTTTGATATCCCATCACAGGTACACCTTTCGTTTCCAAGTATTCAAGTGTCTTGCCAAGATCCAAAATGGATTTTGCTCCAGAACAAACAACCGCAACACTGGTACGTGCGAATTCTTCTAGATCAGCAGATATATCCATCGTTTGTTCTACGTTTCTATGCACGCCACCAATTGCTCCCGTCGTGAACACGCGGATTCGCGCCAAGTCCGCAAAAAACATTGATGCAGCAACCGTTGTTGCCCCCGGCTTTTTAGTCGCAATCAAATAACTAATATCGCGTCTGGACGCTTTAACTACACCTTTGCTATCACCGAAACGTTCCAGTTCTTCATCGGTTAGCCCTATTTTTATTTTCCCGTCCATAATGGCAATAGTTGCCGGAACCGCTCCGTGATCACGCACAATCTGCTGAACTTCACGTGCAGCTTTTACATTTTCCGGATATGGCATACCATACGTAATTATTGTGGATTCCAATGCGACTAACGGCTTGCCGTATTTCATCGCTTCTTTTACTTCCTCCGAATATGAAACATATCTTCTCATAAGAATCTTCCCCCTGACCGATCAATCGCTATATATTCATAATAGTCATTATACGCACTTTATTCAATGATCTTCGGAAATTATTTGGTTGATGGAGTAGCTTTCTAAATCCCATCCTGTTTCTTGATTTAGTACTAGCTGGGATAAAAGCTTGCCAAGAAGTGGGCCGACTGTTAATCCAGATGATCCAAGACCATTAGCAATCCAAATTTGTGGGTGGTCTGGCAGTTGGCCAATCACCGGCATAAAATTCGGTGTATGCGGACGGATACCTACTCGGACTTCAGTTAATTCTGCTTCGCCTAGTGCAGGTGCAATGGGTAAAATATTCGTTAACACTTCAAGTATACCGCCAGCTGTCTGCTGTATATTAAAGTCGTCTGTATCTTCGTGTGTCGCACCTGCTATGAATTTTCCGTCTTGAAATGGTACAAGGTACTGAGTGTTTGGTGGCATAATGACTGGCCATTCGCCGGACGTATTTTGATTGGATTGTAAATGAAGGATTTGCGCTTTCTGTCCAGCTACTTGTAAATTCTTGCCTAAAGGTTTTATAAATTCACTTGCCCATGCACCTGCTGCCAAGATGATTTGATCGCCTTCTATAATTTCTCCATTCACTCTGACACCACAGACTTTCCCTTCTTTTATATAAGGTGTGGCGGAGCCTTTTATACTTTGTACACCATGTTTGACTGAAATACGTTCCAATGCATCGCGAAGTTTATCCCCTTCTACTTTGGCTGCGCCTGAAATACGAACTGCTGAATACTCTCTAGACAGAACGGGAAAATAATTTGCTGTCTGCTCTGCGTCTAGTAATTCCACATCACCAATCTCGGGGGAGAGTTCTTTTCTTTTATTCAGTAATTCGACTTTCTTCTCTAAACGCTTTATATCTGTGTGAATCGCCAAAGCCCCTACTTTCTTATACCCTGTATCGGTCTCACCATGGTTTTCCAATGAACGAATGAATTCAGGATAATACGCAGCACCAGCTGATGCCAATGCATACCATGCTTTATTTCGCCGCTGGGATGCCCAAGGACAAATAATTCCTGCCGCGGCTTTCGTCGCCTGTCCTGGCTCTTGTCTATCGATCAATACAACTTCTGCTTGTCGACCAGATAAGTGATACGCAGCAGAAATACCGACGATTCCAGAGCCGATAATCAATACTTTTTTCATAAGATCATGTTCCTTTCTTAAATTGTTTTACTATTCGTCAAACTTTTTACTTTATTTTTCTTGAAAAAGCAGTATAATTACATTATTCGGACTTAAATATTCGGAATATTCTACATCTTAAGGAGATTTGATGATTATGACAAGATTACCAATGCAAATTCAACTTGCACAAAATAAAAAAGAAAAGCCAGACCCTAGCACCTTAGTTTTCGGTAAGACATTTACGGACCACATGCTTATTATAGACTATGAGGAAGGCAAAGGTTGGCATAATCATCGCATTACTCCTTACGCTCCATTAGCACTTGATCCTGCTGCAATCGTGCTGCATTACGGACAAACGGTTTTTGAAGGAATGAAAGCATATCGTTCCAAGGAAGGAACTATTCGTTTATTCCGTCCCGATCAAAACTTTAAGCGCTTGAATTACTCACTTGACCGTTTATGCATGCCGCGGATCGATGAAGAAAACGCATTATACGCCCTTAATCAGTTATTGCAAATCGAGCAGGATTGGATTCCTACACTAGAAGGAACGTCTTTGTACATCCGTCCATTCGTCATTGCAACTGAAGCTTTCCTAGGCGTAGCACCAGCAAAGAAATATCAATTTTACATGATTTTGTCTCCTGTTGGTTCTTACTACAAAGAAGGAATTCACCCAGTCAAAATCCTTGTGGAAAATGAATTCGTGCGAGCTTCAAAAGGTGGAACTGGCAGCGCCAAAACAGCAGGTAATTATGCATCCGCTTTAAAGGCGCAGGAGACAGCAGATAAACAAGGTTACTCACAAGTTTTATGGCTCGATAGCACAGAGCGTAAATACGTTGAAGAAGTAGGAAGCATGAATATCTTCTTCAAAATAAATGGTGAAGTTGTAACACCCGCAATCAACGGCAGCATCCTCGAGGGCATTACACGAAAATCAATCTTGCAATTGCTACGACACTGGGATGTACCCGTAGCAGAGCGCAAAATCTCGATGGATGAAATCCGATCTGCTTACGAAAGCGGTGAACTAGAAGAAGTCTTCGGTACAGGTACAGCTGCTGTTATTTCGCCTGTCGGTGAACTGAATTGGGACGGTTATAAAATGATCATCGGTAACGGTGAAACGGGTGAACTTTCCACTCGACTATATAACACATTAACGAATATCCAAACCGGTAAAGAAAAAGATCCGTTTGATTGGGTATATGAAATCAAGAAACATATTGCACAGCTTGCCTAACACAAAAATGGCCCCTGTTTCCAAACCGGAAACAGGGGCTTTCTTTTATACAGAAAGTAGTGCAGCATCACTAGTAAGTTGTTCTCCACGTATGCGCTGGAATTCATCCATCAATTTTGCAATCGTTAAGTGCTTCTTCTGTTCTTCTTCCACTTCTAGGATGATCTGTCCCTTATCCATCATAATCAAACGATTTCCAAGGTCAAGCGCCTGCTGCATATTATGTGTTACCATCAAAGTCGTTAGTTGATCTTTCTCAACCAATCTCTTCGTTAAGTCCGTAATAAGCTCCGCACGCGATGGATCGAGTGCAGCCGTGTGCTCGTCGAGTAAGAGAATAGATGGTTGCGTGAAGGTCGCCATAAGCAAAGACAACGCTTGACGCTCACCGCCTGACAGCAATCCTACATTAGCCGTCATTCGATCTTCAAGATTCAAGTGCAACGTCTCCAGGGACGTCCGGAATAAATCCTTCCGTTTCTTATCCACTCCTCGATGCAAAGAACGCCGTCTATTACGTGAATAGGCCATTGCCAGATTTTCTTCGATCGTCATAGTAGGTGCTGTACCTGACATTGGATCTTGGAATACTCGTCCAATCATTTTGGAACGTTTATATTCCGCCAAACGTGTAACATCTTTATTATCGATATAAATAGAACCGAAATCCGGTGATAGTGCACCTGAGATCATATTCATCATCGTTGACTTGCCCGCACCGTTACTGCCTATTACTGTAACGAAATCACCAGGCTTTAGATGCAGATTAATCTGGTCCAGCGCTACTTTTTCATCCGGAGTCGACTCATTAAACACTTTATTGATGTGATCCAGTTTCAACAACGCTATGACCTCCTCGTAACGATTTCTTCGCTATCCGTTCAGCTTGCCTTTTCGCTTTACGCTTCTTTTCCCGTCTTTTCTCAAGAACTTGTGGAATAATCAATGCGGCAATTACGATAACGGCTGTGATCAATTTCATATCACCAGAATCTAGAATTTTCACACGCAGTGATAATCCTAGTACAATACGGTAAATCACGGCACCGATCACTACCGCTAACGTTGTACGGAAGATGGTTTTTGTTCCGAAGATTGCCTCACCGATAATAACAGATGCCAATCCGATGATAATCATACCAATTCCCATTCCGTTATCGGCAAATTTCCCGTATTGTGCAATCAATGAACCCGAGAAAGCTACTAATGCGTTAGAAATTCCTAATCCGAGAATAACGAGTGTATCAGTATTTGCAGAGAAACTGCGAATCATCTTTTTGTTGTCGCCCGTCGCACGGATTGCCAAACCAACTTCGGTTTGCAAGAACCAGTCCGCAATAAACTTAATAATAATCACAACTAAAATCATCAAAATCAATGTTCCCCAAGTTGAAGGTAAATGTTCAATACCAAGTCCCGCCAAGAAGCCGTTGATTGCTTCATCAACTCCAAGACCACTCCAGAAAACTTGGAACTTGCTAAAAATCGTTTCTGAATTTAAAAGCGGAATATTTGGGCGGCCTACTGAATTTTCGGTAGTCAGTCCCATTATCCGAAGGTTTATCGAGTAAAGAGCTATCATCATGAGAATTCCGGATAAAAGTGGATTAATTTTTCCTTTGGTATGTAATAAACCGGTTATACATCCAGCAAAAAAGCCGACCACAATCGCGGTAAGTGTTGCAACAAGTGGATGATAGTCAAAAACGATCATCGTAGCTGCTACTGCTGCACCTGTTACAAAACTTCCGTCCACTGTTAAATCTGGAAAATCAAGCACCCGAAATGTTAGATACACTCCGAGTGCCATGATCGCATAGATGATACCCTGCTCAACTGAGCCAAATACAGCTGAAAACATGCAAGATCATCTCCTAGTTGAATTTATTCTACAACTTCTGCATTCCAATCTTCTTGAATCTTCAAGCCGATTGCATTTGCTGTTTCTTCATTCATTACCAATTTCAAATTTTGGGGTAACTGGACAGGCATTGAATCAGGAGTTTCTTCTCCCTTTAGAATCTTAACTGCCATTTCACCAGCTTCATAACCAATATCATAGTATTCAAAGCCGTACGCTCCAAGCCCGCCACGTTTCACTGAATCGAATTCACCAACCATCATTGGAATCTTATTGTCATTCGCAACAGAAATAACTGATTCAAGAGCTGATACCACGGTGTTATCCGTAATGATATAAAACGAGTCTACTGAACCAATCAAAGATTCAGCTGCTTGTTTTACGTCTGCTGAAGTTGCAACAGATGCTTCTACAACTTCCATATCCATATCTTTAAGAATTTCTTTCACGTGGTCCACTTGCAAACGGGAATTTTGTTCTCCTGAGTTGAAGATCATTCCTACTTTTTTTGCACTTAAATTTTCTTTCAAGAATTTCATTGTGTTTGGAATTGCATCCGGATGATTATCCGTTGTACCCGTAACATTACCACCGGGTTCTTCATTAGATGCAACAAGTTCTGCAGCTACTGCATCAGTTACAGATGTGAAGATGATCGGAATATCTTGAGTCGCGCTAGCTGCTGCTTGAGCACTTGGTGTAGAGTTAGCAAAAATCAAGTCCACTCCTGCACCCGCTAAGTTATTTGCAATCGTTGAGTTGGAACTATTATCATTTTGTGCATTTTGTTTGTCATACTCGACATTCAATCCTGCATCTTCAATTGCTTTTTGGAACCCCTCAAATGCAGCATCCAAAGATGGGTGTTCTACAATTTGTGTAACACCAATTGTGTATTTTTCTTCAGTACTTGCTTTGTCATCATTTTTATCATCTGCTGCTGAATCAGATGACTCCTCTTTTCCACCACATGCAGCCAAAATGAGCACAATACTGAATAGTGCTGCTGCATAAGTCATCCAACGTTTCTTCATTTAAATCCCCCTATACTATGATCTATCACTTTTTCGATATATTCAGAAAAGGTAATAATTATACGTAATCGTACCCTTTACTACGTTATTCGTCAATGGATTATTCAATATTTTGTGTGAATTCACATAAGTTTATGAACGATCCATCCAAATTTTTCATATACTACAATAATTCCAAGAGAAATAATAAATTAGACATAAAAAAGTCATGCGGTTATTTTAATCGCATGACTTTTTGTTATTCACTTAATTCATGATTCAAAAATAGTTTCGTACGAAGTTCTTTTGGGGATTTGATGACTTCATCGGGAGTACCTGATTCAATGATCCTTCCATCGTCCATGAAGATCACATGATTCGCGACATTGCTTGCAAATTCCATTTCATGCGTCACCACAATCATGGTCATATGTTCTTCTGCTAGATTTTTCATAACCTCTAGTACTTCTTTCGTCAATTGAGGATCCAGTGCGGATGTCGGTTCATCGAATAATAATATATCGGGATCCATCATTAACGCCCTCGCAATCGCAACGCGCTGTTTCTGGCCACCTGAAAGTCTAGAAGGTAGTTCGTTAGCTTTTGAAGCCAATCCAACTTTTTCAAGTAACTCGATACTTCTATCACCATAATCTTTGGCTTTCTCTTTCTTCACAAGTTTAGGTGCAAGCTCCAAGTTCTGTTTAACCGTTAAATGCGGAAAAAGGTTGAACTGTTGAAAAACCATACCCATTTTCGAGTTGATTACCTTACTATCAGAAGGGTTTGCATAAACGCCATCTTTAACTAAGTAATCCCCGTCAACAGCAATACTGCCGCCACCTACTTGCTCTAACTGAATCAAACTTCTTAGCATCGTACTTTTTCCAGATCCCGACGGTCCGATAATGGCCATTACATCATTCTTTTGAACATCAAACGATATATCTTTCAATACTTCCAATGGCCCGAATGATTTCTGTAAGTTGCGTACTTCAATGAAAGACATAGTTTTCTCTCCTCATTCGTATTGCAGCTTTCTCTCTAAATACTTGAATACTACAGTTAACCCAAAAGCAATCAACAGGTAAATACCCGCCGCAATAAAGAACGGAATGATGGTGAAATCTCTGTTGACGACTGTTTGAGCATAGTGGAGCAGTTCAGGAACGGCTACCGCGTATAAAAGGGCTGTATCCTTTACTAAAGACACCGATTCATTCGCAATGGGTGGCAATGTTACACGGAACATCTGTGGTAAAATCACACGCACCGTTGTCTGCCATTTCGATAATCCTAGTACTTGTGAAGCTTCATATTGTCCTTTATCGATGGAGAGTAATCCACCACGGAATATTTCAGCAAAGTACGCTGAATAGTTCAAAATAAACGCAAGTGTAGCCGCCACAAAACGGTCAAACACCAAATACTCACCAATTACCGGCAGAAGTGGTAAACCAAAAACAAAGAACAATAGCTGTAATAACAAAGGGGTCCCACGCATGACGTATATAAAAGTCTGCGCCAAATAAGAAATTGGTTTAATACTACTTCTTACGGCAAGTGTCAGCAGGAATCCGAGTGGAATAGATAGGACAATCGCTATTACGAATAATAAGACAGTCGCTTTAGCTCCTTCCAGCATAGGAATCAGCATGGACATAAAATATTCATAGCTCATTAGTTAATTCCTCCAAAAAACCATTCAAGGTTTTATGTACTTCTCTTACTATATTAATACTAACGGAAGTCACTACTGCAACTTCCGTCAATATTCCTTATTCTACATCTCAACGAAGAACTTTGTCTTCTCCGAACCATTCTGTGGAGATTTCAGCTGCAGTACCATCTTCATTCATAGTGTCTAACGCTTTTTGAAGATTTTCAAGTAATTCTTCATTGCCTTTTTTCACACCCACACCGTATTCTTCCACGGCTAATGATCCCTCTACTTTTGCAAAGACGCCTTCTTCTGTTGTCATATAATAATCAATAACGACTTCATCAATTACAACCGCATCGAGACGGCCAGTTTTTAAATCAGTCAATGCCAGAACATTGTCCGAGAACTCCGTGACATTCTTCACTTTTTCATGGATTGGATGACTCTCGAGAGCTGGACCAGCAGAAGATAATGCCTGCACGCCCACAATTTTACCATCCAAGTCTTCAATCGCATTTACTTCAGAATCAGCTAATGTGACTACGACTTGGTTATTATCTAAATAAGGCTTCGTAAATAATACTTTTTCTTCTCTTTCTTTAGTGATCGTATAACCATTCCAAATCAAATCGATACGTCCACTACTAAGTTCAGTTTCTTTAGTTTTCCAGTCAATAGGTTGGAACTTCGCCGTAGCTCCCATATGTTCAGCCGCAGCCGTTGCCATGTCAATATCGAAACCGACTAAATTATTTTTGTCATCACGGAACCCCATTGGTGCAAATTTATCATCAACACCGATGATGATTTCTTTTGTTCCTTCTTTACCTGTGTCCGATGTCGATTTATCTTCTTCAGAAGACTTGCCCGAACAGCCCGCCAGCACTAAGAATAATGCAGCGAATAATAAAGCAAGAGTGGTCTTTTTCATGTATTTTCCTCTTTTCTCAACTCTTTAGTACGTTAATGAGTTAGTATACTATAAAAATAACATTAGATGCACAAAATGAAAAGTAGCAAAATAAAAAACTGAAGGCAATCTCCATATTACTGGAGTTGTCTTCAGCCTTAAAATAAGCTATTGGCCTTACTCTTTCCGTTATTTACTTCTTCTAAACACTTTGTGACCATCGTATGAAAAAACAAGAGGTTTATTTTCAAGTATAGTCTCAATGTGCACGATGCGCCCCCAGAGTTGATGGATATGTGGCAGGACGTGCTCTAAATAAGGTAGATCCAGTTCTGTTTCTTCGTATCGATGAACTAGGTAGAGCTCGCCATTCCTCATATAATCACCGTCTTCAACTACTATATAGGGGAATCCGCCATTCACCCGTTGTCCAATTAGTTGATTCCGGACAGCTTCAGTCTGTTTATCAGAGACTTTGTATTGATTATCCTCCTTTTGGAAAACGTATAAATCTTCTTGTTTGATTAGGTCATCGGTCAAGTAATTACGAATGAATGATGTGTCATTTTCTATTTCACGTGCTTCAAATATTTTTTCGCGTCCTGACATCGCCTCCTCACCACGTGCATTAGCTTCTTTAGCCAATAGATCGTAGCGCTTTTCAATGTCTTCATACATTTTAACACCTAGATAGTATGGATTGATCGAGGTCTTAGAAGGTTGCAGTACACTTGCGTTCAGTTTTGCAAATTCGATGGTCTCGGATGGTGTTAAATCCATTTGGCGCAGGATTGTTTGATGCCAATAAGATGCCCAGCCTTCATTCATGATTTTCGTTTCTAATTGTGGCCAGAAATAGAGCATTTCTTCTCTTAACATGGTTAGGATATCTGCTTGCCATTCTGTAAGATTGCGACTATTTTCAAGTATAAATAATAAAATATCTTTTTGTTGTTCTTTCGGATTCTTTTTATGCATCTCAATTGCTTGCTGACCAGGAATAGTTCGTTGATCCAGACCCCATAAATCTTCATAAACAGACCTTCGGGGCGGTTTCACAATTGAAGGAGACGGAATAATGTCGCGCATAATACTAGGGTCAACGTGTTCTTGAATGGCTAATACCGCATCAAGAAATGTCTCTACACGTTTCTTACCATAGCGTACCTCGTAGTCTGCAATCCGTTCCGCTGTAGCTGACATACTTTCGACCATGTCTTTACGCGTCTTTGAGAAATAGATATTATTCTTAAAAAAATCACAATGTGCTAATACGTGCGCGATGATCAATTTATTTTGAATTAAACTATTCGTATTTAATAAGAATGCATAACATGGATTTGAATTAATAACTAACTCATAGATCTTGCTCAAACCAATGTCATACTGCAATTTCATCTTATGGAATTGCTTACCGAAACTCCAATGTGTGAAACGTGTTGGCATTCCGTAAGCGCCAAATGTATATAGTATATCTGCCGGGCAGATTTCGTAGCGCATCGGGTAAAAGTCAAGTCCAAAACCACTGGCAATCTCCGTGATTTCATCAATTGCATAATATAGTGCCTGTTGATCGGTCAGCGTAATCCCTCCGTTCGCTTTTCGAAAAACTTCTTAAGTGCATAGTAAACGTCACGGTTTTTCTGTAAAATATAGTAATTAAATTTAGGATGTTCAATGGATTTATACGCAGACATTAATGTGGACATTCTTCGATGTTCATTGACCTCTGCGTAGCCGAACATATTGGATATTGCTAATAATTCATCCACGTGTTCCAGACACTTCTTATTATCACTCGTCATATTCTCCCCATCTGAAAAATGCACGGAGTATATATTATAACTTGCAGGGGGATAAGACTCCCTGATGACTTCCAGTGCTTTACTATAGGCAGATGAACATCTCGTACCGCCACTTTCTCCTTTATTAAAAAAGTTTTCTTCTGTCACTACCTTCGCTTCTGTATGATGCGCAATGAATTCGATTTCTACAGTTTCATACTTTGTCCGTAAAAACTTCGTCATCCAAAAAAAGAAACTACGTGCCATATATTTCTCAAATTTCCCCATTGAACCACTAGTATCCATCATGGCAATGACTACCGCTTTAGATTGTGGTTTTTCCACGGGATTCCATGTTTTAAATCGTAGATCATCTTCCAAAATCGGTGCAACTTCTGCTTTTCCATTCATTGCATTACGTTTAATAGCCGATAATAATGTTCTTTTTTTATCAATATTTCCGATTAAACCTTTTTTACGAATATCCGTGAAATCGATATCTTCAATGGTTGTGACAGACTGTTCTTTTTGTTCCAAGTCTGGTAATTCCAGCTCTTTAAAGAACATCTCTTCTAATTCTTCAATCGAAACTTCGGTTTCATAGATATCTTCGCCTGGCTGATCACCAGCTTCTTTCCCATCGCCAGGTTGTGCTTGTTTTTCTCCTTGTGCTACGACATCTCCTACTGCACTATCCCCTTTACCTTGGCCAACGTGCTTGGACTTATCATGGTTGTATCTAATTTTAAATTCATCCAATGAGCGAATCGGTATTTTCACCATGTCATTTCCGTTTGAAAGGATAATGTTCTCTTCACTGATTAAGTCAGGTAGATTACTTTTTAATACTTCGTTTATTTTATCCAGATGGCGTTGCTGATCCTGGTGACCTTTGCGATGGAGAGACCAATTTTCTTCAGTGACAACGAATCGACTTTTCTGATTTTCTTCCACTCGTATCCCCGCCTATCTCTCGAACAATTTGTTTCCTTATCATATGCGGTGGCCATTTGAATATTGACAAAATAAAAGAGACCTCTTGAATTGAGGTCTCTCGTTTCACATTACATAGGCTGGCAATATCGTATAGGTAGGAATTACAAACGTACTTATCTATTCAATAAACTTCCCACGTACCGCAACAGTTCATTTGCCGAGACGGAGTTGTAGCCGTGTTCATCTACTAAACGCGCTACTACTTCATTCATTTTCTTCAGCTGCGTTTCATCTGGTGTGGCAGAAGTCGTAGTGATCTTCACAACGTCCTTTAGATCAGCGAAAAGCTTTTTCTGAATTGCTTCACGCAAGCGATCGTGGGAGCGATAATCAAAGCGCTGGTGTTTCCTCGCGTATGCGGAGATACGGATTAAAATCTCTTCTCTGAATGCTTTTTTTGCATTCTCCGAAATACCTATTTGCTCTTCTAGGGAACGCATCAACTTTTCATCTGGATTAATTTCTTCACCTGTAAGTGGATCGCGTAATTTGTTTTTATTGCAATATGCTTCGACGTTATCCAAATAATTATCCATCAATGTTTTAGCGGACTCTTCATAGGAATACACGAAAGCTTTCTGGACTTCTTTTTTCGCAATTTCATCATACTCTTTACGCGCCATAGAAATATAGTTCATATAGGTGTCACGATCCTCGGACGAAATAGAGGCATGCTGATCAAAGCCGTCTTTTAATGAACGCAATACATCCAGCGCGTTAATGCTAGGGACTTCTTTTCGAATGATAGCAGAAGAAATACGGTTGATGACGTAGCGTGGATCAATTCCGTCCATACCTTCATCGATAAATTCGTTCTTTAGTTCTTCTGCGTCTGCATCGTTGAAGCCTTCGACATTCTGACCATCATACAAACGTAGCTTTTTCAAACGATCAATACCTTGTTTCTTCGATGCTTTCAAACGCGTAAGAACAGAAAAAATAGCAGCTACGCGCAGCGCATGTGGTGCGATGTGCACGTGAGCTATATCACTATCACGTATCATTTTTTCATAGATTTTTTCTTCAGCACTCACTTTCAGATTGTACGGAACTGGAATGACAATCATTCTAGAGTGAAGCGCTTCGTTCTTTTTATTGCTGATGAATGAACGATATTCCGTCTCATTCGTATGTGCGACAATTAGTTCATCTGCACTAATCAGCGCAAAGCGGCCTGCCTTGAAATTCCCTTCCTGGGTTAAGGACAATAAATGCCAAAGAAACTTTTCATCAAGTTTCAGCATTTCTTGGAATTCCATCATGCCACGATTTGCTATATTCAATTCCCCATCAAATCGATAAGCACGCGGATCCGATTCGGAACCAAATTCAGCAATAGTCGAGAAGTCTATGCTCCCAGTCAAATCGGCAATATCCTGTGACTTTGGATCGGAAGGTGTGAATGTTCCAATTCCTACTCGACGATCCTCTGAAAATAAGATACGTTCTACTATCACATTTTCAATCTTACCCCCAAATTCTTCGTCAACACGCAATTGATTCAGAGGCGATAAACTACCTTCAATTCGTATACCATATTCTTCAAGGAATGACTTCCTTAAAGATTCGGGAATCAAATGCAATGGATCCTCATGCATTGGACATCCTTTGATAGCATATACCGCCCCTTCGTCTGTACGTGAAAAGGCTTCGAGTCCGCGTTTTAACATCGAAACGATAGTAGATTTACCACCACTGACAGGTCCCATTAGTAACAATACGCGTTTTTTAACATCTAAACGCTTTGCTGCCGGATGAAAATACTCTTCTACTAATCGTTCGATGGACTCTTCTAAACCATATAACTCTTGATCAAAGAAATTATAGACTTTCTTACCGTCCTTCTTTTCAATACCTGCACTTTTTATCATTTCATAAATACGGGAATGAGCAGTTTGTGCCACTTCTTTACGCTCTTTTATTAAATTTAAATACTCTAGGAATGTACCTTCCCATTTTAACTGATTTTCTTCTTTGCGATAATTATGCAACTGACGAATAATATCCAACATATCTCCTCCAATTAGGCTATGATGTATTATCTTATGTCCACGAAGTGTAAAACATTCATCACGTACTTTGGAGAAAAATATAAAACCTAATATTTACACTACTTTCTTTCTGGCCAATTGTACAATCAAGTTAGCCATCTAAATTCAAATAAAAAAATGCCACTATAAAATTTCGTGTATCATTGAAGTTACGAGACAAACAATGAGAGGAAGTTTTATAGTGGCACAACTTGAGAATACCATACAAAACCGTAAAAATAAACACCTGTCAGCTTTTGAGCGCGGTCAAATCGAAGCGCTTCACAAGGAAGGGCACACCAACCGTGAGATCGGTAGGCGCTTAGGACGCGTTCATCAAACCATCGCTAATGAATTAAAGCGTGGAACTACTACCCAGCTCAAAACTGGGCGCACATCCTATACTGCCTATTTCGCTGAAACCGGACAGGCGATATATGAACGAAATCGACTTCAGTGTGGCGCAAAAAGTAAGTTGCTTATAGCCAATGAATTTGTCAATTTCGCGTGTGACAAAATCTTAAATCAAGACTGGTCACCAGATGCAGTCGTCGGGTTTACAAGCCGTCAAGAAGAGTGGAAAGACCGACCTACTGTGTCCATGAAAACCCTTTATAACTACATTGATTTAGACGTATTACGCGTGCGAAACATAGACTTGCCGATGAAACTGAGACGGAACACCAAAGTGAAACGCATCCGAAGAAACTGTCGTATTCTGGGAATGAGTATCGCTGAACGTCCTATTGAAATTGATAACCGTCAAGAATTCGGTCATTGGGAAATTGATACAGTAGAAGGACAAAAGTCTGATGACAACGCGTTATTGACGCTTGTTGAACGTAAAACGAGAAACTATTATGCCATCCTCCTAGATGATCAAGATCATGATTCAGTGGACTTTGCGATCAATCAGCTACGACAGGATTTTGGCGAGCTGTTTTCTCAAGTGTTTAAAACGATTACGTCGGATAACGGCAGCGAGTTTTCTAATCTGACAAAGAGTCTTCAAGGTGTCACAGACGTCTATTTCGCTCGTCCATACGCACCGTATGAAAGAGGATCTAACGAGCGACACAATGGTCTTCTCAGACGATATATTCCTAAAGGAAAAGCAATTTCTGATTACTCCACAGAGTCTATTCAACGTATTTACCAGACACTAAATCAGTTGCCCAGGAAGATTTTGAACTATCGACAGCCATCCGTTCTGTTTGAAGAAGAGTTAGCTAGGTTAGCATAGTATTTCCAAAACGAGCATATCGATTGAAGAATACATCCCCTTCATACGTACACTGGATTTTATCTAAGTGGCTAACTTAATATTGCAATTTTGGCTACTTTCTTTCTTTATATTCCGTTAAGATAGAAAGTAACAGTTTTGGAAAAGAGGCATTTCATGAGAAAACAACATAAAAAAGAAACAGTAGGTCATTTACTCAGACGCTATTTATTCATTTCGATTGGTGTTGTGGTCACGGCAATAGCACTAGACTTATTTTTAATTCCTAACTCTGTAATAGATGGGGGAATTATTGGAATTGCTCTTATATTAAACTTCATTACCGGTATTCCATTCGGGATTTTAATATTAATTCTGAATTTACCGTTCTTGTTTTTTGGCTATAAACATATCGGGAAAAACTTCTTTATCTCTTCATCTTATGCGATCGCTTTACTGGCAATTGTAGAGTTTCCACTTAAAAATGTAGGTCCTTTCGTTACCGATTCTTTACTTGCGACAGTTTTTGGAGGTTTATTACTAGGTGCGGGTGTCGGAACCATTATACGTAATGGCGGTGCGTTGGACGGAACGGAGATTCTTGGAATTCTACTGACTAAAAAGATTCCATACAGTGTCGGAGAATTCGTCATGTTCTTCAACCTCTTCATCTTCGGTTGGGCTGGCTTTGTTCTTGGACCAGAAAAAGCTATGTATTCAATCATTACATATTATATCGCTTCTAAAGCGATCGACATTGTCATACAAGGGCTGGATGAAACGAAAGCGGTCTTTATTATCTCGGATGAATATGAAGAACTTGGGGAAGCGATTCGTCTCCGACTTGGTCGTAGCATCACGAAGTTGCACGGTCGTGGTGGCTATACAGATAATGAAAAAGATGTCATCTATATCGTAGTGACTAGACTAGAGATATCAAAGCTGAAGCAAATCACTACCGATATAGACCCTTCCGCATTCCTGACCATTATGAATACACAGGAAACGCATGGAGCAACTTTCAAGTCACCCATACATTAAAAAATCCGCCACTCATTTGAGTGGCGGTTTCGTGTCTCTTATTGGAAGACAATAGTTTTATTATTCTCTACTATCACTCGATCTTCAAGATGCCACTTCACTGCACGCGCCAGCACACGTCGCTCAATCGTACGGCCAATCTTCTTCAATTGCACGATATCATCACGGTGATCTACACGCTCTATGTCTTGCTCGATGATTGGACCTTCATCCAAATCATTCGTCACATAGTGGGACGTTGCACCGATTAATTTCACACCACGTCCAAAGGCTCTCTCGTAAGGACGCGCGCCGATAAATGCTGGTAAGAATGAATGGTGAATATTGATGATTTGATTCGGGAAGTGACTGACAAACTCTGGAGTTAGAATTTGCATATATCGTGCTAGTACCAAAACATCTACTTTGTATTCTTCCATCAGCTGTACTTGCTGCCGCTCAACATCTTTGCGAATATCTTTATTCGCTGGAATGTAGTGGAACGGAATTCCATATGACTCGACCATAGCGCGTGCATCTTCATGATTACTAATGACAACAACGATGTCCGTATTCAAATCGCCATTGTACCATTCCCACAGCAACTCCATTAAGCAGTAAGGTTCTTTTGATACGAAAATAGCGGTGCGCTTTAGTTCCACTGCATAGGAAAAGCTGTAGTCGAGCTCGTGCTGATTTGCGATTTTCTTAAAATCTGCTTCAAATTCTTCTTTTTTATCCAATAAATTGTCTAAGTGGAATTCGATACGCAGATAGAACATGCCGCCTTCAGGATCGGTTGAATATTGGCTAGACTCTACGATATTTGCTTTATGTTGCAACAAAAATGTTGAAACAGCAGATACGATTCCTGGTTTATCGGAGCATTTCACTAACAGTCTGCCGATATTTTTTAATGCTGCGGATTGTTCTACTAAATGTGTTGTGATTTTACTTTGGGTTGACATTTTTTCATCTCCTACATATAAAGTTGCTTAATGAATAAGTTCCCCAGCCGGAATGGCTAGGGAACATGTGAACTCTTCTATTACAGTATGAAGCAACCTAGCCTATTTCGCAAAAATCTTACTCTGATTTATTTTCTAAACCTTTACCCATTCCTTTTAGGAAGTTCATACCGAATGTTAACGCACGGTTAATATCTGGATCATTGATGGATTTCATCAATTGAAGAACACCTGTTTTCTGTCCTTCTTCATTTCCTTGCTCAGCTTCAGATACTCCCTTTTGTATACTTTTAGAAAGTTGCTGAATAGTTACTGGATCTAATGCGGTTAATACTCCAGCTCCCGCCATCAGATTATTTAACATATTCGTAACTGGCTCCCTTGAAACTTGCCCTAAAGCGATACCCGTGATTTTTTCTTTCGAATGAAGCATGGCTTGCAATGCGTCTAACGCGCCAATCTTATGCAGTTCTCCTGTAATTTCCATGATCTTCTGCAAAGACTCTTCTTGTTCTGCAATCTGTTTCTGCAGTTCGGCCAATTTTTCCTGCTGAATTTCTAGTTCAGATCGTTCTTCTCTTTTAATAGAAGTAATTGGTGCCGCCATTGACATTCACCTCACTGTTTATTGATCTGTTAATTGGACGTATCCTGGTCGATTCCATTTACGCTGTACTTCCACGCCATTTTGCGGATGACGCTTCTTATCGCGGTGATTACTCTTTGGCAGAGGATTCTCGCCTTGTTTTTCAAGCACTTCCATGCGAACTTTCGTCTGCTTGTACGCCGGAGTATTTGTGCGTTCATCTGTAGCCGGTCCTGTTAAGAAGTTAATCGCTGATTCCTTATTAACTGAGTTCATCGGTAAGAACAATTCATTTTTCCGCACCCTATCTGTGACGACTGCTGGCAATTTTACAGCTCCATATGGTGAGATCAGCCTTACATAAGTACCTGTTACTACCCCGCGTTCTTTTGCCAGTTCAGGAGAAACTTCCACAAATATATTAGGAACCTTCTCTTGGATTCCTTCAGATTTATTCGTCATATTCCCTTCATGGAAATGTTCCAACATTCGCCCATTGTTAATATGAAGATCAAATTCTTCAGGGAATTTAACTGGTTCAATCCAATCGGATAATGCAAAGCGTGCTTTCTTATCTGCGAAATTAAATCCATCCGTATAAAGAAGTGGTGTACTTTCGCCTTGTAGACTGCCCCAAAGGAAACTGCCCCAATCTTCCAACATGTCGTAAGAAGCGCCTGAGAACATAGGACTTAAACTAGTCATCTCAGCAAAAATGTCGCCTGGATGCGTATAATTCCAGTTTGCCCCTAAACGATTCGCAACTTCTTGGATGATCCACCAATCCTGACGGGAGTCTCCTTTATTCGGCAATGCTTTATATAGTCGTTGGACGCGACGTTCCGTATTGGTGAACGTACCATCTTTTTCAAGGGACGGCACTGCAGGCAAAATGACGTTTGCATACTGTGCTGTACGTGAGAAGAAAATGTCTTGTACAACTAGGAAGTCGAGTTTGGATAATACATCGTGAACATAGTTCGCATTGGAATCTACGAGGGCCATATCTTCTCCTACAATGTACATACCTTTCATAACGCCCTCATCAATCGAATGAAGCATTTGAATATTGTCTAGACCAGGTTTGTTATCTATTTCTACACCATAAGCTTGTTCAAATTTCTGTCGTGCTGCATCGTCTGTAATATGCTGATAGCCAGGCAACCAACCAGGTAAGCTTCCCATATCACATGCACCTTGTACGTTATTGTGTCCACGTAAAGGATATGCGCCTGCACCTGGACGACGGTAATTTCCTGTTGCCAGCAATAGATTCGAAATTGCGGCGGATGTATCAGAACCACCTGTATTTTGTGTAACACCCATTCCCCATAAGATACATGTACCATCAGCATCGCGAATCATTTCTGCAGTATGAATCAAAACTTCTTTTGAAATACCTGTTACTTTTTCTGCATATTCGAGTGTATAGCGATTCAAGACATCAGTAAATTCATCAAAATGATGCACATTCTCTTCAATGAATTGCTGATCATGCCAACCTTGATCAATTAAATATTTCGTGACTGCCATCAGCCATACTTGATCAGTACCTTGTTGAGGTGTCATGAAGATATCAGCACGCTCCGCCATTTCATGCTTTCTAAGATCGGCTACGATTAACTTTTGGCCGTGTAGCTTATGCGCACGCTTTACACGTGTCGCAAGAACGGGATGCCCTTCTGCAGGGTTTGCTCCCACAATAATAACTAAGCCTGCTTTAGCAATATCTTTAATAGTTCCAGCGTCGCCACCCATTCCTACTGTACGGAACAATCCGTCCGTTGCAGGTGATTGGCAATAACGCGAACAGTTATCTACGTTATTAGTACCGAATACTTGGCGCGCGAACTTTTGAATGACATAATTCTCTTCGTTAGTAATTTTAGATGAAGATATGACGCCAATTCCGTCACTTCCATGCTCGTCACGGATCTCGCCAAGGTTTTTCGCGACCAAATCCAATGCTTCTTCCCATGAGGCTTCTACAAATTCATCCCCTTTACGAATAAGGGGTGTGGTAATGCGTTCTTCACTATTTACAAAATCCCAGCCGAATTTTCCCTTGACACACGTTGAAATCTGGTTGACCGGTGCATCGGAAACAGGTTGTATTTTTAATATTGTACGATCTTTCGTCCATACTTCAAATGAACAGCCAACTCCACAGAATGTACATACTGTTTTCGTTTTATCAATTTTTGATTCACGCATCGCTGCTTCAACATCGGAAATGGCCATAATACTGCTGTACCCAGGCTCTACATCCTTTATTAGATCCACCATAGGCTCCATCAAATCGTCGCCCATCTTCGTCATAAACCCTGCTTCTCCAAGCATAGTTTTTTCCATCAGAGCATTACATGGACAAACCGTAATACAATGGCCGCACCCTACGCAAGACGAATCATTGATCTTGGCGCCGCCATCCCATAGAACAATCGGTCGGTCGCGTTCCCAGTCGATAGAAAGTGTCTCGTTCACTTGCAAGTTTTGACAGACTTCTACGCACTGACCACAAGCAATACATTGATTCGGGTCGTAGCGATAAAAAGGATGAGTTAAATCCACTTCGTCTTTTGAACATTTTGGTTCGTACGGATATTTTTGTTCTTCCACTTCCATAAGTGCCACAGTATTATGTACTTTACAGTTCCCATTATTGTTGTCACAAACAGTACAATAGAGTAAATGGTTTTCTAAAATCCGATCCATTGCTTCCGTTTGTGCTTCTTTTGCACGTGGAGACGCTAATTTAACATCCATGCCATCGACTGCTTGTGTCGAGCAAGCACGTGTTAATTCACCATTCACTTCGACTATGCACGTATCACATGTCTGGATCGGGTCAACTTCAGGCAAATAACAGATTTGAGGGTGCTCTATTTTATTTGCATTGATGATCTGAATGAGTGTTGCCCCTGGTTGGAAGTCGAAAATTTTATCATTGATTGAAATAGACATACAGGCATCCTCCTCTTTCTAAAATAAAAAATCCACCATAAAAAAACCGTCATCGCGGAAATTTTTATGGTGGAATAGTTTCTTAACAGGTCTTGCTAAAGAACCAATCCATACTTACTATTACATGTAGTTGATGAACTTCTAGCAATCACATACTAGATTTACATCTGTTGTGTATTTAGTATAAAGTAATAAAGCGTATAACACAATGACAACTCTCAAATAGTTAGATTATTCTGTGATATAGAAAGGTGGACATTCCATGAAAAAAGTTCATGAATTTAACGATATTATCCGCAAACTACGGAAAGATTTATTTGGCAAAGGCCCAGAACGTATTCATACTATATTTATTGATAATATGGCAGTTTCTACGCTCTATGGTAATTTGACTCCGACGGAAAAGTTCATCGCTGGAACACAAGACGGGAAAGAAATGGTGCACCGCGCACGGACTAGCATGATTCAAGAAGTCTATAAAAAAGAACCACCTGCTGGATTGGAAGAATTGGTTGAAGCAAAATTTGTACATTTATTTAGCGATTTTAAAATTGATGATGATATTGCCGTATCAGTTTTTTTATTTGATCGTTCGATTGATTGAAAGGAGGCCGGACTATGGAGCAGCAACAACAACGATCCGTTATTCGATTCCAAAATGGAAATGTATTTGAAAAAGAAGATCAAGTAGCCGTAGAATATGCTGTTACAATAAAACTAAATAACCAAGAATTCGCTACGATTGTTTGTACACCGGAATATATCGAGGATATGACAGTAGGTTTTCTAGCTTCAGAAGGTGTCGTTCCAAAATGGGAGCAAATTAAAGACATACGCTTGGATGTAGAAAACGGATTTATTCATGTCGATACGGATAAAGTGTATCCATTCTTTGAGCAGTTACAAAATAAGCGTTATATTACTTCCTGTTGTGGAATGAGTAGACAAGGATTTATTTTCGCAAGTGATGCGCTAACGGCAAAAAAGATGGATAGAATTTCTGTCCAACTTACACCGGTGCAAATATTTTCCTTGATGAATGACATGGAAGAACAAGCTGATATGTTCCGTCATACTGGCGGCGTACACAATGCTGCTTTGTGCGCACCTGATCAATTACTGCTTTCACGAATGGATATCGGAAGGCATAATGCACTGGATAAAATTTATGGACACTGTCTGAAGAACGATATTACTGTTCGCGATAAGATTATTGTCTTCAGTGGACGAATCTCCTCTGAAATTTTACTAAAAGTAGCTAAGATTGGATGTGAAATTGTATTATCCAAGTCTGCACCTACCGAATTAGCCTTGACTTTGGCAGAAGATTTAGGAATAACGACAGTAGGATTCATACGTGGGGAATCATTTAACGTATACACACACGCCGAACGAATTTGTATGGATATCTCTTAAAAAATTTCCAGCCTCAGGAAAAAGTAATATTGACAATCCTGTGAATTGATAATATTATACTCCTTAATCCTTTCTCGCATTCCAGTTTATGTTTATTTAGTTCCATTTCTTGTCATCTTTTAACTGGGTAACATGTCAAATATTCTTTTATACAAGCAGTTAGGGAACTTTGTAGACTAATAATATTTTCACTGGAATACAGATTGTGAAAAAATGAATGTAAAGGAGGACTACGAATGAAAAAAACGAAGAACAGATGGCTTATTGCGTTATCTGCTGTAGGTATCCATATTTCCATCGGATCTGTTTATGCCTGGAGCAACTTCACCAACCCGCTTATTGAGGAGTTTGGTTGGACTACAAGTCAAGTTCAGTTAACGTTCAGTATCGCTATTTTATTTCTTGGTTTATCTGCCGCATTTTTAGGCCATTTTGTAGAGAAATACGGTCCTAGAAAAGCGGGGCTACTTGCTGCCTTATTCTTTGGTGTAGGAGTAACTGGTTCAGGATTGGCGGTAGGTATGTCTTCATTACCATTGCTCTATGTCTTTTACGGAATGCTAGGCGGAATTGGATTAGGTGTAGGATATATTGCACCTGTTTCAACACTCGTCAAATGGTTCCCAGATCGTAGAGGACTCGCCACAGGGCTCGCTATCATGGGCTTTGGATTTGCGGCAGCTGTCAGTAGTCCGATTATGGAGTATTTGATTGTTAACGTTGGAATTCAAAACACTTTCTACATTCTCGGGATTTCGTATTTCCTGATCATGCTTCTTTCTTCTTTATATCTTGAGAAGCCTGAAGAAGGATGGGCACCGCCAGGATTCATTGAAAAAGTACGTTCAGGTAAAACAGAAATCAGAGAAGATCTTGCTCAATTAACAGCAAATCAAGCAGTTAAAACTAAACGTTTTTATTACTTATGGCTAATGCTATTCATTAACGTTACTTGTGGTATTGCAATTCTTTCTGCTGCAAAACCTATGGCGATTGACAGTATCGGCATGACGACTGTTCAAGCAGCCGCATTAGTTGGTGTCCTTGGTATCTTTAACGGTGCTGGAAGACTTGGTTGGGCTACGATATCAGATTATATTGGACGGCCAAACACGTATACCACGTTCTTCGTCATTCAGTTAGTTCTGTTCGCTATTTTACCATTCACAACGAATGCGATTATTTTCCAAGTCATTCTAGCCGTGATCTATACATGCTACGGTGGAGGTTTCGCTTCGATTCCTGCATATATTGGTGATATTTTTGGAACGAGACAACTTGGTGCTATCCACGGATACATACTAACAGCTTGGTCAGCGGCTGGCGTGGCCGGACCGATGTTTGCTGCGTGGATGAAAGATACTACCGGAAGTTATGAAAGCAGTCTGCTATTCTTTGCTGGCTTATTCGTAGTCGCGCTTATTATTTCTTTACTCATTCGGGTCGATATTAAAAGACTACGCAATGAAAAAGAAGTTATTGTAGCGGTTCAGCCTGCTATTGCAGCAACAAAATAAAAAACACGAACGTCATTCTATTAACAGAATGATGTTCGTGTTTTTTATTTTTCAGTTTGTTTAAATGTATCTCCACCATTAATCGTTCCTAGTTCAAAACCGTGTTCGAACCAATAAGTTCGTTGCTTAGCTGTGCCGTGCGTGAAACTTTCAGGTACGACATATCCTCTTGCACGCTTTTGAATCGTATCATCACCGACTGCACCAGCTGCTGTAATCGCCTCTTGCAAATCTCCTTGTTCCAAATATCCTTGACCTTGTGCATGATGTGCCCAGACACCCGCAAAATAGTCTGCTTGTAATTCAAATCGCACTAAATACTTATTAAATTCTTCTTCGCTCATTTTTTGTCGCAACGGCATGACTTGATCAGAAATACCAAGCAATGTCTGCACGTGATGCCCTACTTCATGTGCCACTACATAAGCCATGGCGAAGTCTCCAGGTGCTTTAAATGACCCTTGCAATTCATCGTAAAACGATAAATCAATATATAATTTTTGATCACCAGGACAGTAAAAAGGACCTGCAGCTGCACTTCCGAAACCACATGCCGTATCTACTTTTCCAGAATACAGTACAAGGGTAGGATTTTCATACTGAATGCCCTCTTGAGCGAATAATTCTGTCCAAACATCTTCTGTATCTGCGAGTACTACCGAAACAAAATCGGCCAACTCTTTATCTTGTTCCGTCTCTACGTACGGCTGATCTGGCACGGCTGAACTGCTATCCAATAAATCACCTGGGTTACCACCTAGAATAAGAAATAATATAATTCCAACGATACCAAGACCGCCACCGCCTAATGCGATAGCACCTCCGCCTCCACCGCTTCGCCCTCTTCGATCTTCAACATTCGAACTTTTTCTTCGTCCATCTGTTTTCACACTAACTCCCCCATTTCCTCTTCAGATAAGTTGAATTTTAATTATGTATATAGGTGCTACTTGATTACAATTTACCCATCTTTGCGAAGAAGCAAACAAGACAGCCATGCTAATTGAGTGAGCTATTTATTGTGAATTAGCAGAAAGCTATTCCACCTATTCGTTTTTTCATATATACTTTACTTTAGAGTTGTAAACTACTGAAGGAGTGATTTTGTTGAGTGATCAAAAGTCTGTCTATAATTTTAATGCGGGTCCATCTGCTCTTCCAAGCGAAGTTCTTGAAAAAGCACAAGCTGAATTGGTGAATTTCAAAGCTTCAGGAATGTCTATTATGGAAATGAGTCACCGCAGTGCGACTTATGAAGAAGTACATAATCAAGCCATTTCTCGTCTGCGTTCTTTATTCCAAATACCTGAAAACTATGAAGTGCTATTCCTGCAAGGTGGAGCAAGTCTCCAATTCGCAATGGTTCCAATGAACTTTTTGCCTGAAGGAAAAAAGGCGAGTTATATCATGTCCGGTGCTTGGTCTGACAAGGCGTTAAAAGAAGGAAAAACTATCGGAGAAGTCTACGAAGCAGCTTCTACAAAGGATTCAAATTATAATCATGTCCCTTCAACAGAAGAAATTAGATTTGAGGAATCTGATGCGTATGTTCACATCACATCAAACAACACGATCTTCGGTACACAATTCCACGAGTTTCCTTCAACTGGAAATGTTCCGTTGATTGCTGATATGTCCAGTGACATTCTATCAAGACCAATTGACGTTAGTAAATTTGGTATGATTTATGCTGGCGCACAGAAAAACCTCGGTCCTTCAGGCGTTACAGTTGCCATCATTCGAAAAGACTTGTTGGAAAATGCTAATAGCGAAATTCCAAGTATTTTAAAGTACAGCACGCATGCTTCAAGTAACTCTTTATATAACACACCCCCATCTTTCGGTATTTATATGTTGGGTGAAGTTTTGGGCTGGATGCAAGAACAAGGCGGCTTGGAACAAATCTCAAAACGCAACGAAGAGAAAGCTAATTTAATCTATGATGTGATTGATAACAGCAATGGTTTCTATACAGGTCATGCTGAAAAAGATAGTCGTTCATTGATGAATATTACATTCCGTGTAGCGGATGAAGAATTAGAAAAGCAATTTTTACAAGAAGCTAAAGAAGCAGGATTTGTTGGATTGAATGGTCACCGTTCGGTAGGTGGTTGCAGAGCCTCTGCATACAATGCTGTATCATACGCAGCATGTGAAGCATTGCAACAATTCATGCTTGATTTTCAAGAAAGTCATAAATAATCAAAAAAACCAGTACACTTTACATCAAAGTGTACTGGTTTTTCAATGTTTTCTAATTGAAAATTCTTTTGAAAAAGCCAATTGCAATGAACTGAACGTTTGGATATTCGAAAAATCCAATCCGAGCTCTGTTGATGCATGCGCAATTTCTGGACGGATTCCCGTAATCGTGCATTTCGTTCCTAATAGAGACAGCACTTTTGTAATTTGATAAATCTGCTGCGCTACCAATGTATCAATTACAGTAACTCCTGATAAATCGATAAATAAATGTTCGATATCAGATTCTAAGCTCTTCTCTGGGATGCTCTCCAACATAATACGAGCGCGTAGTTCATCCAAATCGCCAATCAAGGGAACAACACCAATCGTTTCGGTTATTTTGATGACTGGCGAACTTAACTCATTGATTAAACTTTGTTGAATATCGAACCTGCTATTGATGTATTCATTATACGTTTCTGCAAACTCAATATAAATTTGATCAAATGCATTATTAAGTGTTTCACTCCAGCGCACATAATCTTCAATCGTGATCTCATTTTCGTTTACGAAGTGAAATTCTTTTATGAAACGCCAATACGTTAAACGCACCTTACTTAATGCATCAATTACATCTTCTATTGGAGTATTGCTGTTTACTCTACTAAGAGCTACGACAGAAGCCCATTTCTTTTTGTTTTTCTCAAAAATTTCCTGATCATCAAGTAAACTACTAGTGATAGTTAGATTCGTTAATTTGTTTTGTTCCCGAAGAGTTTCTTCCATTTTCGGACAAGCATTGAGTGAATAAATAGAGTCCTCTTCTACCTTTCTCATAGACAGCCAAGAAGTCGTAATTTCAGGTAACTTTGCCAATAAATATTCATATAGCTTAATATCAAGCTGTTTCATCTAACATCCTCCTGGATACGTTCATCGTTCTTATTGAATGTATAAAATTAATTGCTTAGTATCAAAATCAAATATATTTAATATGATCCCAAATGCGGTTATGTATTTGTATATTGACTCATAATAAGTCGTACCATACTCTTTTTCATACTGAGCCATTGGATAAGCATAATTTTCTTCGGAAGGAATAGGTAAGAACTTCCACGGTCTTGGAGACTCATTAGATTTTTCGGCATGGGCCTCTACTAAAAGATTATAAAAATCTTTTACCTTTTCTTTAGGAAAATCATAATATAGAACAGATTCATTTTTCTTAATAGGCTTCAGATTTTCTTGTATCCAATTGACAATCGGATGCTCAATAGGTGCCGAATGAACACGTCTTAAGTATTGTTCGGATTTCAATCCGTTTTGAATATATTCTTTCTCACAAAACGTCATATACAAAAATTTCATACATGCCTCTCCTTTGTAAAAGGTCTTATTCATAACAATTCATTTTACTAGTATACCTTATACAACACCTATTTATATAATTTCTTAATATTTCGTCCCACCGTCTCCATATTCTTCAAGTAGTTCCTCAAAACTTTTATTCTTTTCACGTTCTTTACGCTCTTGAATACGTTTTTCTTTTTCTTTTTCTAGTTTCGTTTCTTCTACAACCTTCATTTCTTGCTTCATCTCTTTTAATTTAGCTAGTACATCCTCATCCATAAAATCTGAAAGTAAAGGAGCAGAATGGTCTACTGTATTTCCCTTTTGGTTACTCAATGCTTTTCGTTGTTTCTTTGACATATTAATCACTACTTTCTGTATGATAATAGAATGGCCTTCTTTGCTTTATCCAGTTAAATTTTAGGGGTTTTACATTGCTCTTCCCCACTTTAATTACGTACAATAGAATGAGGGAGGGATGTTTATGTCTAGCTTACCAAAAAACGTAACATTAATCGAGGTTGGTCCACGTGATGGCTTACAAAATGAAAAAAACAGTATTCCTACTGATCAAAAATTAGCTTTTATCCACGCTTTACAGCAGGCGGGGCTCCATGAAATGGAAGTCACTTCATTTGTATCGCCTAAGTGGGTTCCACAAATGTCCGATTCCATGGAAATTATGGCTAATATAAGAAAACAAGGCAGACAACTTGTTCTTACACCGAATGCACGTGGCGTCGAGAATGCTCTCAGAGCTGGTGCAGATAGCATGGCGGTCTTTGTGGGTGTCAGCGATACATTTAATCAACACAACATCAATCGCACCACTGAAGAGAGTGTTGAGACACTAAGACCAATTATAGATCAGCTGAAAAAAGATCATCATTTTGTCAGAGCTTGTATTTCAACCGCATTTCACTGTCCATATGAAGGCTTCATTCCGCAAGAACAAACACTCTCTCTTTGCAGGCAATTTGTTGATATGGGCGTGGAAGAATTAAGTGTGGCAGATACAGACGGCATGGCAAATCCTTTGGCAAGTTTCACCCTATTTCAGGAACTGAAGCAACAGTTTCCAAATATTTTACTTACTGCGCATTTTCACGACACGCGCAAATTAGGTTTAGCCAATATTTATGCCTCTTTACAGGCGGGCGTTGATCGATTCGATACATCTGCTGGTGGTCTAGGTGGCTGTCCTTTCGCTCCTGGTGCTACAGGTAATGTTGCTACGGAAGATGTTTTATATTTATTGGAGTCTCTGAATATAGAAACAGGTGTTGATATGGACAAAGTATGCTTAGCTGTTGATGAAGTCGCACCCTATCTGTCACGTCCAATCGAAACAGCTATGTACAATTTATATAAAAGAAGAAAGTAAGAGGAAAGGAGAATTCTGTTGAATCGTAGAGTAGTGTATATTTTAGGAATCGTCTCCAGTATCATGACAGCGCTTCTTACTATTTTCGGTATTCTTGTCACCAATCGATTAATGTATTTAAAAACGAAAGACTCTGAATTCATTTTACAGCGTGAAATGATTGCGAAACGATTTGATCGCCAATGGTTTGAAACCGTTAGAAAAGATGATATTTGGATTCCTTCTCCTAATGGCTATAATTTACGTGCTATATTTTTGAGACCTTTAGATACAACAAGAACGGTTGTCATTTGTCATGGTGTAACAGAAAATAAAGTGAACTCGATTAAATACGCTCGTCTATTTGAACGGCTAGGATTTAATTCGGTCATTTTTGACCATCGTCGTCATGGTGATTCTGGCGGCAAAACAACAAGTTTTGGGTTTTATGAAAAGATGGACTTAAAAGAAGTTGTGAGGGCTATTCGTGAACGAGTAGGTAAGCGCGCTTTAATTGGCATCCACGGCGAATCTATGGGAGCCGCCACTACGCTGTTGTACGCAGGTACGTACGAAGATGAAGCCGATTTTTATATATCCGATTGTCCGTTTTCGGATTTCTCCGAGCAACTATTGCACATTATCCGGACAGAAATGCCTTTCAAGACTTCCATGAGCTTGCGAGTCGCCAATTTGTTTCTAAAAATTCGTGATGGCTATACATCTGCAGCCGTTTCGCCACGTGAAGTGATGAAGTTTATCGATAAACCTGTATTATTCATCCATAGTATGGAAGACACGTTCATTTTGCCCCATATGACAGAAGAGTTGTATGATTTAAAGGAAGGCGATAAAATGATGAAACTTTTCGCCAAAGGGGCACATGCCAAATCGTATAATGATAACCCAGATGAATATTTACAAACCGTACAACGATTTTTAAATCGATTTCGTTTATATTGAGAATTAAACAATTCTCTATAAAAAAAGCTCCGTGTTAGCAATTTTGCTGATCACGGAGTTTTGCTTATTTTTTTTTAGCTGGCTTGTCTTGCACCTTGTTCATCTGAGCCATCATTTGGTTAATTTTCTTTTGTGAAGGTTTCTGTCCCATTTGCATCATCATCATACGTAACATTTGCTCATTAATTGGCGGATTTTCCTTCAAATAATTCATCATATATTTACGTGCTATGAAAAAGCCGAGAGCTACTCCGCCGATCAAAGCGACGACGATCAATAAAATTGCTATCCATAAAGTCATTGTTGCCAAACCTCCCTCATTAAACATAGTTCAATTACATACTACCAAGAGAGATTATACAACATAGCACCAGTGAATAGCAATGACTGTACGCAAATTGTGCGGAAGTTTTTACATCATTGTATTTTCCAGTATCATGCGTTCTGAGTATTTAATAGGTTTAAGCCATCCGCATTCTTCCTGTTCATTCATGATTGCAAAAAAACGATCTGTTGAAGTAGATAACGCTACAAATAAATCTAAGTCTAGCATTCGAGATCCTTGGCAATACACTTGAATACTATGTGTCCCCATTTTAATGAATACCTCACCTTTAATTAAATGTGTTAATCGATATTCATTATGATAGGAATCCAGGTTATCAAAACTTTTCGCCAAATTATGCTGAATGATGGAATCAAGTTCTCTTTGATTTAACTGGTCACATAAGTATTCAATTTCCTGATAGTTTGTAGAAGGGCCAACCGTTAGAAGTTCAAATAACAAACGTTCACGCCCCATTATGAAGGATTGATAGGCTGACTTAATTTTAAATATTTCATACTTTCTCATAAAGAACACCTCCTGCTATCTATCATAGGACGTGTAGTAGATAAATCATGTCAGTTTGCGGAAAACTTCATCACTATTATTGTCCTAAATTGCAATATTAAGTTAGCCACTTAGATAAAATCCAGTGTATGTATGAAGGGGGCTGTTATCCCTCTATCGATAATCTCTTTTTGAAAATACTAAGCTAACCTAGCTAACTCTTGTTCAAACAAAACGGATGGCTGTCGATAGTTCAAAATCTTCCTGGGCAACTGATTCAATGTCTGATAAATATGTTGAATAGACGCTGTAGAGTAATCAGAAATCGCTTTTCCTTTGGGAATATATCGTCTGAGAAGTCCGTTGTGTCGCTCGTTGGACCCTCTTTCATACGGTGCGTATGGACGAGCGAAATAGACGTCCGTGACCCCTTGAAGACTCGTTGTTAGATTAGAAAACTCGCTGCCGTTATCTGACGTAATCGTTTTAAATACTTGAGGAAACAGCTCGCCGAAATCCTGTCGTAATTGGTTCATCGCATAGTCCACTGAATCGTGATCTTGATCGTCTAGTAGAATCGCATAATAGTTTCTCGTTTTACGTTCAACGAGTGTCAGTAACGCGTTGTCATCAGACTTCTGTCCTTCTACCGTATCAATTTCCCAATGACCGAATTCTTGACGGTTATCAATTTCAACGGGACGTTCAGCGATACTCATGCCCAGAATACGACGGTTTCTACGGATGCGTTTCACTTTGGTGTTCCGTCTTAGTTTCATCGGCAAGTCTATGTTTCGAACGCGTAATATGTCTAAATCAATGTAGTTATAAAGGGTTTTCGTGGACACTGTAGGTCGGTCTATCCATTCGTTTTGAAGGCTTATAAATCCAACAACCGCATCTGGCGACCAGTCCTCATCTAGGATCTTCTCACATGCGAAATCGATAAATTCACTCGCGATAAGCAACTTACTTTTCGCCCCGCACTGAAGTCGATTTCGTTCATAGATCGCCTGTCCCGTTTCAGCGAAATAGGCTGTATAGGGCGTGCGTCCAGTTTGAAGTTGAGTCGTGGTTCCACGCTCTAATTCATTGGCAATGGTTTGATGAACGCGTCCTAAGCGTCTGCCAATCTCTCGGTTGGTGTGCCCGTCCTTGTGAAGCGCCTCGATTTGACCGCGCTCAAAAGCTGACAGGTGTTTATTTTTACGGTTTTGTATGGTATTCTCAAGTTGTGCCACTATAAAACTTCCTCTCATTGTTTGTCTCGTAACTTCAATGATACACGAAATTTTATAGTGGCATTTTTTTATTTGAATTTAGATGGCTAACTTGATTGTACAATTGGCCTCACTATTATTGTCGTAAAGCTGCGCAAAAAAACACACGACTCTTTAGAACTAAGAGTCGTGTGCTTATAATAATTAGTTATTTAGTAAATTTTTCATTTCTTTAACAACGTTTTCTACAGTGAAGCCATATTTTTCAATGACTAAGTCACCTGGCGCACTTGCACCGAATGTGTCGATTGCCATGACAGTACCTTCATCACCAGAGTATTTATGCCATCCAAGTGAAGCACCCATCTCAATCGCTACTCTCTTCTTGATATTCTTTGGTATAACAGAATCTTTGTATGCTTGATCCTGCTTCTCAAAGAGATCCCATGAAGGCATTGAAACGACACTGACGTCGATATCTTGTTCTTTAAGTGCTTTCTGTGCTTCCACAGCAAGACTTACTTCAGAGCCGCTTGCTAGCAGTAAACCATCTGCTTGCTCTTTAACAGCAGGTGAAATGACGTACGCACCTTTTGGTACGTATTCCATAGCAAGCTCTTGTGATTTTGGCAATACTTCAAGATTTTGTCTAGACAATACCAACACAGTTGGTGTGTCTTTTGAAGTAGCAGCTGTATGCCAAGCAGCAGATGTTTCATTTCCGTCAGCCGGACGAATGATAGACAATCCAGGCATCGCACGTAATGAAGCCAACTGTTCAACAGGTTCATGTGTTGGGCCGTCTTCTCCGACTGCAACGCTGTCATGTGTAAAGACGTATGTCACAGGTAATCCCATTAGCGCTGAAAGACGAATAGCAGGTCGCACGTAATCGCTGAACACGAAGAATGTTCCGCCGAAAACTTTCACTCCGCCATGAAGAGTCATACCGTTAAGTGCAGTCCCCATCGCGAATTCACGTACTCCAAACCAGATATTCCGTCCCGAATAATCACTAGCGGAGAAATCACCCGTATTTTTAATTGTTGTCTTATTTGATCCTGCAAGATCCGCACTACCCCCAAATAAAGCGGGAACAGCTTTCGCTAATGCATTGATTGAATCACCAGACGCAGAACGTGTCGCCACAGAAGCACCTGCTTCATAAACTGGCAGTTGGTCCTGTAAGTCAGCTGGAAGTTCATTTGCAATCGCTTGTTTAAATTGTGCAGCTAATTCTTTGTGTTCGTTTTGATAACTTTCGAACAAGTCATTCCATTGTTGCTCTGATTGCACGCCTAATTGATCTGTTGCTGAATTGAATTGGTCATAAACCTCTTCAGGAACATGGAAGTCTTCTTCGAACGTCCACTTATAATACTCTTTTGTAAGAGCCATTTCATCTTCACCTAGTGGCGCTCCATGTGCATCGGCCTTACCAGATTTGTTTGGTGAACCATAACCAATGACAGTTTTCACTTCAATGATTGTCGGTCCGCCTGTGTTGCCTTTTGCTGCTTCAATTGCATCTG
Organism: Sporosarcina ureae; assembly: GCF_002109325.1. GTDB lineage: Bacteria > Bacillota > Bacilli > Bacillales_A > Planococcaceae > Sporosarcina > Sporosarcina ureae_C. Next base: position 3,160,777 of record NZ_CP015348.1, on the reverse strand, counting down.
AAACAGATTTTATATCATTGCCATCTTCTACTCTTGAGTAGTTCCAGCCATAGGATTCAAAGCGCTTTTTAATGTTTTCAGAGAAAGACATATCCAAGTCGCCATCTAAAGAAATATCATTACTGTCATATAATACGATCAATTTATCTAATTGAAGATGGCCAGCCATAGAAATAGCTTCCGCTGCTACGCCTTCCATTAGATCGCCATCACCACAAAGTGCGTATGTGTAATGGTCTACAATATCAAAACCTGGTTTATTGTACGTTGCAGCAAGATGTTTCTCTGCCATTGCCATACCTACAGACATACCAATTCCTTGTCCAAGAGGTCCTGTAGTCGCTTCCACTCCTGCTGTGTGTCCGTATTCCGGATGTCCTGGAGTTTTTGAATCCCATTGTCTGAAGTTCTTTAAGTCATCAATACTCAAGCCATAGCCGCTCAAGTGTAACAAGCTGTAAAGTAACATCGAGCCGTGACCCGCTGAAAGTACAAAACGATCACGATTGAACCATTGTGGGTTGGATGGATTATGATGCAAATGCTTCGTCCATAATGTATAAGCCATCGGTGCTGCGCCCATCGGTAATCCTGGGTGACCTGAATTTGCTTTTTCAATCGCATCGATTGATAATGTTCGGATTGTTGTTATTGCCAGTTGATCGATTTTTTCGGTCATGCTGTACATCCTTTCCGTCCTGTCTCATATGAGTGTTTTATAGTACATATTCCTACTCTAGTGTAGTCAATTCCAACGCTAATTACAATATTAATCCTTTACCTATCATCAATTTAGCGGTTTTTGGTTCGCACGAGCTTGTTTGACTTTTTCAGGTGTTACATCATTTCCTTCTGGATCCAACACTTTGACCGATTCAATTGTCTCACGCATACTTGAACGGAATGTTTCTAAGTATTCTTTTCTTAGTTGCGTTTGTTCTTTGGCTTCTTCAATCGATAATCCTGTTGTTTTCTTTTTTTTCGCAAGTTCATTGATACGTTGTATTTTCTTTTCTGATAGCATTATTAAAAGCCTCCATAAATAAGTCGTTTAGTAAAATGTAAACAACCTGGAGGAAAAGTGCAACCTATTAGTGTTGCTGTGTTATAAACTCCCTATACCTTCTATGAACCGTCGCTTTGCTAACCGCATGACCTAACCCATTTAATACAGTTGCAATTTCTTCGTATGTTAGACCTTTGTTGCGTAGTGAAACAATTTCTTCTATTGGAAGCTCAAGTCGTTCACGCCCTGGAGCTTGGTCGATATTACGTAAATTCTTCGAAGGATCATACCCTTTGTCAACAGCACGTTTCATCCCTCTACGTATTTTTGCATTATGTAATTTCCGTTGATATTCTTCTACGATTGCAAGAATTTCAAGCAACATCGTATCCATTTCATTCAGTTCTATCGTACCGTTAGAATGATTGGTAATTACAGTAGTCTCACTTTTAGCAATCACATGTAAAATTGCGACCCTTGCATTGCCCCGTCCTAAACGTGTTTCGTCTTGAATGAACAGCGCATCGACTGTGCCATCTTGGATTTGATCTAACATAGATAAAAGACCTTCGCGATCCATGTCATAGCCACTTTGCCGATCTGTATAGATTCCAACACAATCATAAGACAACTCAGATGCTAATTTTTCAAGTTCTTCTTGTTGCCTAATAATAGATTGTTCTTGTGTCTCCTTTTCTGTACTCACACGGCAATAGATTACACATCTCTTTTCTGTCATCTGGATCCCTCTCCTACTTCAGCTACTCGGATATCTGTCTGTTTATCCATTTTAACAGGCACACGTAGTAATTCACCCGAAACGATTTGATCAGTAGGTAATTCATTTAATGAGCGTACTTGTTCGATCCAGTGGCTAGTTGGTATATCTTCAGAGTAGTTGGACGCTAGCTGCCAAAGTGTATCTCCTTCATTAATAACGATTTCCATATAGTGATCTTCTTCAGCCATTTTATCGAACTGAACCCAAGCGAATGAAACACAAACAGCTAATAATACTGCAAAATAATAATTATTTTTGATAAATTCTTTAATATACTCCATCATAATTCCTCCTCTATTTTCTGCATTTAGAATACACGTTCGGAATGCTTGTTCTTAATTATAAGAGAACATACGATTCCATGTCAAGCAAAATTAGAACCTTTGTTTGATTAGTAGCCGAACACATGTTATACTATATTCAAAATAGTGGTTCAGTATTCCATTGCTCGTAAACTAGTAGAAGAGGTGAATCTGTTGAAGAAAATATCAAAAAGACAAGAAGAAATACTCGCTTTCATAAAAGATGAAGTTCGTTTAAAAGGCTATCCACCTTCCGTTCGTGAAATTGGAGAAGCTGTTGGACTGGCATCAAGTTCCACGGTTCACGGTCACTTATCAAGACTCGAGAGTAAAGGTTTCATACGCCGGGATCCAACTAAACCCCGCGCCATCGAGATCTTGGATCCAGAAGGATTGGATGAATTAAAAAGTGGTGTTATGCATGTACCATTAATCGGGAAAGTTACTGCTGGTAATCCAATCACAACAATTGAAAATATAGAAGAATACTTCCCATTACCAGATACGTTCGGTTCATCAGAAGATGAAATCTTCATGTTAGAAATTGTAGGAGATAGTATGATAGAAGCGGGAATTCTTAATGGGGACCGTGTAATTGTTAGACAAACACACTCTGCAAGTAATGGTGAAATTGTTGTTGCCATGACAGAGGAAGACGAAGCAACTGTTAAACGTTTCTTTAAAGAAAAAGACTATTTCCGGCTACAACCAGAAAACTCCTCCATGGAGCCGATCATTGTAGATAAGGTTTCTATATTAGGTAAAGTTGTTGGCGTATTCCGTATGATTCATTAATAAAAAAAGTGTATCGTGAAACCTAGAAGGTTTTCGATACACTTTTTATTTATACTAAGTTCTTTTCAAGCAACTGTTCCATAGAATCGAGCACAGCCGATTTTACATGTTCATATGTCAAACCACCTTGAATATATGCTGTGTAAGGTGGTCGAATCGGGCCGTCAGCTGTTAATTCAATACTGGACCCCTGAATGAATGTACCCGCTGCCATGATGACGTCATCAGCATAACCGGGCATATATGAAGGCTCCGGAGCGTACTGGGCATTGATTGGGGAATTTTGCTGGATCATCTGACAAAATGCAATCATTTGTTCCGCGTTCAAGAAATTAACTGATTGGATTAAATCCGTACGACGCTCACTGTAATGCGGTGTCGTGTCCATACCGAAACTGCCAAAAAATGCAGATGTGAAAAGTGCGCCTTTGACTGCCTGGCTTACTACATGCGGCGCTAAGAAGAATCCTTGATACATCTCCAGTAACGTGTCGAGTGACGCCCCTGCTTCGGCTCCAAGGCCTGGTGACGTCATACGATATGCACACTTCTCAACCAAGTCCTTCTTGCCCGCTATATAACCACCTGTTCTTGCTAATCCGCCACCTGGATTCTTAATAAGTGAACCAGCCATTAAATCAGCTCCAACTTCAACAGGCTCTTTCATTTCAACAAATTCTCCGTAGCAATTATCTACAAAAATCACGACATCTTCCTTCATTTTACGTACTTCCTTAATGATCGCTTCTATTTCATGGATTCTGAATGACGGATTGCTTGAATATCCTTTTGAGCGTTGAATGGCAACAATCTTCGTCTTAGATGAAATAGCTTCTTTTGCTTTTGCGTAATCAACAGATCCATCTTCTTTCAAATCGATATGCTGATAGGATATTTGAAAGTCTTCCAATGAACCTGTATCTTTGCCGTTCCCCGAAATAATAGATTCTAATGTATCGTATGGCTTACCTGTTATGTAAAGCAATTCATCGCCTGGACGTAATATTCCAAACAAGCTGATCGTAATAGCGTGTGTGCCGGAAATAATCTGATTTCTTACGAGACAGTCTTCCGCCCCGAATACATCCGAATAGACTTGTTCCAACACATCACGGCCGCTATCATCATATCCATAGCCAGTAGAGCCCGATAGGTGAAAGTCGCTTACTTGATTCTTTTTGAATGCTTGTAATACTTTTCTTTGGTTATAAAAAGCGATTTCTTCCATCGTCTTCACAAACGGAGCGATTTCTTCTTCTGCTTCTTGAGCTTTTAACAGTAATTTTTCATTAATTGGTGCGATTTGCATGTGTAGTACCTCATTTCATATTATCATCTTCTATTTTAGCAGATGGAATGCGTATGCCAAATAAAAGACAACAAAAAAACAGGCAAGCGCCTGTTTATTGTTCATCTTTTAAAATAACCGGTTTCGAAGGAGCATACGTAGAGATTGCATGCTTATAAATCAGCTGTTGTTTACCATCTGACTCGAGTAGAACGGTATAATTGTCATATGACTTGATTAGACCTTTCAATTGAAAACCGTTAAGCAAAAAGATTGTAACGAATGTGTTGTTCTTACGTAAAGAATTCAAAAACGTATCTTGCATATTTCCTTGTGCCATTCAATTGCCTCCTCATTCCTATTATTAAGTTATTCCCTACTTACTTCTGAAAATCCTTTATTATTTTACAAGTTGCTTGAAAAATTTCTTCTGTAGATTGATTAGCATTTACCCATTGAACCGGTAATTTATTACGGAAATAGGTAAGCTGTCTTTTCGCGTAATTACGTGTGTTTTTCATCACAGCTTCAATTGATTGTTCTTTCGTCAATTTTCCATCAAAGTAGGAGATCAACTCTTTATAGCCTATCGCCTGAACTGATTGCGTTTGACGAATTCCCTTATCCCATAATTTCTGGACTTCTTTAAACAAACCTGCTTCTACCATTTGTTCAACACGCAAATCGATTCTCTCATAAAGTAGTTCGCGGGGAAGATCAAGTCCAATAATCAACGAGCGATACATCGGCTGATTTCCTGACTGTTGTTCGTGATCTTGTTTTGTCAGACCAGTCACTTCAAGGATCTCAAGTGCACGCACAAGACGTCTGTGATTGTTTGGGTGTATTTTCTCCGAGCTTTTCGGATCTAACTCCGTCAGTCTTGCATGCAATACATCAGCACCTTTTGCTTCAAGCTCTTGCTCCAGACGCGCACGCACTTCAGAATCAGCAGCCTGTTCTGTAAATCGATAATCGAATAGCACCGATTGTACATACATTCCGCTACCACCTACAATAATCGGTAATTTCCCGCGAGATTGAATATCTGCAATCCATTGTCTAACTGCCTGTTGATATTCCGCCACAGAAAACGACTCTGTCGGTTCTTTTACATCAAAGAAATGATGTGGAATTCCATTCATTTCAGATGCATGGATCTTAGCCGTACCGATATCCAGTTCTTTATAGACTTGCATAGCGTCTCCATTAATGATTTCTCCATTAAATGATTTGGCAAGCGCTGTACTTAGTGCTGTCTTCCCTGAAGCTGTAGGTCCTACTACTGCTAGTACATCAAATGGCAGATTCATGTTTTTTCATCCACTCCACTATAGTCGTATACACTTGTTTATAATTAGTTTCTTGTAGCATTTCATGTCTGCCGCCTTCAAACAGCTGAACAGTAACATGTCGTTGATTCGCTTTATCAAATTGTTTGGCTACTTTCCAAACACCCTTCGCTCGATTCCCAACTAAATCATCGGTTCCTGATAATAATAAAATGGGCAGTTCATTTGGAATATTTAACAAGAATTCAGGAGCTTCTATAGAGTTCATTCCCTCAAGCACCACACGGAACATTTGAGCAGTCGGCACAAACCCACACGCTTCATCTTCTTTATAATCGCTGACACTTATCGTATCGCGTGATAACCAAGAAAATTCACCTTCGTCTGGGAATTGCTTTGAATAATTACCGAAGACTAAACTGTTTAAAAGCTCATCTGGTTGGTCTTTAGGATATTTGTCTTCTCTATATGCAGCTAATGCAATCGCTGCATGCGCTGTAAGCTCAGAATTCGATCTAGTGCCCGATAGAACCACACCACTAAGCGTAGAACCATATAACTGAATATAGCGCCTCGCAACGAATGAGCCCATGCTGTGCCCTAGTAGCACTAACGGAAGTTCAGGGTTTTGTTGTTGATAGGCTTGGTTGACTTCAAATGTATCATCTACTAATTGATCGAATGTGGCAGATTGACCTAGATAACCATACGTATTACCGTTTTCGATAGCCGTCTTACCATGACCACGTTGATCGTGGAGCGTCACAACATATCCTTGCGATTGTAAATGTTTTGCAAAACGATCATACCGACGACTATGTTCCGCTAGTCCATGAATGATATGCACACGTGCTTTCGGATTCGTCGCTGGTGTATAAGCTCTACTGTACACTTTTGTACCGTCACGCATCTCTATCCATTGATCCGTCATGAGCTTACACTCCCTTTCGCTTCAGCTATTGCATTCTTCAAATCATTTTCGTGAATTGATTTCTCACTGTCCGTGTAGTGCAATAACGTAGCCATATAGTCTGTTACTTGTGCTGCCAATGATTCTACTACATCGATTTGAAAATACAGATCTCCTTTTCGGCGAATAAAGAAATCACTTGGTGAAGTAATCATTTCATAATGAATGCCATATAAAATCTCTGCACGTAAACTAATAGGCAACTCATTTTCCTCTGCTGAAACTACATGGGCAAATTGGAATACTTGATCACTATTTCTACCATAAAATGAAGCAAGACGTGCGCCTTGCTGTGAAGTTAAACCAAATTGGGATGCACGTTCAGCCTGTTGATGGATAAACTGTTGCAAATCCTCATCATTTTCGAAATCACTTCCGGACACACAGATGTTTTTAGTTTCACAGTGTTTGATAAAAGGCTTTTCTAATCGTTCGGCAATTCGATCCACTACGACTTCAGCCATCTGTCGGTAACCCGTTAACTTTCCGCCAGCAATTGTTAGCAGCCCAGGTGCCGTTTCCCACACTTCATCTTTTCTTGAAATTTCAGAAGCATCCTTGCCTTCTTGAGCAATCAGTGGACGTATTCCAGCCCATGTGGATTCTACATGATGACGTTGCAGGTGAACACTCGGGAAAATATGATGAACTGCCTTAATAATATAATTAATATCATCTTCTGTGGCTACAGGGTTCTGTTTATCATCTGAGTAAAATGTGTCCGTCGTTCCGATGTACGTCTTATTCTCTCGTGGAATTGCAAATAGCATTCGACCGTCTGAGTTATCAAAATAGATTGCTTGTTGGAGTGGGAATATGGATTGATCAACAACTATATGAACGCCTTTCGTAATATGCAATTGTTTCTTGTGTTGGCTACTAACCTTTTTCTGTAATTCATCAACCCATGGACCGGAAGCGTTGATGACCATTGAAGCCTTTACCGAAAACCGTTCGCCCGTCTGTTGATCACTTAAGACAGCTCCCACAATATGTTCGTTTTCAAAATTGAATTGTTCACATTTCATATAGTTTAAACAAAGAGCACCTTTTTCTGATGCTTTCTTTAACACTTCAATCGTCAAGCGCGCGTCATCAGTTTGATATTCTACATAATGTCCGCCGCCTTTTAAATTTTCTTTCTTCAACAATGGTTCAAGTTCAGCTGTTTCTTTTTTTGTTAGCATTTCACGACGTTCTGCATGCTTAACCCCTGCCAGTAAATCGTAAACGAGAAGGCCAACCGAAGTAGAATATTTGCCATACGTTCCTTTTTTATAGATCGGCAATAACATCGGCCTGGATTTCGTAATATTACGCGAATTGCGGAAAACGATTTCCCGTTCTTTCCCCGTTTCCGCCACGATCTTTACTTCAAATTGTTTTAAATAACGTAAACCGCCATGTATCAATTTTGTTGAGCGACTAGAAGTGCCTGCAGCGAAATCCTGCATATCAACTAGGGCAACCGAAAATCCTCTTGCAGCCGCATCTAATGCGATACCCGCCCCTGTAATCCCTCCACCGACAACTAATACATCGAATGATAAGTTTTTCAGGTTCTGAATTCTGCTTGATCTCTCTAATGTTGAAAACATAAAATCGCTCCTCTCTGAATTGCTTTGTTACATCACTCGTTTAAACATCTTCTCTAATTCATAGGTTGTAAAGTGGATTAACACAGGACGACCGTGTGGACATGTGTACGGATTGCGACAAGCACCAAGATCCGTGAGCAAACGTTCCATGTCTTCTTGTCTCAAATAGTAATTTGCCTTAATAGATTTTTTACAACTCATCATGATAGCACTTTCTTCGCGTAATTTCTCAACATCCACTTTTCGTTTCTCAAGCACTTGTTCAATCATTTCTTCAATGATTGAAGTAGCCTGTCCTTCAGGAAACCAAGAAGGATATTCTTTTACTGTATATGTGGCAGGACCAAATGATTCTAAAAACACACCGACTTCTTCCAGTGCGCTTTTGCATTCCTCAATCTTCACTTGTTCATCAGCAGAGTAATGAAAGACGAGCGGCAAAAGTAATTGCTGACGCTCACCTGAATCTACTTGACCAAGCTTCACCTTAAAATATTCATATTTGATTCTCTCTTGGGCTGCGTGCTGATCGATTAAATAAAACCCATCCTCATTTTGCGCAACAATATACGTTCCGTGAACTTGTCCTATAGGCACAATGGACGGAAAATGGTTTCCTTCTTGCTGCTCTTGTTCATACACAACAGGCTCTTCCGGTATAGATTCATCCCGCTGCTCAAAAATAGCTTCTGGAAATACCGATGTTGTCAGCTCTGTTTCAGGTTCTTCCGCGGGCATAATGGTCGGTGAAACTTCTAGACCACCTAATGGAACGCTCACTTCTGGACGGCGATAAGAAGATGTCCAAATAGATTGCTGTTCAGAATCCCTTTTTATTGGCTTCTCTTTCTTTACCGCGTCAGGGATTATGGTGACTCCTTGAATCGCTTCTTTGATTGCATTTTTTATAAGAGAAAGTAATTCGCCTTCTTTACTAATACGGATATGGCGCTTTGCTGGGTGAACGTTAACATCCGTCAAAATAGGATCGGCTGTAATATCAATGACCGCAATGGGAAATCTTCCAATTGGTAAGTACGTATGCATCGCATCTATTGCTGCTTGCGTCCCCGCATAGCTTTTAATCCATCGCCCATTCATTAGAAGTGAAATATAGTTTTTCGAAGCACGTGTCATTTCGGGAAGTGTAATAAACCCCTTCACCTTGAAATCAGCATCCTCTTTTTGAAATGGAATCATTTTACGCGCAACTCCAACACCGTATATATCTGATAATACCCGTAATAAATCTCCTGAACCTGATGTTCTGAGAATTTCATGCTGATCGTGCGTTAATGAGAAGGATATGTCAGGGTGACTCAGTGCTAATCGGTTTAATAAATCAATGGTATGTCCCAGCTCCGTTTGAATTGTTTTCATATATTTTAAGCGTGCTGGTGTATTGAAGAATAGATGTTGTATGAGAAAATCTGTCCCTTTTCGTAAAGCACCTGCTTCATATTTCAGTACTTTCCCACCTTCAATCTCTACTACAGCACCATCTTCACCATTCGATGTCCATAATGAAACTTTCGACACAGCCGCAATACTCGCTAATGCTTCTCCGCGAAATCCAAGGGTACGGATACGAAATAGATCATGTTCATTGGATATTTTACTAGTAGCATGCCGTTCAAAACAGCGGATAGCATCATCTTCAGACATACCGTTACCGTTATCGGTTACGCGAATAGAAGAGAGTCCCGCTTCTACTAGAGATACTTCTATTTTTGTACTCTGCGCATCAATCGCATTCTCCACTAGTTCCTTGACGATTGAAGAAGGACGCTCCACTACTTCTCCCGCTGCGATTTTATTGGCCAAGGTGTCATCCATAATGTGAATTTGATTCATCCCATTCACTCCTTCTTGTCTTGCATCAAACGTTCTTTCCATTCCATTAATTTTTGCATTGTCTGCATAGGTGTCATGTTCATCAAATCTATCGCTTCTATCTCTTCAAGCAACGTTTGTGTTTCTGGTGAAAAAATCGGTTCGCTAGTGGTATCAAAGAAAGCCAGTTGCTCCGATACAGAAGAAGCCCCTTTAGTTGTACTGTCTTCTTCAAAACGCTGTAGCAATGTTTTTGCACGTCCGACTACATCTGCAGGGAGACCTGCAAGTTCAGCTACATGGATTCCGTAGCTTCGATCGGCTGCACCCGGTAATACTTTGTGTAAGAACACAACTTTACCATTTTGCTCTTTGGCTGCAACATGAACATTCAGCAAGCGATCCAACACATCTTCTAATTGTGTCAATTCATGATAATGCGTAGAAAACAGTGTATTGGCACCAATTTCTTCGTGGATATATTCCATCATTGCTTGTGCAAGTGCCATCCCATCATATGTTGAAGTGCCGCGTCCGATCTCGTCAAACAATAACAAGCTGTGAGACGACGCATGTGCAAGTGCATATTGAGACTCCATCATTTCCATCATAAATGTACTTTGGCCAGACGCTACATCATCTGCTGCCCCAATCCTCGTGAAAATTTGATCTGTAATAGGCAATACAGCCTTTTCACAAGGTACGAAACAACCGATTTGCGCCATCACTACAGTCAGTGCTACTTGGCGCATATATGTACTCTTACCGGACATATTTGGACCTGTTATGAGCAGCATATTTTCATCTTCAGCAAGCGTGCAGGAATTTGGAATATATAGAGAATGATTCATCATTTTCTCTACGACAGGATGCCGGCCATTTTGTATATCGACTGCTTTCCCTGCATGGAATTCGGGTCGAACGTATTGATTTTTCTCCGACACTTTCGCAAATGCTAGAAGTACATCCAGTTCACTGATGACAGCAGCCAGTTGTTGAATTCTTTGTACGTCTCCTTTTACTTGTTCACGAATGGATTGGAACAATTCAAGTTCTAATGTCTGGCTGTCTGCTTCCGCATTTAAAATTAGCTCTTCTTTTTCTTTTAACTCTGTTGTTATATATCGCTCCGCATTGGCGAGTGTCTGCTTGCGTTCATAGCGTGACAGATCAGCTAAATGAATATTGGATTTTGTAATCTCAATATAATAACCAAATATACGATTATAGCCAATTTTCAACGTTTTAATCCCCGTCAGCTGCCGTTCTTTTTGCTCGAGCTGCGCTAACCAATTCTTTCCGTTACGTGACGCATCCCGAAGCTCATCCAATTTCTCATGATAGCCGTCTAGTATTAATCCACCATCTTTGGCTGATATAGGTGGGTTAACTGCGATTGCATCCGTTAGTAATTGAAAAGTTTCTTGACACGGGTCCATTTTCTCAGCAAACTGTTGCAACATTGGACGTTTAGATTCCTTCAGTAATTGTTTAAGTTTCGGTATATGGGACAATGAATTCCTTAACTGCGCCAAGTCACGAGCGCTCGCACTGCCCATAGAGATTCTTCCAGCAAGTCGTTCCACATCATAGACGTCATGTAATTCTTCCAGTAGTTCTTCACGTAAGAAATATTCATCAATTAAGTTATTTACAGTTTCCAGACGATTTTCAATCGCCTGACGCTGAGCTAGCGGCTGGTGAATCCACATGCGTAATTTTCTTGCCCCCATCGCCGTAACGGTTTCATCCAATACCCAGAACAATGTACCTTCTTTTTTTCCAGAACGAATGGTTTGTACAAGTTCTAAATTCCGCATTGAGTTCGCATCGATCGATAGTTTTGTATTTTTCTCTATATAGATAAAAGGACGAATGTGACCGAAAACCATTTTCTGCATACGCAACAGATACGATTGTAATTTGCGACAAGCTTCTTGTAGTTCTACCGGCAAATGTTCATATGTGTCGTGACCAATCGATCCCGAATGCTCTGTGTCTTCAATCGAAAGCATAATTTCCCGACTTTCGAACAGTTCTGCGAAAATGACATGAAGTTGCTCATCTACAATAATCTCCTTCATGCCAAGAGCTTCGATTTCAGCAAGCAGTGTACGCTCACTTCCTTCTATTAGTTCTACTTTTCCTTCGCCCGTACCCACATCTAGATAAGCTAATGCATAACATTGATTACCGAGACTATCGACGGCACCGATAAAATGATTGGCTTCTGTGTCAATCGTTTTACCTTCTGTTAATGTGCCAGGTGTAATCACTTTGACTACTTCACGTTTAACAATTCCTTTTACCGATCGCGGGTCTTCCATTTGCTCGCATATCGCTACTTTATGACCTTTATGAATTAATGTTTCAATATATCCTGTGGCGGAGTGATACGGAATACCGCACATTGGTATACGATCACGTGCGCCTGAGTCCCTACTCGTTAATGTGATTTCTAATAATGCAGATGCGTTAACAGCATCCTCAAAAAACATTTCATAGAAATCTCCCAAACGGAAGAATAAAAACGCGTCCGTATATTGTTCTTTAATTTTCAAATATTGTTGCATCATTGGTGTATGTTCAGACATGGTAAACCCTCTTTTTCTCGCTCATTTTCTATACATTATACCAAACCCCCTTTGAGTTAACGAATCAAAAGGGGCTGAGGTATTTTAAAATGTAGAAGGGATGTAATGAATTGAATACAAACTACTTTAAAAACAACAAAAAACCATCTCGGTTGTTAACGGTCCGAGATAGTTTTCAATCTTGAAAATCGGTATTCTGTTATTAAAATAAACAATTGGCCGAACAGCTCCAAATAAATGTAAGCTACCAACTTTAAGGACATATGATTGTGCTGTCTATACTGCAGAAATCACTGTGAACGGAACAGCAAGTGTTACTACATAATAAGGGGCTACCGGTTTCAAAAACATTTTGACTAGGCGATACTCTCCTGGCATGAGGGTCACACCTATTATTTCCACGGAAAACAATTGATGAATCACCTTTGCCGGTGCAATTAAACGACCCAAATTAGTGAACTGTGGATTTTCATAAAACACAAAATCTGAATGTGCCAACGTATACCATTCGTTATTTTTCAGTATTTCTATATGATAGTATTCGCCATATTCATAACTAATTTGGCTATCATTTCTTAATGTCGTGTGGAATATCGGCATACCTTCTTTATATTGTTGTACCGAAATCGATAGCGTCAGACCACTTCTACTTGCCCCTAATTCTTGTTCAGGAGATGGAGCCGAAAGAGTTTGCATATCATTTCCTTTGCTACATGCTGACAGTATCATTAGAAGTGCTGGAATTATGAACCATTTTATTTTCACCATAGGATCTCCTCCTATCCTAAGGCTACACCCATTACCGCAAAGTAAACTTGATACAGATCATTTTTATTAACGTATAGCAAATAAAAAAAAGCCGGTGAAACTCCCGGCTTTAAAATGGTGAATCTTTACGCTGAGGCGGTTGATGCGGTCTCTCTTTATTCGGAACCTCTTTATTCTTTTTATCTTCCATCACAATAGAAGAAGATTCAGCTTCTAGTATTGGCCATTCTTCATCGTACGGATGTGGATGAATCGTTACAGATACTTTTGTTTCACCAATCATCTCAACCAATAACTCTCTTTCAATCGAAATCGAGAAGTTTTGTCCGCATTCAGAAATACTAGCTTCTGTACAATTCGGATGCTGCAATACTGTGACAATCGTTTCCTCTTTTGCTGATGTCGGCTCATCACGATAATGCAATGCAATCTTATCTTTATAAGGAATCGATTCAGTAAAGACGGAAGTTTTAGAATGATCATGGTGTGAGTACCAAACATTCACATCAAAACTACCGGTCACTTCCACGTACTTACCAACTTTCTTTGCTTGTTGCGTGTGATTGATCACCCAACAGCCCAATATACTTGAAGGACGATTAGGTGGCTTCAGCATCTCAGTAGACTCTGATCGATGCTTCCCTTTGGCAATAACAGCTTTAGTCACAATTTGTCTTAAGTTTTTCAGTTTTCTTCCTCCTTCTTTGGCTTCTATCCATCCTATGCAACGGCAGCCCAGAAATTGAAAAAAATCGGCAAGGAATTTTCTCCTTAGCCGATTTATTATTTAAGACAATGATTTTTTCTGTGTATTTTCTACGTATGAACCTGTTTCACCACGTAAAAGGTCGCCGCCAGTAGACTCGATAATTTCATCCGTTACACTGTTCGCAATCGTATTAGATACCAATTGTAGTAAATCATTCACTTCATCTTGAGACTGTTTGAACTCTTGTACCAATGGAATCGCATCGATTTCAGCTTGGACTTGATCAATTTTCTTCTCAATTGCTTTTAAAGCGCGTTCTTTTTCATAGTTTTGGAAATTTACTGCCTGCGTTTGAAGTGATTTCATACTAGCGATTTTTTCACGTACTTTTTGATTTTCATTAATTTGTGCTTCTGCACGTTTATAAAACTCGACTTCTTCTGTATTTGCCAACATATGTGCCAAATCGCGTGCTTTTTGTATGATTTCGTCTTTTGTAAATTTCTTCTCCATTATCCTATCACCTTTTCTTTCTGGACTACTCCGATGAATTCACCATTGAGCGACCATGATTTCGCTTCTACTATTTGCACTTCTACGATCTCACCGATTACAGAACGTGGGGCTACAAAATTAACCAACTTACTTTTTTCTGTATAGCCCGCTAGTACGTCAGGATTCCTTTTACTTTCTCCTTCAACCAGCACTTTAACAATTTGTCCCTCATATGGCTTCATAGCCTCTGCAGACATATCGTTCACTAGTTTAAGAAGTCGTTGCAAACGTTCCTTCTTCACTTCCATTGGTATGTTATCTTGCATCTTTGCAGCCGGTGTTCCTTCACGGGGTGAGTAAATATACGTGAACGCCATATCAAAACCAACTTCGCGATAGAGGGACATTGTTTCTTGAAATTGTTCTTCGGTTTCATTTGGGAATCCCACAATAATATCCGTCGTGAGCGATAGATTAGGAATTGCGGTTCTAATCTTATCGACTAGCTCCAAATAGCTTTCCCGAGTATATTTACGAGCCATAATCTTTAGCATATCAGATGACCCCGATTGTACTGGCAAATGAATATGGTCAACTAAATTTCCGCCTTTTGCAAGAACTTCGATTAAATGATCATCGAAGTCACGAGGATGACTCGTCGTGAAACGAATTCTTGGGATATCAATCAACCGCAATTCATCCATCAAATCACCTAATCGATAGGTGATATCATCAAAATCTTTACCGTATGCATTGACGTTTTGACCAAGCAAAGTGATTTCTTTATATCCTTCAGCAGCCAACTGACGAACTTCTTGAATGATGTCTGACGGTCGTCTGCTACGTTCTTTACCACGCGTATACGGTACGATACAGTACGTACAGAACTTATCGCAGCCATACATAATATTAACCCAAGCTTTGATTTTTCCATTACGCACTTTAGGCAAGTCCTCGATCACGTCGCCCTCTTTTGACCACACTTCAATAACCATCTCTTTAGACATGTATGCTTCATGTAAAATGTTCGGTAGGCGATGAATATTATGTGTACCAAAAATCATATCTACTTGATCATACGTTTTTAAAATTTTATTTACAACGGATTCTTCTTGTGACATACAACCACATACACCGATCAGTAAATCTGGGTTTGTCAGTTTAAGTGGTTTGTAGTGGCCCAATTCTCCAAATACTTTATTTTCTGCATTTTCACGGATTGCACATGTGTTTAGTAATATGACATCTGCTTCTTTTACATTGTCAGTTGCATTATAACCTAACGCCATTAAAATGCCTGCAATCACTTCCGTATCGTGTTCATTCATTTGACAGCCAAAAGTACGTATGAAGAATTTACGGCCTTGTCCCATTCCTTTAAAGCGTTGATCTATTTGAAAGTTATCGTGATATTCCACTTCTTCTTTCCCGCGTTTTTTTGCGTCTTTCAGAGAAGGCCCCCTGTAGACAGACTCGAAATATTTGCTATAGTCTTTTTCTGTGATGTTTGATTTCGATTTGTTTTCTGCTACGAGTCCAGCTTGCAAGCGCTGTTCTTCATTCATTGCAGTAGCCCCTTTCTATTACTTATCGGGAAATAAGCATACATGAAGTTATTATACTGAAGTTTTGATTGATATGACAGCAAACGGTTAAATTGTCGCTGGTTTGTCATGAAAAAGGAGATGCAATGAATATATCAGAGCATCTTTTTGCTTGATGGTGGGCATTTGAAAGTAATAAGGAAAAAGAGAGTGAGTTTTTTAGTGCGAGGGGGTGGAAGCTCCAGTTGGCGGACGCTTTCCCATGGGCCTGCGGGAAGAGCCGTAACGAAGAACGGCTTTTGCGAGTAAAAGCGCAGTGTTAGGAGCTTGTCTTTGCATTCAATCCCCTACTATCTGCTACCAGACAACAAGTATATTATTTCATAAAAAAAAGAGCTATCTCCAGTTGTCATTTAAACTAATGACAACTTGGACAGCTCTTTTTTATATTCTACTTACGTTCCTTTTTTTCGACGAGAAGTTTGAGTGCAGTCCTAGCTTCCCCGTTGATTTCGATATCGGTGAAAGCAGGCGCGCAAATTAGGTCGCCTCCACTTGGTGCTACGAATCCTCTAGCGATTGCAATTGCTTTTACTGCTTGATTTAATGCTCCAGCTCCGACCGCCTGGATCTCGGCAAAGCCCTGTTCACGAATAACCGCAACTAGTGCTCCTGCTACTGAGTTCGGATTTGAGCGAGAAGATACTTTCAAGGGACTCACGATATTTCCTCCTTATTTTGCAATGTCTATGGAACGCGTATATTCCATACAACATCCTATGATAAGGAAGGAGGTTTTAGACACTTGGAAAATTAGTTTTTAAACGGATGATCTTCGTTAATTCTAATACGCTCAATTTTGAGAGCTTTACCAGTTTTATCATCCAATTCTACGAACATTCCGTTAAGCTGTGGTCTTCCACTTTTCGGTACTTCAAATCGAGTGGGCAAGTTCGTATAGAAACGATACAATACATCTTCTTTTTTCATTCCTAATATCTCATCGTATGGACCCGTCATGCCTGCGTCAGTTAAATATGCAGTTCCTCCTGGAAGGATTCGCTCATCGGCGGTTTGCACATGTGTATGTGTTCCGACAACGACTGATGCTTTGCCGTCCAGATGCCAGCCCATCGCAATTTTTTCACTCGTTGCTTCTGCGTGAAAATCTACAAAAACGAGTGGAGATGTTTGCAAAGCTTCTTCTAGTAGTTCATCCGCTTTGGCGAATGGATCATCGTGTGGCGGTAAGAATGTTCGACCATGTAAGTTGATAACTGATAAAGTAACACCATTCTTTGTAATGGACGTCATGCCTTTACCAGGAGCTTGATCAGAAAAATTCGCAGGTCGGATCAAGTAATCCACTTCATCTATAAAATCATAAATTTCACGTTGATCCCATGTATGATTACCCATTGTGATGACATCTACTCCAGCATGTAATAAATCATGATAAATTGATTTTGTAATCCCTCTGCCTGAAGCTGCATTTTCTCCATTTGCGATAATGACATCGGCTTGATATTTACGTTTTAAACGTGATAAGTAATCAATTACCATTTCTCTTCCCATAGATCCAACGATATCTCCAATAAAAATTACTTTCATCTGTAACAACCTCTTTCCAAAATGAAAACAGCTTCCAAACGAACCGGAAGCTGTTTTGTGTTAGGTATTATTTTGCATATTCTACTGCACGGGTCTCCCGTATGACCGTCACTTTAATATGCCCTGGATAGTTTAATTCTTCTTCGATTTGTTTTCGTATATCACGTGCTAAGCGATGTGCGGTAATATCATCGATCTGTTCGGGGCGGACAATGATACGCACTTCCCGTCCTGCCTGAATGGCAAATGACTTCTCCACACCTTCATATGATTCCGAAATTTCTTCGAGTTTTTGCAAACGTTTTATATAGTTTTCTAATGTTTCACTTCGTGCACCTGGTCTTGCTGCAGATAATGCATCCGCTGCTGCGACTAGCACTGCGATAACAGATGTTGCTTCTTCGTCACCGTGGTGAGAAGCAATACTATTGATGACAACCGGATGTTCTTTATACTTCACTGCAAGCTCTTTACCGATCTGCACGTGACTTCCTTCTACTTCATGATCGATAGCTTTACCGATATCGTGAAGTAAACCGGCCCGTCTAGCAAGTGTAACATCTTCACCCAACTCAGCTGCAAGCAAGCCTGTTAAGTATGCTACTTCAATGGAGTGCTTCAAAACATTTTGTCCGTAACTTGTACGGAAGTGTAGACGACCCAAAATTTTGATCATATCCGGATGTAAATTATGAACACCCACATCGAATGTAGTTTGTTCTCCTTTTTCGCGAATCAGCTCGTCCACTTCTCTTCTAGACTTGTCGACCATCTCTTCGATACGTGCAGGGTGGATACGACCATCCTGAACTAATTTCTCAAGAGCTAATCTTGCTGTCTCTCTACGAACCGGATCAAAACCAGATAGGATAACTGCTTCTGGCGTATCGTCAATAATCAAATCAATACCCGTAAGTGTTTCGAGTGTACGAATATTTCGCCCTTCACGACCAATGATGCGACCTTTCATTTCATCATTCGGTAAATTAACGACGGAGACTGTTGTTTCTGCCACATGATCTGCTGCAAATCGTTGCAGTGCCAATGAAAGGATTTCACGTGCTTTACGCTCGGATTCCTCTTTAGCCCGTTGCTCGGATTCTTTCGTCATGACTGCAATATCCGTAGAAAGCTCTTCTTCTACATCTTCCAAGATGACGCGTTTTGCTTCATCTCTTGTTAAGGAAGAGATTCTTTCCAGTTCGGTCTTCTGTGTAGTAACAAGTTCTTCCGCTTTGCGTTCCATCTCTTCAATATGCTGTTGTCTTTCTAATAGCGCATCTTCTTTGCGCTCTAGACCTGCTTCTCTTTTATTGAGCGCATCATCCTTGCGATCAAGGTTTTCTTCACGCTGTAAGAGACGGTTTTCTTGTTTCTGTAATTCCGTCCTTCTCTCACGGACTTCTGTTTCTGCTTCAATCCGCAGTTCGTGAGTTTCATCTTTCGCTTCTAACAGTGCCTCTTTCTTCACTGACTCCGCTTCACGCTTCGCCTCTTCGACGAGTTGGTTGGCAGTATGCTTGGCACCAGTCACTTTTGAATCATTCACATTCTTCAATATAAAAAAGCTAACAACTGCACCGACGATGAGACTTAGCAAAACGGAGATGAGTATTTCAATACCCATTGAGGTCACCTCCTCCTGCTTATTCTTTTCTTTTCAGTCGGCTCGTATAATCAATTTTGCCATGGCGGTTATATTCACGTTACTTGTTACCAGGGTTTCCTGGTAATGTCCCGACGATCTGTGAAAACGCCGAAGGCCTAACTTAATCCAACGGGTAGTAGAAACCCTGCTGTTTCGGGACTAATTTTTATTGTTGTCACTACTTTTTACTTATCTTTTTATTTTGCTGAATTAAGTTAAATCAACATACTGCCAAAAACAATTGATTGGTTTGTTAAATATAGGACGTATATAATACGCCACTTTAATTGTATAGTTGTATTTTTATTGTGTCAAGGAATGATGGAGGAAAAATGATCCTACAGTCGCTTTTGTATTGTTTAAATGAGTCTTTCCACTTTCATTTCTCTTGATTCATTTAAATGACCATTAATTTTCCCGGAAAGCAGAAAATATGTTAAACAAGTAGATGGTGATTATATACGTCGAACCTAGAATTTAGTGTGCTTTGTAGTGCGTTGGTTTTATAAAAGAATTAGTTTATCTTATGTAGTTCTATATAAAATTGCATTGGTTCAACTTCATAAAAAAACCGCCAATAGAAATTGGCGGTTTACATGCATAACTTACTTCTCTTCTGGTAGAGATAGTAAGTCATCAAGCTCATCTTCATCATCACCGTGCGCTGCAATCACATAATTTGTAGCATTTAAACCATATGATTCACGAATCTTCCCTGCAATTTCATCACGCATTTTTAGATTTTCTTTCAAGAATTGTTTCGCGTTTTCACGGCCTTGTCCCAAACGCTCACCTTCATAAGAATACCAAGCACCGCTTTTTAGTACTACTTCCAATTCTGAACCTAGATCTAGAATTTCACCTTCTTTTGAAATTCCTTCACCATACATAATATCTACTTCTGCCGTACGGAATGGAGGTGCGACTTTGTTTTTCACAACACGGATTCTTGTCTTATTACCCATAATATCATTACCTTGTTTAATTGCTTCGCCTCTACGAACTTCAAGACGAACGGAAGCATAGAACTTCAGGGCACGTCCACCCGGTGTTACTTCAGGGTTACCGAACATCACGCCTACTTTTTCACGAATCTGGTTGATGAATACTGCAATCGTATTTGATTTATTAATTGCACCAGAAAGTTTGCGCAAGGCTTGTGACATTAAACGAGCTTGCAAACCAACGTGTGCGTCACCCATTTCGCCTTCGATTTCAGCTTTAGGTACAAGAGCAGCTACTGAGTCCACTACGACGATATCTACTGCACCTGAACGTACAAGAGCTTCTGCGATTTCCAAAGCTTGCTCGCCTGTGTCGGGTTGAGATAATAATAATTCATCGATGTTAACTCCTAGCTTTTGTGCATAGACAGGGTCTAACGCATGTTCCGCGTCAATAAATGCCGCTGTACCGCCACTTGCTTGTACTTCTGCAATTGCGTGTAAAGACACAGTTGTTTTACCTGAACTCTCTGGTCCATATATCTCAATTACTCGTCCGCGTGGATATCCGCCTATTCCCAAGGCCGCATCCAGTGCTAATGAACCTGATGATGATGTATCGATTTGAAGATCTGTCTTTTCACCCATTTTCATGACAGAACCTTTACCAAATTGTTTCTCTATTTGTTTTAACGCCATATCTAAAGCCGCTTTACGATTGCTCAATTACAATTCCTCCTCAAACTCTTTTTCTACTCTTATTATACCTTTTTTCAATACAATACACAAGAATTAAACGAACGGGTATTCGATAAATTAATAAAAGGAATTGAAAAAAAGATACAAAATACTAGGATGAATTGAATTTTGGTAGCTAAATCGACTTGGAAATTCAATACTTCAATTCTTTTTTCTCTCTCATCATTTGAATTAAATAATGTAATGCGAACTGTACAGAACGCATACGGTTCGTATTACGTGAACCTGATAATTGAAGCTTGTAAGATGCCGTCTTCATTCCTTCTATTGCAATCCCGATCCAAACGGTACCTGGTGGCTGACCATCATGTGGTTCAGGACCAGCTGCACCTGTCAGACTAATTCCGATAGTAGTTGAACATCTCTCCTTGATACTTTCGGCCATTGCTTCTGCACATTCGGAACTAACCACGCCGTGAAAATCAAGCAATGACGGCAAGATACCCAATTGTTCGATTTTCATCTCTTTATTGTAGACTACAACGCCGCCTTTTAGCGCATTTCCAATTCCCGGTTGTGAACCAAGTTCCGCCATAAACATCCCCGAAGTCAAACTCTCCGCTGCTGAAATTGACCAGTCATTTTGCAGCAATAATTCAGTTGTTTTGGAAGCCAGTGTATCATCATCTACACCATAGATAAACTCCCCTACAATAGCACGGATTTCCTGCTCTACAGGTGAAATCAATTTTTGAGCTTCTTCTTCCGTTTTGGCTTTTGCAGTAATACGCAACTTAACCATTCCTGGTGAAGCGAGCGGTGCGATGGTAGGGTTTGTCTGTTTTTCTAATAAAGACTGGAGACGCACTTCCAATTCAGACTCACCAATTCCTTGCAATTTCAATACTTTAGAGGATATTATGTCCTGTTTACCGTACACACCAAGTAAGTACGGAATCGCTTCATGTTCAAACATAGGTTCCATTTCGTGAGGTGGTCCAGGTAACAAAATATACTGCTTATCTGCCTTGCCAATAGCAATACCCGGAGCCATACCATTACGATTCGGCAATACCGTAGATCCTTTTAAAACGAGAGCCTGCTGCTTATTATTTTCTGTCATTACTTTTCCGACATGATCGAAATATTCTTCAATAGTTTTCATCGCTTCTTCGTTAGATACCAGTTCACAACCTAATTCATGTGCAATAGTTTGTTTCGTGAGATCATCTTTAGTCGGACCTAACCCTCCACTAAATATGAGAATATCTGCACGTTGTTGTGCCAGTTTGATCGACTGGGACAAGCGTTCAGGATTATCTCCTACTACGGTATGATAATATACATCAATTCCAGCCTCAGCCAATCTTCCTGATATGAATCGTGCGTTGGTATTCGTGATTTGCCCCAATAGAAGCTCTGTTCCTACTGCAATTATTTCTGCTTTCATGAATACATTACTCTCCTCACATTGACTCGACTAAAATTTTACGATTTTTAACGAAGTAATCTACACCTGACCATACAGTAAATACTAATGCAATATACAACATGATAGTTCCGAACGGAATGCCCAGTGCTTCGAAGAAAATGTTATGCAATAAAAGAAAAGAAATTGCCAATAGTTGCGCCACTGTTTTAATTTTACCTAACTGGTTGGCAGCTACTACTTCCCCGCCTCCTGCTAAAATCAAACGTAATCCTGTTACCGCAAATTCTCTACTGATAATAATGATGACAATCCATGCAGGGGCTGTACCCATTTCCACTAATAAAATAAAAGCGGCTGAGACCAGTAATTTATCTGCCAATGGATCCAAAAACTTACCCATATTAGTTACTAAGTTGTTTTTTCTGGCTAAGTATCCATCTAGCCAGTCAGTTGTCGAAGCTACGATGAAGATAATTGCGCCTACCAAATGTTCGACAGGCATTTCTACTCCCCCGAGACGAATCATTCCCCAGCCAAAATCAACTGCAAGAAACAGGATGAAAATAGGAATCATAAAGACCCTGGAGAGCGTAATTTTATTTGGTAAATTCATTACATGTCCACCTTTCTAACGATTAAGTCCATTTATTAACAATAAAATAGTCACCCCTTGAGATGACTATTTTTCTATGGCTTTTTTAATACGATGTTTTGTGGAACGAGATCTGTTGGATAATCTACTCGCTGACCGTTAACTGTCAGTTCTGCGTTTTCATAATTCCCAACACGGATTCTCAAACTTTCTGCATCGTTTGCTTCAATTTCAATTGTTTCGCCTTCTTGTAATACACGGGCACCAGCTGGTTGTGGCATTCGTTCTTCTCCATTTTGATCCGTTACTGAAATCCAAGAATTACCCGTAGTCTTAATGACTAATTTGATAGTTTCAGGATCAGACAATTTGTATATAGACGTTTCTCCCGAAGTGGAAGCGTGTTCGAACGGTTGTTTTGGTTTTTCGATTTCAACAGGATCTGTTTGTGGATCCGTTACCACATTTGAATTCGACCCCAATGAGTCACCATCCATCGCTGGATCTGCTGCTTTGTCTTTTAACAATGTATAAACAATAACAAAAATCATAATGATAAATAGTGCAACAATAATTTTCGGCATTGCCTCTTTTAATGTGTTATTCTGTTTCGAACCTGCACTACGTTGCATAGTTGCTGGCACAACTTTCTCTTGCTCTTCTTGTACAGCAGTTTCATACTCGTCTTGATAAAGAGTCAGTATTTCCTCTGCATTCAAGTCCACCGATTCTGCATACTGTTTAATAAAAACCCGAACGTAGAAAGCCCCTGGAATGACTTGAAATTCTTCATTTTCAATTGCTAACAGATAACGCTGTTGAATTTTCGTACTGTCTTGCAAATCTTCCAGCGTCAATCCTTTTGATATTCTCGCTTCTTTCAAACGAGCACCTATTCCGATCAAATTCAACACCTACCTAATTCATCTCAATCAATTAAACATATTAAAGCCGCCCATAGGACTACGGTTAGAAATAGGATCATTCTTTTCCAGAATGTCGTATGTGATTTCCTGATCTACTGTAGTCCGTAACTCTATGATTATATCAAAGTCATCGATTGTATATTCCGATTGCTTCACAAACATATCTGGATGTTCGACAACTTTAATCGTAGGCAGGCCCATAATTTCGCGTACTAATTGCATATGACGTTCATCTGATGTTTTTCGTGTTACGATACCATCTAGTATAAAGATGTTATCATCTGAAAACTCATCTCCCATCATACTCGTTCTAACTGTTTGCTTAATCATTGTGGAGGATAAAAACACCCATTTTTTATTGGCACACACACTTGCCGCCACTACAGATTCTGTTTTACCTACTCTCGGCATTCCTCGAACGCCAATTAGCTTATGACCATCTTGTTTGAAAATCTCCGCCAAAAAGTCCACTAAAATCCCAAGCTCGCTTCTTATGAATTGGTATGTTCTTCGGTCTTCGGTACCGCGCTGAATATAATGTCCATGACGAACAGCCAATACATCACGTAATTTCGGTTCTCTAATCTTATGGATGACAATCGCATCCATAGTAGAAGCAATCAACTCGAAACGTTTAATTTGTTGATCATGATCAGTGTGGACAAGCATACCGCGGTATCTTCCATCCACCCCGTTGATGGTTACAATATCGACTCGCAACATACCGAGTAAGGAAGCAATATCCCCTAGTAATCCAGGGCGATTGACTTGCAACTCATATTCGACATACCATTCTCCCATTCAACACACTCCTTCATAAAACTACTTTTTTCCAGAATGCACAAGTCTGCACTTAGTTCTATAATAGCGGATTGCTAGAGTGATGAAAAGAAAAAAAGAAAAGGACATCACGTATCGTCCCTTTCCCAAGGCCTTAGATATACCAGCCACCATTTATTTGAATAATTTCACCTGTCATATAATCTGCTTTACCACTCAGCATAAATTCCACCATATTCGCTATTTCCTGCGGTGTTCCGACTGACAATAGCGGAATCTGATCCAGTACCATCTGCCGCTCTTCCGCAGTAAATTCCTGATTCATACGGGTATCGATCCATCCTGGCGCAATCGCATTCACTCGTATACCAGAATATGCAGCTTCCTTCGCATACGCTTTAACAAAGGCATGCTGTGCACCCTTAACTGCGGAATACATTACTTCGCCAGCTGCACCTGCACTTCCCCAAATTGAGCCAATAAACGTAATATAGGAAACTTCATGCTTACGCAGTTTTTCGGATAACAACGCGATTAATCGTGCTGGATTCTGCATATGAACTTGCCACAATTCCAACATATCCATTTCGCTCGTATCTGATAATAATTTTACGACAGCTTGACCATTAGCTACAACGATCGCTTGAATGCTTAGAATGCTCGCTGCCAGTTTTTCAGCGGCTTCAGCCACTCTGAAGTCAGCTTGCACACTGCGAAATTGCTGATCCGGATATATCTCTTCCAGCTCTGTTCTCAATACATCCACCTGATGTTTTCTTGTATTATAATGTAAATACAAAGACCATCCCGCTTCTGCCAGTTGCTTACAAATTACTTCCCCTATGCCGCCAGATGCTCCTAAAACAAGTGCAAATCTTGACTGGTTCATTGAGTCTTAGGTGGTAATACTTTAAAAATTGTATAGCTACTGTCATCAGAGAAAGTGGCAAATGCCTTTTTTAACTTATCCATTGATAGTTTTTCTAAAGTTGGTACCACATCGAATAAATTCATATTATTAAATTCATATCGTGTATATTGATTAGCGATGAATTCAATGGAGTTTAAAGAGCGCATAAATTGCCCGATTTTCTTTCTGCGCATTCTGTCCAAATCTTCTTCTTGCACTGGCCAATTTGTTTTTGCATCTTTAATGGTATGACGAATTAATTCTTCCAAGCGCTCCGGCTCATCTGTATCGGAACCAACCATTGCAAAACCATATCCTTCTTCCAAAGAGAATTCATATGAAAACGATTCATCCACTAAACCTTCCGCGTTTGCTTTTTCATAAAATGCAGATGTACGACCGAATAAACTATCTAGTACGAGGTTTGCTGACAATTCCATTTCAAGCATTTCTTGGCCCTGTAGCTCTGTCTCGGTACATTTCATACCGATATTCAACTTAGGTTTTGAAACATCCATCGTCAAAGTACGTTCAGGCACATCTACTTCTTTTGATTCGGATGGGAATTGGCGTTCGATTGCTTCAGGTTGATCGAATGATTTTTGCGCTTGATCTTCTTTGACAAATGCCATCATTTCCTCGGGTTTTACTGCTCCCACGATAAACAGCAACATATTGGATGGATGATAGAACGTCTCATAGCAAGTGTATAAATGTTCAGCTGTTATGTCCTGAATAGACTCAACAGTACCCGCAATGTCGATTTTCACGGGATGGTTTTCATAAAGGTTTTCAATTGTACCGAAATATAGTCTCCAATCAGGCTGATCGTCGTACATAGTAATTTCCTGGGCAATGATTCCTTTTTCTTTATCGACAGTTTGCTTTGTGAAGTATGGTTGTTGAACGAAGTCAAGTAATACTTTTGTATTTTCTTTTAGTTTATTCGTTGCAGAAAACAGATAAGCAGTTCTACCAAATGTAGTATAAGCATTTGCAGAAGCGCCGTTTAAGCCAAACTTCTGAAATACATCTCCATCTTCCTTTTCAAACATCTTATGCTCAAGGAAATGGGCAATACCATCAGGCACTGTGATAAATTCGTCTTTGCCATGCGGTTTGAACGTACGATCAATAGATCCATACTTTGTTGTGAACGTTACAAATGTTTTAGAAAATCCACGCTTTGGTAGAATAACTACTTTCAAACCATTATCTAATGTTTCAGTGTAGATTTTCTCTTGTAGTTGATCAAAATTTACTTCTTTCATTCGGAAACATCCTCCTTACCTGAAAGCAAATACACAATTTCTAATTGAACTGTATTCGCCATGTCCTTTATATCTTCCAATGTGACGGATTCCCACTTTTCGATAAGTCGATCTGCAGTGAAGTTCTCGTCCAATTCTTTATATTGATCATAAATTTCAATCTGACTACGAGCCGAATCATTTGCGCTCAAAATACTATTTTCAAGAAGAGCGATTGTTTGATTCAGTTCCACTTCTGTACTTTCCCCATTCTGTAGTGAGGTCAGTTGCTCAAGAATTAGTTTAACAGCTTTCTCTTCTAAGTCCGCATCAATACCTGCTGTGACGTAGACTATACCGTAATGCGAAGCAAATGCACTATTCGCATAGTATGCCATGCTTTCTTTTTCCCGCACATTCATGAACAATTTACTGTGAGCGAAGCCACCGAAAATACCGTTTGTTATTTGCATCTTATGATAGTCAGGATGATGGAAAGAAACAGGCGTATGGAATCCAAGATGAAGCTTACCTTGTTTCATATCTTGCTGTTCTCTAATTGTATTCACTGAATCCGACACTTTTACTTCAGGTAAATCCAGTTGCTCTTCTGCATCACGTGCAGTAAATGGTAGGAATTGCTTAATTTGCTCAATAATATATTTTTCATCTACATCTCCTACTACATAAATATCAATCAAATCGTTATTGATCATATCTTCATATGTAGTATAAAGACTTTCCTTTGTAATTTGAGATACAGCTTCTTCTGTGCCGTAAGCAGAAATAGATGCAGGATGATTGGGTCTCATGATTTCAAGCATGCGCTTCTGAGCGAAGCGCGTTTTGTCGTCATAAATAGAACGAATCCGATCGCGGACATTGCGTTTTTCTCTATCCGTGACATCCGGATCAAATGCTTTATTCGTTACGTTAGGATCGAACACTACAGAACGAATTAATTGCCATAATTGCTTAAAGATATCTTCACCTGCAAAAAACTCATCGTTTACACACTCTGTATAAAGCGAAACTATATGCTGCGAACTTCTTTTCGAAACGTCAGTAAATAATACCGTACCGTACAATTCGTCCAGTGCTTTGCGCATGGAACTCATTGTTGGGTACTGCTTCGTTGAATTTTCCATCACATTCGCCAACACCGTACGTTCAGAAGCTTTCTGCTGATCCAGTGGTACTTTCCACTTAATTGTCACATTAACCGTTTTGAACTGTTCCGTTTTCCGTATATACAAATGTACGCCATCTTGTAATTTTGTTTTATTGAACATACAAACACCTCGTTTACCTTATTATATGTAATCCTAGTCTCACTATACATTTAAGCCCGCCATTTGGAAAATGATACAACTCTTTCTAGTGCTGAGAGCGCTGTTTAGCCTCGATAGGCACTGGAGGACTTAAAAATAAAGGCGTACTTTGCCTTTATCTTTAAGGCCGAAGTGACCCGAGAGGCTGGCGCTCGAAGCCGGATGTTTCTAGTGCTGATGGTGGCGTTTAGCTGCGACAGACACTGGAAGATGTAAAAATAAAGGCGCCTTTTGCCTTTATCTTTACATCTGAAGTGATCCGAGCAGCTGCCACCATTCAGCCGGATGTTGCTAGTGCTGAGAGCGCTGTTTAGCCTCGATCGGCACTGGAGGACTTAAAAATAAAGGCGTACTTTGCCTTTATCTTAAATCTACACATGACTTTTCAGGACATTTAACTAAAAACTTTCTATAACAAACTTAGAAAAGCTATCTGAAGAGTATGCGTCTCCAGATAGCTTTTATAACTTTTATCGATTTCCTTTAACGTACGGCTTACCAAGTGCTTTCGGTGCTTTTGCTTTTCCAAGGAATCCAGCAAGAGCTAGTATAGTCAAGACGTAAGGGAAGATGTGGAAATAAACTGCTGGAATATCAGCTAGTAACTTAATACTTGACGAACTAATCGCAAGTGCCTGGGCAAATCCGAAGAATAACGCAGCTCCCATTGCACCCAGCGGATGCCACTTTCCAAAAATCATTGCAGCTAAAGCCATGAACCCTTGACCATTGATAGTCGCATGCCCAAAATCATTTGTGATGGTCTGTGAATAAACTGCTCCACCAATTCCCGCCAGTCCACCTGAAATAATAACTGCAATATAGCGTATTTTCGTTACTTTAATTCCCATTGTGTCTGCAGCCATAGGATGTTCTCCTACAGATCGCAGACGTAGACCAAACGGTGTTTTGTAAATTACGAACCATGCGATAATTGCAGTAGCAATCGCTATAATAGAAGACCCATATACTAATTTGAAGAACATCGGTCCGATAATCGGAATATCTTCCAAATACGGCACGTTAAATCTAGGAATTTTTTGTTGAATGAAATCTGTTTGTCCTTTACCAAAAATCATTTTCACGGAAAATAATGCAATGGCAAGACCTAACATGTTTATCGCAACACCTGAAACTACCTGATCCGCTCTGAAGGAGATAGAAGCTACTGCATGAAGTGTTGCAAATAGTGCTGAAACAAGCATAGCAACAAGTAATGCGAGCCAAGGTGTCCAAGCGCCAAAGGTATCCGCGAAAAATAGATTGAACAGAATACCGATGAATGCACCCATGATCATAAGACCTTCCAAACCGATATTGATAACACCGGATCGTTCAGAGAAGACACCGCCAATTGCTGTAAAAATAAGAGGGGCTGCTGAAGCAATTGTTATAGGTATGATGAAATATAATACGTCTAACATGTCACTTCGCCTCCTTCTTATTACGTAAACGTATGAGTCCTACACGGATGATGTATCCGCAGGCTACAAAGAAAATAACCAATGCAATAATAATCGAAACAATTTCTACAGGAATTCCTGCTTCGTTCGGCATATTATTCGCTCCGTATTTCAAAGAACCGAATAACGTAGCACCGAAGATGACACCGAGTGGCGTATTTGCTCCAAGCAAGGCTACGGCAATTCCATCAAAACCGATCCCTGTAAAGCCGCCCATTGAAGACATGTTACCAAACGTACCAAGTGCCTCCATTGCACCACCAAGTCCAGCGAACGCGCCAGAGATGACCATTGCGAGAACAATATTCTTATTAGCGCTCATCCCAGCATAGCGCGCTGCGTGTTCGTTATACCCAACAGACTTCAATTCAAATCCAGTTTTAGTTTTCTCTAAAATGAACCACATGACGATCACCATAGCCAGAGCTACAAATATTCCGTAGTGCAATGTGGAGTAGTCCGTTAGATTAGATAAGAACTCTGACCGGAGTGAGGCTGATTCATGGATACGCTCCAATTTGAATCCACCACCGGAAAGTGTTTTAATTAATGCGTTAACCACATGTAGGGCAACATAGTTCATCATAATAGTGACAATAACTTCATGTACTTTCAATGTAGCTTTTAAAATACCTGGTACTAGTCCCCATAATGCTCCTGCAGCTGCTGCCGCAATGAGCGCGAATGGTAAGTGAATGATTTTGGGAAGATCAAATGCCATCCCTACGTAAGCCGCAGCAAACCAACCTACGATCAATTGTCCTTCTACCCCAATATTGAAAAGTCCAGTTCTAAATGCGAATGCTACTGCAAGCCCTGCAAGGATGTATGGACTGATCTGACGAATCGTTTCACCTATCGCATAAGAATCACCAAAAATACCATTCCATAATGCTATATAGCCTGTGATGGGATTATAGTCACTGATCAGCATCACGATCGCGCCTACCAAGAGTCCTAAAAAGATCGAAATCACTGGGACCAGTATATTGATCACTCTATTCGACATGATGTTCATCACCATCCTTCGTAGCAGCTAGTACCTTTTTCTCAGCAACATCTTTTGAATGGCCTGCCATCATCAACCCTAATGCTTGTTCCGTAGTTTCTTGCGGAATTACCGTGCCTACAATAGTTCCATCATAAATAACTGCGATTTTATCAGAGACGTTCATGACTTCATCTAATTCAAACGTAATGAGTAAAACCGCTTTTCCACTGTCACGTTGTTCAATCAGACGACGATGAATAAACTCAATTGCACCAACGTCCAAACCACGTGTTGGTAATGCGGCAATCAGTAAGTCTGGATTTCTCAAGACTTCTCTTCCGATGATCAGCTTTTGCTGATTTCCTCCGGATAACGCTCTCGCTAATTCGTGTGTACCTTGAGTCCTTACATCAAATTCCTTGATTAGTTCTTCCGCTTTTTTATTAACAACTTTATAATTCATAATACCGCCTTTAGATAACGGTTCATGATAATACGATTGAAGAGCAGCATTATATGCAACTGAAAAGTCTAATATAAGCCCATGTTTATGACGGTCCTGAGGAATATGTCCAATACCAGTCTCTGTAATTTTTCTTGGCTTTTTATTGGTTACATCTTCTTCATTAATATAAATATTTCCACTTTTCACTTTCGTCAATCCAGTAATTGCTTCGATTAATTCGGATTGACCGTTACCGTCAATGCCGGCAATCCCCACTATTTCACCACGTCGTACAGAAAGGTTAAGGCCTTTTAACTTGGCAACACCTCGGTAGTCATTTACTTGTAGATTTTCTATCTTTAATACTTCTTCAGTCGGATTGGATGGACCTTTTTCCGTTTTAAATGTGACTTGACGTCCTACCATCAACGTCGCCAACTCTTCGGGATTCGTTTCTGATGTGATAACAGTACCGATTCCTTTACCTTTGCGGATGACAGTTACTTTGTCTGAAACGTTCATAATTTCCGCCAATTTATGGGTGATCAAGATGATTGATTTTCCTTCTGCTACAAGTTTTTTCATGATATTCAATAATTCATCAATTTCCTGAGGTGTTAATGATGCGGTGGGTTCATCAAATATTAAGAT
The DNA here is from genome assembly GCF_002109325.1 of Sporosarcina ureae. Taxonomy (GTDB): domain Bacteria; phylum Bacillota; class Bacilli; order Bacillales_A; family Planococcaceae; genus Sporosarcina; species Sporosarcina ureae_C. Next base: position 3,129,129 of record NZ_CP015348.1, on the reverse strand, counting down.
ATCTGCCCCACGATAAAGCGTCTTCAGAATTTCGACACGTTGTTGCATACCTACAGAAATATCTTCTATTTTGGCGTACGGATCAACGTCAAGTCCATACATCTTGGAAATATCCGCAACTTTTTTCGCGGAATCCTTAATGTTGATAATCCCTGATTTAGTTGGTTCACTGCCTAAAATAATATTCTCGGTAACAGTTAAATTCTCCACCAACATAAAATGCTGATGCACCATCCCAATTCCTAGATCATTTGCTACGTTTGGATCAGTGATTTCTACTTTTTCGCCATGAACACGAATTTCGCCACCATCCGGTTGATATAAACCAAATAATACGTTCATTAAGGTAGATTTACCAGCACCGTTTTCACCTAGCAATGCATGAATCTCGCCTTTTTCCAGTTGTAATGTAATATGATCGTTTGCATAGAAATTCCCGAACTTTTTTGAAACATCTAGCATCTCAATTACATAATCCATCCCAATCACTTCCTTGCCCATAATAGAATTCAATAAATTAAAACAACACAATTCTTATCTTCAATAATACGTGATAAAGCCCCTATATGAAAAGTTGAAAGCGTTGCTATTTATTAATAAATAGCCTGCCGATATTATTTAGTATATTTTATTATTAATCTTAGAAATTAATAAAATAAAAGTTCCAGAGCAAATACTAAGAACCTTTATTTTATTAACTTAATGAAATGAAGGCCGGATATGAAACCGGCCTTCATCTGTTTAATGACCTTATTTCTTCTTTTCTACAAACTCAGGTACTTCAATTTCGCCATTTGCAATTTTTTGTGCATGTTCATCAATTTGATCCAACACGTCTTGTGGAATCGCTCCACGTGAATCAGCAAGACCTAAACCATCATCTTGAAGACCATATACTTTTGTTTCCCCACCTGGGAAGTTACCAGCCATTGCAAGATCAGCAATGTCTTTAACTGCTACGTCAACACGCTTCAACATAGATGTTAGTGTAACGTTGTCATCTCCAACTTTACCTTCTTCATACTGGTCAGAGTCTACACCAATAACCCAAACGTATGCATCTTTATCTGCTTGCTTACGCTCTTTTGCTTCTGAGAATACACCGTTGCCTGTTCCACCAGCAGCGTGGAAAATAATATCTACGCCTGAAGAATACATACGGCCTGCCTCAGCTTTACCAAGTTCTGCTTTATCAAACGCACCTACATATTTTGAGTCTACTTTAATTTCAGGCTTCACTGCTTTTACGCCTTCAAGAAATCCAGCTTCAAAACGCTCGATTACAGGATTGTCCATACCGCCGATGAAACCAACCTTATCTGACTTTGTCATTAATCCAGCTGCCACCCCAGCTAAGTATCCTCCTTCTTGTTCTTTAAAGAGGATGCTAGCTACGTTTGGAGCATCTACTTCACCATCAATAATTGAGAATTGAGTATCTTTTTGTTGAGCTGCAATATCTTCAATTGCATCTTCCATCAAGAAACCTACTCCGTAAATTAAGTTGAAATCACGACGAGCCAAGTTATTTAGATTTGTTGTATAATCTTCTGGGCCAGTTGACTGAAGGTAATCGTATCCACCAGTTCCCTTTTCCCATCCTTGATCTTCCCCGAATTCTCTTACACCTTTCCATGCAGATTGGTTGAATGATTTATCATCGATACCTCCAACGTCAGTAACCATAGCAACTGAGAATTCGCTTTTCTCACCGCTATCTCCCGTTGCTGGCTTTTCACCTGCATCGTTTTTGCCTTTATCGTCAGAGCCACATGCTGCTAACATCGTACCTGCGGCTAGCACCAAAGACATTGCTAGACCAAACTTTCTTTTTTTCATCAATAATGACCTCCCCTTGATAATTTTGGTATTATGTTAGGACGCTATACGTCTTATACCCCGCAACATTACTTTATATCTGGAATCTCGTTTTAAAAATAATCATTTGATTAGACTATTCAAAATTCCATTACCTTGCACGTTACATAGTATGATAACGCTTTCTGTTCTGCTTACTATTGAATGTCACACTCTATTTCAATAGCCCAAAATGATAATTTCCTTCTACCTTCACTATAACATTTACTTAGGTAGAAGGAAATATCTAGCCATAATCACGAATAACTTTGACTAATCAAAATAAAGATGAATGAATCCTTACATTTCGAACTCAGACTTAGTGAGTAGTACGTGTCTTGGTTTACTGCCCTCAGGCGGTCCAACGACTCCCCGTGCTTCCATTTGATCCACAATACGTGCAGCTCTGGCATAGCCGACACGGAACCGCCGCTGAATCATGGAGACGGAAGCAGTCTGCATATCTACTACCATCTGTACCGCCTCATCATATAAATCGTCAGTTTCTTCATGCGGTGCCACAACTTCTACTTCAGTTGGAATCATTTCTTCTTGATACTGAGCTTTTTGTTGCTCGATCACGAAATTCACAACCGCTTCTACTTCTTCATCTGATACAAATGCTCCTTGTATACGTGTCGGTTTTGAAGCGCCAGCAGGTAGGAATAACATATCTCCACGGCCTAATAACTTCTCTGCACCGCCACCGTCTAGAATAGTTCGTGAATCGATGGCAGATGATACGGCAAATGCAATCCGAGAAGGAATATTTGCTTTGATGATACCCGTGATCACATCCACACTTGGACGCTGTGTAGCGATAATTAAATGAATACCCGCGGCTCTTGCCATTTGTGCCAGACGCGTGATGGAATCTTCAACATCACTTGACGCTACCATCATTAAGTCTGCCAGCTCATCGACGATGACGACGATATACGGCATGCGTGGGTGTTTCTCGTCATGATCTTCATTCCATTGTTCAATGTGATTGTTATACCCTTCAATATTTCGAGTACCTGTATGGGAGAATAATTCATACCTACGCTCCATCTCAGACACAATACGCTGTAATGCTTGGGCCGCTTTTCTTGGATCTGTGACTACCGGTGCCAATAAATGTGGAATCCCGTTAAAGACATTCAGCTCCACCATCTTGGGATCAATCATCATCATTTTCACTTCATGCGGTTTTGCTCGCATGATGATACTCATAATTATACCGTTGACACAGACACTCTTACCGCTACCCGTTGCCCCAGCAATTAATACGTGTGGCATCTTATTAAGTTCAGTCATCATCGCTTGTCCTGTCACGTCGCGGCCTAAACCTACAAGTAACTTGGCACCCGGTGGACTATTTTCTTTTGATTCGAGCACTTCACGTAAACTAACCATTGCCACAGAATTGTTTGGCACTTCAATCCCAACCGCTGATTTACCAGGGATAGGTGCTTCAATACGAATGCCACTAGCCGCCAATGCCAATGCAATGTCATCTGCTAAACTAACGATACGACTTACCTTCACACCCGTATCAGGCAGAATTTCATATTTGGTGACTGCTGGTCCCAGATGGACTTGTGTCACGCGCGCTTTAACTCCAAAGCTCAAGAACGTTTTCTCTAGTTTCTTTGCGTTCGCTTGAATCAAATCATATTCACCAGATTGATCGCTTGTTACAGGGGGCTCTAGTAGATTAGTTGATGGTAAAATATACGCTTCATTTTCTTGTTCTCCACCCATTACTGGATAATCTGCTGCAGGATCTTTAGGATCTATCGCAGGTGCTTCATTTGCTTGTGTTTTTAATTCTTCTGTATGTTGCGGTTCTGCGGCTTTTTCTATTTTTGCTGTAAAACTAGAAATAATCGGTTCACTAGCAGGTTCAATATACTCTTGAACCGTTTGCGTTTCAGCAGTCTTTTCTACCTTAGGCTTACTCTTCCTATTGGTCCGAGCACTTTCTTTTCTCTTTTCTTCAGGAGACTTAACAGTTTTCTTTTCACGAGCTGCCCACTTCTTTTTTATATCACCAATAAAGATAGGTGTTTGCTCCACCAAAAACGGAATCAGCGCTTTTCCTGTCAAAAGGATAATACCAATGAGCAGTAGCAACACACCCGCTACAGTAGCGCCCGAGGAATCCACTAATGAATAAAACATCGCGAACAGCACAGCGCCTAGCATGCCGCCACCGAGCGTCCCTGTCTGATCATGGATCCCATCATTGGTAATGAGGACTTTCCATGTTTCCTTAAGTGCAGAATTCGACATCAATACTTTACTTTCATACAATGTTTGAAATAAATGTACATGACTGAATAGCAACATGCTTCCTAAAACAAATAAGCAGCCGATAACTATTCGGTGCTTATATCCACCGATCTGTCTCTTAACCATAAAGATCAAGGCTTGCACTATAATCAAAAATGGCAATGCTACATACCAATTACCTAATAAAAATCGGGAAAATGCCGATAAACCTTGGCCTATGATGCCGAATTCAAAGATCATAATTATCGCAATACCAATCAATACAACACCAAGTATTTCAAACCAGAGCGGTTGCATTTGACTTTGCTGATTTTTCTGTTGTTTTTTCTTAGCGGGTGCTCTCTTTTTAGCTCGTTTTTTTGCCATTTGCCAACCCCCTTTCTGAAAAAAAGATTTCCAGCCAGGAAGGCATGGAAATCCAATTGTTATTTAAATCGTCAACAAACGGTATAGATTAATATTCCATGATGATTGGAATAATCATCGGACGACGTTTTGTCTGCTGATATAAATACGAACTTAATGTTTCGCGGATCTCTTGTTTAATGTTTGTCCATTCAAACGTTTCTTTATTCACATATTTCTCAACAATCTTCGTAATCAATTTCGTCGCTTCTTCAAACAACTCTTCCGATTCGCGAACATACACAAAGCCCCTAGATACCACTTCAGGACCTGCTGCAATTCGTTTTTGTTTTCTATTCAAAGTTACAACGACTGTAAAGATTCCATCTTGTGATAAAAGCTTGCGGTCGCGCAATACGATATTTCCTACATCTCCTACACCAATACCATCAATCAAAACATTGCCCGCCTGAACTCTACCTGCCATACGAAGCTTTTCGTTCTTGAATTCAACGATGTCTCCTTTATCCGCGATGAAGATGCGGTTTTTAGGTAAACCCACTTCTTGAGCAAGTTTGGAGTGTGCAATTAACATACGGTATTCACCTTGAATTGGAATAAAGTATTTCGGTTGCATCAAGTTGAGCATCATTTTCAAATCTTCAGCTGAACCGTGACCGGATACGTGTACATTGCGTGTGGACGTCAGTACAGTCGCTCCAGCTTTAGCTAGTTCATTCATCATCTTGTACATGGAAGTTTCCATGACAGGAGAAGGTGTGAATGTGATCAATACCGTATCTGAACTTTTGATATTGATTTCTCTATGATGTTTACGAACGATTTTCTCCAAAGCATCAAGTGGCTCACCTTGGTTACCCGTTACAATAATAACGATATCTTGATCATCGTATTTTTCCATGTCTTTCACTGGAATGACTACATCTTCTTCTACTTGTAAATAACCTAATTTCAATCCTACTTCAAAGTAGCTCTCCAAACTTTTACCAACAACTGCAACTTTCTTTTTCTTAGCTGCCGCCTGATCTAGTACTTGTTGAATCCGTATAAAGTTAGATGCATACAACGCCACTAAAATTCTACCTTGTGCTTCGTGGAACGTTTTAGAAAGTCGTTTTACAATCACAGATTCAGATGTCGTATAACCTGGACGCTCTGCTTCTGTGGAATCGGACATCAAGATAAAGACGCCTTCTTCACCAAGTGTAGCCATTTTCGCAAAATCAGGGCGATATTTGCCTTTTGCTGCTTGGTCAAATTTAAACTCACCTGTATTGACGATTGCGCCCTCACTTGTGTGGAATACAATCCCTAGAGAATCAGGGATGCTGTGAGTTGTGTAAAAGAATGTCACATGCGTGCGCTTGAAGTTCATGCGGCTTTTGCTTGTCACTTCAAAAAATCTAACATTAGATGGTGCTGGCATTTTCTTTAAATGTTCTTTCGCTAACGCTAATGTCAACTTTGTACCGTAGACAGGTGCTTGTACTTTTTGTAATAAGTATGCAATTGATCCAATTGCATCTTCATGACCGTGCGTTAGGAAGATTCCTTTGACCCGATCTTTATTTTCTTCCAGATATGTCATATCAGGTATTACGAAGTCAATACCTAGCATTTCCGTTTCAGGGAACATTAATCCGGAATCCATAATAAATAGTTCATCGTCAATTTCAACGACGTACATGGACTTCCCGACTTCTCCTACTCCACCTAGTGGAATCACTCTAATTAATTCATTTTGTATTTTCGTCACATTGTTTCCTCCTATATTCTATTCCCGCCCACAACGACTAAACCCCATTATACGAGATAGTAGGTGTTCTGTACAAACAAAAAAAGCCGGATTGGTCGTCCGGCTTTTGTTTATTACAGAATCCGTGTTCTTTTTTCAAAATTTTCAAGTGCAATGTCAATCATTGCCGCTTCACTTGCGTCCATTTCAACAAGTGGTAACCGAACACCACCCGTTGCTACGCCTATCTTTTCCAACGCATATTTTACGGGTACTGGATTCGGTGTTGAGAACAATGCCCGAAATACCGGTAATAATGAACGATGAATGTCAGCGGCTTCTTTTGTGTTACCATTTTGGAAAGCTTGGATCATTTTCTGCATTTCATTGCCTACAACATGTGAAGAAACTGAAATAATCCCCCTACCGCCAATTGAAAGCAAAGGTAATGTCAATCCATCATCACCACTGTATACTTCAAAATCATCAGCGGTTCCTTCAATGATTTCCGCCATTTGCTCTAAGTTTCCACTTGCTTCTTTAATCGCTTTGATATTATCGATTTTTGATAATGCTATAACAGTTTCAGGAAGCAAATTGACGATGGAGCGACTTGGAATATTATAAAGCAAAATAGGCAATGCCGTAACGTGCGCAATCGTTGAGAAATGTGCATACATACCTTTTTGGTCAGGTTTATTATAGTAAGGCGTCACAAGCATGATCCCGTCAGCTCCTGATAGCTCAGCAGCCTTCGTCAGCTCGATTGATTCAGCTGTATTGTTTGACCCTGTACCTGCAATTACAGGTATACGCTTATTCACTACTTTCACTACAAAATCCAGTAATTCCTTCTTCTCAGTGACAGTAAGCGTGGGTGACTCACCCGTCGTACCACTGACGACGACAGAATCTGTCCCATTCGCAATCAAATGCTCAAGCAGAGTTGCTGTTTGAGCGTAATCAATCATACCGTCAGGAGAAAAAGGAGTGACCATTGCTGTTCCTATATTTCCAAGTTGCACATAGATCATTCCTTTTCATTAGCATTCTTGATTCGCCTATACGATTTATTTGATAAGTGCCTCAGCGATTTGTACAGAGTTCAGTGCAGCACCTTTTAATAAGTTATCGGATACTATCCAGAGATGGAAGCCTTTAGGGTTATCCAGATCTTTACGGATTCTTCCGACAAATACTTCATCCTTATCTTCTGCATAAAGTGGCATCGGATATAGTTGTGAAGCTGGATCATCTTGAAGTACAATACCCGGCGCATTTTCCATCAATGACTGGATATCTTTAACCGTAACATTCTCTTGATCGATTTCAATATAAACTGATTCCGAATGTCCAGACACAACAGGAAGTCTGACACATGTAGCTGCAACTGCCATATTTTGATCACCAAAGATTTTCTTCGTTTCATTGATCATCTTTAGTTCTTCCAATGTATAGCCAGACTCGTCAAATGAGTCAATTTGTGGAATTGCATTAAACGCAATAGGATAATGATTCTTTGCTGAAGCCGAAGGTAATACTTCCGCTTCTATTTCACTACGATTCACAAATTGTTTGCTCTGCTCTTCCAATTCTTCTATTGCTTCAACACCAGCGCCTGAAACTGCTTGATAAGTAGATACGATCAGCTTGCTAAGACCATATTGATCTTTAATAGGCTTAAGTGCTGCTACCATTTGAATTGTAGAACAGTTTGGGTTCGCTATGATTCCTGAATGATTCTGTAATTCTTGAGGATTCACTTCAGGAACTACGAGCGGTGTGTTAGGGTCCATACGGAATGCACTTGTATTATCAATTACTACTGCTCCACTTTTCACTGCATCTTGTGCAAACTTTTCAGAGATACTCCCACCTGCACTAAAGAATGCAATGTCAATACCTTCAAAAGCATCCGGTGTCGTTTCTTGTACAATGTACGTTTTTCCACCTGCTTTGATTTCATTGCCTGCAGAACGTTTGGATGCAAGTAACTTAATCGAAGTTGCAGGAAAATTACGTTCCACCAATTTCTCAAGTATTTTTGTTCCTACCGCTCCCGTTGCGCCGACAATTGCAACATTAACATTCTTCATCTATATCTTCCTTTCAATGATTAACAAGTATTATTTGGGACAGTTGGTAATGTCCACGTCTCGTTAATTGTTATTGAACGAATTATAACATATTTTGCGGTATTTAAAAATCTATTTTCATGCATTATTATGAATTATTAGTAAGGGTTGCAATTGTTTGCTTTTTATTGCAGAAGCCACAGTAGTAGGTAGTAATGAGAAGTCCGATATTAAAGAGTTCGGTTTTTTTATACAGTCATCTTGACCGAACGGAATAAAAAAGACATGTTTCATATTTAATAACTTCATAAGATTCATGCCATTGAGACCTAGTGCATCATTAGTCGAAATTCCGAGTACTACCGGTTTTCCGTTTCGCAAAGTCGCTTTTGCTGCCATCAATACTGGTGAATCAGTAGCAGCATTGGCGAATCTACTCATTGAGTTACCTGTAAGTGGCGAAATAACCATGCAGTCAAGTGGATTGGACGGACCGAATGGTTCTGCTTCAACGATACTCGTCACTACTTTCTCTCCTGTCGCCTCTTCTATTCGTTTGATCCATTCTTCACCTGTACCAAAACGTGTAGCAGCATGGAGGACTGAATGTGTAATGATTGGAACAACGATCGCTCCTTCTTTTTGTAAAGAATGAATCATTGGAAGTAATTGGTCATACGTGCAGTGTGAAGCAGTGATTCCTAATCCGATTCGTTTTCCTTTGAGCATTTAGTTCCCCTTTCGTCTATACTCATTCTCAAAACCGCGTCAACCAAGACAGCTGCCGCGTCCTTAGGAAAGTGCTTCCCAGGCAATTTGAGGTGTATTGTATAGTATTCAGAGGAATCTCCCTGCTTTAGGCACCCAGGTGCTGAAGACACATCAAAAACAGGCACAGAACCACTTTGTTTAATATCTAGCCACTGGGCTGGAACCGTATTCACTAAGTAGCCGTTTGTGAACATAGTCGTTTCATTCAGCTGCAGCGTGTTATAACCTAGTACTCCTGCTTCTGCTAACTGTTCTTCTGAACGGGCAACTACAGTGACAGTAGCTTGCAATTGGTGCAATGTATGCGCAATTGCTTTGCCAACCCTTCCAAATCCCGCAATATAAAAATGCTTACCTGCAATTTGCCGCTTCGTTTGCTCATAAAAAATATGGACGAAGGCTTCTGCAGTCAATTGAGCATTTCTCCAAATGAACTGTTCTTTTTCCAAATAATTAGTATGCCGAATGCTTTTTTCAACTAGCTCTTGTCTCCATACCGCAGACGTATTGCCAGAATAAACAGAAGAGCCTTCTTTCAAATAGTCGACGGGTATGCTTTGTTTCATCGACAGCAACGGAAGTAGAAGACAATCTGGCTTTGTTTCTAACAGAATCTTCTTCAACTGGTCGTCAAAGGTATCCGTTGAAATATACACACTGTCAATTCCCGATTCCACTAATAGTTCATTCGCTATCCGCAACCGTTGATCTGTGCCTACTACAAGCCATTTAGTCATAGCCTTCTACCTCCTTTTTGTTTAGTTCATGCGTTTTTCCAAATAAAATTCGATCTTCGCCTACCAGCACAATTTCATGCCACGGAATGTATTCGATAATATTCTGATCTTTTTGCCGAAAAAGTGTTTTTCCTAACTTTTTGCGGATTTCAAATCCAATAATGGCTCCAGTTTTACGGTCAAAAAGTAAATCTGTTTCTGCTAGAAAGCCATATCTCATACCTTCTTCTACTTGTATCAGCTCTTTTTGTGCCAGCTCTGATAATCGCATGGAAGTCCTCCTTCATATTAGATCTCTATCATCTTATGTGTAGGAAGCGAGAAGTCGACTAGTTCTGTAGTTTTTTAAATTGCTGAATATTGGTTTTAGGCGCGATAATTGATGTGGCGCGTTTACTTTCTAACATTTGCTGGCCAAGTCGATAGACACTTCGCTTTTCAACGTTTTCAATATGATTGACCACTTGTTCAATTGTTTGATGCTTACCAAGCACTAATTCATTGCGACCATTTCTATACATGCGTGATTCAGAACTTTCTAAACCGAGCACAAAGCTACCTTTTAGCTGTTCCTTAGCATTTCTTAACTCTTTATCTGTCAAACCATCATGTAGCACTTCACCTATAACTTGATCGATTGTACGATAGGTTTCTTCGAAGTTCTCAGGAGAAGTTCCACAATAAATCACAAAGGAACCAGCGTTTTCATATGCAGCATAATAGGTGTATACCGAATACGCCAGTCCACGGTTTTCTCGGACTTCCTGAAACAATCTAGAAGACATGGTTCCCCCGAGTATACTATCGAATAAACTTAACTCATAAATTTTATCATGAGTAGAAGGTAAGGACGGATAACCAAAACAGACATGAGCTTGTTCAATATCTTTTGCTTTGATAATTTGTTGAGCAGTGAAATTCGGAACTCTTTCTTCATGCAATAAAACAGGAGCTTGTTCCTTGCTTTGATAATTTCCAAAGTTTGCTTCAATCAATTTAATCAATCGTTCATCATAATTTCCCGCAATCGAAATGACCAAGTTTTCAGGTCGATAGTGTTTCACCAAGAATTGTTCAACCATTTCTTTTGTGAAAGACTTGATGGTTTCGATTCGTCCCCCTACCGGTCTTCCAATTGGATCTTCCGGAAACATTGCTTCCCATAATCTTTCATCTACATCTTCGTCAGGCATATCTTCAACTGAAGAAATTTCATCTAATATGACGGATTTTTCTTTTTCCATCTCTTCTTCTTTAAACTTTGAATGAAAAAACATATCAGCTAGAACAGTCAATGCGTATGAGGCATGATGACTTAAAACTGTAGTGTAATAGCAAGTCATTTCTTTAGAAGTAAACGCGTTAAGATCGCCTCCAATTTGATCGAATTGTTCGGCAATCATTCGCGCACTTCTTGTATCTGTTCCTTTAAATAGCATATGCTCTATAAAGTGAGCGATTCCCTCTTGCTCTTTTGTTTCATTTGCTGAACCTGCATGTACCCAAATACCGATCGCTACGGACTGTACATGGGGCATCTTTTCATGAATAATACGAACACCATTTGAACAATTATACTTTTGTATCATAGACTTCACTCCTTATGTAAAGTACAAAAAGCCTCCTTCGCCGCAACTTGTGCAGGAAGAGGCTTTTTGAATAATTCATTTGATTACTCTTTGCTAGCTTGTTCTTTTTCTTTTTCTTCTAGAATGACTACTTTACGTGAAAGATTGACTCGACCTTGTCTGTCGATTTCAATTACTTTTACAAATAGCTCATCATCTAATTTAAGTACATCTTCCACTTCTTTCGTGCGTGCTTCTTGAATTTCAGAAATATGAAGCAAACCATCTTTGCCAGGGAAGATTTCTAAGAATGCGCCAAATTTCTCAATACGTTTAACTTTTGCCAAGTAGTACTCGCCTACTTTTGCTTCACGTACGATATTTTCAATCATCTTCTTAGCTTTCTCATTCATTTCAGAGTTTGGTGACGAGATGTAAACCGTTCCGTCTTGCTCTGTATCGATTTTCACTTGAGTTTCTTCGATAATTTTATTGATTACTTTACCGCCAGGTCCGATTACATCACGGATTTTGTCTGGTTTAATATGAATCACTATAATTTTCGGTGCATATTCAGACAATTCTTCACGTGTTGAAGAAATTGTTGTCAACATATGATCAAGAATTTTAATACGGCCGATTTTTGCTTGCGCAAGAGATTCTTCTAAAATCTGACGAGATAATCCGTCGATTTTAATATCCATTTGAAGTGCAGTGATACCTTTACTTGTACCTGCTACTTTAAAGTCCATATCGCCTAAATGATCTTCCATTCCTTGAATATCCGACAGAATAGAATAATCTTCATCCTTTTTGATCAAGCCCATAGCAATTCCTGCTACTGGTGCTTTAAGTGGTACGCCAGCATCCATCATAGCCATTGTAGAGGCACAGATCGATGCTTGTGAAGAAGAACCATTAGACTCCAATACTTCTGCAACGAGACGCATTGTGTAAGGGAATTCTACTTCATCCGGAAGCATAGGCTGCAACGCTCGCTCTCCTAACGCACCGTGACCAATTTCACGACGGCCAGGACCACGAATTGGTCCTGTTTCCCCAACACTAAAGTTTGGGAAGTTATAATGGTGCATGAAGCGCTTAGACTCATCTGAGCCTATACCATCAATAATTTGGTTTTCACCAAGCGCACCTAATGTACATACGCTTAGCACTTGCGTTTGTCCACGTGTGAATAATGCGGAACCGTGAGAGCGAGGTAGTAGACCCGTTTCAGAAGATAATGGACGTATTTCGTCAAGTCCACGGCCATCTGGGCGTACTTTGTCGACTGTAATCAGACGGCGTACTTCATCTTTCACCATTTGCTCTAGAACTGCTTTCACTTGCTTGATTGTAGTTTCATCTGCTTCGATTTCTGTATAATGCTCAAGAACGGATGCTTTCACTTCATTGATCGCTTCTTCGCGTGCATGCTTCTCTTCAGTTTGTATCGCTGTTATTAATTCTTTTTCACAACGATCTTTCACTTCTTTACTGATGTCTGTATCCAATTCGAATAACTCAATCTCAAACTTTGGCTTACCGATTTCAGCTATTATCATTTCTTGGAATTCGACTAATTTCTTAATTTGATCATGACCAAACATAATTGCTTCTAGCATGATATCTTCAGTCACTTCTTTAGCTCCTGCTTCTACCATGTTGATTGCATCTTTTGTTCCTGCTACGACCAAATCAATTTCAGATGTTTCAAGTTGGCTAGGTGTAGGATTAACGATGAATTCTCCATCGATGCGACCTACTTGAACACCTGCAATCGGACCATCAAATGGAATATCCGAAATGGAAAGAGCTAATGAAGAACCGATCATTGCCGAAATCTCAGATGAACAATCCTGATCTACAGACATAACAAGTGAAATAACTTGAACATCATTACGGAAGCCATCTGGGAATAAAGGTCTAATTGGACGGTCAATTAATCGACTAGTCAATACCGCATTTTCTGAAGGACGCCCTTCACGCTTAATAAATCCACCCGGAATTTTACCTACTGAGTACATACGTTCCTCATAATTTACTGTTAGGGGGAAGAAATCTAAAGGCTTCGGCTTTTTAGAAGCAGTCACCGTAGAAAGTACTGTTGTTTCGCCATAACGAACGAGCACAGCACCATTAGCTTGCTTTGCAAGTTGGCCGGCTTCGATTGTTAGCGTACGTCCAGCCCAATCGAGTGTATAAACTTTTTTCTGTTCTGACATTGTAGAACTCCTCTCTATTGTAAAACTTTCTACATCTAGTATGTAATTAGTAATAGTGTATCAAAAGTGACACATTTATGCGAAATATATTATCTTTAGTCCATAGAAAAAAGCGGGCAAAGCCCGCTTTTCAGTCTTATTAACGGCGTAAGCCAAGTGATGCAATAAGATCACGGTAACGTTGAACGTTAGTTTCACGTAGATATCTCAATAGACGACGACGTGTACCAACCATTTTGTACAAACCACGACGTGAGTGGTGATCTTTCTTGTGCGTACGTAAGTGGCCGTTCAAGTTGTTGATCTCTTCAGTAAGGATAGCAATCTGAACATCAGCCGATCCAGTATCATTTTCATGAGTCTTGAATTCGTTGATCAATTCAGCTTTGCGCTCTTGTGTAATAGCCATCCTTTTCACCTCCTAAATAAAAGTATCCCCGTCTCCCGAGCAAACGTTGGTGACTCGTGTTGCCAAGAAGAGGTTCGTGTATTGAACACTATTGTATCATATCACGGCATTATGTCAGTTGCAACAATCAACTAGTCGGTTAATAAGTCCTTTGCCGTTTGTTTGTCTTTGCCAATTTGTGTTTTCAATGCATCAAGCGAATCGAATTTTTGTTCTGAACGTATGCGGTGTAGCCATTCAATCGCTATTTGCTGTCCGTAAAGATCCATGTTTACATCAAGGAGATGTACTTCAGCCGTAGGAATACGATGTTCTGGATCATGAAATGTCGGCTTCACGCCCATATTACAAACTCCACGATACCAGGTATCTCCGATTAGACAACGCACAGCGTATACCCCATTGGCGGGAACGATATGTTCTTCAGCTGTTTGAATATTAGCCGTAGGAAAACCCAATTGACGCCCTCTTTTTTCACCATGTATCACTTCACCGAATGTACGGAATGGCCGCCCAAGAAGCACTGCTGCGGCCTCTACATCACCATTAGATAACAACTGTCGAATTTCAGTCGATGAGACTTTATATTCTTCATTAAATGTTACTTTAGAAATGACCGTAGTGCCGTACTTCCCTTCTGACAGTTCCTGCATGTCTTTCATCGTACCTAAACCCTTCGAACCGAACGTAAAATCAAATCCTGCCGTCACATGCTTAACATTGAGTCCTTTAATAAAGATGTCTATGAATTTTTGCGGCGAAAGACTAGCCAGTTCCCAATCAAAGCTAACGATGAATAACGCATTCACTCCGAGCGACTCGAGTACTCGGTTTTTTTCTTCAGCCGGTGTAATATAGCCAATATTCTTTCCCGAAAAGAGTTGCGATGGATGAGGATCGAATGTCATGACAGCCGTTTTTATCGCTAATTCATCTGCAACTTTTTTTGCACTACGGATGACTTCCTGATGTCCTTTATGTACACCGTCGAAAAATCCAATAGCTAAAGAATAAGCATGTTGTTGTTCAATTTCTACCTGATCTGGATATCGTAATCTGTAGATTTCCATTTCTATCTCTCCTTACTCACTAGCCAGTAGCATTTTTTCTGGTTTCATTAATCCAGGCTTTGTTGGGTGGTTTTGATAGATCGCCAATACGCGACCCTCGAACATCATCATGATGGAAGGGTGATCGTTGAGCAGTGGTACTGCTGGGAGCACTTGACCATTTCGTATGGATTCTACTAAAGATTCTTCCAGTTCTAGCTGTGGAAATTCAGTCAACACGTCTTCGATAGGACGCAAGATGGTCTGCACTTGTCCTTGGTCCATTATTTGCGCTACTTCAGCTAAAGTTTTACAATGGGATTCATTAAAATTACCCGAAACGGTACGGATTAAAGAATGCATATGTGCTGGATATCCGAGAAGTTCACCAATTTGCACTGCTAGCGTTCGAATATAAGTTCCTTTTCCACATCGTACTCTAATGGAAAATGTCACTTCTTCACCAGTAAACGATTGTTTCTCATCCAATAAATCGATTTGATCGATCTGCACTTTACGAATCGGTCTTTCTACTTCGATGCCTTTCCGCGCGTATTCATACAGTCGTCTGCCGTTTACTTTTACCGCTGAGTACATAGGAGGGATTTGTGTAATTTCCCCTGTCAATTGCTCTAGTGCTTCCATAATTTGCTTCTTCGAGAATTCCTTATGTGTCAAATCACTAGCGACCGTCTCACCTTGCGCATCCTCAGTTTCTGTTGAGCGGCCTATCGATACAGTAGCAATATATTCTTTTCCCGCATCGGTAATATAAGAAGCCACTTTTGTAGCTCTTCCTATGCAGATGGGCAAAACGCCTTCTACTTCAGGATCCAACGTACCGGTATGACCTACTTTTTTCGTCTTTAATATTTTCCGAAGTTTAAAGACACAGTCATGCGATGTCATGCCCTTCTCTTTCCATAAAGGCAAAATCCCGTTCATCCTATCCCTTCTTCCTAAATTCATTCAGAAATACTTGCTCTATGTAAGAAGAGAGGAAGCCATACCGCGTAAGCGACTATGAACTTCCTCCTCATGTTTATTGTTCGTTTTCATCATTTACTTTGCGGATTAAGCTTTCGATCCGGTTACCGTAAGCAACTGATTCATCGATTTCAAATTCGATTTCAGGTGTTTTACGCAAACGAATTCTCTGACCAATTTCTGATCGTATGAAACCTTTCGCTTTAGAGAGCCCAAGTAACGAATCTTCCTTTTCTTTATCTGTCCCTAAAACAGATATGAAAATCTTCGCTTGTTGCAAGTCTCCAGTAACATCTACACCCGTAACAGTTACAAAACCGATACGTGGATCTTTAAGTTTTTGGCCGATGATATCGCCCAATTCTTTTTTCATTTGTTCAGCTATACGATTAGCACGCACTGACATGGCAATTCACCTCGTTCTTCGCTCATAAGTAGTCAACTGTACACGCGGTCATTTCCCAATCAGGATTGGATTCAAACAGACGAATCGCACGTCTTACTTCTCGTTCTGCTGCGTCTTTCGAAGATGCAACAGCAACTAAAGCAAAAGTGGTACGTTGCCATAAATCCTGATGATCAATTTCTGCAACAGATACATTATAGGAATTTTTCACCCGATCTCTCATCCGGTTCAGCACTGATCGTTTATCTTTTAACGAAGCTGCTGACGGGATGTAGAAAGAACATTCCGCGTAAACAATCATACTCGCTTGATTTCTTCCATAATGTACGCTTCGATGATATCTCCTTCTTTGACATCATTGAATTTCTTAATGGTAATTCCACATTCATAGCCTTTTGCGACTTCTTTTGCATCATCTTTGAAACGCTTCAATGTATCAAGTTCGCCTTCAAAGACTACAATGTTATCGCGTAATACACGAACGCCAGCATCACGAGAGATCTTACCATCGATTACATAGCTTCCTGCAATCGTACCGATCTTCGATACTTTAAATGTTTCACGAACTTCCGCCTGACCAATTACCTTTTCTTCATACTCAGGATCAAGTAATCCAGTCATAGCAGATTCAATTTCTTCAATTACTTTATAGATGACACGGTGTAGACGGATGTCTACGCCTTCTGCTTCCGCAGCCCGTTTTGCATTGGTATCAGGTCGTACGTTAAACCCAATAACGATTGCGTTGGACGCAGCAGCCAATGAAATATCGGACTCATTGATAGCACCTGCACCAGTGTGGATGATTTTAACGTTAACGCCTTCAACTTCGATCTTCATTAAAGAAGCCGCCATTGCCTCAACCGCACCTTGTACATCTGCTTTAACAATCAAGTTCAATTCTTTCATTTCACCTTGTTTCATTTGGTCAAATAAGTTATCAAGTGTCACACGAGTTTTTTCTACGCGTTGTTCTTGAAGAGCTTCTCCGGCACGTGTTTCCCCGATTTGACGAGCAGTCTTTTCATCTTTAAACACAACGAAACGATCTCCTGCAAATGGAACATCACTCAATCCAGTAATTTCTACCGGTGTGGATGGGCCTGCTTCTTTTACGCGACGTCCAAGGTCACTGACCATTGCACGTACACGACCATACGTATTTCCGACAACGATTGGATCTCCTACATGTAATGTACCATTTTGTACAAGCAATGTAGCTACTGAACCTTTACCTTTGTCGAGCTGCGCTTCAATTACAGTTCCTCTAGCTCTAATAGATGTATCCGCAGTAAATTCTCCTACTTCTGCAACTAGTAAAACCATTTCAAGTAACTGTTCAATTCCTTCACCTTTTAGTGCGGAAATCGGAACGAAAATGGTGTCGCCGCCCCAATCTTCTGCGACTAAACCGTGTTCAGTCAATTCTTGCATGACACGGTCTGGATTTGCTGCTGGTTTATCCATTTTATTAACTGCTACAATGATTGGAACTTCAGCAGCTTTCGCATGATTGATCGCTTCAATCGTTTGCGGCATTACACCGTCATCCGCTGCAACAACTAAGATTGTTAAGTCTGTGACTTTTGCACCACGTGCTCTCATTGTTGTGAAAGCTTCGTGACCTGGCGTATCTAAAAATGTGATTTTCTTGCCATTAGCTGTTATTTGGTATGCACCAATATGCTGAGTAATACCACCCGCTTCACCTTGAGTTACTTTCGTGTCACGAATCGAGTCAAGCAATGTTGTTTTACCATGGTCTACGTGACCCATGATAGTGACGACTGGTGGTCGCTCTGTCAACTCGCCTGCTACTTCTTCTTCCTCTTCAGGATCTTCGAAGTAGATCTCCAAGTCTGTTACGTCAATACGGATCTCTTCTTCTACCTCAACCTCGTATTCAGCACAAATCAATTCAATTGCATCTTTATCTAATTCTTGGTTAATGGTAGCCATTACCCCAAGCATGAACAACTTTTTAATGATCTCGGAAGGCTCTTTACCTAACTTTTTAGCTAGCTCGCCAACTGACAATGATTCATAAAATGTGATTTTATCCGGTAAAGGTATTTCAACCTTTTGTGCTGGTACTGCCGGACGATATCTACGGCGCCCTTGGTTGATTCCGCGTGCTGGTGGTCTTCCACCGCGACCGCCGCCTGGACGACCGCCTCCACCAGCTGGACGTGGTCCGCCGCCTTGTGCTTGACGAGGTGGCGGAGTGCTACCCGTTTTTGGAGCTGATGTAGATTGCCCTTGTGGACGTGTTGATGATGGTCGGTTCGATCCGCCTTGGTTACTAGCAGGACGATTAGTACCTTGTGTTGAAGCTGGTTTGTTTGTATTGCTTGGACGATCTGTTCTTTGGTTCGCTGGCTTGCTCGCCGGCTTAACTGTAGTAGTTTTCACCTCAGGCTTTTTCAAGTCTCCGAACTTTTCGTCTAATTTTGCAATTGAAACTGGATCTAGTTCTTCCATATGGCTCTTAATCACAATATCACTCTTAAGTAATTCTTCAGCAAGATCTCTACTTGTTTTTCCTATTGATCTGGCATATTCATGTACTTTCATTTTCGTCATTAGCCCACCCCCGGTTATAATCGTTGAGTAGCTCGGATAATTTTTTTGCGAATCCTTTATCTGTTAGTGCCAAGACAACTCGGGCTTCTTTTCCAATTGCATGCCCCAGTTCTTCACGACTTCCAAATACATGCTTCTCAACGTTGTACGTATTACATTTATTCGTTAGTTTTTTCATCGTATTCTTTGATGCATCGCCTGATAGGATGACCAGATGTGCTTCACCTGAACGAACCGCCTGTACGACTAAATCTTCACCCGTTGCAATTTTACGTGCGCGGGCAGCCATACCTAGCAGTTGATAAATTTTTGTCGGATCTTTTGTCATTTGATTGCCTCTCGCCGAATGGCATGTAAAAGGTCATCGTAGACTTGTTCCGGCACTTTAACTCCCAATTGATGTTCAAATGAGTGTTGCTTACGTGCTTTCTCCACGGCATCCTCCGTTTTAGAAACATATGTACCGCGGCCTGACTTCTTTCCTGTCAAATCTACGGATACTTCTCCTTCTTTCGTACGGACAATTCGTATCATTTCTTTTTTAGGTAACATGTCACCAGTCGCTGCACATTTACGCAAAGGGATTTTCCGATTGTTCGACATCAGCATGCAATCCTTTCCAAATCAATCTTCTTTGTCTTCATCTGCGTATAAATCAAAGTCTTCAGCTGTTTCAACAGGTATTTCTTCTTCATACTCGTATGTTTCCAAGAACTCATCTGTTTCGACTTCAGGTTCTTCTACTAGAACTGCAAGAGATTCTTCACGAGGATAGATCCCTAATTCTCTAGCGTCAGTTTCGCTTTTGATGTCGATTTTCCAGCCTGTTAATTTAGCAGCCAATCTTGCATTTTGCCCTCTTTTTCCGATAGCTAATGAAAGTTGGTAATCCGGCACGACAACTGTTGTCGAGCGTTCTTCTTCATTTACTTGTACATCAATTACTTTAGAAGGACTTAGAGCATTTGCAACGAAGACTACAGGGTCTTCTGACCACTCTACGATGTCCACTTTTTCGCCATTTAATTCATTTGAAATAGATTGTACGCGCGCCCCTCTTGAACCTACACAAGAACCGACCGGATCTACTTCTTCATTTGTTGTGTAAACAGAGATTTTCGAACGATCACCGGCTTCGCGTGCAATCGATTTAATTTCCACTGTTCCATCATAGATTTCAGGTACTTCAAGTTCGAATAAACGACGTAGTAGCCCTGGGTGTGTTCTAGAAACAAACACTTGCGGTCCGCGTGCTGTTCTTTCGACTTTTGTAATATACACTTTAATGCGATCGTGCGGAGCATAGTTTTCTGTTTGGATTTGTTCGCTTGTCGGCAATACAGCCTCCACTTTTCCTAATCCAACGAATAAGTTTTTCGGATCCATACGCTCTACGATTCCGTTTACGATATCTTCTTCACGGTCGATATACTCTTCATAAATCAAACCGCGTTCAGCTTCACGTACACGTTGTGTCACAACTTGTTTAGCGGTTTGCGCAGCAATACGGCCAAAGTCACGTGGTGTAACTTCTTCTTCGACGACATCTGTTAGTTCATAGACTGGATTGATCATTTGTGCATCTTCCAATGAAATTTGCAAACGATCATCTTCCACTTCTTCTACTACGTCTTTTCTTGAATAGACAGCCATAGTGCCTTTATTTAAGTTCAAATCAACACGGACGTTTTGCGCCTGGTTAAAATTTCGTTTGTACGCTGTTACAAGCGCTGCTTCAATCGCATCAACTATTACTTCTCTTGATATACCTTTTTGCTGTTCAAGAGCTGTCAATGCCTCGAGTAGCTCACTACTCATGTTCATCACTCCTACATTCCGATTGTCATTACTCATGGTGATTTAGTCGCTAGCACAGGGCTAGACGGTGTTTGTGCTTTTGTTTACATCTAGCTTCAAGCACCAGGGGTCACTTCGAAATTCCCATAAAGGCAAAAAGCGCCTTTGTGGGAATTTCTCCAACGCCTGTTGAGGCTAGATGGTTCTTTGCGCTTTTGTTTTTAAAAGTCAATCGCCAGTCGCGCTAAAGCAATTTTTGTTTTATCGATTTCTACTAGTACTTTTCTTGTCTTGATCCGTATTTCCACTTTTGCATGGTCCGGTCCGTATCCGAGTAAGTAGCCTTCGAATTCTTTCATTCCATCAATCGGTTCATAAGTTTTGATGAACACATATTGGCCTACGGCTTTTTCAAAATCTTCATCTTTTTTCAATGGTCTTTCCGCTCCGGGAGAAGACACTTCAAGGAAGTAATTTTGCGTAATCGGGTCCACACGGTCCAGTTCCTCGCTTAGCTTATTACTAACAGCCGCACATTGATCTATGTCAATGTTACCTTCCGGCGTATCGATGTAGACGCGTAGAAACCAATCGCTACCTTCTTTTAAGAACTCAACATCAACCAGCTCAAGACCCAATTCTTCAACGATCGGTCTTGCCAACTGTTCGACTTCTTCTGTAATTTTACTCAAATGGTATCCCTCCCGAAATTCAAAATAACAACAGAAAAGAGCGGGGAGCCCCACTCTTTTCCGCAAGACGTATAGCAAAAGTTGTTTTAATCGTATCACATGGCCTTTTACAATGCAACTGAAGCAACCGCCACGAGCCCATTAGAATAGGGATAATTGGTTCGCTTCTGGCATTCCTTCCATACAACCAAGATTATCTAGATACTCAACTACTGTTTTAGAAACACGGCCTCTCTTCTGAAAGTCCTCTTTCGATAAAAACTCGCCATCTTTTCTTGCTTCAACAATCGTCTTCGCAACGTTCGTTCCGAGTGACGGAATCGAGTTAAATGGTGGAATTAATTTATTACCTTCAATAATAAACTGCGTTGCATCTGATTTATAGAGGTCGGGTTTAGCAAATGTAAATCCTCGCTCGACCATTTCAAGTGCAATCTCTAAAACAACTACTAAGTTCTTTTCTTTTGGAGGTGCATCCAATCCCTTAGCATTGATCTCTTTAATCATCGCTCGAATACTTGCTGAACCTTTACACATCGTCACTAAATCGAAGTCAGTCGCACGAACGGTAAAGTATGTCGCATAGTACATGATAGGATGATGGACTTTGAACCAAGCGATTCGAAGTGCCATTAAAACATATGCGGCTGCGTGAGCTTTCGGGAACATATACTTAATCTTCTTACATGAGCCGATATACCAAGCAGGTACTTTATTTTCTTTCATTGCTTCTTCAAATTCAGGTGTTAGCCCTTTACCTTTTCGAACTGACTCCATTATTTTAAATGCAAGCGAAGGTTCTAGACCCTGATAGATCAAATACACCATAATATCATCACGACAACCGATTACCTCTGACAGTTGACATGTTTTATTTTGGATTAATTCCTGAGCGTTCCCCAGCCAAACATCGGTGCCGTGTGACAATCCCGATATCTGGATCAACTCGGAGAACGTAGATGGTTTTGTTTCTTCCAACATTTGACGTACAAACCGAGTACCAAATTCCGGCACACCAAGCGTCCCAGTTTTACAATCAATTTGTTCTTCTGTGACACCAAGTGAAGACGTGCCGCTAAATAATTCCATAACACCTTTATCGTCGGGCGGTATGGTTAACGCATCGATGCCAGACAAGTCTTCTAGCATTTTGATCATCGTCGGATCATCATGTCCTAAAATATCTAATTTCAATAAGTTATTATCGATGGAGTGGAAATCAAAATGCGTCGTTTTCCAGCTGGATTCAAGATCATTGGCCGGGAATTGAATGGGTGTAAAATCAAAGATGTCCATTGTATCCGGTACAACAATAATACCACCAGGGTGCTGTCCAGTATTTCGTTTAACACCTGTGCAGCCCTGCACAAGCCGATCGATTTCAGCACCGCGCATTTGGATATCATTATCATTCATATATCCTCGAACATATCCGTAAGCAGTTTTTTCAGCTACTGTCCCAATTGTCCCTGCACGAAATACATAATCTTCACCGAATAATTCTTTAGTATAGTTATGTGCGTGTGACTGATACTCACCACTAAAGTTCAAGTCGATATCTGGAACTTTATCACCGGCAAAGCCAAGGAACGTTTCGAATGGTATATCTTGACCATCCTTTTTAAACATTGTCTGGCAATTTGGACATTCCTTATCCGGCAAGTCATAACCTGAGCTAACTGAACCGTCGTCGAAGAACTCATATGTCTTACAAGATGGGCACACATAATGTGGCGGCAAGGGATTTACTTCTGTTATTTCCATCATCGTTGCAACAAATGAAGAACCGACTGATCCACGCGAACCAACTAAGTAGCCGTCATCCAAGGACTTTTTGACAAGCTTATGTGAGATAAGATAAATAACTGAGAAGCCATTGTCAATAATAGAAGTCAATTCTTTTATGATACGGGCTTCAACAATTTCAGGTAATGTTTCTCCATATATTTGATGTGCCATAGAGTAAGTTAAATCTCGCACTTCGTCTTCCGCACCATCGATTGTAGGAGTATATAAGTCATCTTTGATTGGTTTGACGTCACCTACACGCTCCATTATTTTCACCGGATTATCAACCACGATTTCTTTTGCTACATCTTCACCTAAAAACTCAAACTCCTTCAACATTTCATCTGTTGTACGGAAATGAACTTCAGGTAAAGAGTGCCGATTCAACGGATTCGCCCCACCCTGTGAACGAACAAGTACTTGGCGATAGGTTGCATCAGTTTCATCCAAATAATGAACATTTCCCGTAGCACAAACGGGCAAGCCAGTTTTCTTACCAAGCTTAATCATCTTACGCATGATATCTTCGAGGTTCCACTCGTCGCGAATCAAATCGAGTTCAAGTAAATGAGAGTAGACTGGCTTCGGATGAATTTCTAGGTAATCGTAGAAACTTGCAATTTCTTCTACCTCTTCCATCGGTTTTTGCATTAAACCTTCAAATACTTCACCTTTATCGCAGCCCGAACCAACTATTATGCCTTTTCGATACTTTACGAGCAACGAACGAGGGATACGTGGCACCCGGTAGAAGAAGTCCATATGCGATATAGATACGAGCTTGAATAGATTTTTTAACCCTTCATTGTCTGTTGCAAGCAACGTGCAGTGTGAAGGTCTTGACCGCTTATAGGCATCTCCTTCACCGATGTTTTTATTAAGATCATCTAACCACTCGATACCTTTTTCCTGTGCATCTGATAATAAACGCAAAAATAGATGTGCTGTAGCTTCTGTATCGTATATAGCACGGTGATGTTGTGTTAGTTCAATATCGAATTTTTTAGCTAACGTATTTAGACGATGATTTCGTAGTTCTGGATATAGGAATCGCGAAAGTTCCAACGTATCGATAACAGGATAAGCTACAGTTTCAATCTTCGCGCGCTTACATGAAGCATAAAAGAAGCCCATATCGAATGAAGCGTTATGAGCAATCAACACACTATCGCCTATAAAGTCTATAAACTCTGCCATGACATCTTCAACTTCGGGTGCATTTTCAACCATGTCATCTGTAATACCTGTCAAATTGGTAGTGATAGAAGACAGCGGGTGATGCGGATTGGCAAAACGTTCAAAGCGATCAATGATTTCCCCATCTTTCACCCGCACAGCCGCCAGTTCAATGATTGTGTCGTAGACTGCTGACAAACCTGTAGTCTCAACGTCGAATACGACATACGTATCTGTTTCTAGCAAACGGTGTTGTTCTTCATAAACGATTGGCACACCGTCATCGACCAAGTTGATTTCTAAACCAAACAACACTTTTATACCATGCTTTTTACCTGCATTATACGCGTCAGGATAAGATTGTACGTTCGCATGATCGGTAATGGCAATTGCGGGATGTCCCCACTTGGCTGCTTGAGCAACTAAAGCTGAAGCTGAAACGACTGCATCCATTTGACTCATGGAAGTATGTGCATGTAATTCCACACGCTTCTGCCCATCTGGAGCTTTATCTTTCCGTTCAATTGTTGGAATAACCGCAATGTCCTGCGCCATCATGATTAAGTCTCTAACGAATGTATCGTTCTGTATACCGCCACGCGCACGAACCCACATACCTTTTTTGAAAGACTTCATGATTTCAGCGTCCTCATTATCTCGTGAAAACATTTTAACTAAGATCGAATCGGTGTAATCCGTTACTTTCAGTGTCAATAAAGAACGACCACTTCTTAATTCACGTACTTCTGCATCAAATACAAAGCCTTCTATAATCAAACGTCTTTCTTCATCTTGTATTTCATGGATTGGAACGATTGGCTCGTTAGCTTTGATTGGTGTACCAAGAGCAAGTACTTTATCAGAATCACCTTGTTCACTTTTCATCGATTCACGTTGTTGCAGCTGATGATAGGCCTGCTTGGATAGTACATCCTCTTCTTGTTTCTTTTGTGAGAGGAATTGTTGACGTTCTTCTTCTGCATTATGATTTTCAACTATTGAAACATCTAACATATACTTTGGAAAACCGAATTGTTGATACAGGGCTGATATGGTTTCGATATATTTGTTTTTTAACGTTTGACACTCCAAGTCGCTTGAGCAATTAAGCAATAACTTCTCACCATGTATCTTAGGTGTTTGACCCACTAAACATTGACGCATAGGGGGGGAGATATCTGCTAATTCATCAATTATAATTGGCCAATAATCTATAATTAATTGTTCGTTTACTTCGTTGTTTCTTGCTTCCATTTCAAGATGAACATTCGCTATCGCAGCAAACGATTCATGAACGCGTTGTTGCATAAACTGAAAAACATCAATCGGCAACACTTTATCCAATGTAATGTTGAATTTCCACACTCTTGATTTCTTCTGTACGGTGACACGATTCAACTCACCATTTTGAAAATAGTTCATTAACTGATCATCTGTTAGACCTGTCTGTTGGAGCAATGTTAAAAACTTTTGAGCGGCATCCACTATATATTCCTCCGTTCTATCGCGAAAAGAAGGGAAGTTCCGTTAACGGACTCCCCTTCTTGGATTAATCTGCACTAAAGAAGGACTGTAGTTTTTCCAACACTTCTTCTTTTTGCCATTCTATTGACTCACCACTGTGGCGATACATAACTTCCACAATTCCTTCATCTGCTCTTTTACCAATTATAATGCGAACCGGCAAACCAATCAAGTCTGCATCAGCGAATTTCACACCCGCTCTTTCGGCACGATCATCATATAATACATCATATCGATATGACTCTAGTACAGCATATAATTCATCAGCTAGTTGTACTTGCACTTCATCTTTAACATTCATCGCAATTAAATGTATATCAAACGGCGCTAAATGTTTTGGCCATTTCAAACCATTTTCATCATTAAACTGCTCAGCAATTGTCGCCAGTAAACGTGAGATTCCTATACTATAACTTCCCATAATGAATGGCTTTGTTCGACCGTGTTCATTGAGGAAAGTTCCTTTCATCTGCTCACTGAAAACAGTACCTAGTTTACGAATATGCCCGACACCAATTCCTTCAGTGAATTTAATCGTACCCATTCCGTCCGGTGAAGCATCTCCTTCTTGAATAAAACGAAGATCCACGTAATCGTCTATGGCAAAGTCACGTTCTGGGTTAACGTTCAATAAATGATAATCGTCAATATTTGCTCCTGCTACTACGTTAACCATTGCATTAACCGCATGATCTGCATATACCCTTACACCAATAGGTAGTTTCACAGGACCAATTGAACCAATATGACAGCCTAGTAATTCTTCGATCTGTTGTTCAGTTGCCAGTTCTATATGAGTTACATTTAAAAAACGCTTTAATTTATGTTCATTGATGCTATGATCACCACGACATATAACCATAACAAAGTCTTCATCTGCTTTATACACCAATGACTTGATGATACGCTCAGGGTCAACCGATAAAAATGAAGCGAGATCCTCAATTGTTTGTTGGTTTGGCGTGGAGATTTTTGACATTTCCAATTGCTTTTCATCTGATGTCTCATACTCCGCATTCACTTCAGCAAACTCCATATTCGCAGCGTAGGAGGAGCTATCACTATACGCAATCCGGTCTTCTCCATTTTCTGCTAACGCTATGAACTCATGAGATCCTGCACCCCCATCCGACATGACCATGCGGAAATGCATTCCAAGACGGGTTAACATATTGGTATAGGCTTGCATGACTTCCAAATACTTTTCATCCAAACTTTCTTGTGTGGCATGAAATGAATAGGCATCTTTTCTTATGAATTCCCTACTATGAAGTAAACCTGCACGAGGTTTTACTTCATCCCGGAATTTCGTTTTGATTTGAAAAATGGTTAGCGGCAACTTTTTATATGATCGAACTTCGTCACGCAACAAGTCGATGATTGCTTCTTCATCACTTGAGCTCAACGTCAATTGATTAGTTTGTCTGTCAGCGACATGGAACATTTCCTTACCGTATGAGTCCCAACGCTCGGTTTCTTTTAGGATACTCGAGCTTTGCAATGCAGGCAAAGAGATTTCTATTCCTTCGATAGCTTCCATTTCTTGACGGATAATCGTCGCGATCTTTCTAAACACTTTTTGAGCAAGAGTTAAATACGTGTACACACCATTGGCATTCTGTCGGATATAACCTGCCCGCAACAATAACTGATGTGAACGCATCTCTATATCTGCTGGATTTTCACGCATTGTGGGTATAAACGTTTTCGATTGTTTCATCATATACTCCCACCTTCTTTAGAAGAAAAATCGTTGGATGTCATTCCATGTCACAACAAGCATCAAAACCATTAATAGCATGATCCCTACAAAATGCACCATACCTTCTTTTTGTTTATCAATTGGTTTACCTCGTAAGCCTTCAAACAGGAAGAATAATAATCTACCGCCATCTAATGCAGGCAATGGCAGTAAATTCATGATTCCCAGATTGATACTCAGCACAGCGCCCCAATTCATTAAGTTGAAAATACCATGTTGGGCCACTTCTTCTGTCGCCTTATAAATACCAACAGGACCCGATAGTGCGTCTATTGTAAACTGACCTGTAACGAGCATACCTAATAATTCGAAGATCTTCACAGTCCATGTGTACGTCTGTTCAGCGCCGAACACAATGGATTTGATAATTCCTTTTTCCAATGGACTTGAATACATAACGCCAATTTGACCGAATTCCTGTCCTGCATCTTCTACTGTATCAGGTACTACATCTAAAACAACTTGTTTACCTGCACGTTCCACTTCTATAGACATAGGGACTCCAGCACTGTTTTGAATTGCTTCAGAAAACTTTGGCCAAGAATCAATTGACTTACCGTCTACTCCAGTAATTAAATCATCTTTTTTCATTCCGGCCATTTCTGCCGGTGTATCCGGCTTCACTTCTGAGATGATGGGTTCATTGGTTGGTACACCATTCATTAAACCCAAAGCCAAGAAAATGAAAAATGCTAGAATAAAGTTGAATAGAGGTCCTGCAAATATTGCCAACGCCCTGCTACCCAATGACTTGGATTCAAATTGACGATCATAAGGAGCAATTAATGTTTCTTGACCTTTTTCGATAATCATTGCCGTTCTGGCAATTTTCAGATGAACCAGTTGGCCATCTTCGTCATATCCTTCAATATATAGTTCTCTATCTAAATCCGACTTTTCTACTTCTACGTTTAAAATATTCGGATTAGAAACATTTCGATTCAAATAAATCTTTTCTATCTCGTCTTGTGCATTCAATAATAGACCTACGCGGTAACCTGGCTGCAATTCGACTGTATCGAAATCTTCACCAGCCATGCGTACATATCCACCTAAAGGCAACAAGCGTATCGTATATTGCGTTTCACCTTTGCGGATCGCTAAAATTTTAGGTCCCATTCCGATAGCGAACTCTCGAACCATGATGCCGGCTCTCTTAGCAAACAAGAAATGACCAAACTCATGAAATGCTACAAGTGTCCCGAATATTACTATAAACGCAATAACCGTTTCCATTCAGTAACCACCTTCACCGGCTGTGTCAGCCTGAAATTAATCTTGATACTTAACTATACCATAGACTTTTTTTCTCGTATTGCGATCTGTCTCTAAAATTTCTTCCAAATCAGGATTTTGAATAGTTTGATGCTGATCCATCATTCTTTCAATAATATCTTCAATTTGCATGAAGGAAATATGTCCTTCCATAAACAGTTGAACCGCCACTTCATTGGCCGCGTTCATCGCTGTAGGCATAGTGCCTCCTTCCCTACCTGCATCATATGCAAGAGACAAGGCTTTAAATCGTTCATAATCCATTTTTTGAAAGTGTAATTTCCCAATTTCATCAAGACGAAGACGTTTGGCATCAGCCATCGGAATACGATCCGGATACGTAAGTGCATACTGAATTGGAACACGCATATCAGGAGACCCCAGTTGTGCCATAACGCTTGTATCTTCAAACTCCACCATAGAGTGGATAATACTTTCTTTATGTAGTAAACATTCAATTTGATCATAAGGCATCGCAAATAAATGATGTGCTTCAATCACCTCAAGCCCTTTATTCATCATGGTTGCCGAATCGATTGTCAACTTATTGCCCATTGACCAGTTAGGATGCGCAAGCGCTTGTTCCACTGTGACGTGTTGAAGTTGATCCCGAGTATAGTCCCTAAAGCTTCCACCGGAGGCCGTTAAAATCAAATTGGTAATTCGCTTCGGATTTTCCCCATTCAGCGATTGGAATAAAGCAGAGTGTTCACTATCTACCGGAACAAGCGGTACGTTATGGTGCTTAGCTGCTTCTACAACTAAGTCCCCAGCCGCCACTAATGTTTCCTTATTAGCAATAGCAATTGTCATACCTGCTTTAATTGCAGCAAGCGTCGGTCTAAGTCCTACACTACCGATAACTGAGTTCAGCAAGACATCGGCTTCCATCCCAATCGCTGCTTCAATAAGTCCTTCATCACCATGAACGAATTGAACTTCAGGAAACTCATTTTGTAAGCGTACTGCGTCTGCTTCTTCCAATACAGAAACTAACTTAGGATGAAACTGTGCAATGATTTCACTTACTTTTTGAATATTTCTTCCTGCCGACATTGCTGTTAATTCAAAGCGATCAGGATGAGCTGCAATAATGCTTAATGTTTGAGTACCGATAGAACCAGTCGCACCAAGCAAATTGATTTTCTTCATATTATGAACTTCCTTTCCATTATCCTATGAATTGAACAAAATGAAGCAATGGGAGTACAAACAGTAAGCTGTCAAATCTGTCCATAATACCGCCATGTCCAGGCAACAACTTCCCTGAATCTTTTACGTTATAGAAACGTTTCAGTGCAGATTCAACTAAGTCTCCCATTTGACCTACAACCGATGCCACTATTGTAATAATAATGAATGATACATACGATGTAGAGATAGGATAGAACATATTATAAATCAAAGTAATTGCTACCGCACAAATAATACCTCCGACAAATCCTTCGATGGTTTTGTTAGGTGATATTTCAGGCCAAAGTTTTCGTTTCCCTATTTTCCGACCAACAAAATATGCACCAGAATCTGTTGACCAAATAATAAGTAACGCATAGCCTATGTATTCTAAACCAAATAAACGCGTTTCAATTAAATAGTAAAAACCGATGCCGACATATAATGCGCCAATCGCACTGAATGCAATGTCCTCAAATGTCCACTTGTTTTTCATGACTACAGTATAGACTAATAATAATAATATCAGTACATAGATCATTTCTAGTTTCCCTAACCGCAGAAAACCTTCTACCTGTCCCGTCCATCTTGAAGGAAGTAAAATGACGAGTAAAAGTAACCAAGAGATAAATCCACCTATTGAAAAGATGGACATATTCCGCATACGTAGTAGTTCATATAAACCAATCGTAGATATTGCAAAGATCATAATAATAAACGGTAATCCACCGATGATAATCAAAGGTACGAAAAATGCGAGTGCTACAATGGCTGTGATGATTCTTTGCTTCATCTTTTCTGATCTCCTTCCAAGCTTCCAAAGCGCCGATCTCTATTTTGGAAATCTTCTATCGCTTGTAAAAAGCATTCTTCATCGTAATCAGGCCATAGTACATCGGTGAAGATGAATTCTGCATACGCTAATTGCCACAGCATGAAATTGGATAATCGCACTTCACCACTTGTGCGAATCAGTAAATCTGGCTCCGGTAGATGTGCAGTCATCAGCTTAGATTCAATTGAATCTTCATTAATTTCATCCACTCTTAATGTTCCAGCAGCCACTTCTTCTGCCAATTCTTTCATAGCATGAACTAGCTCGACTCTACTTCCATAATTCATCGCAAAGTTCAATACTAAGCCTTTGTTATCTTTCGTTTGCTCTATTGCTTTCTTAATTGCTTTTTCTGTATGACTTGGAAGTGCATCCATATTGCCTATCATTTCCACCTTGATACCCTTTTCCATTAATTCGGGTAAATACGTATTAAGGAATTCACCAGGAAGATTCATCAAAAAGTCAATTTCGATTTTCGGTCGTTTCCAATTTTCGGTCGAAAATGCGTAGAGAGTGAGGGCCTTCACACCCATGGCATTTGCGAAATTGGTGATTTGACGAACCGTTTTCATTCCTTCATGGTGGCCGGCAATTCGCGGCATTTTACGTTGCTTTGCCCATCTTCCGTTTCCATCCATGATAATTGCCACATGGTTAGGAATCTGTCTATTTTTAACAGCGTCAATCCGTTCATCCAGCAACTGAATATCTGCCGTTTTTTTTCGCATTAGTTTTCTAAGCATAGCGTTCCCCCACTTGGCTCTATTCGGATACTCCTACTGACTATCCTACCAAATTGCATGGTAAATAGCATGCAAAAGAAAGAAAAGAGCGTCCTAAAAGTAGGACGCTCCTCCTTATAGAAAGTTCTGTACTCAAATTTCCAAGATTTCGTTTTCTTTATCTTTTGCTGTTTGATCAATCTTTTCGATAAATTCATCTGTCATCTTTTGTACTTGTTCAGTAAAACGGCGTAACTCATCTTCAGTAATTTCTGCATCTTTTTCAAGCTTTTTCAAATCTTCATTGCTGTCGCGACGAACATTACGAATCGCTACTTTTGCATCTTCCGCTTCACGCTTTACATCTTTAACTAAATCTTTACGGCGTTCTTCTGTAAGAGCAGGTACCGCTAGACGAATTACTGAACCATCGTTGGACGGTGTGATACCGATATCCGATTTCATAATCGCTTTTTCGATTTCACCGATTGTTGTTTTATCATATGGTTGAACTACTAGCAATCGTGGCTCAGGAACAGAAATTCCCGCCATTTGATTTAATGGTGTAGGTGCACCATAATAAATCACTGAAATTCTGTCTAATAGGCTTGCATTAGCTCTTCCAGCACGGATAGAAGCCAATTGTCTTGAATAGGCGCTATGTGCTTTATCCATACGTTCTCTCGTCTGATCCATTATTTCTTTAGTCATTGCTTGTTCCTCCTAACGACTGTCCCGATTTTATCACCGAGTACAGCTTTTTTGATGTTGCCATTTTCCATGATTGAGAATACTACAAGTGGGATATCGTTGTCCATACATAGTGTAGAAGCAGTCGAATCCATTACTTCAAGACCTTGACTAATAACTTCAAGATAAGAAAGTTCCAAGTATTTCGTAGCAGATGAGTCTTTCATTGGATCGGCTGTATACACCCCGTCCACATTGTTCTTCGCCATTAAAATAACATCCGCTTCGATTTCAGCAGCACGTAATGCAGCTGTTGTATCTGTGGAGAAATAAGGGTTACCTGTTCCTGCCGCAAATATTACGACACGTTTTTTCTCTAAATGACGGATAGCTTTTCGGCGTATGTAGGGTTCAGCTACTTGTCTCATGTCAATAGACGACATAACCCGTGTTTCTGGTCCTAACTTTTCAAGAGCGTCTTGAAGTGCAAGAGAGTTCATGACCGTTGCAAGCATTCCCATATAGTCAGCTGTTGTACGGTCCATTCCCATTTCGCTTCCGACTTTCCCGCGCCAAATGTTTCCGCCGCCTACTACTACTGCTACTTCTACACCAAGCTCTACTACTTCTTTAACTTGGTTTGCGACCGATTTCACAACTTCCGGAGATAGTCCGTAACCTTGCTCACCAGCTAATGCTTCACCACTTAATTTTAACACGATACGCTTATATTTTGGAATACTCATGTTGGCCCTCCTGCAATTTCTTATTCTCAAAAAAGAGGAACACATAATGGATGTGCCCCTCTGTAAGATTGTATTATACTTAGTTACCTTTAACTTGACTCATTACTTCGTCAGCAAAGTTGTCTTCACGCTTCTCGATGCCTTCGCCTACTTCATAACGAATAAATTCTACTAATGTTCCACCAGTAGTTTTAACGAAATCACGAACTTTTTGGTCAGAGTTTTTAACGAAAGCCTGGTCTAGGACACAGATTTCTTCAAAGTACTTTCCAAGACGTCCTTCTACCATTTTCGCTACGATATTTTCTGGCTTACCTTCGTTTAGAGCTTGCTCAGTCAATACGTTACGCTCTTTTTCTACTTCATCAGCAGATACTTCATCACGTGAGATGTATTTCGGGTTCATTGCTGCGATATGCATTGCTACATCTTTCGCTGCATCTGAATCTGTTGAACCTTCAAGAACAGTCAACACTGCGATACGTCCACCCATGTGTAGGTATGGTCCGAAAGCATCTTGATCTGTTTTCGTACGGATTTCAAAACGACGAAGAGTGATTTTCTCTCCAATTTTAGCCACTGCGTTTGAAATGTGTTCAGATACAGTCAAGCCGTTATCCAATTTCGCAGAGTTTGCTTCTTCAACTGAAGCTGGTTTAGTAGCAATCAAGAACTCAGAAATTTCTTTAACAAGTGTTTGGAAGCCTTCGTTTTTCGCTACGAAGTCTGTCTCCGCATTCACTTCAAGGATTACTGCTTCGTTACCTTGAACTAGAATGTTTGCAACTCCTTCAGCTGCAATGCGATCTGCTTTCTTAGCTGCGCTTGAAAGACCTTTTTCACGCATGAAGTCCATTGCCGCTGCCATATCACCGTCTACTTGAGTTAGAGCTTTTTTGCAGTCCATCATACCTGCGCCTGTTTTTTCACGAAGTTCTTTAACCATTTGAGCTGTAATTGTTGCCATTTTGAAAATTCCTCCTATTATATATAATCTGAAGTCGCTTATTACTTTAAAAAGAGACGATAAGGGGTAAGCCACCTATCGTCTCGTCATTTACTAATTTCAGTCTGCAGAAACAGTTGCTGTTTCGTTCGCTGTTTCAGCTACTTCTTCATCTTCACCTTGACGGGATTCAATCAAAGCATCTGCCATTTTACTTGTTAGTAGACGAACTGCACGGATTGCATCGTCGTTCGCAGGGATGACATAATCGATTTCGTCCGGATCACAGTTAGTATCAACGATTCCAACAAGTGGAATATGCAATTTGATTGCTTCAGCTACCGCAATACGCTCTTTACGTGGATCTACAATAAAGATTACATCTGGTAAGCCTTTCATGTCACGGATACCGCCTAGGAATTTCACAAGACGTTCGTGCTCTTTATTTAATTGAGAAACTTCTTTTTTAGGAAGTACGTCAAACGTGCCATCCTCTTCCATTTTCTCAATAGCTTTCATACGCGCTACACGCTTTTGAATAGTTCCGAAGTTAGTTAATGTTCCACCCAACCAACGTTGGTTGATGTAGTACATTCCAGCACGTTCTGCTTCTTCTTTGATTGCTTCTTGTGCTTGTTTCTTCGTACCTACGAAAAGAACTTTACCACCATCAGCACCGACTTGGCGCATGAAGTTGTAAGCTTCCTCTAATTTTTTGACCGTTTTTTGAAGGTCGATGATGTAAATGCCGTTACGCTCCACGAAGATAAATTTCTTCATTTTTGGGTTCCAACGACGTGTTTGGTGTCCGAAATGTACACCAGCTTCTAGCAATTGTTTCATTGAGATTACTGACATGTTTAATTCCTCCTATTGGTTTTTATCCTCCGCGTACTTCTAGCGAATAAGTGACCACAATGGCACCAACTCATTCATCCGCACGCGTGTGTAGTAATACCATCTACAAAAATAACACAATTCTACGTTCTTTGCAACCTTTGCATTTAACTTTAGCCAAACTTTAATAATAATTCGATTTCAGTCTTACCTTTTTTTAGCTCTCTTGCAATATCTGAAATGGATTTCCCTTCAGCATATAGCTGTTTTGCTTTCTCCCTGTCATCGAGTGGTCTAGCTTGTGGCTCTTTTTGCGTTTCTTTTTCGTTCCTTTCGTTCTCCACCGTTTTCTGGTAAGATCGTAAAGCGAAATGGACAGGAACCGGATGAGGCTTCGGCTTTGGTATCGACTCGGGCGTTTCAGCTTCTTCATCTATTGAATACTCAGGCGTTGCTGTATTTGATAAAGGGTTCACATTGTCTTCCGTCCGTTGATTCAATTGATGGATCAAACGATCATTTTCTTCCTTGATCTCTGATAGATAAGCTAACACCGATTGATCCATCTCTTTCATAAGTTGTTGTTGCTTTTTCTCCAGATCATTGAACTTAGAAATTCTCAAGTACAGCAATGTCATTACCATAAAACCTACGATTTGTAAGATGAATAAAATAGCTAATAAAATCCCCATACTCATTACCCACTGTAATCAACGAACGAACCTTTAAACGGGTGCTTGGCTTGTTGTTGCTCTTTCTCTTTTTTTTCTTGTTGTGGAGATCCTTCTTTGGGTTGCCCATCATCTGCTTCCAACTTTGCATACGGATCGGATTCCAAAACGGTTTCCTGATTTTTTAGTGCCTGCTTTTCTGTTTGCATATTCGCACTGTCCTGAGCAAGTTGAGACTGCTGTTGTTTTTGCTCCGCAATCTTTCCCGCTTCAAATGTTTTGGGTATAGCAATTTGAAGTTCAATCGCTTTCAAACTCATAAAATCCCTCCATCTGTAATTTCAGCGGCTAGTAACGACCGTAATTTAAACAGCGCTTTTGAATGTATTTGCGAGATTCTAGATGTAGATAAGCTTAATATCTCTCCGATTTCCGTCAACGTCATGTCTTCTTGATAAA
Organism: Sporosarcina ureae; assembly: GCF_002109325.1. Taxonomy (GTDB): domain Bacteria; phylum Bacillota; class Bacilli; order Bacillales_A; family Planococcaceae; genus Sporosarcina; species Sporosarcina ureae_C. The sequence continues at coordinate 3,092,988 of NZ_CP015348.1, read as the reverse complement.
AAAGACTGAGCACCAATTGTTCATTTTCATTCAGTTCTTTAATTTTCGTAACCAAATCCCCTATCAATTCGCTTTTTACAGCTTGTTGTTCAGGCGTTTTCGTTTGTTCATCTTGCAACACGAAAGTCTGATCGTGATCATCGTCTTCGTTCATTTTTTCATCGATCGATAATACATTTGCAAAATACTGTTCATGCACAGTTTGATAGACTTGATCGGTTGTCATGCCTAAATGATCCGCTACTTCCTCAGGTGTTACCGTTCGCAGGTAGGACTGTTCAAGCTTACTGATTTCTTCATCCATCTTTTTTGTTTTTTCTCGTGAAGAGCGTGACAACCAATCTTCCTTTCGTAGTCCATCTATAATGGTACCTCGGATACGAAAAGATGCATATGTGTCAAATTTCAAATCACGTGAAGGATCAAATTTTGTTAATGCGTCGAAAAGGCCTTGATAACCAAGTGATTTAATTTCATCACGCGATACATTTTTCGGCAACCCAGCGCTGATTCGTTGAACGTGATAATTCACAAGAGGTGTATACATTCGAACTAGCGTATCACCTGCATCAGGATCACGGTCTTCGATCCATAACTTCCACTGATGTCGTTCAGTTACATCTTGATTTGCCATCGAATTCACGCCTTTCCTGTGAGGTTTCTTCTACCGATCTTATCTCTTATGTATAAGTATAACAAATGCCAATAGATAAAGGCGACTAATGCATTAGCCGCCTTTGCTCTTACTGTTAAATTTCCTGTGTTCCGGCATTGACGGTACGAACATGTAGGATACCTGTATCAGGATCAAATTCAATTGTACGTCCACTCGAGCCACCCGTATCCTCTGCAACAATTGGGATTGAATATCTCTTCAATTCCTTTTTAACAGCTTCTACATTGCGCGGGCCGATACGAATTGTATCATTCGAACCGAATTGAAACATTTGTGCGCCACCCGCAATTTTTGCTTTAATACTGAAAGGTCTGACCCCTTCTGATTTTAATAATTCTAACAAAGCATGAATACCCGTGTCAGCGAATTTCGCTACATTTAGTTTTGTCGATTTACCTAACTCGCTGTCAGGCAACATAACATGTACCATACCTGCTATTTTCTTTGAAGAATCATACAGTATTACACCTACACATGAACCCAGTCCTGATGTGCGAATCGTGTGAGGGGATTTCACGATATTCATATCTGCAATCCCTACGCGTACTACTGTTTGGATAGCTGCCATCTACAAGACTCCTAGCGAACTGAATATCGTACGGTAAGACGGCGGGTCGGGTAATAAGAAGAAGTGTCCAGCCAGACTAGACATTCCATGTTCACCTTCTTGCAATATTTCCGTCTCAATGACGATTACTTCATCACTATACTGAGATACTTCGATCAGGCCGAAGCTGACAATGGCACCCACCATGTCAATACTTAATGAGGGTACAGTTGGATAAATATTTAATGATGTGAAATCAGAAAGCGATGATAGATAGGAACCTGATAAGATATTTCCCAGTTCCTGAAGCGCAGATGCACCCATTCCCAAATCCTCTGCATCAGTAAAAGTAAAGCTCGTATCACCAGTTAGTTTGCGGATAAATTGTGTAGCAGATTCAATAGTCAGCACAAAAAACATCGTCCCTGTCAAATCGCCTTCTATGCGTAAAAAGATGCCAGCAACCACTTTTTCACTACCGCCTGCCAGATTAAACATTTCATCAAATGTAACTAGTTCAACATTAGGTACGCGCATATCAATCTTCTGACCTAAAAGCTGAGATAGTGACGTTGCTGCATGCGCTGCTCCAATATTACCGATTTCCTTTAAGACATCCAAATGCATTTCTGTAATTTCATTTTCAGAATTCATCTGCATTCGCCTTCTTAATCGGCTGCAAAACTTTATCTAGATTCAACATGACCAATAATCTCTTATCGACTTTTGCTACTCCTGAAATGAATTCGGACTCCACAGATCCCACTACTTCGGGTTGAGGCCCTATTGCACTTGTCGGCACATCCATCACATCATTCGCATCATCTACAATTAATCCGACCTCAGAATCTGCATGCGACACAATTATAATACAACTTGTCTCATCAAACTCTTTAGTCTCCATATCAAAACGTTCACGCAAGTCTACTACAGGCGTTACTACACCACGTAAATTTAACACTCCTTTGACATAAGAAGGCATACGGGGAACGCGTGTAATGGATAAAGATTTCTCAATCGATTCCACCACATCAATACCAATCGCATATTCTTTATTCATCAATTGGAAGACGATTACTTTCATATCACTTACTTCTACTGTATTTGTCATGTCATCACCTCGATTATTTAATCAATGCATTACAGTCAACAATTAATGCGACTTGACCATTTCCTAGAATCGTAGCACCTGAGATCGCAAAGACACTCTGCAAGTATTCTCCGAGTGATTTTAAGACGATTTCTTGTTGACCAATAAATGAATCTACGACTAAACCAGCTAAACTTTCACCTTTACGAACAATTACGATAGACTGGAACTCATCTTCTTCATTACTTCTATTCTTCATTTCAAATATATCTTTCAAGTCTACTAACGGCACAATAGTCCCACGGAAGTCAATGACCGGTTGATTATGCGCATTTAAAATATCAGACTTCTGAATAATGGCAGTCTCAATAATAGAAGACAATGGGATTGCATATATTTCTTGATCCAACTCTACTAACATGACAGAAATAATAGAAAGAGTAAGAGGTAACTGCACCTGGAATAACGAACCTTTTCCTTCTGTCGAATCGATAGATATGTGTCCACCAAGAGATTCAATTGTATTTTTAACTACGTCTAGACCCACACCACGACCTGAGACGTCAGTTATGGAAGCTGCAGTTGAAAATCCTGAAGCTAAAATCAACTCGGCCACTTGCTTATTTGTTAATGAATCTGCCGCTTCCGGACTGATAATTCCTTTTTCAACTGCTTTACCTACTACACGCTCACGGTTTACACCAGCTCCATCATCTTCAAGCTCAATGAATACATGGTTACCCGAATGGTAGGCACGCAATGTTACAGTCCCAACTTCTGGCTTACCTTTCGCGATACGTTCTTCAGGCATTTCAATACCGTGATCTAAAGCATTTCTAATTAAGTGAACAAGTGGATCCCCTATTTCATCGATTACAGTGCGGTCTAGTTCTGTTTCAGCTCCCACAATCTCCAAATCGATTTTCTTATTGAGATCCCGTGCCAATTGACGCACCATTTTAGGGAATCGATTGAAGACAGTTTCCACAGGCACCATTCGCATATTCAATATAATATTCTGCAAGTCTCCTGATACACGTGTCATTCTCTCAACGGATTCATTCAATTCCGGGTTATGCAATTCACTCGCGATCGATTGAAGACGTCCGCGATCGATGACCAGTTCTTCAAATAAGTTCATCAAAATATCGAGTCGATCAATATTTACCCGTATAGTTTTATTGGAGTTTGAAGACGCAGACTTTTTAGTTTTAATAGCTTCTTTTGACACTTTTTCTGTTGGCGTAACATTAGCAACTGGCACTATTGTCGTTTCAATCACTTCTGGAGGCGCTTCATTTTCAATTATCGCAGCTTGCTTATATTTTTGCACATATTCATCTGTAATATGTGTGATTTTCACGTCTTCTATTTCAGAAACTTTCATTACTTTTGCTTTTAGGTCTTCAGCGTCCTCCTGTGTCAATAACACAATCGTAAATTTCTGATCGAAATCTTCATTTTCCAATTGTTCTACTGTAGGAACGGTTTTTATAACTTCGCCTGATTTTTCTAAAATCTCAAACGTCATGAATACGCGTGCCACTTTTAACAAGCAGTCTTCACGTAATGTAACCGTAATCTCTAGTGCATTAAAACCTTGCTCTGCAGATTGAGAAATAACCGTCAACTCAAATTCATCATATTGAACCCCTGTAGAAGTGACCACTTCAATTGGTGCTTCCTCAGTAGTCGCTGATACAGAATCCTCGACCAAATCAAGCGGTTGGCCTGCTTCAATTCGATTTAGCGTATCAACTAATTTGCTGACGTCTTTTTTTCCATCTCCACCAGATTCAATGTCTTGTACCATTAGTTCAAGATCATCCACCGCTTCAAATACAACGTCTAGTATTTCAGTTGTGACACTGATCTTTGAATTTCGAATTGCATCTAGAACGTTCTCCATCTTGTGCGTTAAATCTGCGATATCTTCATATCCCATTGTCGCTGACATTCCTTTAAGCGTATGTGCCGCTCTAAAGACTTCATTGACAATTGCCAGATCATCCGGATCATTCTCTAACGCGAGTAGTTGCTCACTACAAGCTTGTAAGTGTTCTTTACTTTCTTCGATGAACATGTCCAAATACTGACTTACATCCATTGCAAAGCCCCCTAGTTACTTCAAATTTCCCATTATGGCATTGGCGATCTCTTGCACGTCTTTTACTTCATCACTCAGACCCGCATCTATTATGGCTTTGGGCATTCCATACACAACGGAAGTTTTCTGGGATTCCGCTATGGTAATCGTTTTGCATGACGCACGTAAAAGTTCCATGCCTTCTTTTCCATCAGACCCCATGCCTGTCATGATAGCTGTTACAAATTTCAATTCTTTATGTGTGGCCGCTGATTCTAATAACACATTTACTGCTGGGCGGTGTCCAGAACGAGGCGCTTCGTTTCCATCCAATACGATTTGATAACCTGTTCTGGATTTCTCGAACTTCAAATGTAACCCCCCTGGTGCAATATAGGCTGTTCCATTTTCGATTAGCTCTCCATGTTCAGCTTCTTTAACTGCGATTTCACTTAAGCCATTAAGTCGTTCGGCTAATGACTTTGTGAAGCCGGGCGGCATATGCTGAACAATAAGAATTGGATAGGGAAATTCTGCAGGAAACCTAGTTATAACTTCTTGTAAGGCTCTTGGACCCCCAGTCGATGTACCTATTATAACAAACGTTTGGGCAATAAGTGTAATATTTTTAGAAAAACTTACAGTTTGTACCGGTACCGATGGAATGATTCTACTATCACTCGCTGTATTCATTCTAGTTGGCGGTGCTGTATACCTTTTTTGTGGCGGGGTAATTTTTCTTGTTAACGTCTGAATCCCCACATTTGAAGCGGCAAATACTTTCTCCACAATCTCTTTTTCTATTTCGTGAAGATTTAACGAAATAGCGCCACCAGGTTTTGCTATAACATCCACTGCCCCGTATTCTATAGCGAGTACGGCATTTTCCGTATTATGTTTTGTCGTACTCGATAATATCACTACAGGGATCGGCATTTGATCCATAATAAGCTTTAAAGCTTCTAGCCCATTCATCATAGGCATTTCAATATCCATTGTAATGACATCGGGATGAAGGTCACGTACCTTTTCCACTGCATCCTTGCCATTCCTAGCGATGCCGATGACTTCCATCAAGGGGTGTTTATTCAACATATCGGAAATTAACTTCCGCATAAAAGCTGAGTCGTCAACAACTAGAACTCGCCTTTTCTTTCCAGTAATCAAATCACACACGCCCCTTCTGAAATATACCTTTGATTTTATCTATGAATCCAGAGGTTTCAATAGAAGTGCTAGGCTTATCGCCATGCATAAATGTATCAGTGATGGCCAGCATACGCTTGCTGACTTTTGCATCGGGGTATAACTTAACGAAAGGTGACTGTGCAATCACCGCATTACGTACATGTATATCATCAGGCAAGAATCCTAAAATACTGGTTTCGACAGATAAAAATCTTCGCATAGCTAATTGAAGACGTGCGACGGAATCCCGACCATCTTGCTCCTTCAGTACACGATTACTGACTATGCGGATGGTTTTATTCGCATCTTGTAAACAGATGAATTTTATCATCGAATAAGCATCCGTAATCGACGTTGGCTCAGGTGTCGCAATTAAAATTATCTCGTCCATCGCCAATATTAAATCGATAGAACTCTTCGTAGCTCCTGCACCCATATCGAATAAAATAACATCATACTCCATCTGTAAAATAGAGAACGCTTCAATCAATCGATTAAACATCGTATCCGACCATTCAACGACTGTTTCCAGTCCAGAACCTCCTGCAATAAATGCCAAGTTTTCTTCAATCGGTGTCACGACATCTTCTAATCTTTGGATGTCAGTCAAGTAATCTTTTAAATGATAAGTAGGAGTAGCGCCAAATAATATATGAATATTTCCCATTCCAATATCCATATCCACAATTAAAACTTTCTTGCCCTTTGCTACTAAAGCATAAGAAAAATTCGCAGTAAAGTTCGACTTGCCTACTCCACCTTTACCACTGATGATGGCAATTGAGCGAGCTACAGGTCTTTGATTTCTGATCATTTTTAGTCTAAGTGCTTCCGCCTGATCATGCATGTGGTTCACCTTCTAACAGAAGATTTATCACTTTTTCAAAACTGGCTTCTGTCAAATCCTCAGGTACCTCTTGTCCATCTGTGAAGTATGCCATGCCTATACCATATTTCATCATTAAGTTAATAATCGAGCCTACAGAATTTGTTTCATCTGTTTTCGTGAATATAAATTTATTGATCGGAAATTTATCAAATTGTCTGATGATAGTATCCATATCCTGTTCCTTTGAAGTCGTGGATAACACAAGAAACGTTTCCATTTCTAATGAAAAATCTATAAGTTTTGTTAAATCATCAACAAATTTTGCTTCTTTATAATTTCGTCCCGCTGTATCAATAAATATAAGATCTAGATCTTTCAATTTTTCAATTGCAGTACGGAAATCTTCTTCGTTATAAGCAATTTCAACTGGTGCCTGAAGTAAATTAGCATATGTTCGTAATTGTTCAATTGCCGCAATACGGTACGTATCCGTTGTGATGAAACCCACTTTCTTTTTTTCTTCTAATAATGCACGTGCTGCAATTTTGGCAATCGTTGTTGTTTTCCCGACACCTGTAGGACCTAGTACATTAATAAACTTCTTCTGATAAGAGATTCCACCAAACGGCATATTGTGAAGTTGATCCCAGAACCAGCTTCGAATCAATTCGATTTGCTGGTCTTCTGTAAAGTCCGTCTTATCTTGTTTCATACGATCGAATACCAAATTGCCGATTTCCATAATATGTTCATTTGCTAAACCTTGCACTTGCAATCTCTTCAACACTGGAAGAAGTTCATCAGGATATTTTCCTAATGTATGATCTACTTGCTTAATGTCTTTCAGCATTTGTTTGATTTCTCGCATTTCCCTCTGCATACGCTCAACCGACTCGGGTTGTGCAACAGGTTGTATAGTACGAACCTGTGATTCATAGGCACGTTGATCATTCGTTTTATCATAGCTTGCAACTACTTCTACTGAACGTTTACGAAATAGACCAAGAAAACCTTTTGTTTTTGTGACATTTGAACTAAGGATGACGGCGTCGTCTCCAAAATCTTCACGTACTTTCGCCATCGCTTCGACCATAGTAGGTGCTGTATACTTTTTCATTTTCATTAAATATCCACCACCCCTACACTTTGAACTTCCACTGATGCTTCCAATTCATTATAGGACAGTATAGGTATCTGTGGAAAATACCGTTCTGTGATTTGCCGCAAGTACATTCGAATTGCAGGTGAACATAAGATTACAGGGGACTGGTCGAGCATAGCTACCCGTTCAACTTCCTGCGCAATCCGTTCCAAAATCATTTGAGATTGTGATGGATCAATGGACAAGAAGTTCCCTTGATCAGTCTGTTGGATGCTATCCGCAATGAGTTTCTCCACTTTTCCGGATACCGTTAAAACTTTTAACGCTTCATTTCCTACTACGTATTGCCCCGTAATCTGACGCGCTAATGATTGTCTTGCATATTCTGTCAGCACATCGACATCGGAAGTATACTTTGAATAGTCTGCAAGTGTCTCGAAAATAATAGGTAGATTACGAACAGAAACTTGTTCATTTAATAATTTAGCAAGTACTTTTTGAATCTCACCAATCGATAGTGGAGTAGGTGTCAGTTCATCAACCAAAATCGGATACGTCTCATGAACGTGATCCACAAGTTGCTTCGTTTCCTGACGTCCTAGTAAGTCGGATGCGTTAGCACGAATGACTTCTGTCAAGTGTGTTGATACAACACTTGGCGGATCCACAACTGTGTAGCCCATGATCTCCGCTTCCTCTTTCGCTTCTTCGGTAATCCATTTTGCCGGCAATCCGAATGAAGGTTCAACAGTATCGATTCCTTCTATCAAATCTTCGCCACCAGGACTCATCGCTAGATAATGATCTAACAAGAGCTCTCCCCTGGCCATTTCATTTCCTTTAATCTTGATTCGATATTCATTTGGTTGTAATTGAATATTATCTCGGATACGAACAACTGGAATTACAAGACCAAGTTCTATTGCCAACTGACGACGAATCATTACGACACGATCCAATAAATCTCCGCCTTGTGTTGCATCTACGAGAGGAATTAGTCCGTAGCCAAATTCAAATTCAATTGGATCGACATTCAAAAGATCCACGACATTTTCTGGTCTCTTCAATCCTTCTGTTTCTACATCTTCTTCCATTTCCAATAATTCATCTGGATCTTCATTTTTTTTACGTGACATCATGAACGCACCCGTTGCCAATGCGCCTGCAATTGGAATTGTCAGTATGTCATTGATAGGAGTGGCAAGACCTAGTAAAAAGATCGTAATGGCAGCAACATAAAGTAGTTTAGGTTGACCTAATAATTGATTCGTAATGTCCGTACCTAAGTTTCCTTCTGATGCAGCTCGTGTAACTACGATACCCGTCGCTGTAGATATTAACAGTGCAGGGATTTGAGAAACAATTCCATCACCTACAGTTAATGTAGAGAATTGAAGAGCCGCTTCTGCAAACGGTAAGCCCATCTGCACAACACCGATAATCATACCGACCAACAAGTTGATCATGACGATGATAATTCCGGCAATCGCATCTCCTTTGACGAATTTTGTCGCACCATCCATCGCACCATAGAAATCGGCTTCATTACTAACTTTTTCACGACGTGTGCGTGCCTCTATATCAGAAATCATTCCTGCGTTTAGATCAGCATCAATACTCATTTGCTTACCTGGCATCGCATCAAGTGTAAAACGTGCAGCAACTTCAGATACACGCTCCGAACCTTTCGTTATAACAATAAATTGAATAATAATTAAAATAACAAATACCACAAGTCCAACAATTATATTTCCCCCGGTAACGAACGTACCGAATGTATCGACTACTCCACCTGCATTACCTTCTGAAAGAATCGCACGTGTTGTAGAAACGTTAAGGCCTAACCGGAATAATGTAAGGAGTAGCAAGAGTGATGGAAAGATAGAAAACTGAAGTGCTTCTTGCATATTCATCGCAGTCAGTAAAACCATTAAACCAAGCGTGATATTTATAATAATCAAGAAACTTAATAACCAAGGTGGTAAGGGGATGACAAGCATCGCAATGATCATAATAACCGCTGCGAGTACTCCAATATCTTTAAACTGCATGCCACCCCTACTTTCTAATTTCACTTATATTTTTCTTTGAATCCGATAAACATATGCTAAGATTTCCGCAATTGCTTTGAAAAACTGTTCAGGTATCCGATCACCAATTTCTACCTCGTCATACATAGCACGTGCGAGAGGCCGATTTTCTACCATGACAATATCGTGTTCAGCTGCAATCATCTTAATCTTTTGTGCGACAAAATCTGCACCTTTCGCAATAACAATTGGCGAGTCCATCTGATCTTCATCATACTTTAACGCAATCGCAAAGTGAGTCGGATTCGTGATAACTACATCTGCTTCAGGTATTTCCTGCATCATACGTCGCATCGCCATTTCCCGCTGACGTTGTCTGATGCGAGATTTAATGAGCGGATCGCCGTCCATGTTTTTACTTTCATCTTTAATATCTTGTTTCGACATTTTAAGATTTTTTTCATAGTCAAATTTCTGATACAGAAAGTCTAAAATGGAAATGAACAATAGTACTAGTGACGCGATGATCCCCATCATTCCGACTAATTTTGCTACAGTCACCAAAGTTACTTGTGGTGTCTTAAACGCTAAGTCGAGCACTTGTCCAAGATTACTCCATACGATCAGTGTTGTAACCGTACCAATAAAAGAAATCTTTAAAATAGATTTTAGCAATTCTACAATTGCCCGAATAGAAAAGATCCGTTTTAATCCTTTTATAGGATCAATTTTCTTTAGATCAAATTTCAATGTCTCTGTAGTAAATAACAAACCAAATTGCAAAAGATTCGCTGCAATACTCGCAATAACTGCAATGATCATAATCGGCAACAAAATAATCGCCATTTGTTTAATAACACTTATGTATACTAACATGACTTGTTCTTCATCCATTGTTTTGATAGGGATAAAGTGTGTAAACGATTCTCGGAAAAACACAAAGAAATTATCTCGCATAAAACCTGCTGCAAAGAACATAAATGTGAAAATAGAGAACAGTACGATTGCAGCCGTTACGTCTTGACTTTTTAGTACTTGTCCTTTCTTACGCGAATCTTCCCTTTTTTTCGGGGTAGCTTTTTCCGTCTTCTCACCGGCGAAAAATTGTAAATCCAGCCTCAGTAACAAGTTAGCCACCTCCGAGCAATATCATCAGATTTCTCATCGTCACAATCATAATCTCAAACATTTTCTTCATGACGACTATGAATACACTCGCCATTGTCACGATCACCAAGAAACTGACACCAATTTTTATCGGGAAACCTACAACAAAAATATTCAATTGGGGTACAGCACGAGCTGATATTCCAAGAGCCAGATCGACGAGAAATAATGTCGCCACGACAGGAATTGCCATTTGGAAAGCAATCGCAAATGATTTCGCAAACGTCAAGACAATGAATTCCGCCATATTAGGACTACCAAAAGGAGGCCACATAGCTGTAATTGGAACAAAGTCATAGCTGTAAAATATTCCATCCAACAACATATGATGGCCATTCACGACAAGTAATAACAACATCGCCAACGAATTTAGAAATTGTCCAAGCAGCGGCGACTGTGCACCTGTCTGAGGATCAATTACGTTCGCTATCGCAAACCCCATCTGAAAGTCGATGAATCCTCCAGCTACTTGAATAGCCGACATAATAATAAAAGCGGCAATGCCGATTGACAAGCCGACTACCGCTTCTTTAAGTACAAGTAATATGTATTGTCCATCAATCACCAATTCCGGCATTGTAATTGAGTAAGACATCATCCACGCCAATATGGCTCCGAATAGTAAACGCTGCGTGGCCGGAATGGTTTTATATGAAAATAATGGCAGTGTCACAAAGAAAGATGTAACACGGGTCAGAATAAGCAAAAATGCGGGTAAAGACGGAATGATTTCATTCATTCAATCACCCGACATACCTGGAGAGACTGGAAAAGATATCGCTCGCATAATTAGTTACATACGATAACATCCAAGGTCCGAAAAATATAATAGCAACCATTACCGCTACAATTTTAGGCACGAATGCCAATGTCTGTTCCTGGATCTGTGTAGTTGCCTGAAATATACTCACGGCAAGTCCTGTCATTAAAGCGACTATTAAGAGAGGACCTGAAGCGAGAAGAATAACCCAAACTGACCGTTCTGCAATGGTAATAACAAATTCACTCGTCATTCAAATTCCTCCCTAAAAGCTTTGCAGCAATGACTGGATGATAAGATACCAACCGTCTACCAGAACAAATAATAATATCTTGAACGGCAATGAAATCATAACAGGCGGAAGCATCATCATCCCCATGGACATAAGCACACTGGCAACAATCATATCGATGACTAGAAAAGGAATGAAAATCATGAAGCCCATTTGAAATGCGGTTTTAATCTCACTAAGGGCAAATGCCGGTACCATCATCGTCAAAGGAATATCTTCAATCGTATCCGGTCGTTCCATTTGATTATATCGCATGAATAATTCCAAATCTTTCTGTCTCGTATGTTGACTCATAAACTCTTTGAACGGAATACTGGCACGTTCGTATGCCTCGTCCAAGCTAATTTCTTCATCAAACAGCGGAGTCAAGGCTTCTTCATTCACCTGAGATAACACAGGTGACATAATGAAGAATGTTAGAAATAAAGCTAAACCTACTAGCACTTGGTTAGGAGGCATTTGCTGTGTAGCAAGTGCCGTTCGTACAAATGACAAGACGATAATAATCCTTGCAAACGAAGTCATAAGGATTAAAATCGCTGGTGCGAGTGACAAGACTGTAAGTAACAACAACATCTTTATAGAAGTAGAGACGTTGGTCGGATCACTGTCGGAAAATGTTTCCAGAAAATCAACCATCGCGGTCGCTCTCCTTCCGATTTAACCGATTTAACTGTTCTCTACGATCAGATTTGATTTCATCCATTTTGGTTGAGAACACTTGACTGAAAGTGGATTCTTCTACATGAGATTGCTCGGCCTTTGAGAAAAATCGAGTATACAAATGTGAAAATATTCCCTTCTGAACTTCATTGCCTTGATCATAACGTTCAAGCAAATCCGCAATTTCATCAGGATCATCTATTTCTCTTAGTAGCTGAACATTTTCCCCTACACCCACCACAAAATAATGACTACCCATTTTTACTAGTTGAATAGATTTATGTTGCCCTAATGGAACACCGCCCAAATTCGTCATGAGGCGATTTTGATCAAAGCTTCTATTGCGCTTATTCATGAATCGCAGCAACCACACGAGCAAACCTATTACAAATATAAAAGCTAGAATAGTCCGGATGTAATCTTTTGCTGTAAGACCTTTCGGCTCGTCCAGGTCATTATCAGTTATGTTTTTTTCATCATTCTCAGCAACCGGTGCTTTTTCTTCACAATCTTTACCTTTTCCAATACAATCTGACACGCTGATGTCGGGATCCGTATCTGCAAGCGCTAATGGTGTCATAGTAAAACACAGAAGGAATAGTATAAAATATTGGACTACTCTTTTTACATTCATAAGACGCACTTAGCTCAATGCTTTGTCGATCGCTTCAATAACACGGTCCGCTTGGAATGGTTTAACGATAAAGTCTTTTGCTCCAGCTTGGATTGCATCGATGACCATTGCCTGCTGCCCCATTGCCGAACACATGATGATGGTCGCAGATGGGTGTGTACCTTTAATTGCTTTCAATGCGGCAATTCCATCCATTTCAGGCATTGTGATATCCATTGTGACTAGATCGGGCTTCAATTCATTATACTTTTCGACAGCTTGTGCACCGTCTGCAGCCTCTCCAACTACTTCATAGTTATTCTTCGTTAAGATATCCTTGATCATCATGCGCATAAATGCTGCGTCATCTACTACTAAAATTCGTTTTCCCATTCATATTCCCTCCAAGTATCTTCTATCGTAAATTGTTTAACCGATCCATTTGACTCAAAATATCCGTAATGCGGACTCCGAAGTTTTCGTCAATGACTACTACTTCCCCTTTTGCTATATAGCGATTATTGACTAATATATCAACAGGCTCCCCTGCCAATTTATCTAGTTCAATAATCGATCCTCCAGACATTTCCAGTATTTCTTTAACAGAACGCTTCGTACGTCCTAATTCTACTGTTACTTGGAGTGGTATATCAAGTAGTAAATTTAAATTATTTGATTCTTCCTTGTTTAAAGATGGTGCTTGGAAACTAGCGAACTCCGCTTGCTGAACGTGCACAGGCGCTTGAGTCTGTCTCGGTGCAGCTGGTTGTTGAACAGGTGGCGCTTGATAGGCTGTTTGTTGTTGCACGGGTGCAGGCTCTTCTGGTGCATACATAGGCTCTGGTTCTGAATAGTGGGATGTCTGTGGTGTGGGCGGTACTTCTGTCATAGTAGCCGCTTCTTCATCCCCCATCAGGGAAGACACTAACTTTTTACCGAACTCCAGTGGGAACAATTGCATTATGTCAGAGTCAATCAAATCACCGACTTTTAAATTGAATGACACGCGAATCAATAAATTATGTGCAGGAATATATTCGGTTCCTTGATCGATTTGAATATTCAACAAATCAATAGTGGGTGGTGAAATGTCGACTTTTTTATTAAAGATGGTAGACATTGAAGTAGCTGAAGATCCCATCATTTGATTCATCGCTTCTTGAACTGCACTCAAATGAATTTCACTTAAGTCTTGATTTGGCGCTGTGCCGTCTCCGCCGAGCATTAAGTCAGCGATAATGGCCGCATCCGTTTGTTTGATGACAAGCAAATTAACACCGCTTAATCCTTCAGTGTATTCCACTTTGATCGCAACATATGGATGAACGAAATCATCTTCCAAGTTATCACGTTGGATTAATGTAAGTTTAGGTGTTGTGATTTCTACTTTTTGGCCAAGCAAAGCGGACAACGCTGTTGCTGAACTACCGAATGAAATATTACCGACTTCACCTAATGCGTCTTGCTCCATTTCGGTCAAGTAATCGTTAATGTCGATAGTTTCTGATGCAGGTTCGGTCGTTTCCGCAGGCTCTAATGTTTCACCACGCAATAACGCTTCAATCTCTTCCTGTGAGAGAATATTATCACTCATCATCTTCATCCTCTCCCGTATTCAGTATTTCTAGTATTTGAACAGCCATACGGTTACGTAATTTTCCTGGCTGAGCAGTGAATTTAGGTTTTTCTCCTATCCGTATCGTCAGAGGTTCCTCAATGCTAGTATCCAATGAAATAACATCCCCAAGCTGTAAATGCAAGAAGTCGTGAATGGATATTTCGCCTTTTCCAAGGTCTGCTACTACGGGCAGCATCGCATTTTTTATTCGTCGTTCCAACTGTATGCTTTGTTCAGGGGTAGGTTCTTTTTTATTCGTTTGCATCCAATACTGCACGGACAAGTTCGGAATAATTGGTTCTAGCACCACATGGGGAATACAAATGTTGATCATGCCGCTAGATTCACCAATCATTATATTGAACGAAATAACGATAACGGTTTCGTTCGGTGAAATCATTTGAAGAAACTGCGGATTGACTTCCATCTCGGTCAAATATGGATCAATTTCAATCAGTCCTGACCAAGCTTCCCGTAAGCTATCAAATGAACGTTCAAATAAATTCGTTAAAATCTTCGTTTCAATTTCAGTCATATTATCTGTTTTTCCTGAACTTGACCCAAAGCCGCCCATCAGTCGCTCCAACATGGAATAGGCTACGTTTGGATTGACTTCCATTAAAATGTTTCCTTCAAGAGGAGACACATCAAATATATTGATCAGTGTCATATTAGGTATAGAGCTGATAAACTCTTCAAAAGGAATTTGGTCTACCGACATTACATTGATCTGTACATACGTACGCAGCTGGGCTGAAAAGTACGTCGTCAGTAATCTGGCGAAATTTTCATGAATCCTAGTCAAACTTCGAATTTGATCTTTTGAGAAACGAAGTGCACGCTTAAAGTCATAGACACGTACTTTTCTTGTTTCTTCTTCTTTTTTCATTTCTTCTGCTGACATTTCACCCGTCGATAAAGCAGACAGCAACGCATCTATTTCATTTTGGGACAGTACATCTCCCGACATAAGCCCACCTCCCATCGCGCACACTTCTCTAGTACGTCATTCCAGCCGTCACTGGATGATATAAGAGACAATATACACCTTCTGTATTTCACCATCTTGCATCAGCTCATTCAACTTTGCTTTAATGGTATCTTCAAATTGCTGTTTGCCCACTTTCCCTTCAAGATCTTTTGCGGTCATTTCAGACAATTCTTGAATGGCTAGATTCTTCACTTGGAAATCACGTTTGGTTAATTCTTCAGCCGCTTTTTTACTATCTGTTTGGATTTTTAACGACACACGGACAAAATTACGACCTGACAAATTCGTGGTGATCTCTTCCATATCCACTGACGATTCAATAATTTCATCAATCGATGGGGCTTTCTCTTCTCCATCACTATCTTTATTAAAATTCATAATCAAAACGACCGCCACGACACCGATCAACGTAATACTCACTAAAATGATCAATGAAATCGTCAACAACTTATTCTTCATCTTCTTCATCACCCCGGATATGCGGATTGGATAGCAGCTGGACCGCTTGATAAAATTCAATGATTCGGCTATTTACCTCTTCGGCTGAATCAAGAACGACATACTTTGACCCAGTCGTCAATGTGATCGTCGTGTCTGGAAACGACTCGACTCTCTCTATATACAATGCATTTAACGTAAACGTCGTTCGATTTAGTCTTGTCACTTTAATCATATGTAAGGGGCCAGGCCAAGGCCGGCCCGACCCTCCTTCTCAAACTATGCTATGTTATCGCTTCAAGTTTACTAGTTCTTGCAAGATTTCGTCTGATGTCGTGATGATTCGCGTGTTAGCTTGGAAACCACGTTGTGCAACGATCATTTCTGTGAATTCTTCGGATAGATCGACGTTGGACATTTCTAGGGAGCCGGATTTAACTGCACCATGTCCATCTTTACCAATCGGATTTCCCACTAAAGGATCACCTGAATTGGCACTTGCTTTATACAAATTACCGCCAACCTTTTCCAATCCGCCAGGGTTATTGAATTTTGCTAAACCTATTACTTGTTGAAGTTTTACAGTTGTAGGAGGTGTAGTTTCTGCAACAACATACGAAACAGTACCATTTTGGCTTACTGATAAAGATGTTGCAGTTAATGGTACAGTTATTTTTTGAAGTTCATTGTCTAAAACGTATCGTCCTTCTCCATCTACAAGTGACGCTTCTGTAGCCCCTTCCGTAGCACCAGCATCTAAATAAAAGTTACCAGCTCTAGTATAAAATTGCTCTCCACCAGTAATGGGTTTAACTCCCTGCCCACTAGTAGCAGGAGTACCTACAATAAATAAACCATCTCCTTCTATCGCTAAATCCAAGGTGTTACCTGTAAATTGAGTAGATCCAGGTGCATGAATAGTATCTATCGCACCCAATTGAGAACCTAAACCTACTTGTTTAGGGTTGACTCCCCCGCGTTCGCCAACTGGTGCTCCAGCTAGTGATACTTGCTGTGAATATAAATCTTTGAAAACTACTCTACCTTTTTTAAAGCCATACGTATTGACATTTGCAATGTTGTTACCAATTACATCCAATTTAGTTTGAAAGTTTTTTAATCCTGATATTCCTGAGTACATTGAACGAAGCATAATGTAGTTTCCCCTCTCGGTTTTGGAGTGCACCGCGTCAATCAGTCGGCGGTGCAATGGCATCCTGTTAAGGTCCTGCCTTGTTTAGCTGAGTAGTATCGTGCCGTCAATATTCGTAAATAGTTGGTCCTTCGCTTCCATGCGGTTCATCGCTGTGATAACGGTTGAGTTCTTTGCACTAACAATGAGTGCAGCTTGATCAGTCAACACGAGTGATTCACGGATTCCCTTCCTCTTCGCCTCGTCTACTTTTTGTGAGATATGCGCCCATTCTGAGTCGGTCATTTGAATACCCCGTTCTTGCAGCCGGTCGCTTGCATGTTTACTGATCTTTAGTTTTTCTGGCTGTGTCGCGTGCTGTAAGTGTTCGAGAAATGACTGCTTCGATTGTGCTTGTATCTGTCCTTGGCGTATGGGTGGCGGCGATGGAATGCGATGGATATCGATCTTGTTCATGACATCGCTCCATTCAATTATTCACTGATTGTTGTAAATTGCTTACCTTCGATTTTCGTACCGTCTTGCAATATATAATGTAAACTACCTTCTTTATTCGTAACAGATATGACTTTTCCTGTACGCTCTTCTTCGCCTTCCATATATCCTACCGTCTTGCCAATTAACATACTGGCTTGTACTAGATTATTCGGTTGACCAATTGCTCCAGAGCCTGAACTAGAACCATTTCCCATTACTTCTGAAATGTTTCCTGGTGATAACTCTTTGCCGCCTGCCATCGTAAAGATTACTGAGCCGTCGATATACTTAATGGACTGTATGACCCCTGTACCTTCATTGATGATCGGCTTATCATCCTCACCTTTTTTGTCGGAGACTTCATGCCAACGTATCTCTTTGCCAACAAAGCTATTGTATTGAATCAATTGACTTTGATTTTGTGAAGCTGCAAATTTTTCAAATGCATTCGCTAAGTTCATCGTTTGTTCCAATGAAGAGAATTGTGCCATCTGTGCAACAAATTCTGTATCTTTCATCGGATTCGTTGGATCTTGATTCGCCATCTGTGCAATCAATATTTTCATGAACGCGTCTTTTCCCATTGTATCGGGTCCGGTTTTCCGCTGATCACGTTGCTTATTGACTAGATACATGGAATCTGTAATCGTACTATTAGTTGTTGTAGAATTTGTTCCTTCTGGCAATGTTTACGCCTCCAGTTCAATCATGAATTCTTGGAATGTTTGTTGCTGTTCATCTTGAGTTTCATTTTGATCGGTAGCTTGTTCTTTTTGTTGCTGGTTTTGCTTGTTGAAAGCTTGTTCTCTATCACTCTTCGACGGATCTTGAAGTGTTTGTGATAGGTCGATTCTGTCCACTTGCAAGTTCTGTTGATTGAAGGCATGTCGCAATTGATGCATTTGGCTGTCGAGCATTTCACGTGCCATCGCTGTAGATGCCAAAATCCTCGCTGTCATCACACCGTTAACTTCC
This sequence comes from Sporosarcina ureae, assembly GCF_002109325.1. GTDB lineage: Bacteria > Bacillota > Bacilli > Bacillales_A > Planococcaceae > Sporosarcina > Sporosarcina ureae_C. The sequence continues at coordinate 3,074,293 of NZ_CP015348.1, read as the reverse complement.
AGTAATTCAATTCGAATTTGTCCAAGATGTTCCGGATACAGTTTGATTGAAATCCGGTTCATTCCATTCGTCTGACCAAAGTTCGCGCGGTTCAATACAGCTTGGAATTCACGCATCAGAGTTTCACTTCGACTTTCTGGTACTTTCTCTGTGGTATTCATCTGGAATACAGGTCTAGCTTCAGTCTGTGTGGCGGCTGATACTGGTGCGACTGTCTCACTTGCCTTAGATTGTTGATCTTGTTGTTTCGCATCAGCTGCAGATTGCTCTGTTGTAAATCGAATAACATGTTGCATAGCAGATGGAATTTGCACAGATTGCTTCACTTCAGGTTGTATAACTTTCGCCTCTAACTGACTTGCAAACTGAGAAAGAATTGGTTGGATTGTTTTCACCAAATCTATTTGTTTTGTAAATAAATCCATCTTATGTGCTGTTAGTTCAATTGTTTTTAGCAATGCAGTTAATTCAACGGTGACTTTTGGCGGTAATTGCTCCATAGCTATTTTATTTTTTTCAGAAGGCAATTGCTGTAATACTCCGAGCACATACCAAATGTCTCCTGTAGCTGCAATATCATCTAGTTGTTCTTTTGTCACGCCGACGTCTTCTAGGACATTTGTAATTACTTCTATTAGTTTATCAGGATCTTCACTAATAAGAGCAGCTAATTGTTGCAGACTTGGAAACTTATGAAGGTTTTGTAGATCTGTTAAATTTAATTCCGTATTACCATTAACCAAACTTTCCTTTTCGAGACTAGAAATTATTTGCGTAAGTAATTCCTCTGGTTTTACTACTGCATTTTCTTCCACCATTTCGGAAAGTATTTTTTCAGCACTCGTTTCCTTCACCAAAATCGATTGACGTAATCCAGCCTCTTTCAATAATTGAGCTACAATAGGCGACTTCACAGATTGCTTTAACTCCTCAAGAAGTCCTTCTAACTCTTCCAACGAATCAACGTTGAGAACTTCGCCGAGTAATTTAGTCAACTCTTGATCAGCGCCTAGTGTCTGGGATTTTGCAGGAATAGCGGTTGCGGACATCAAACTTTGGAATACACTTCCGAACCCTTCTCCTTCAATATTCACTGTAGAAGGGGCTGAATTCATAGGAATGCTTGGAGAACCTATGCCCATTAATAGTCCTAAGTCCACTTTTTCACCTCCCTCAATTACTATTATACTACTTTGTAAGCATAGAAGTATATTTAGCGGCCTCTTCAGGGGACATTTTCTCTAGTATAGCTGCTAGCGTAGCGGGCTTTAGACTAGATAATATTTGAATGGCTTCTGCATCGCCCATTTTGGTAATGACAGGAGCCGATGATTTAGCCGACATTTGCTCATATGTCGTAACAATTTCTTTGAAATCACGTTTGGATTCACTTTTTTCTAGTTTTAGCTTCTCGATCTCTTCATTCAGTTTTTCTTTTTCGATTACAAGAGTTTCATTGGAGTCTTTCACTTGAGTAAGCTCATCTTGCACTTCGAATAATTGTGCTTCTTTTTCTTGGATTTCTGCTTGTAGAGAAATTACACGTTCTTCTAATATTAGATCTCCTTCGACTTTTTCATCAGGTGCTTTTTGTTCCAAGAACGGGACTTTTGATGTCCATTCTTTCGCCTGATCGAAAACGTTAACATCTGCTACTTTAGCTATTATTAAGACAACAGCTGTTGTGAACATAAGAGGAATGATGATCCATGCGAGTAAAATCTGAAAAAAGCCGATCGACTTTTTTTCTGATACTTCGACAGAGTCTTTAACCTCTTTTTTCTTTTTCGATTTAGCCACTTTACCACCCGTCTTCTTTTGAACGAAACTTCATCGTCGATAGTTCGTCAATTCGATTTGCTTCCACATGTTCCATCTCGGCATTATGTTGTTCTTTACCGATTTCCTTCATCTTCTCAAACTTCTTTACTTCTATGTTCTTTTCCAACAGCTGCGTTTCATACCAATTCATTTTTGAACGAGATTTCATTACTTCTTGTTGAATGTGATCTATCGTTACATCAAGTGTAGTAATAAAACGAGAGTAGTGGTGCAAGTCATCAATAGAAAAACCTGTAGTCATACGTTGTTGCTGTTCTTCCAAGATATTTTCTTTCTTTTTCATCTGATCATACAACTGTGTTGCCACTTTTTCGAACTCTTCGATCGCTTCTTTATAAGCCATTTCTGTTTCATCACGCTCTTGTTCACGCAAATCTAAAACTTTATCAAAACGATAATGGAAAGAAGTCATTTACGCTCTCCTCCTCCAGAAGCTAACGCGACCATTTCATTTACCGTGTCTTCTAATTGGATATTCTCATTAAATTTTTGCTTTAGAAAATTGGTAATGATCGGCTCATATTCAATCGCTTCATCGATTTCTCGTGACGTTCCTTTTTTATATGCACCAATATTGATTAAATCCTCTGATTTGTCATAGGCATAATACAATTCACGCAATTTCGCTGCTGCTTTCAGGTGTTCTGGATCCGCAATATGATTCATTAGACGACTGACACTTTTCAACACATTGATTGCAGGATATTGGCCTTTATTGGCTAGCGTACGATCTAACACTATATGACCGTCAAGAATCCCTCGCACAGCATCTGCAATCGGCTCATTCATATCATCACCGTCAACTAACACAGTATAAAAAGCGGTGATAGCACCTTTTTCATTCGTACCACTGCGTTCTAATAGTTTGGGTAGAATAGCGAAAACAGAAGGGGTATACCCTCTTGTGGCTGGCGGTTCACCAACTGCTAGACCAATTTCACGCTGCGCCATGGCTACACGTGTAACTGAGTCCATCATCAGCATAACGTTCAGCCCTTTGTCTCGGAAGTACTCCGCAATCGCTGTAGCTGTCATCGCACCTTTTATTCGCATTAGCGCTGGTTGATCGGAAGTGGCAGCTACGACAATTGTTTTCTTTAATCCCTCTGGCCCAAGATCACGATCGATAAACTCCCGAACTTCGCGACCACGTTCGCCAATCAGTGCGATCACATTGATGTCTGCCTCCGTATTACGTGCGATCATTCCAAGCAATGTACTTTTACCAACACCCGACCCCGCAAATATCCCGACACGCTGACCACTTCCCACCGTCAGCATGCCATCGATTGCCTTTACGCCTACAGCCAACTTGTCATTAATAGTAGGACGTGTCAAGACGTTCGGTGGGCTGTTTTCCGTTCGTACTGTTGCCAGACCTTTAGGTAGGGGGCTATTATCAATCGGTTTTCCTAAAGAATCTAGAACTTGTCCTAGTAGATTCATTCCTACTTTCACTTCAAGTGGTTTACCTAGCGTTTCCACTAAACAACCACTTGAAATATTACGAATATCCGTATAAGGCATCAGCATGACAATTTCTTCTCTAAATCCTACAACTTCGGCTTGAATTAAGGAACGTCCTTCTTCTGGGACGTTCAAGTGAATAAAGCATACATCACCTATAGATGACTCGGGACCTTCGGATTCTATCAGCAATCCTACTACTCGAATAACGCGCCCAAACTTCTTTAACGTATTGATATTCGGAATGATTGGAATGAGATCTTCAGCTTTTTTCAAATTCACACACCATCTTCCATTATTTTCACCAATTGTTCTTTCAGTTCATTCAGTTGATCATCTACACTCACTACGATGCGACCATGGTTCGTTTCGATAAAACAATCTGTTGCATTGAAATCTTCATTGACAAAAATAAGGAACGGGGTTTCGGGCGGGAAAATCGAAGCGAGTTCCGACCGATGTGTCGTGACCATTTTAAACTGCTCAGTCGGTACGAATAATTTAATTTCCTTACTCTCCTGAGCTTCTTTAATGCCTTTGCGGACAATGGATAAATACGCTTCATCGTCTTCCTCTATCACTCTGTTAATAATTCTTTCGGCTGAGTGCATGCCAATATCCAAAATCACGCGTTCTTGATTGATTAAATATTGGGTTGCGTTCTCGTAAGATAAAGTAGTAGTTTCGTTCGCAGCCTCTATCATTTCACGCATTTCAGCCATTGCTTTATTACGACCATCTTCATACCCTGCCTGAAAACCTTCATCATAGGCTTGTTGCTGCAATTCTTCTTTTTCACTAGCCCACGCGGCATGCATCGATTCGACATCTGCAGCAGCTTGATCTAGTCGTTGTTTTATTTCGGTATCTACTATGCTTTTACGTTGCTCCATCTCCTGCAATAAGCGATTGCGTTCCATGAATACTTTACCCATACTTACCGGCTCCACTGTCTCTTCAACCGGTTGTGAAGGTTGCAAGTTACGGATTAAAATTTCTTTTGTAGGACTTTGATTCATTACCGTACGCTCGGATCGAAACAGATTAGACAATGATGTCATCTCCTCCACCACGCGCTATGATGATTTCTCCTGCATCTTCAAGTCTACGGATGATTCCGACGATACGGGATTGCGCTTCTTCTACATCACGAAGTCGTACCGGCCCCATAACATCCATTTCTTCCTTGAATGACTCTGCCATACGTTGTGACATGTTCTTAAATAATATATCTTTTACTTCTTCGCTTGATACTTTCATTGCTAAAATCAAATCTTCATTTTCACAATCACGAATAACACGCTGAATGGAACGGTTATCCAATGTGATGATATCTTCAAAGACAAACATTCTCTTGCGAATTTCTTCTGCAAGTTCAGGATCTTGAATTTCAAGCGCATCGAGAATCGTTTTTTCTGTCGAACGGTCTACACCATTCAACACTTCCACGACTGCGTCTACTCCACCTGTTTCGGTAAAGTCCTGGGTAACAGTAGAAGATAATTTTCGTTCAAGGACTGCTTCAATCTCACTGATTACTTCCGGCGAAGTAGATTCCATTGTAGCAATGCGTTTTGCTATATCGGCTTGCATTTCTTGTGGGAGTTGTGACAGGATCAATCCTGCCTGCTCCGCTTCCAAATAAGATAAAATCAACGCGATTGTCTGTGGGTGTTCATTTTGTATAAAGTTTAAAATCTGTGATGGTTCTGCACGTCTAGCGAAATCAAACGGTCGCACTTGAAGTGAAGAGGTCAAACGGTTAATAATAGCTTGGGCATGGTCTTTTCCGAGTGCTTTTTCAAGAACTGTCTTGGCATAGCCAATACCGCCTTGTGAAATATAATCCTGCGCAAGAGCGATATTATGAAATTCTTCAATAATTTCTTCTTTTACAGAGGATTCGACTTTTTTCACACCCGAAATCTCCAACGTCAGTTGCTCGATCTCTTCTTCATTCAAATGCTTATAGACTGAAGCCGAAACTTCTGGCCCAAGAGAGATGAGCAATAAGGCAGCTTTTTGTTTACCTGACATGACTTTATCTTTCTTAACCAACTAATACCCCTCCATTACTCCTTGGCAATCCATGTTCGCAATAACTTCGCGAATTCTTCCGGTTTATCTTTAGCCATTTTTTCTAGTTGTTTTCTTCTTGCTGTCGCCTCTGTTTCTGTTTCCAAGTTGATGTCATCAATTTGGACGGAATCTAATTGGGCTTGAGCTTGTTCCATCGCGAGCTCTTCATCCATTGCTGCTTCATTACGTCTCTTACGCAAGAACAGCACGACGAGAACGATAACTGCTAGCAGTAATACACCGCCAATTAAATACGCCCACCAAGGAATCACTGTCTTCGTATCTTCAAACGCGATATTCTTGCCTTTAAGTGGTTGAACGGAAACCGCGATTTTTTCGGCCAGTATTTCATCCGTTAATTCCCCAGCTGCTTCTTTATCCAAGGATGTACGTACAATAGTCTCCAAAATACGTTCAACATCTTGTCTAACTTCTGGAGCTAATGAAGTTGGATCATCTGCAGTTGGAGGTTCGATCATAACTTGAATACCGATATTGCTAATTTTGTACGGGCTCTCTACTATATCTTTTTTAATTCTGTTCACTTCATTATTAATAGTTTCTTCAAGACGTTCGTAATCTCCGTCTCCGCCTTCACCTTCTACATAAGTCGTACGATTATCGGTAGGGTCTTCTCCTTCAGGGGTTCCACCTACTGCCGGATTCGTACCAGAGAATGATTCCGTTATCCGTTGCACACTAAGAGCAATACCTTCCATGTTTTCGGGATCTACTGGCGTAACCAAGTTTTCTTCACGTTGTTCTTTCTTGAAGTCAATATCTGTCGTAACCGATACAACTACTTTATCTTGCCCCATCAATGTACCGAGCATCATTTGAACCTGTCGTTGCAAGTCGCGTTCAATGGTCTTTTTCACGCCCATTTGATCCGTCACACTAGCTCCATAAGAATCTCCTGAATCTTTTAGATCAAAGTACTCAAAATATTGGTTCTGTATGACGATATTATCATTGGATAGGTTAGGTAAGCTTTTTGAAACTAGATTATAAAGTGATGTGATTTGTTGTTCCGAAAAACTTTGTCCTGGATTCGTCTTCAACATGATCGCTGCACTAGCTTCGGATGTAGTATCGTTTACGAAGATTCCTTCTGTCGGTAAAGTAAGCATAACTTTTGCGTCCTTAATACCTTCTATACCCTTTATTAGATTAGCTAATTCTGTTTGCATCGCAGCAAGCTTAATCATATTGAATTCATTATCTGTAGTACCAAACCCTGCGTTATCCGAGAAGAATGAATAATCGATCAGTCCAGAGTCTGGGAAACCTTCTGCCGCAAGTGAAACACGCAAGTTATCTAGTTGCTTCTCAGGCACAGATATCGCTGTACCGCCAGGCTCTACAAGATAAGGAACGCCCTGACCGTCTAGCACTTCTTTTATGCGACCGATTTCAGATGGTGATACTTCTGAATAAAGTGTTACATACGTAGTACGTGACAAAGCCACTGTCAAAAAAACCGCCAGCGCGATTACACTGGCTGCTGTCACTATATATATAATTTTTTGATTTTTTGTTCGACTTCCCCAGAAGGCTTTAAGATCTGCTCTGAGTTTTGTCAATCTTTCTTTCATTCTAATCCCCCGGTCAGCCTCACTAGGCACGATTCCGCTTCTACCTAGTGCTTTCTATCTGTTAGACAGGCATTCTAATGATTTCTTGGTATGCTTCTACGACTTTATTACGCATTTCTACTGTTGCATTTAATGCGATACTCGCTTTTTGTGCCGAAATCATCACATTATGTAAATCGACATCTTCACCCTTAACAAGTTTAGCTGTCATAGTATCTGAGACTTTTTGTGTTTGATCCACTTGATGAATTGCATCATTTAACATTGCTGAGAAGTTCTGTTGAGCCTCGAAAGGTGTCCTTTGTGCTTTCATGTCAGATTGTTGGATCGACATAGCAGGCATTGCACCTGTAATAGATTGAATCGCCATCTAGTTCACTCCTAATAAATTACTAATATATTTATCTTCCGATCTCCAACGCTTTCATCAGCATGGATTTGTTTGCATTCAACGCCGTTACGTTCGCTTCATACGATCGAGTAGCAGACATTAAATCAATCATTTCGCGTAAAGGGTCAATATTCGGCATTTCGACATACCCTTCATCATTAGCATCTGGATGTGATGGGTCGAACACCAATTTAAATGGAGTTTCTCGGTCTTCTTTGACACGTGTTACTGCCACACCATTTCCTGCATTCCCATGCGAATGAACTCCTTTAGCTACTTGTAGGAATGAGGAGAATTGACCTTCCTTGGGTTGTAAGGTAACTGTTTTCCTTCTGTATGGCTGCCATTCGCCATCTACTTGCTTCGCCCTAGTTGAATCGACATTCGCCATATTGGACGAGATAACATCCATCCGTAACCGTTGAGCTGTTAATGCAGAAGTCGATGAATTTAGACTATGAAAAATACTCATGATTAACGACCTCCCTTAATAACACTCTGTAATGAATTGAATTTGCCATTTAATCGTTCAATCAAAGCAGAGTTATATATTTGATTAGCTGCTAAATCCGCTTGTTCTTTGTCCATATCCACACCATTACGATCTTGTCGATAACGCAAAGCAGATACATCGAATACTTTACTCGATGCTGAATGGGTAAAGTCTATATGTTTTGAATCAGTCTTATAAGCTTCAAGACCTTTACTTTTTTCACTGGAAAATACCTCTTTAAAGTTAGCATTCTTCGTTTTATAGTTCGGCGTGTCTACATTCGCTATATTTTGCGAAATCGCCTTGCTTTTTGCAGAAGAGTAGTCCAAACCTTTTTCAAGCAGGTTGATGGTCCCGCCATAAATCTCCATCGTCTCCCACCCTTTCCTCATTTAGTCCAATCTTCATGGTTTTTAATAGAGTTTTATTGATTAATATTGTTCTTCACTAATAAGTTTGTAGAAAAAGGATATTTTTCATGATACTACTACTCTATTGTAGCGGAGATTAATGATTTTTGTCCAATGTTTTCTAAAACATTTCATAGTATAAAGTAACCATTTTACCAGATTCATAGTAATAAACATAAATCATCTCGTTACTTTATATCATGTAAATCAATATTACTACATAATTAATATGATCTATTTAGTGGGTTGCTTACGTTTTTTGTCGTATAAGCTCATATAATGTAAACATAATATTTTCAGCAGACAGTATTTCCTTTTTCTTCCGTGAAGCAACTTTTTTTAATGAACGTAACAAACTTTATGAAAATAATGACCTTTCTTGTTGAAATGGTATAGTTCTTCCACACTAGATACAGGAACACAAAGTATTTAGAAACTAAAAAACTGAAGCAAAGTCCGCAGTTACGGATCTCACTTCAGTTCTTAGATATGTTTTTTAGTGGCAATATTTTTTATGAATTATGCTTTTCAAGTTCTTCGAGGAATTTATCATTCAATACTTTAATATACGTACCTTTCATTCCTAAAGAACGTGATTCAATAACGCCAGCACTTTCTAATTTACGAAGCGCATTTACGATGACTGAACGCGTAATTCCAACTCGATCGGCAATTTTAGAAGCTACAAGAAGTCCTTCGTTACCGTCTAATTCTTTGAAGATGTGTTCGATTGCTTCGTGCTCACTGTAAGACAATGAGTTGATCGCCATTTGCACGACAGCTTTACTGCGTGCTTCATGCTCAATTTCTTCAGATTTCTCACGTGAGATTTCCATACCGACTACTGTCGCGCCGTATTCAGCAAGAATTAGATCATCTTCTGTGAATCCTTCTTTTAGTCTGGCAAGAATCAAAGTACCCAAGCGCTCGCCGCCACCAATAATTGGTACGATCGTAGTTAAACCGTCTTGGAATAGTTCTTTGTTTTCGATAGGGAATACTGTATGTTCGCTCTCGATATCAATGTTTGGAGACGTTTCATTAATCTGGAACAAGCGAGTCGTATACTCCTCAGGGAATTTACGATCTTCAAACATTTTCTTCATGCGATCATTGTCGATTTGGTGGTGGATTTCTAAACCAAGTAATTTACCTCTTCTGCTTACGATAAACGCGTTACAATCAATTACGTCACTTAGCTCTTCCGCCATCTCTTTAAAGTTAACAGGACCGCCTGCACCTTTTTGTAACATTGCATTAATTTTTCTTGTTTTAACTAATAAACTCATTTCTATTGTTCCTCCTCAAGGATTTCTTCTGACTTTAATGAATATTCTAAAGGTTTTCAATCGTTAAATAAACTATTACGACTCCCTTATAGAATAAAATGTGACAAATCTTTGTTCTTTACAATTCCATCCAGCTTTTCGTCCACATAGGCTGGTGTAATCTGTATAGATGCAGGGCCGATTTCTGCCGCTTCGAATGATAAATCTTCTAGCAACTTTTCCAAAATCGTATGCAATCTTCTAGCACCAATATTTTCTGTTTCATTATTTACTTCGTATGCAATTTCAGCCAGCTTGCTGATCGCTTCGTCTGTAAATTCAATTTCAACTTCTTCTGTCGCAAGAAGGCGTTCATATTGTTTTAATAAAGAAAAATCCGGTTCTCGCAGTATGCGCTCAAAATCATCTTTTGTCAATTTGTCTAATTCTACACGAATCGGGAATCTACCTTGAAGCTCCGGAATAATATCAGATGGCTTCGACATATGGAAGGCTCCAGCAGCAATGAACAAAATATAATCTGTCTTAACAGCCCCGTATTTTGTTGTGACTGTAGAACCTTCGACGATTGGCAAAATATCGCGTTGTACACCTTCGCGAGATACTTCACCAGAAGACTTTTGGTTGCTACTTGCGATTTTATCCATTTCATCAAGGAAAATAATTCCCGCTTGTTCTGTTAATTCAATCCCCTTGCGTGCCACTTCATCTTGATCAATTAACTTATCCGCTTCTTCTGCTTCCAATACGATTCTCGCGTCTTTTACTTTCATGCGACGCTGAACTTTCTTCTTCGGCATTAGTGATGATAAAGCGTCTTGCATGCCCGACATTTGATCCATACCAGACCCTTGCAACGCATCAAATAAAGAAGGTTGTTGCGCTTGCACTTCTACTGTCACCATTTTTTCTTCTATTTGACCATTCGCTAGCTGATCTGCAATATCTGAACGCTTTCGTCTAATCTCAGATTGATCTTCTGTTTGCACTGGTTCAGGTTGTGTCTTTTGACCAAAAAACATTTCAAATGGATTTTGACCTTCTGTATTCTTTTTCGCTTCAGGAACAAGTAATTTCACTAAACGTTCTTCCGCCAGCTTTTGAGACTGTGTTCTAACCGCTTCGCGCATATCTTCTTTAACCATACGCACTCCCACTTCAGTTAAATCACGAATCATGGACTCAACATCTCGTCCCACATAGCCTACTTCAGTAAACTTTGTCGCTTCCACTTTTACGAAGGGTGCATGAATTAACTTTGCAATTCTTCGAGCAATTTCTGTTTTCCCGACACCTGTAGGCCCAATCATCAAAATGTTTTTGGGTATGACTTCTTCCTGTTCTTCAGGTGTTAATTGCATACGGCGGTATCGATTACGCATAGCAACTGCCACTGCCTTCTTTGCTTTTTCCTGCCCAATAATAAAACGGTTTAAATACGCCGTGAGCGCTTTAGGAGTCATTTCTTGCTTCATTAGTTAAAGCACCTCCACGATAATATTATGATTAGTAAATACGCAAATGTCGGCTGCTGTCTCAAGTGAAATCTTCGCAATTTCTTCTGCTGTCAATTCACTGCTATGTTTTTTCAATGCACGTCCAGCAGCTAGAGCATAATTACCACCCGATCCGATTGCCAATACCCCGTCATCCGGTTCTATTACTTCGCCAGTACCTGAGACAAGCAATAGTGTGTTTTCATCCATAACAAGTAACAATGCCTCTAGTTTACGCAGTATACGATCCCCACGCCATTCTTTGGCAAGTTCAACAGAAGCTCTTTGAAGATTACCGTCGTATTCATTCAGTTTTGCTTCAAACAAATCAAATAACGTAAATGCATCTGCTACAGAACCAGCAAAACCAGCTAAGACTTTACCATTAAACAATCTGCGAACTTTCTTTGCTGTATGTTTCATGACGACTGACTCACCCATCGTCACTTGCCCGTCTCCTGACATAGCACATTGCCCATGATGATGAATAGCAAATATCGTTGTTGCATGAAACTCCATTATAGTTCCTCCTAAGCACGAGGGTGCGTTTGTAAATAAGTCTGGCGTAAGTGTTCATTTGTGATATGGGTATAGACCTGAGTTGACGACAGATGACTGTGCCCTAGTAGTTCCTGTACCGACCGAAGATCGGCACCAGCACTGAGCAAGTGTGTCGCAAACGTATGACGGATCATATGTGGTGAAATATTGGTATGCAATGATGCCTTCTTCATCAAGTCATCTAGTACATAGCGTACACCACGATCTGTTAATGGATCCCCACGTAGATTAACAAATAACTTCGTATGTTTCTTTTGCTTCATTAATCGTGGACGACTACTGTCTATATAGTTTTGCAATGCTTCCCCTGCAAAACTCCCGAACGGCACAAAACGTTCTTTTCGTCCTTTACCCATTACTTTCACAATTCCTAAATAATGATCCACATCTTGCACTTCGATTTCCACCAATTCACCTACACGGATACCGGTTGCATAAAGCATCTCAAGTAGAGCGCGATCCCGTAATGACCGAAAATCTTCACCCATCGTGGCATCAAATAATTTCTCCAACTCTTGTTGATAGAAAAAAGCAGGAAGACGTTCTTCTTGCTTCGGATGATACAATAATCGAAATGCCTGATCTTCAATTCCATATCGAGCATTAATGAATTTAAAAAAAGATCGGATAGCTGATATTTTTCTAGAGATACTCGTTCTAACGTACGAACGATCATATAAACGGGTAACATACAATCTAGCTACAGGATAATTAACATCATCCAACGCATCGATTTTCTCTTGCTGCAAGAATAATAAAAAATCTTGAAGATCTTTTTCATATTCTGCGACGGTATAGGATGAATAATTTTTCTCCAGACGAATATAGGATACGTATTCTTTTGCTAGTTGTTCTATTTCAGGAATCATTTTATCACCTCGATACGAATTTATCATCGTACAACGTGCACCTGAAGCTTCGAAAGATTATTGGTTGCAAATAATTGGGAATAGAATATTAAATCTAAATGTTGTCCATAAAACACTATACAATAGCAAGGAAATTTGGGCAACTTTGAAAACTGATTCCTGATCATATCTGTATTTATGAAGTATTTCCGTCACATAACGGTCAAATTAGTTTAACTTCCAACTACTTATACATTATATGTATGATCGTTTCTTCCTAACTACAAGACGTTATATCGATGAAGAAGTTGCACCGTTCAAATACAACTCAAAAACTGAAGATAGAGCTCCGATTAGATGGAGTCCTATCTTCAGTTTAATTTCAAACATATTAGATGATGTGATCATTATATATTTGTTGTTGTTTTGAATTCTTGTAGTGCATCTAACGCACGTGTCGCATGTTTGTTTGCACGTTCAGATTTTGTTCTATATCGTCTATTCAGTTCAGGGAACAACCCGAAGTTGATATTAATTGGCTGGAAGTTATTCGGATCAGCTTCCGTGATGTAGCGAGCCATGCTACCGAGGGCCGTTTCTCTAGGGAATCGGACCGGCTTCTCGCTCTTCGCCAATTGCGCCGCATTAATACCCGCTATCAACCCTGAACCTGCTGATTCTACATAACCTTCTACGCCAGTAACTTGACCTGCAAACAAGATCGTTGGTTTTGATTTCAGTTGGTATGTGCAGTTCAATACTCTAGGAGAGTTGATGAATGTATTACGATGCATGACCCCATAACGCACAATATCTACATTTTCCAATCCCGGGATCATTTGTAATATTTCTTTCTGTGCTCCCCATTTCAAATGTGTCTGAAATCCAACCAAATTATACAATGTTCCCGCTGCATTATCCTGTCGTAACTGAATAACTGCTTTTGGTTCTCTTCCCGTTTTAGGATTTTCAAGACCAACCGGTTTCAATGGACCGAATAACATCGTTTTCACACCGCGCTTCGCCATTTCTTCAATCGGCATACATCCTTCAAAATACAGTTCTTTTTCAAAGTCTTTTAAAGGGGCTACTTCAGCTGAAATTAACGCTTCATAGAAGCGTTCGAATTCTTCCGCATTCATAGGGCAATTTAAATATGCCGCTTCGCCTTTATCATAACGTGACTTCAAGTAAACTTTATCCATATCGATCGAATCTGCCTCTACAATCGGCGCCGCTGCATCATAAAAATATAAGTACTCTTCACCTGTCAGTTGTCGTATTTCTTCCGCTAATGCCGGGGACGTCAGTGGACCTGATGCAATTACCGTAATGCCTTCAGGTAATTTTGTTACTTCTTCATTGACTACTTCTATGTTCGGATGGGTACGGATCTTTTCAGTGACGTTGTTAGCGAATTCATGTCGATCTACTGCAAGCGCGCCGCCAGCAGGTACGGCACAAGCATCCGCGGCTTGAATGATCAAAGAATTGAATTGGCGCATCTCTTCTTTAATCACACCGACTGCATTTGTCAGATTGTTGGCACGTAGGGAATTGCTACATACTAATTCCGCAAATTTATCTGTGTGGTGGGCAGGCGTTTGCTTCACTGGGCGCATTTCAAATAGTTTCACCTGAACTCCCCTATTAGCCAATTGCCAAGCAGCCTCGCTACCGGCTAAACCTGCTCCGATCACATTTACAGTTTGCGTCATTTCAACTACCTCTTTCTCATTATACTGATTTACTTTGATGTTTTTTTAGCTTTGTGGTTCTTCTTTGTAATCACATTCTGTACATTGGATCTGAACACCTTTTTTCAAGCGTTTTTCGACCATTGTGTTCTGACATTTTGGACAGGGTCTCGAAATCGGTTTATCCCATGAAACATAATCGCATTCAGGGTATTGATCACAACCGAAGAAGATTCGCTTCGTCTTACTCTTACGCTCGACAACTTCGCCTTCTTTACACTTCGGACACGTCACGCCAATCGGCTTAATAATGGCTTTTGTATTACGGCAATCTGGGAAATTAGAGCAAGCCATGAATTTTCCATAGCGACCCATCTTATAAACCATCGGCGAACCACATTTCTCACAATCCTCACCCGCTGGTTCATCCTTGATTTCAATTTTCTCCATTTCAGCATCTGCAACTTCTACGTGTTTTTCGAAATCACGATAGAATTCATCGATTACTGTTCGCCACTCTATTTCGCCTTCTTCGACATGGTCAAGACGCTGTTCCATTTGTCTCGTGAATTCAATATCAATGATGTCCGGGAAATATTGATTTACCGCCTGATGAACGATTCCTCCAAGTTCTGTTGGAATAAAGCGTTTAGCATCCAAGGTAACATACCCACGTTTTTGAATGGTATCAAGTGTCGGTGCATACGTAGAAGGTCTACCTATACCTAGTTCTTCAAGTGTCTTCACTAGGCGAGCTTCCGAATATCTTGGTGGCGGCTGTGTGAAGTGCTGTTTCGGATCCACGTCCGCGTATTTAATACGTTCTCCTTCTTCAAGAGGCGGTAAAATATTTTCTTTTTCTTCTTGTTGATCATCATTGCCTTCGATATAAACTTTCATGAAGCCCGGAAATTTCACTTGAGAACCCGATGCTCTAAATCGAATATCCTCATTTAAGAAATCTGCGGTTACAGTATCCAAAACTGCTGGCGCCATTTGACTTGCAACAAGCCGTTCCCAAATGAGTTTGTATAAGCGATACTGATCTCTTGATAAGAACGCTTTCATCGCATCTGGTGTCCGCATAGCAGAAGTTGGCCGTACAGCTTCGTGCGCGTCCTGCGTCTTTGCTTTAGCTTTCGCCTTTTTGGTACTAGTTGAAATAAACTCTTCCCCGTACATCGTGTGGATGAATGATTTTACTTCTTCTTTTGCTGTATCGGAAATTCTTGTCGAGTCGGTACGCATATACGTAATTAAACCAACTGTACCTTCTTTTTTTCCAATTGCAATTCCTTCATATAATTGTTGCGCGAGCATCATCGTTTTTCTTGCACGGAAGTTCAGCTTTCGGGCTGCTTCTTGCTGAAGCGATGAGGTTGTAAACGGTAAAGCAGGATTACGTTTACGTTCTTTCTTTACTACTTTCGATACTTCAAATTCATCCGGTTTGATTGAATTGACTATCTTTTCTACTTGTTCTTGGTTTGTCAATTTGACTTTTTCTGAAGCATCACCATAAAATTGCGCTTCAAAAGTTTTATCACCTTTAGTAAACTGGGATGTGATCGACCAGTACTCTTCCGGTTCAAATGCATTGATTTCATTTTCTCGGTCAATGATTAATCGTAATGCAACTGACTGTACTCGTCCCGCGGATAATCCTTTTTTTACTTTCTTCCAAAGGATCGGGCTAATGTTATAGCCTACCAATCTGTCCAGGATTCTTCTAGCTTGTTGCGCATCCACTAAGTCCATATCAATAGGACGCGGATGCTTAAATGATTCCTTGATTGCATCTTTTGTGATTTCATTGAAGACTACGCGGCAATCTGATTCAATATCCACTCCCAATTGATGCGATAAATGCCAAGCTATTGCTTCCCCTTCGCGATCCGGGTCAGCCGCGAGAAATATTTTCTTCGCTTTTTTTGCTTCTTTTTTTAATTCTTGAAGTATCGGACCTTTTCCACGAATCGTTATATACTTCGGTTCATAATTATTTTCGGTATCTACTCCCATTTGACTGCGGGGTAAATCACGTAAATGACCAAGTGATGCACTAACTTTATACTTTTTTCCTAAGTAACGTTCAATCGTTTTCGCTTTAGCAGGCGATTCCACTATTACTAAGTAATCTGCCATATCGTTCCCTCCTCAGAGAGATTTCTTTATATTTATTCAGCAAAAGAATATCTGTTGCAAAATGTATAACAGTTTTCATGATAATGCAACCTTTTAAACATTTTACAAAAATAGGATATACCGATTTACTGTAAGGAATCAATAATTTGATAACCACTCCACAATGGCTTGGCTCCTTCATCTAACAGCCTATTCGGACCTGCAGAAAGAGGAGAATCTATAGCGCCTGGCACTGCAAAAATTTCTTTTCCGTGATCAAGCGCATGCTCGACTGTACTCATCGTTCCGCTTCTTTCGACAGACTCAGTAATGACTAACGCGCTGGATAATGCGCTGATGATCCGATTGCGCATAGGGAAAGTCCATTTTGCAGGGGGAAAGTACGGTGGGTATTCAGTTACAAGCAGGTGATTTCTCGCCATTTCTTCAGCTATTCGCTGATTCTTTTTTGGATACATATGAGAAAATCCATGACCTAATACACCGATCGTATCCCCACCATATTCAATCGCTGCTTGGTGTGCCATAGTGTCTGCCCCGTCTGCTAACCCTGACACAATTGGTATGTGATGATCAACAAGTGGGGGAACAATAAACGCTAGCGCTTTCCTAGAGTAGTCAGTAGCTTTGCGAGAGCCGATTATTCCCACGCGAGGATGTATTTTCAATAAATCAATATTTCCTTTGCCATATAGAACAGCAGGTGAATCGCATAATTGTTTCAGTTCTTCAGGGTAATCAGAATGAAAATATGGAATAGGAAAGCATCCTATTTCTCTTAATAGCTCCACTATAGGCAGTTCGGATATTTCCTTAAATTTCATAGGAAACTCTTCAGTTTTCGCCACCGGTAAGTTAAAAATATACGACCAGTGAAGCGCAGAATAAGAATGTAAGTTTTCTAATGAAGGATTTTCCTGTAATAACTTAGTGAAACGATTAAATGGTACAGGATGGATATAATGTAAGTTAAGTAAATGACGTTGCTGATTAGTATATAGCATCGAATTCTCCTCTATTCGACACTACAAGCATGAGCACGAAAAAAAGGAGCAGCGATTAAGCTACTCCTTTCAGTTTACTTCGTTTTACATTTCTCGTATAGTCCTTTTTCTTTCAGAACCTTGATTAATGTTTCACCTATGACAGAAGGTGTTTCTGCGACTTGAACATCAGCTTCTTCAAGAGCTTTAATTTTATCAGCGGCTGTACCTTTACCACCGGAAATTATAGCTCCTGCGTGTCCCATGCGCTTACCTTCAGGCGCCGTTTGACCACCGATAAAGCCTACAACAGGCTTCGTCATATTTTCTTTAATCCAAGCGGCTGCTTCTTCTTCTGCAGTACCACCAATTTCACCGATCATAACTACTGCATATGTTTCTGGATCTTCATTGAATGCTTTCAAGACGTCGATAAAGTTAGTACCATTTACCGGGTCTCCACCAATTCCGACAGCTGTAGTTTGACCAATTCCTTCTTGCGTTAGCTGATGAACCGCTTCATACGTTAGTGTACCTGAACGAGAAACTACGCCCACGTGACCTTTTGTATGGATATAGCCAGGCATAATACCGATTTTTGTCTCGTCTGCCGTGATAACACCTGGACAGTTTGGACCGATCAATCGAGTATTTTTCCCTTCCATATAACGCTTCACTTTAATCATATCAAGTACAGGAATGTGCTCGGTAATACAGATGGTCATTTCAAGTTCTGCATCTACACCTTCCATAATTGCATCCGCTGCAAATGGTGCAGGAACATAAATGATGGAAACTGTTGCGCCTGTTTCTTTAACTGCTTCTTCTACAGTGTCAAATACCGGCACGCCTTCCACCGTCTGACCGCCTTTACCAGGCGTTACGCCAGCGACAATTTTCGTACCATATTCCAACATTTGCTGTGTATGGAACAGGGCAGTGGAACCTGTAATTCCTTGTACAATTACTTTTGTATCTTTATTTACATAAATACTCATGATTTGTACCTGCCTTTCTTATCCTATCAACTCGACGATTTTTTTCGCGCCTTCTGCCATGGAATCCGCAGCAACAATATTGATGCCTGATTCTTTCAGCAAGGCTTTCCCGCGTTCTACATTCGTTCCTTCAAGACGTACAACAAGTGGCACTTGAAGTCCTACTTCTTTAGCAGCTTCAATTACACCTTCAGCAATTACGTCGCATTTCATGATTCCGCCAAAGATATTAACAAAAATACCTTTTACTTTTGGATCTGATAAAATGATTTTGAAAGCAGCCGCTACTTTTTCTTTCTTTGCGCCGCCCCCAACATCCAAGAAGTTAGCGGGTTCTCCGCCGTAGAAATGAATCGTATCCATTGTAGCCATAGCTAAACCGGCTCCATTTACCATGCAACCGATATTTCCATCTAAAGAAATATAGCTTAAGTCATGCTTGGATGCTTCGATTTCTTTCGGATCCTCTTCATCATAGTCACGTAATTCCATAATGTCTTTATGACGGAATGTAGCATTATCGTCAAAGTTGAATTTCGCGTCCAATGCAAGTACACGATCATCTTTTGTTACGACAAGTGGATTAATTTCAACGATTGATGCATCTTTTTCGCTGAATACTTTATATAAACCTAGGAAGAAACTTACTGCTTTATTGATTAGATTACTTGGGATTTCCATATTGAACGCCATACGACGTGCTTGGAAAGGAACCAACCCGACTACTGGATCGATCACTTCGTAGAAAATCTTCTCAGGGCTGTTTTCTGCCACTTCTTCGATTTCTACGCCACCCTCTGCAGATCCCATCAATGTTACACGATCTGTTGCCCGGTCTACGACAAGGCCGATATAAAATTCTTTTTCGATATCGATTCCTTCTTCAACAAGAAGACGTTTGACTTCTTGTCCTTTAGGACCTGTTTGGTGTGTTACGAGTTGCGTACCGATTAAATCAGCAGCTACCGCACGCACTTCATCAAGACTTTTCACGATCTTAACTCCGCCTGCTTTACCGCGTCCACCCGCATGTATTTGCGCTTTTACCACAATAGGCTCTGTACCGATTTCTTTCGCTATTGTCATTGCTTCTTTTGGCGAAAATGCGACACGGCCCTTCGAAACAGCCACTCCGTAATCTCTTAATAGCTGCTTCCCTTGATATTCATGGATGTTCATACGTACTGCCTCCATTCGATTTACAATTGCTTGAAGCTCAACTACTGTTTTATTGTAATCAAATCGTCACACATTGTCCAAGAATCACTATTGTAAAACTAAATTCTATAATTTCCAATAATTCAAATGGACTGTTATTGCTTACCGCTTTTCTCACGATCTAAACGATATATATAAGCAAAAACTTCAGAAACCGCCTGATATAATTCTTCAGGAATTGTTTCGTTAACGTTTAATTGACCAAGTAACTCCAATAGACTTGGATCTTCTTGCACAGGAATGTCATGCTCTAGTGCACGTTCAAGAATATTCTCTGCGATTTTTCCTTTTCCTTTAGCCAGTACTTTCGGCGCGTCCGAAACTTCAGGGTCGTAGGAAAGCGCAATAGCTTCTTTTCGTGTAAATCGCTGTTCTTCTTTCATATTCTGTAATCCACTCCTCCTTCATCTAAATGGAAGGGACTAGTTGGCTTTTGAGCAATTTGTTGCTGTTCATTGAAAGGCTTAAAAGTAACACCAGATAGTTTATAACCCGCTCCTTCAAGACCTTCTTTTAACAAACTTTGGAAATTTGAACCAATTGTTTTTAACGAAGATAATTCGTTAAATATCGTCAAGTTAACCACTTTGTTTTGCACATGCATATCAACTAACGTAGTCGACAGTGACTCCAATTCCAAATAAAACAATATTCGAGCGAATGCAGGATCGATTTTGCCATTTTCTTTCATACGACCATTCCATTGCAGAGTAGCATCGATTTTTTTTCCGAACATTTCAAGTGGTACTTGCATAATTAGTTGTTGTTGTAAGCCTGTATCTCCTGATTGGAGTACTGTGCCGTTCATACGCAACACCATGGTCTCTGCTGCATCACGTAGCGGCGGTGATAACGTAGGATCTTGTAGCATGGCCAGTAATTGCGGTTTTAACGTACTTGCCAAATTAGCTAAGTCAGGTTCTTTACCACCAAGCACGGCTTCATAATTCATACCTAATGTACTCAATACATGTTGCAGGGCTTCTTTCATGATAGGTCCGTTCATCGTTTGCGATACGCGTACTTCAGCTGCTTGAATCATTTGTTTCACTTGAGCATTTTCCGACTTTTCTGCGGACTGCATTAATGCACGAATGGCTTCATCAACTTTTTCAGTGGGTACCATAAGCGATGGGATGGATTGTTGTACTTCCTTTATGGCAGCTTGTTGCTGTAGGGGCACAGCAGTTGTTTCTTGTTTGCTTGCTTGTTGTACTACTGTCTGGCTAAGCTGTTCGACTAATACTGTTTTAGCCCCTTCTGTCATCGGTTGTTGCGCAAATTGATTCAAGACGTTCTGCAATGCCGTTTTCATCGATTCCGGCATAACAGGATTAGAATGCAATTGTTGCGTTAAATTCATTACAATTGCTTTGACCGCTTGGTGATCTGCTGCAGGTGCTTGGCTTAATTGCCCAATAGCCGCTTGTACAGTTTGTACGGTAGCGGGGGCATTTGTAGCTTGTTGCGCTACGTTATTTGTTGCTGCAAGTGGAGTGGTTGTTGATGTGTTAGCTTGAGTAAATACTTTATTAAATTGCTCCACGACAGCTGCTTTAGAACTGTCTGTCATCGGTTGTTGCGTTAACTGATTAATCACCGTCTGCAATGCATTTTTCACAGGTTCAGGAAGTACGGTAGTAGTTAATTGCTGCGTGATATTTTGCACAAGAGTTTTTACTGTTTGTTGATTTGATATAGGTGTTTGACTCAGCTGATTCATTAGGGACTGTATAGTTTTACCCGTTTCCATTTGATTCGCCATGGCGCTTGCTGAGTTGGGAGATTGCATACTCGCTTTCGTTACTAATTCAGCCAACACTTGTGGTAAGTTAGCCAATGAAGTTCGTGCTGGCAGTATGTCGGCATTTTTTAATAGTTGTAACGCAGCAAATCGATCTGTTTTCCCCGCTTGTGGATCCAGCAGCTGAGCTAAACTTTGATTAAGCAGTTCTTTTCCTACCGTTTGATTAAGAGGAGATGATAAAGCTTGCATCGTCGTTAAAAGCTCCTGACGCATCGCTGGAGGTAGATTAGGCTCGCTTTGGATAGCTGCAAGCAAAGTCGTGAGTTGTTGCGCAATCGTGCCTGTCTGCGTTTGTAGAAGTGATTGAAACACAGCGGGTGTGAAAGGCAGTCGCGCTTCAGCAATTTTCCCAAGCGTCGCGAGTGCGTTGGCTTTCATTTCAGCGGGTACGGATTTTAGAAGATTGACGGCTTCAAGCATATTCTCTTTCGTCATAGGAATTTTTTGCTTGATGATCGTAGCAAGAATATCTTTCATTTCTTGTGTTTTAGGTAAATTTAACGATT
The DNA here is from genome assembly GCF_002109325.1 of Sporosarcina ureae. GTDB lineage: Bacteria > Bacillota > Bacilli > Bacillales_A > Planococcaceae > Sporosarcina > Sporosarcina ureae_C. The sequence continues at coordinate 3,052,468 of NZ_CP015348.1, read as the reverse complement.
CCATTAATTGAGTCAGTTGAGCAGATTGACCTTCTCCACCGCGCATCGGCCCCGAAATAACCTGTAATTGTAATTCAGGTTCTGTACCGTTGACCTTGAAGTAATAATTGTCTCCTGCCTGCATAGGCACTTCCAGTTTTGCATACAACTGATGATTTCCTACTTGTACTTGTGCCATTTGACCAGGAAATAATTGTGTGATCTTTCCGTGTATCATTTGTCCTTCTTTCAGAGAAAGCGTTTGAGTTTCCGTAGCCGTGGCCCTGGCAGATGAGGCGGATAAAGAACTTAAATTCATTGTCGATTCCTCCACATCGTTTTGATCGGTTCAAATGTTTTACGATGATGTTCGCAATACCCATGTGTTTCAAGCCCTTGTAAATGTTTTGCTGTTCCATATCCTGCATTTTCATTAAATGCATACCTGGGAAACTCTTCGTGTAATTCATTCATCAGGGCATCACGGGTTGTTTTAGCTAATATAGAAGCGGCTGCGATAGTTAAGCTTTTTTCGTCACCTTTGACGACGGAGTAACATGGACACGCAGTGTGTAAATTCATTGCGTCAGCCACTACTGCGTGCGGAGCTATGTCTAGTTGACTTATAGCTGTCTCCATTGATTGTTTTGTTGCTTGATAAATATTCAAATCATCTATCGCTTTTGCCGATTGAACGTGTATGGAGTATGCTACAGCCTTTTCTTTAATTAGCTGAGCGAATTCCTGTCGCTTCTCTTTAGAAATCTTCTTCGAATCATCTACTCCAATGAGAGCAGAGCAATCTTCCGGTAGAATAACAGCTGCCGTGACTACCGGTCCTGCTAGAGGTCCCCTTCCGGCTTCATCAATTCCTGCCAATAATAATACTCGTGTAGATTTATACGAATCATCAAAGTCCTTTTTCTTTTGAAATTCTTGAATGAGCGCTTGCTTTTTATTATATCGAGCGCGCCATTGAATAATTGCTTGTTGGACACCTTTTCTAGTGTCGGTTTCTAGCTCTGTAAGCCACTCATTCGGTTCTTGTAATTCTATCAATTGATCTTTTATTTGCTGTATCGTTGTCATTTACTTCACCTGTCCATCTTAAATATGTTTGTCTATATAGTATATCGGTTTCTAAATGATTTTTTCGACAAAAAAGCAACGGTTCGGAAACAGAGTTCCTAGCCGTTGCTTCTAATTATTCGAATTCCTCAGGAAAATCGAATGTTAATTTGCCTACTTGCTGGTCGCGGATATCTTGTACGATCATTTCTGCTACTTTATCATAATCAATTTCTCCGCCAACCCCGTATACTTTTCTACGTTCACCAATTTTATCAAACAATGTTTGAATATTATCCCCCACTGTTGTCATTTCGTAGCGCTGTGCCAATCTATCAGGGTAATGGGATTCTAAAAACTTAAGTGCATAGACCGCTAGCTCTTCCATATTTAATACGGAATCCTTGATCGCACCTGTTAATGCCAGTTTATAACCTACTTGTTGATCTTCAAACTTCGGCCACAATACACCTGGTGTATCGAGAAGTTCTAATTCTTTTTCGAATTTAATCCATTGTTGCGCTTTTGTTACACCTGGTTTATTGCCAGTTTTTGCGATGTTTTTCTTCGCTAATCGATTAATTAAAGTAGATTTCCCAACGTTCGGTATACCGACAATCATTGCACGGATTGCGCCAGGACGTATGCCACGTTGCTTCATACGGTCATACTTCGGTTGCAAGATTTCTTTTGCCGCTTTTGTAACCGTTTGTAGGCCTTTGCCTTCAAATGAATTGATCGCGACTGTACGTAAGCCTTGCTTTTCAAAGTATGTAATCCAACGCTTCGTTTGCATTTCATCAGCCAAGTCCATTTTATTCAAAATAAGCAGTCTTGGTTTATGCTGAGTTACTTCGTCTATCATGGGATTACGTGAAGAAAGTGGCAGTCTCGCATCTATTAATTCAAATACTATATCGACTAACTTCAGTTTTTCTGTGACTTCCCGTCTCGCTTTCGCCATATGGCCTGGAAACCATTGAATAGTCATTCGAATCGTCCCCTTTCGTTATTTCACAAGACCGAAATCTTTAATCGGCCAGAACACTACACTCGTACTACCGATTACTTCATCGATTGATACGGCTCCAATATGTCTAGAGTCTTTACTCTTCCGACGGTTATCGCCCATTACAAATATGTGATCTTCAGGCACAGTTTGGGCATCGATTTGCGGCACGTCTTGCAGAGTGAAATCTTCCGTCAGCGTTCCATCTTGAACCTCTGATTTGTATTGATCCAGATATGGTTCTTCATATGCTTTATCATTTACATATAGTACATCATCTTTATACTCTACTGTATCTCCTGGCAGACCGATTACACGTTTAATATAATCCTTCTGCTCGGGTGCGTGGAATACTACGATATCAAAGCGATGTGGTTCACCAATCGTGTAACCGATTTTATTGACGATCATACGATCTCCATGTTCCAATGTCGGCATCATGGAAATACCGTCAACAACGATTGGTGTGAATAAAAAGATACGAATAATGGCGGCTAATCCAAACGCTATTAACAGTGCTTTAATCCATTCTAGTCCTTCACTTCTCGTTTTTTTCTCTTCCATTAATCTAGCCTCCTGCCTTGTCTGTTATTATTGTACAGTCAATTGTCTTTCTGAGCAAAAAGAAAGGAGGCCAAGTGCAAGGCCCCCTTCGTTTCTGTTTATCTTATTAGCGTAGTTCTTTGATACGAGCTGCTTTACCACGTAACTTACGTAGGTAGTACAACTTCGCACGACGAACTTTACCGCGACGAGTTACTTCAATTTGAGCTAGCTTAGGTGTGTGTAATGGGAATGTACGCTCCACTCCAACACCGTTTGAAATTTTACGTACTGTGAAAGTTTCGCTAATTCCGCCACCACGACGCTTAATAACGATTCCTTCGAATAACTGGATACGCTCACGAGTTCCCTCGATGATCTTCACGTGCAAGCGAAGTGTGTCGCCAGGACGGAATGAAGGGTGTTCAGTGCGTAACTGATCTTTTGTAATATCTGCAATTAGTTTTTGCATGTTTTTCTCTCCTTCTTTTCTGATGTTCTTGCACGTCTTGAATTGCAGCGGAACAACAGTAAAATAGGCGCTCTTAAAAAGCGCTTAGTAAATCATAGCATATGCCTGTTAACGAATCAAGCAAATTCAGCCTCTTTTATGCTTCCATTGTTGAAAGAGTTTTTGTTGATGTTTCGTTAACGGCGCTTCTTCAAGAAGTTCAGGACGACGCTCTGCAGTGCGGAGGAAAGCTTGCTCTTCTCTCCACTTCTCAATCTCTGCGTGATTGCCCGATAACAGCACAGGAGGCACTTCAAGGCCGTTGAATGTAGCAGGTCGAGTATATTGCGGATGTTCTAGCATCCCCGTCGAAAAAGAGTCGTGGACAGCCGACTGGTCGTTCCCAAGAACATCAGGAAGCAATCGTACTACACTATCAATGATTGCCATGGAGGCAACTTCTCCGCCTGTCAGTACAAAGTCACCAAGTGATATCTCATCAGTCACTAAATGTTCACGGATTCTCTCATCATATCCTTCATAGTGACCACAGATAAACACGAGATGCTGTTCTTTGGCAAGTTCTTCTGCCTTCTTTTGCGTAAACCGCTCACCTTGTGGACACATTAAGATCACACGTGGCTTACTGTCGCTTGTGCGAGTGACGGCTTCTACAGCAGCAAAGAGAGGTTCAGGTTTTAACACCATCCCCGCACCGCCACCATAAGGATAGTCATCCACTTTTCTATGTTTGTTTGTTGCGTAGTCACGAAAATCCGTCACTTGAAAGGATGCGGCCTGTTGTTCTTGCGCTTTTTTCATGATAGAGGAATGAAGTACACCTTCAAACATTTCAGGGAACAAAGACAGTACATCAATTTTCATCATGAAAGTAATCCGTCCATTAGTTCAATTTTGATGACCTGTTCATCGATATCGATGTCTTTTACAACATCTTCGATATACGGGATATAATGCGGCTTACCTTCAGCTGGTGTTACTTCCCACACATCGTTTGCACCCGTTTCAATAATTTCAGAAACCGTACCGATCTCTTCTCCTGTTTCTGTAATCACACGACATCCAATGATTTCATGATAGTAAAACTCGTTTTCCTCAAGTTCTGTTAATTCTTTCTCAGATACTTTAATTACGCCGTCACGAAACTTTTCGACGTCATTGATGTTCGGATAACCTTCGAACGTAAGCAAATCAAAGTTTTTATGCTTGCGGTGACTTGTTACCTTCACAAAAGTAGGTGCTTTTACTTTTGGCATAAAGATCGCGAGCTCACTTCCCACTTGATATCGCTCATCCGGAAAATCTGTTTTGGACATTACACGGACTTCACCTTTGATACCATGAGTATTAACGATCGTGCCTACATTAAACCATTCCATTATTTCGCCTCCAATGTATGAATAAAAGTATTTATACGTGCAAAAAAGGAAGGAACCGGGGCTCCTTCCTTTTGGATCAATCCAAGATATCCAAATACACTTTTTTGCCGTGGTGGCTGCCTGCTGCTGAGTAAACAATCGTACGGATCGCTTTTGCCACACGACCTTGCTTCCCGATCACTTTACCCATGTCTTCCGCATTCACTGATAACTGATAAACGACTCGTTGAGATTGTTCTTCAGATACCACTTTCACGTCATCTGGGTAATCGACTAACGGTTTTACAATTGTTTCAATCAGCTGCTTCATGTCCACCCCTCCAAATTACTTGCTGTATTTAGCGTTATGGAATTTTTCCATGATACCTTGTTCTGAGAACAAGTTACGAACTGTATCAGATGGTTTAGCGCCATCTTGAAGCCATTTCAAAGCCAATTCTTCATCGATCTTAACTGTTGCTGGTTTTGTAAGTGGGTTGTATGTACCAACCTGATCGATTTGACGGCCGTCACGTGGTGCACGTGCATCAGCTACTACAATACGATAAAAAGGAGATCTCTTAGCTCCCATACGTTTTAGACGAATTTTAACTGCCATTATTATCTACACCTCCGAATAGTTTCACACAAGATAGTATATTACCAAGGTTTTATTTGTTTGTAAAGGTTTTTTTCTTAACACCCTCTATTTTATTTAAAAAACGCATCAAAACCAGGCATTTTACCCTTCTTCTTACCTTTTTGTTGCATATTGGTCATTTGCTTAACCATTTTTTTCATTTCTTCAAACTGCTTTAGCAAACGGTTCACTTCCTGAGTGGAAGTTCCAGATCCTACAGCAATTCTTTTTTTACGGCTCGCGTTGATAATTTCCGGGTTTTCCCGTTCAGCAAGTGTCATGGAATAAATGACCGCTTCTACGCGACCCATCTGACTCTCATCCACTTTGGCATTATCGAGGCCTTTGATTTTATTTGCACCCGGCATCATTTTTAAAATTTCGTCGAGTGGCCCCATTTTTTTCACTTGTTGCATCTGATCAAGAAAATCATCGAGCGTGAAGCTTTGCGTACGCAACTTCTGCTCAAGCTCTTTCGCTTTATCTTCATCCACATTTTCTTGTGCTTTTTCAATCAACGACATGACATCGCCCATGCCAAGGATTCTTGATGCCATACGCTCTGGATGAAATGGCTCAAGCGCGTCCATCTTCTCACCCATACCGACAAACTTAATTGGTTTTTCAGTGACAGTACGAATTGATAAAGCAGCACCACCACGTGTATCTCCATCAAGTTTTGTCAGGATGACACCAGTGATTCCAATTGTATCGTCGAAATTTTTCGCGACATTGACTGCATCTTGACCTGTCATCGCATCCACTACAAGGAACACTTCATCTGGATTCGTTAACTCACGAATATCTTTCAATTCCTGCATTAACGCTTCATCTACATGAAGTCGACCCGCAGTATCAATAATTACCACGTCATTATGCTCACGTTCCGCCTCTTCCATTGCTTTACGTGCAATTTCAACAGGTGACTGGTCCGTTCCCATAGAGAATACAGGAACTGTGATTTGCTTGCCTAATGTTTCAAGTTGTTGGATCGCTGCCGGCCGATAAATGTCCGCTGCAACAAGCAAAGGTTTTTTATTATGCTTTTTGCGTAAAACCGTGGCCAACTTACCGGTCGTTGTGGTTTTACCGGCACCTTGCAACCCCACCATCATGATAACGGTAGGTGATTTACGTGCGAACTGGATGGGATTTTGTTCTCCGCCCATCAGATTCGTCAATTCATCTTTAACAATTTTTACAACTTGCTGGCCAGGTGTCAAACTCTTCATAACGTCCTGTCCCACTGAGCGTTCGCTGACCGTCTTGACAAACTGTTTAACGACTTTCAAGTTGACGTCTGCTTCAATTAGCGCAAAACGAACTTCACGCATCATTTCTTTTACGTCAGCTTCGTTGATTTTACCTTTGCCTGTGATTTTATTCATCGTTCCTTGCAGGCGTTCGGCTAGACCTTCAAATGCCATAGACAATCCCCCCTATTCAAAATCCTTTAAGGTATGTAGCAACTCCATGAAGCGATCTGGATTTACAGTAGGAACCATTTCCTCTAGCTTCTCTACGGTTTCCAGACGACCTTCATGCTTTTCGAACAGATTGAGTTTCTTCTCGTAATCCTCGAGCATAGCCTCAGTCCGCTTGACATTGTCATACACAGCCTGTCTCGATACGCCGTACTGCTCTGCGATTTCACCGAGAGAAAGATCATCTAAATAATATAATTGCATATATAAACGTTGTTTGTCAGTTAATAATGATTGATAAAAATCAAAGAGGAAGTTCACTCTTGTCGTTTTTTCAAGCATGATCACGACCTCCTTCAGTCACCATTATATATTATCTTGCATACACACTACTGTCAAGTATATTTACTTGTCTTCTTTAATTTCCTCTTCATCTTCTTTAGATTCTTCCATTTCCAATCCATCCGCAAATAATCCATAGACATATTTCTCTGGATCGAAGGGTTGTAAATCATCAATACCTTCACCAAGACCGACAAATTTCACTGGTATGTCCAGCTTATTACGGATCGCTAACACGATACCGCCTTTTGCCGTGCCATCTAGTTTTGTCAATACAATACCTGTGACATTCGTTACTTCGTTAAATGTCTGGGCTTGAATCAATGCATTTTGTCCAGTCGTCGCATCCAATGCTAATAATACTTCATGAGGAGCACCTTCAATTTCACGACCAATGATACGATGGACTTTTTCCAATTCATTCATCAAGTTCACTTTATTTTGTAAGCGACCTGCGGTATCACAAATAAGAACATCGACATTGCGCTTCTTTGCTGCTTTAACTGCATCAAAAATAACTGCAGCTGGATCTGAACCTTCAGCCTGGCGAACGACCTCTACACCCGTTCGCTCTCCCCAGACGACAAGCTGTTCTATCGCCCCTGCGCGGAACGTATCCCCAGCAGCGAGCATGACCGTTTTGCCTTCCTTTTTCAACCGTGAGGCCATTTTACCGATCGTTGTCGTTTTACCGACACCGTTCACTCCAACCATCAAAATTACATTCAGTCGACCTTCTTCCAAATTCAAATCATTGGAAACTTCTTCACCTGAATTGTAGATTTCTACAAGTTTTTCAGAAATCAGTGACTGCATACCAGTTGTATCTTTAATGTTCTTACGCTGTACTTCTTCTTTCAGTAAATCAATTAATTCCATAACTGTTTCAAATCCAACATCCGCTTGAAGCAATACTTCTTCGAGCTCTTCAAAGAATTCTTCATCAACCACACGGAATCGGAATACTAAATCATTCACTTTCGATGTAAATGAATCTCGAGTCTTTGTCAGACCATCTTTAAACTTCTCCGTTACTGCTTCGTTTGTACCTGAAATCTTATCTTTTATTTTCTTAAAGAAAGACATTCCTTCACTCCTTAGCTACTGATTTCTTCTGCTACTTCAGACAATTTCACGGAAAGTAATTTGGAGACGCCTGATTCCTGCATCGTGATGCCATAGAGGACGTCAGCGCCTTCCATCGTACCTTTTCGATGCGTAATTACAATGAACTGGGTTTGCTCCGAGACTTTCTTCAAATAATTACTATACCGCACTACGTTCGCTTCATCCAGCGCTGCTTCCACTTCATCTAGAATACAGAATGGCACAGGACGGACTTCTAATATGGAAAACAGCAAGGAAATCACAGTGAGCGCGCGTTCCCCACCAGATAATAGGCGTAAGTTCTGTAATTTCTTCCCTGGAGGTCGTGCTACGATATCAATTCCTGTTGTCAGTAAGTTAGTAGGATCTGTTAAGACTAGGTCCGCTTCTCCGCCACCAAACATGTCTTTAAACACACGCCGGAAATGACTTCGGATCGATTCAAATGTTGTTTCGAAGCGACTTTTCATTTCTTGATCCATTTCTGCCATTGCCTCTTGCAGCGTATTTTTCGCTTCGACCAAATCATTACGCTGTGACTGTAAAAATTCATGGCGCTCTGATACTTCCTCGAATTCCTGAATCGCATTGGGATTGACAGGCCCGATCTTTGCAAGTTGTTGCTTACAATCTTCTACCGTTTTGCGAAGTAATGGAATGTCCGACGACTCAATCTGCAACTCGTTTGGTCTTAAACCATATTCTTCTTCTAGGCGATCTTTGACTGTTTCATATTGCGTATCTAATCTGGACAACTGGATCTTCACCGTATTCAAGCGCTCAGAAATAGAGTCCACTTGTTGCCTAACTTGTTTCATATGCTGTTCGTGCTCCTGAACACGTTTAGCTTGCTGAAGACGTTTAGTTTTTTCTACCTCTATCGTTTTCAGCAATTTTTGTTTCGCTTCAGTTGCTTGATGACTTTGTTTTTCGATTTCCTTCGGTGTTAATTCTTTACCAATTACAAACTCTTGCACGTATTGCTGTTCTTCTTGCAGTCGGCTGATTGTCAGTTCCATTTCCTCTAATTGCGTGACGGTCTCCAACATACCCGTTGAATGATAGGCATCTTGTTCTTTCAATACAGCACTTTTTTGTTGCAAATCATGTAATCTCGTTTGCAAGGACTGCTGTTCTTCCCGTCTGTTCTCTACTAGTCTTTCCAAACTCTCCAATTTTTCTAGCATCTGTTGCAGTTCATTTTTTAATGCTTTATGACGAGTTTGCAAATCTTGTTTTTTGGTCGTTAATTGTTTTTCAGCAGAGACGGTATCAGTACGTCCAACTTCAATTGTAGATATTTCCATTTCTACAGAACGCATTTCCATTTCAGTTTCCTGAATAGACGAATGAATTGAGGACTTTTTCTGTTGCACATCTTCTAGCTTTACACGTAATTGATCACGTAAATGTAGACTATTACCGACCTGATTGCGAGTTTCAGACGTTTGGGCAGTAGCTTGCTGAATAGATTCATCCATTTGATGCAATTGATTGGAAAGCGTCTCCAGCTCTGCCTTTCGGGAAAATAGCGTGGATTGGCCTTTTGCACCACCACCTGTCAATGAGCCCCCTGCATTGATAATATCCCCATCAAGCGTGACGATCCGATAGCGGTGTCCAATTATTTTTGCTAAACCTGACGCGGCTTGTAAATCACTAGCAATGATCGTTTGGCCTAATAAATTTTTAGCGACCGACTCATATTCCATAGAGGTTTGAATAAGTTCAAACGCTGTACCGATGAAACCTTGTTGTTGAGTGAGTACTTGTCTGCTATTCATTGGCAATTCACGCGGTTTCAAGATATCCAATGGAAGAAACGTAGCGCGACCGAAATTTCTTGATTTCAAGTATCCGATAGCCTGTCTGGCATCACGCTCAGTCGTAGTAATGATATGCTGCATGGCAGCGCCAAGAGCTGTTTCAATTGCCTTTGTATAAGCCGGTTCCGTTGTGATAAGTTCAACTACAGCGCCTTCGATTCCCTGTATACGTTGTTTCTGCTTTGCATGAAGTACTTCTTTGACACCTGAATAGAACCCCGAAAAATCTTTTTCAAGACTTTCTAGGGCGCGCAGTCTTCCTTGCATTTCAGACTGTTTGCGTAATGCTTTTTGAAGAAATTGCTGTTGAGTCGATAAACGTTGCTCTTCCTCTGACAATTGTTGCTGACAGGTTCTCGCTGACTTCTCCAAATCGTCCAACTGTTGCTGAACAGCCTCTTTTTGCTTGATCTTCTCCTGTTGTTCTTTGGTGAGTTGTTGTTTTCTCTCGGAAAGCAGGGCTGTCTGAACCGTAATCTTTTCTGTAGAGGACTTTTCACCTTGTAGCCGTTCTTCTACATGCTTAATTTCATTTCGCACAGTAGCTTCTTCATTGAGCCGCTCAATATAATTAGATTTCAACTGTTCAATTTGTTGTTCTGTTTCTTTTAGTGAACTGTTCAACAGAGCCATGACTTGTTTACTTTCTTTCGTCACTTCTTCAAGTTCATTTCGAATCACTTTCTGTTTATTCTGCATGGAACTCAGTTTTTCTTTTGCTATATGTTGCGTTTGTTCAGCAATTTGTAACTCTGACTTAATTCGTTTTACTTGTTGCTCTGTATTGCGGGTCTTTTCTAGGGACAATAATCTTCTACCATCCCACTTCTCCGCTTCTGCTGTTTTATTAATCAATTCGCTTTGAAATTCATCCAGTTGAAACTCTATTTTCTGAAGAACTTGTTTATCGTGATCTAGTTCCTCTTCACTTTGTGCAAGTTGAACCGAAAACTTTTGCCGTTCTGCTTCATCACTTTTCACAACTACCGTTTTTTCGGAAATCTGCTGTTGTAATGCAGACGCGTCATGATGAAGCAATTGAACGTCAGCCTCACGAAGAGTCGAACGCAAATCAGAAGATTTACGTGCCAAAACCGCTTCTTTTTCTAGCGGCACAAGTCGATCATCGATTTCCTTTAATATATCCAGTACACGATCCAAATTATCGGTCGTCTCAAATAGTTTATGTTCAGCCTGAAGTTTATGGGTTTTGTATTTCAATACACCCGCCGCTTCATCGAAAACATTGCGTCTCTCATCTGCACGACTGTTCAAGATCTCGTCTACACGACCTTGTGAAATAATAGAAAAGGCTTCTTTGCCTAATCCTGAATCCATAAACAGCGTCGTGATATCTTTTAACCTACAAGTCTGTCCGTTTAATAAATACGCACTGTCACCAGATCGAAAAACCCTTCTAGTTACATTGATTTCGGTGTAATCGAGCGGGAATAAGTTTTGTGCATTATCTAAAATAAGGGTGACTTCTGCAAAATTTACCGCCCTTCGCGAATCGCTGCCTGCAAAAATGACATCTTCCATTTTACTTCCGCGCAATGATTTTGCAGACTGTTCACCAAGTACCCAACGAATTGCATCGATAATATTACTTTTCCCGCTTCCGTTAGGTCCAACGATGGCCGTTACCCCTGGCACAAAATCTATATGGATTTTTTCCGCAAAAGATTTAAAGCCTGCAATTTCCAGCCTTTTCAAAAACACGATTAGTTCTCCCCTTCGTTTGTCTGCATCGATAAATGTTCAATCGCACGACGGGCAGCTTCCTGTTCCGCTTCTTTCTTGGATTTACCTATTCCTTTTCCAAGTTGTTGATCATTGAGATTGACTACGGTAACAAACTTTTTCGCATGTGCAGGACCTTTTTCTTCTATGACTTCGTACTGAAGAGGTCCGTTATTTTTTTGCTGCACTAACTCTTGCAGGCGACTTTTATAATCTGTCACATGCGAAAAAGCTCCGATACTAATTTTCGGAAAAATGATTCGTTTTAGAAACTCTTCAACGACTTCCATGCTCTGATCCAAGTAGAGCGCACCGATATATGCTTCAAATACATCCGCAAGTAATGCTGGACGCATTCTTCCGCCAGTCAATTCTTCCCCCTTGCCAAGAAGAATATAATCACCGAAGTTTAATTCATTCGAAAACTTAACAAGTGATGGCTCACATACAATCGCTGCACGAAGTTTCGTAAGTTCCCCTTCGCTTTTTGCAGGTTCTGTGCGGAATAAAAACTTTGATACTCCAAGCTCCAAAACAGCATCTCCAAGGAATTCCAATCGTTCATTATCGGAAAACTTCTTGCGACGGTGTTCATTGACATAGGATGAGTGGGTAAATGCATTGTACAATAGATTCTCATCTTCAAATTGAACGCCTAGTTCTTGCTGTAGCATGGTGAATTTTTCGCGTACAGCTTGTGGCAATGTAGGATGGGATGCTTGATCTTTCGATGTTCTTTTATTTTTCATAAACTACTCTGCCTCTCATCTATTAATTTTATATATGCGCTTTAAAGCGAAAAGAGACGCTTTCTTCTTTTCAGATGAAAGGAAGAAAGTGTCTCACCTAAAAGATCATTCGCCTACTTTTGCTGTAATGTACGTTACTGCATCTCCGACAGTTGCAATTTTCTCTGCATCATCATCAGAAATTTCAGTTTCAAACTCATCTTCAAATTCCATAACAAGTTCTACTACATCTAGTGAATCAGCTCCAAGATCCTCACGGAAAGAAGCTTCAGGTTTTACTTCGCTTTCATCGACACCTAGACGGTCGACAACTACTTTTGTTACGCGCTCAAGTACTGTTGACAACATAGTCACCTCCTCTCAAGGCCAAAGTCGGCACATTAGCTACTATTGAATTATAGGGGTTAGTCCCCTTGTTACGCAACCATAAATAGCGCTTTCAAAGAAGTAGGTCAATTACATCACCATACCGCCATCTACATTGATGGTCTGACCGGTAATATATTTTGCCTCATCGGATAGTAAGAAAGCGACAGTGCCCGCTACATCTTCAGCACTTCCAAGCTTACCTAAAGGAATCGTTGACAATAGTTGTTCTTTCATGTCATCGCCCAATTCATCTGTCATATCTGTTGTGATGAATCCTGGTGCTACGGCATTCACTAAAATATTACGTGCCGCCAATTCTCTTGCTGTCGTTTTGGTCAAACCAATGACGCCTGCTTTTGCCGCCACATAATTTGCTTGTCCTACATTTCCAACAACGCCTACAACAGAAGCGAGGTTGACGATTCTTCCTGAACGCTGACGCATCATTTGACGTGTGACAGCTTTAGTACATAAGAATACGCCTTTTAGATTAATGGATAACACATCATCCCACTCATCTTCCTTCATGCGCATTAATAAGTTATCTCGCGTAATGCCAGCATTATTGACAAGGATATCAATACTACCAAAGTGTTTGATCGTCTCGTCCATCATAGCTTTCACTTGATCAGCATCCGATACGTTTGCTTGAATGACTAGTGCTTCTCCACCTGCCGAACGTATTTCTGCCGCTACGGTTTCTGCTTTGTCTTGACTACCGCTATAATTGACAACTACTTTTGCGCCTTCAGAAGCCAAGCGTAAAGCAACAGTGCGTCCAATCCCTCTAGAAGCTCCTGTGACAACTGCTGTTTTCCCATCAAACCTTCCCATCATGACCACCCTTTCGCTTCTTCTAGCAACTTCTCAAGCGTTTCTTCATCATAAACCGGGTACACTTTAGCTGTACGATCTATTTTACGGATCAAGCCGCTCAATACTTTTCCTGGACCACACTCTACGAAACGAGTAACCCCAAGTTCAAGTAGTTTTTCAATAGACTCTTCCCAACGTACAGGAGAGTAAAGTTGCTCTACCAATAATTTTTTTATTTCATCCTGCTTCGTTACTTCGTCTGCAGTAACGTTTGCAATAACCGGAATTTCTGCATCCTTCATGTCAATATCTTCAAGCGTTTTTTGTAATTCCTCGGCAGCTGGTTCCATGAGTATGGAGTGGAATGGTCCACTGACATTCAATGGCAATGCACGTTTTGCACCAGCCTCTTTTAAAGCTGTACATGCTTTATCCACGCCAACTTTTGCACCTGAAATAACAATTTGTCCAGGGCAGTTTAAGTTTGCTGCTTGTACTGGATGTCCTGACTCTGTGATATTGGCCGTAATCGATTCCAAGACTTCACGATCCATTCCAAGAATGGCAGCCATTGCACCTTTGCCTGCAGGTACTGCTTCATTCATATATAGACCACGCTTATGCACAGCGACTACTGCATCTTCGAACGAAAGCACCTTGGATTCAACAAGCGCTGTATACTCACCTAGACTGTGGCCTGCTGAATAATCAGGTATAATGCCTTCTTGTTCCAAACGTGCCGCGATCATCGCACCCACAGTTAGTAAAGCGGGTTGCGCATTATAAGTCAACGTCAACTCGTCTTGTGGACCTTCAAGTATTAATTTACTCAGTTCGAAACCAAGGGCTTCATCCGCTTTCTGCATGAATTGCTTAGACGACTCGTTCTTCTCTATGAATTCTTTACCCATCCCCACGGCTTGAGAGCCTTGTCCTGGGAAAACAAATGCCAGTTTACTCAAGATTCCTCTTCCTCTCCGATTGTTTCTTTAATCTTTTCACATACTTGGTATTGTACCATGGTTCTCGCTTGGCGAACTGCATTGAAAAGTGCATTGGCGTTGGATGAACCATGCGCTTTGATGACGGGTTGATTCAGACCAAACAATCCTGCTCCACCGTATTCCGAGTAATCCATTTTCTTTTTTAATCCTTTGAGATCATCTTTAACCAATCCTGCCGCAAGCTTGGTTTTCAATGATGACATAAATACGTCTTTAATCATGGAAAACACATTCATTGCAGTTCCTTCAATCGTTTTCAGCACCATATTCCCTGTAAAGCCATCCGTGACTACGACATCAGCCACACCATTTAACAAGTCACGTGATTCCACGTTACCGATGAAGTTGACTGGTGCAGCTTGCAACTCGGCATAAGCAAGTTTCGTTAGCTCATTCCCTTTTCCAGCCTCTGTGCCGATATTTAATAATCCAACACGGGGTTTTTCAATACCGCGCACTTTTTCTGCATAGATGCTGCCCATAATCGCAAACTGCGCTAGCTGTGATGGTTTACTATCTGAATTCGCTCCTACATCTAGCAAAACAAAACCACTACCATCAATCGTAGGTAAGGTCGGTGCCAGTGCCGGTCTTTGGATTCCATCCAAGCGTCCCACGATAAAGAGTCCTGCTGACATGAGTGCACCAGTATTGCCCGCTGACACACACGCCTGTGCCTCACCATCTTTTACCGCCTGCGCCATACGTACCATGGAAGCATCTTTTTTCTTTCTAATTGCGCGCACAGGTTCATCATCCGGTTCAATGATTTCCGAGCAGTGCACAACTTGAAGGCGTGGATGCGGTTCGAGGAATGGTGCCATTTTTTGCTCATCACCAAATATATGTATCTTGATGTCATCAAATGCATGAAGGCTCTGTATTACTCCTTTGACAATCTCTCCAGGGGCATTATCTCCACCCATTGCGTCTACTGCAATAATCATCTGTAATTACCTGCCTTTTTTTGTCGTACGATACATCTGGAACTCTCCTGAGAAAACAGGCTCACTCTCTACAGTTGACAGAACATCGACGATCGTACTTTTATTTTTCAAGGTTTCCTTACGCACTATGGCACGAGATACCACACGATCTCCTGCTCTCACTGGTTTTTGGAAATGAAGCGAAGAACGGACAGTCAAAGCCAAATCATCATCCAAAACCGCAACAGCCAATGAATTCGCCTGTGCAAATAAATGATGTCCTCTCGCAATACCATTTCTCTTGAAGACATGTGCTTCCGTGACGTCAAAGATCGAAAGTGCTTTATTATCTAATTCCACATCGATAATTTCACCAAAGATTTCTTCTGTTTGCATGGATTTTACTGTACCTAATATTTGTTGTGACGCTACCGATTTCAGCCGCTCTCTCAACTCTGGAATACGGCATTCCATTCGATCCAGTCGGACGGTTTGGATACTCACGGAGAAATGCTGGGCAATGTCCTCATCCGTTAGAAATGGATCTTCTTCAAGTAGCGTTACGAGTAATTGTTGCCTCTCATGTTTAGGAACTTTCAATTACTACACCCCTCCAGATTAGCACTTGGTATTAACACTAAGTATATAAAGAGCTAAAACAGATTGCAAGAGGAATAGAATATAGTAGTTGCACAGCTATCAATCTATCCTCTTATCAGTGAGTGCACCTGACTGCTCAAGTCGTTTGCGTAAAGTAGCATACTCGTCGCCTGTCCAAAATGCATCCGAATTCAATAAACGTTCTGCATCATCACGTGCTATAGTGAGCACTTTAATATCATGGACCAAATCAGCCATTTTAAATTCTGGCATCCCGCTTTGTTTCTTGCCGAAAATATCGCCTGAACCCCGTAACTCCAAATCCTTCTCAGCCAGAATAAATCCATCGTTCGTTTCCGTCATCGACTGCATACGCATCTTGCCTTCTTCTGAAGATGGATTCGCAAGCAATACACAGTATGATTGATCAGAACCACGTCCTACACGTCCTCTAAGTTGATGTAGCTGGGCAAGACCGAATCTAGTCGCATCGTAAATTAGCATGAAGGTTGCGTTCGGCACATTGACGCCAACTTCTACAACAGTCGTTGAAACGAGTATGTTCAACTGTCCTTCACTGAACTCCCGCATGACTTGTTCCTTTTCAGTCGAAGGCAAACGACCATGCATTAAGCCTACCGTATAGCGACCACCAAAATAATTACTTAGTTCCGCGTGTACCTCAACTGCATTTTGGACATCCAATTTATCTGATTCCTCGATCAAAGGACAAATGACATAGGCTTGTCTTCCTGCCCTCAACTCTTTTTCCATCTTTTGTAGCACAGGTATTAAGGAATCTTCTTTCAGCCAATGTGTTTCAATTTCTTTCCGACCGGCCGGCAATTCATCTAAGATAGACACATCCATTTCACCGAATACCGTAATTGCCAGTGTTCTAGGAATAGGTGTGGCTGTCATGAATAGCACATCAGGATTTAGACCTTTATCACGCAAGACACGACGTTGTTGCACGCCAAAACGGTGCTGCTCGTCTGTCACAACAAAGCCTAGTTTATGAAACTGCACTTCAGGTTGGATGAGTGCGTGCGTTCCAATCAGCAAGTCAATCTCTCCAACCTCCAAACGTTCCAGCAACTCTTTTCTCGCTTTCGCTTTAGTAGATCCAGCTAGAAAAGCGACAGTAACACCGAAAGGTTCGAACCAATTGGCCAATAATTCGGCATGCTGCTCAGCCAAAATTTCTGTTGGTGCCATCAATGCCCCTTGAAAACCTGCCGTAACCGCTGCATACAAGGCTATAGCTGCTACAGCCGTCTTACCTGAGCCCACATCTCCTTGCAGTAAACGATTCATTCGGAGTGGTGATTTCAGTTCCGCACATAATTCATTCACTACACGTTTTTGTGCATTTGTAAGTTCAAATGGCAACGTACTGATGAACTTTTTCAGCAAATCTAGATCGTATTGAATAACAAGTCCTTTTTCCTGCTCTTTACGTAATTTTTTCATGCCTTGAATCTTTAATTGAAATAGTAATAGCTCTTCATAAACAAAGCGTCTACGAGCATGCTTGACGTCTTCAGGCGTAGTCGGGAAATGGACCATTTCTAAAGCTTGTGAAATAGAAGGTAATTTGTACGCACTGAGTATCTCTTGCGGCAACGTTTCTGTTACATATTGCGCTGTTAGATCGATTACAGTTCGCATGTAGCGCCTAAATGTTTTTTGGTGCATAATTCCTTTTAAACTATACACCGGCTCGAAGTCAGTTTGCTCACCAGTATGTAAACGATTGACCGTAATCACCTGACGTCCTCGGTCCCATGCTCCAGTTACATTAATTTGCATCCCTGGAAGTAGACGATCCTTTAAATAATGCTGATTGAAAAACACAGCTTTTATCAAATGATGACCGACTAATAAACGGACCTGCATTCTTGAACGGTTCTTTCCAGAATAAAAAACTGCTGGTTCGGACTCGATTCGTCCTTCCACAGTAACGCGTTCGCCATGCGGTGTTTCAGTCAAGTCTTTCATACGAAAATCTTCATGACGGTATGGGAATGTATACAGCAAGTCTTCGATCGTCAAAATCCCTAATTTTCCAAATTGCTCTGTCGTTGCTTTACCTATTCCTTTTACAGTTCCGACACTATTATTCAAAATATTTTCCATACGAAATCTACCCCCTCCCCATATCAAGTTAGAAAACGGATGTTCTTCTTTTAAGTTTACCATGAAAAGATAGGAAAATAAAAACGTTGCCCTACTTACAGGACAACGTGATGTGTTTATTCTACAGATATAATGTATGGATAAAGCGGTTGTTTTCCAGCATATAATTCTATATCGATATGATCAAATTGTTCTTCAATATAGCTACTGACTTTTTCCACTTCTTCAGTCGTCACGTCTTCACCATAAATAATCGTGACAATTTCATCTTCCTCATCAATCATGGAAGATATTAAGTTCTTCGCCACATCTTCCAATGAAGGATTAGAGCTAGTAATTTTCCCTTGAGCGAGTCCCATGAAATCATCTTTATGGATAGTTATGCCATCAATCGATGTGTCACGAACCGCGTAAGTAACTTGTCCGGTTTTAATAGAAGAAGATGCTTGTAACATCGTTTGAGCATTCTTTTCTACTGTCGCTTCCGGGTTGAATGCCAAAATAGCTGCTAGGCCTTCTGGTACGGATGTCGTCGGCACAACCGCCGCTTGAATATCCAATACTTCAGCCGCTTGTTCAGCCGCCATTATAATATTTTTATTGTTTGGCAAGATCAATACTTTCTCCGCACCAATTTCTTGAATGGCTTTGACTATATCCTCCGTAGAAGGATTCATCGTCTGACCACCTTCAATTACTGCAGATGCTCCGATACTCTTTAGAAGCTCAGCAATTCCTTTACCCATCGAAACCGTTACAATTGCATATTTGTGTTGAGCCGGTCTCTGTGTTGACACTTCATCTCGATCCATAATATCGCTATGTTGTTCACGCATATTATCGATTTTCATCTTCGTTAACGAACCATATTTCTGTCCGTAAGACAAAGCATCTCCTGGTTCCTCTGTGTGGATATGTACTTTTACTACTTCATCATCTGAAATAACAAGTAGTGAATCACCCAGTTCGCTTAAGTCTTGTCGGAATACAGCTTCGTCAAAAGGTTGATCTAGAAGCTTATCTGAATCCAGTTTGACCATGAATTCTGTACAATAGCCAAACTCGATGTCCTCTGAGTTCATAAAGCCCTGAATACTACGATGATGCTCGGTATTCACTAAGTCATCCATTGAATGCATAACTACCTTTTCAGGTAATTCTTCACCTTTTAGACATGCCAAAAATCCTTCATAAACATATACAAGACCTTGTCCACCACTGTCTACTACGCCAACTTCTTTCAAAACAGGCAATAGATCAGGTGTACGTTTCAAAGAAGCTTTTGCCTCTTCCACAATGATTTCCAGCAATGCAATTAAATCAGACGCATCTTCAATATGTTCCACTGCCGCATTGGCAGCATCTTTGGCAACCGTCAAAATAGTTCCTTCTACAGGCTTCATCACAGCTTTATAAGCTGTATCGACACCGTACTTCAGTGCTTCTGCAAATTGTTTGACGTTTACTTCCGCTTCTTTTTCAATTTGCTTACTAAATCCTCTGAATAACTGGGATAAAATCACACCTGAATTTCCACGTGCACCCATAAGCAATCCTTTTGAGAATGCCTGTGCAGTCAAACCAATATGTTCTTGTGCATTTCTTTCTGTTTCTTTCGCGCCGGATGTCATGGATAAATTCATATTCGTTCCCGTATCACCATCTGGCACCGGGAATACATTTAAAGAATCCACATAATCCGCATTTTGATGAAGATGATGCGAACCCATTTCTACCATCTTCGCAAATTGCAATCCATTAATTGAAGTCATTGACTTGAAGGCCTCCTTTTACACGTTCGTTACACGAACACCCTGAACAAAAATATTTATAGAACTCACTGATAGTCCCAACGTCGTTTTCACTATATATTGCACTTTTGATTGTACTTGATAGGCTACTTCAGTAATTTTTGTGCCATAGCTCATAATGACGTAGATATCAATATGGAATGCATCACCTTCGTTACGCACAATCACGCCACGAGAAAAGTTTTCTTTGCGGAGGATTTCCGTAAGCCCATCGCGAATTTGGTGTTGGGAAGCCATCCCCACAATTCCATAACACTCGACCGCAGCCTCACCGACTACTTGTGCAATTACATCATTCGTAATATCTATCGTTCCATGCTCATTTTTAAGTTCGATTGACATTCCTCTTCTCCTCCCCATCCCTAGATACATCATACGTACATTATACGGTAATTCATCAAGAATGAAAGTATTGAAACCATTAAAAGATAGTGTAAAGGAAAAAACCTTGAAAGTATCAAAATAAATTGTTGCATCGATTCAACGCTTATGATAAAGTACTATAGTATGCGAATTGTAACGTGAATCGCTAAATAATTCACGAGGAGGAACTAAAATGGCTAAACAATGTGTTATAACTGGACGAAAAGCTCGTGCTGGTAACTCTCGTTCACACGCTCTGAACTCTAGCAAGCGCACTTGGGGCGCTAACCTTCAAAAAGTTAGAATCCTAATAGACGGCAAACCTAAACGCGTTTGGGTCTCTGCAAGAGCTCTTAAATCAGGCAAAGTACAACGAGTATAATTAAAAGCTGAAAGCGCCTTGGTAGCCTCGACAGATGTTGGAGGAATTGCCATAAAGGCGCTTTTTTGCCTTTATGGCAATTTCGAAACATTCCGAGAGGCTGGCGCTTGAAGCTGGATATAATTAAAAGCTGAAGACGGCGTTTAGCCGCGACAGGCACTGGAGGGCTAGAAAATAAAGGCGGGTTTTGCCTTTATCTTCTAGCCTGAAGTGTCCCGAGCGGTTGCCGTCTGAAGCTAGATATGATTTAAAGCTGAAAGCGCCTTGGTA
This sequence comes from Sporosarcina ureae, assembly GCF_002109325.1. Lineage (GTDB taxonomy): Bacteria > Bacillota > Bacilli > Bacillales_A > Planococcaceae > Sporosarcina > Sporosarcina ureae_C. The sequence continues at coordinate 3,031,528 of NZ_CP015348.1, read as the reverse complement.
GCCTCGACAGATGTTGAAGGAATTGCCATAAAGGCGCTTTCTTGCCTTTACAAAAAAAAAAAAAAAACACAAAGCACCACTTAGGCGCTTTGTGATTTTTCTTTTTTGCGTTTTTTTGTCTTGGCGGCTTTTGGATTGGCAGCAACGGTTGATTTAGTACGGCTGTCCTTTTGGAAAGCTACTGCGCACTTTCTCACAATGTTACTGACAAACTTCGGCAATGTGAATGTATATACTCGCAAATCCCCAACTCCTTTCAGGAATCTGAACTCCTTACCATTAAGCATATGCCCTCACGGAAAGAGATAGTACAAACATCCGCCACTGTTTCATTACTCGTAAAGCGAGTAACACCGATTTCCAATCGTTCATTCACCGTTTCATATTTGAATCCTGTCAACGTCAGCCCTGTCACGACGGGGCCGAACGAGAAAAAGGATGTATAAGGATAGCGTAAATCCTTCTTTACACGTCTCACGCCAGGAAGCATGACACGAATATCATTTGTGGTATTGTGTATTTTGAATTTCACTTTACGATTTTCCGATTGCATGCGATACAATAAGTGCAATGCGGACTGTAAGTGATCCAAACGACCACCCGTCACGCCTGTTAAAATAATATAATCTGGTTCATATGAAAGCGCTCGTTGCACAGCAAGTTCCGTATCTGTCTCATCTTTATCTTCATTAGCACGATGGACAATTTCTACATTCGAATTGATCTTTTCAAACTGTTCTTCTGTTACAGAGTCAAAATCACCAACCGCTTCAGTGGGCTGAATCCCTTTTTCCAATAAATACAATGCACCACGGTCTACACCGATATATACCGTATCTTCTTGATCGTATTCAGCTAAGTCGACCACTTCTTCTATAGGACCTGCTGCACACACGATGGCGTATTTCATTTTGCCATCACACTCTCGCCTGCAGACTTAATAGCTTGAAGCGCTTTAGCACGATCTTCTTTACTATAAATTGCAGATCCCGCTACAAATATTGTTGCACCAGCCTCTACGCAAGGCTTAATAGTTTCTTCGTTAATTCCACCATCGATCTCAATTTCAATGGAGAGATTGCGCTCTTTAATGAGTTCAGCGAGTTGCTTCACTTTGGGTAGAACGGAATGGATAAACGACTGACCGCCAAAACCTGGATTAACCGTCATGAACAATACCATGTCAATATCTTCTAGGACATGCATGATTTGCTCAATTGGCGTATGCGGATTCAATACGACACCTGGTTTCACACCCGTCGATTTGATCAACTGCAAAGTTCTATGCAAGTGAGGGCAAGCTTCTACGTGTACCGTAATATAATCAGCACCTGCTTTCGCAAAGTCCTCGATATAGGCGTCAGGATTCTCGATCATCAAATGGACATCAAGCGGTAATTCAGTCAATGGACGCAACGCTTCAACCACAATCGGTCCCATTGTAATATTCGGAACAAAATGTCCATCCATTACATCGATGTGAATCAGTTCTGCTCCTGCTTTCTCTACTTCCTTCACTTCTTCTCCAAGTTTTGCAAAGTTTGCTGCTAAAATAGACGGTGCAATTTTTATCATACTTAGTACCTCGGCTTTCTATCCATTATTTCTTGCAAAAATAACATGTAATTTTTATACCGACCTTCAGAAATTATTCCTTGCTCTACCTGCGCTTTCACTGCGCAGCCAGGTTCTTTCATATGAAGGCAGCCTCTGAATTTACAGCTTTCACCGGCTTCTGAAATCTCCACAAAATAGTCTCTAAGCTCTTCTTTTTCGATATGTTCAAAATCTAACGAACTGAATCCAGGCGTATCGGCGACCAACCCATCGGCTACTTCAAGTAACTCTACGTGGCGCGTAGTATGTTTACCACGGCCAAGCGCATCAGATATAACACCTGTTTTTAATTGCAATTCGGGTAAAATCGTATTTAATAATGTAGATTTCCCCACTCCTGACTGGCCGGCGAGTACAGTAGTTTTGCCACTAAAATACGGGCGAAGCGTTTCAAGTAAAGAATCTTCATGATCGATATTACGCAAGATGGTATACCCTATTTTTTGATAATAAGCTAGATTCACTTCATTGTCTTCCAGCTTTTTCGTGGTCGCGATATCTTCTTTGGAAATATACAAAATTGGTTCCAACTGATGAGATTCAATAACTGTCAAGAAACGATCAAGTAAACGGAGACTCATATCGGGTTCAACAACTGAAAAAACAAGAAGAGCTTGATCTACGTTCGCAATTGGTGGTCTGACTAATTCGCTTTTTCTCGGATGAACTTCCGTAATCGTCGCATCATTGTCTCCATCCGGTACATACGTAACAAAATCTCCTACCAACGGATTAATTTTCTTCAGTCGAAAAACTCCGCGACTTTTACATTGAATCAATTCACCATTATGCTCTACATAATAAAAACCACTGATAGCTTTTCGAATCTGGCCTTCTGCCATCGAACTCCTCCTCTATTCTAAATCTTTATAGTCATACTTATTTTCTTCAATAACTGTTTGATCTCGCATGATTTTATATCCACCACGATCACCTTCTTGAAGTTCAATGGTAACCTTGCGCGTTGTATCTTCCGTAATTTCAAATTCTTCTATTGGATCATTCATTGTGTGTGTACGATCTTGTATATATATTTGAATTTTTTGCGGAATTAGTTCGGGCTCAGGTTTTGTTTGGGGATTGTTATCGGTATCTATTTCACCGTCTGTACTATCCTCTTCTATTGGTTCTTCAGGGGACTCATATGGGATGGTAATAGTTTTCACCAATAATTTGACAGGCTTAGAAGCAGGTCCTTTTGACACCACGACATCCACTCTTTGTCCCTTTTCCATTTTTTCACCTTTAGAAGGTTTTTGAGAAACTACATGTCCTTTTGGCACTTTTTCCGAGGATTCTTCACTAACGATATGAATTTTCAATCCAGTTCTCTTAGCATAATCCTCCAACTGTTTTGCTGACATGCCCGATAGATCGTCCAATGATTGGAGTTCTTTTCCTTTGCTTACTGTGAAGATTAATTCTGTTTCTTCAGGAATGACAGGTTGATCAGCTTCAGGTTGCTGACTAATGATTGTACCTTTTGGTTCATCAGCATAAACTTCGACTAATTCAATTGGCAAAAATCCATAACCTTCTAAAAAACGTTTAGTCGCTTCAAAGTTACGTCCTGTATAATCACTCAGAATCATCGTATCTTTTCCTGTACTGACAAATATTTTGACACCATCGCCCTCTTTGCGCTTCTTCCCCGCTTCAGGTACTGTTTTCGTTACTTGGCCTATAGTATATTCATCTGACGTCTCTTCGAAGCGTTCATCTATAACAAAGCCTTCTTTTTCAAGTATCTCTGTAGCTGCAAGTTCTTCTTCCCCTACTACTTTAGGTACGATAATTTCTTTAGGTTTCATCAACATAAACATTACGAATACTAGTAAAGAAATCAATAGAATACCACCGAGTAAAATAAATGGCCATTTCTTCTTTTTCTTTTTAACAGGACTTACTGGCTCAGGTTGTACTGGATTGATTTTCATAGTATCTTCTGCAACGACAGATTTCGGGATGTCTTTAATTACAGGAATAGCCATGGTTTTATCATCATCAAAAGGCAAGGCGAATTTACTTTCATCCAATCGATCAGCAGATAAAACGGTTAGTAAGTCATCATACATATCATCTGCGGTAGCGTATCGATAGATTGCATCTTTAGCAGTAGCTTTTAAAATAACGTTTTCTACGCTCTGAGGGATGTCAGGAAATTGATCACGAACAGATGGCGTTTCTTCCTGTAAATGCTTCAATGCAATTGCCACCGCAGTCTCTGCAGAAAAAGGTAGCTCCCCTGTAAGTAATTCATAAAATACGATACCGAGTGAATATATATCAGATCGTTTCGTAGCCATACCGCCTCTGGCTTGTTCAGGAGACAAATAATGGACCGTTCCAATTACAGAGTTCGTCTTCGTATGCGCTGTGGAATTTAAAGCCATCGCAATTCCGAAATCTGTTATTTTTACATCGTCCTCACCATTCATTAACACGTTTTGAGGTTTAATATCACGATGCACAATGCCATTATGGTGCGCATGTGATATGGCGGAGACAAGCTGTTGCATAATTGACACTGCATGTTCTGCCGACAATGCACCGTGAGTATGAATATAGTCTTTCAGTGTTTTGCCGGCTATGTATTCCATCACCAAGTAATGGAGTTCATCTTCTTGGCCGACATCAAAGATATTTACAATATGTGAATGTGTCAGGCTCGTCGCGGATAGCGCTTCCCGCTGAAATCGTTTTTTCAACTCTTCTTCATTGGCAAAATCATAATGCAGTACTTTGATCGCTACATCGCGGTCCAGTATTACATCATGCGCCAAATACACTCTGGACATTCCCCCATCACCGATGACCCGAATAATTTCGTAACGTTTACCAATTCGTTTTCCAATCATACGTGAGTCACCTCGATTTCAGGAATTGCCAGTAGTATAACTGTAATATTATCTTCACCACCGCGATGATTCGCTAGCTCTATAAATTTATCTGCTTTTTCTGCCAACGAACTTTCGTGCAACATAATATCAAGCATTGTTTCCTTTTCGATTTTATTGCTTAAACCGTCTGTGCAAAGTAGCAAAAAGGAGTGGGCTAGTAATGGAAACGAATAACGGTCAGGTACTATAGACTTCTCAGAGCCCACAGCTTTCATAATCCAATTCCGTTGCGGATGTACTTCAGCTTCCTGTTCCGTAATTTCTCCACTATCAATCAGCACATTAACAAAAGAATGATCCTTTGTTATTTGACGAATCGCTTTACCCGTTACTTGATAAATCCGGCTGTCTCCTACGTGAAAGACGATGCATTGATTGTCCAAGATCAATGCAAGATCTAGTGTAGTTCCCATGCCTTTATAGGTGTCATCTTCTTGAGCAGTTGTGAATAAAAATTGATTAATATCCACCACTGTGTCATACAGCAAGTCAACCCAGTCCTGCTCCGATACTACGTCTCTATCAGCGGACATGAATTGCTCGCCTATCATCCGTACAGCTGTGGCACTGGCGTAATCTCCACCTTTGTGACCACCCATTCCGTCTGCAACCACTGCGAGTATCGTCTGTTTTTCAGAATGAACGAATACCGCAGCTTCATCTTCATTTACTGTTCGTTTCCGTCCTGTATCAGAGCGTATTTCATACTCCATGGGCTACCCTCCATTCCAATTGGTCTGGTTAGTTGATTCTTTGTAACGTCGCGACAAAGAAACCGTCACTTTGATGATCGTGAGGTAAAATCTGTAAGTAGCCATTCTTCGTTTCATTCTCTAGAATATGAAGTGGAACTAGTACAAAGTCTGGTTGCTCTTTCAAGAACCATTTTACAATCTCTTCGTTTTCGGACTTATCGATTGTGCATGTACTATAAACTAAAAGACCATCCTTCTTCACTAGTTGACTAGCAACTTCAAGTAGTTCTTTTTGAATGACTGTAAGATTTTCAATATCTTTAATGGTTTTTTTGTATTTGATTTCAGGCTTTCTACGAATAACCCCTAATCCACTACATGGCGCATCTACTAATACGCGGTCAAAAGATTGAGGTTCGTATGTTTTCAATAATTCCCTGCTATCTCCACTATTTGTATGAATGGAACTCAACCCAAGTCGTTCTGCATTTTGCTCAATTAAACGTAATTTATGTGCATGCAGATCATGTGCCTGAATTTCCCCTTCATCTTTCATACGCTCTGCTATATGAGTAGTTTTACCTCCTGGAGCAGCACACATATCCAATACGCGCATACCCGGTTCTACTTGCAATGCAATGGCAGGAAGCATAGAGCTCTCATCTTGAATCGTCAACAACCCTTGTTTGAATACTTCTGTAGAAGCCAAATTTCCTGACTCCACTTGGATACTACTATCTGAAAGAGTACCCGCTATTGCAGTAATGCCTTCTTTTTTTAGTAGGCCGATGACTTCACCAATATTCGTTTTGGTTCTATTGATTCGAGCTGTTGTAATAGGTGGTTGATTATTGACTACTGCCGCTGCGGTAGCTTCTTCCATACCGTATTGCTCAATCCATCTTCGGATCAACCACTCCGGGTGACTAGTCTCGATTGACAAACGAGTAATAGGATCTTCAATTTCATCTAATGAAGGTACACCTTCACGGTAGATTGAGCGAAGAATACCGTTCACCATGGACGAAACTCCTTTATGGCCTCGCTTATTGGCAATTTTTACTGCCTCGTTAACAATCGCGTGCTCAGGTATTTTGGAGAGATAAATGATTTGATAGACAGACAGACGAAGTAACTGCCGAACCCATGGCTGTAATTTCCCTCTCACAAACGGTGCTAAATAATAATCAAGCGTCATTTGCTGCTGTAACGTACCATATGTTAACTCTGTCAATAATGCACGGTCTTTTGATTGAAGATCATAGATTTCAATCGTTTTATGGAGCAATAAATTACTGTAAGCTTGCTCTTCTTCAATTTGCATTAACATCGATAATGCTGCATCGCGTACATTGCCTCGCCAAATCTTCTTTTTATAATTTGTCATTCAAATTTGTCTCCCACTTGCCATTTTGATCCGATTCCATTTAAGAACACGGTGGCTGTCATTCGTTTTTTACCTGCTGGTTGTAAGTCTGTAATGGCTATAGTGCCTTCACCTGTTTGTACTATAATACGATCTTTTTCCAGACCGACGATTTCTCCAGGCGTTGCATCAGATAATTGTTCCTCCAGCTGAGTCCACCAAATCTTCACTTGATCACCGGCAAACTTTGTATAAGCGACTGGCCACGGATGTAACCCGCGTACTTGGTTATATATCGAACGTGCTGAACTTGTCCAATCAATTCGCTCTTGTTCTCTTGAGATATTTCTTGCAAATGTCACTTGCGTCTCATCCTGTACTATACGCTCATTTGTACCAGCAAGGATGGAAGGTAATGTTTCTTTTAATAATGAAGTACCTGCTTTAGAAAGCTTTGTAAACATCGTCCCTGTATCGTCGGTCTCTTCAATTGGTGTAATGACTTGCGAAATGATATCCCCCGCATCCAATTTCTCCGCCATATACATGATCGTAACGCCTGTTTCTTTCTGACCATCCATGACTGCCTGATGAATGGGTGCACCACCACGATAGTTAGGTAATAAAGAAGCATGAACATTTATACAACCAAGTTTTGGTGCTTCGAGCAGTTCATTCGGAAGCAATTGACCGAATGCAGCCGTCACAATCAAATCTGGTTGGAGTTCGAGAATTTCCTGTAACTCCGCAGAACCTTTTAGCTTTTCTGGCTGAATAACAGGCAATCCTAAGCGTACTGCTTCTTCCTTTACGGGAGGTGGTGTCAATACGCGCTTGCGACCTACTGGACGATCTGGTTGTGTCACGACAGCGAGAATTTCATATTCTTCATTATGTAGCATCGTCAACACACCTACAGAAAATTCAGGAGTTCCCATGAAAATGATTTTCGTCATTCGTCACCCTCCTCTTCATCTTCATCTTCGTCTTCAAATTCAGATGGATCCACTACGCGTGTAATCTTTTTATCGAATAGAATGCCATTCAAATGGTCGATTTCATGTAAGATTGCTCGCGCTTCGTAGCCTTCTGCTTCTAATTCATATAAACTGCCGTCCCGTTCTTGTGCTTCAATTTTCACATGGAAAGGACGCTCTACTTCTCCGAATAGTCCTGGGAAACTTAAGCACCCCTCGACTTCTACTTCAGATCCTCCAATTGCCGTAACGACAGGATTGATCATTTCGATAATTTCTTGTTCTTCATCGAAGTCTACAATGGCTACACGAATAGACTTACCCACTTGTGGAGCTGCTATTCCCACACCGTCATGCTCTACCATTGTTTCATACATATCATCTAGTAAAACACCCAGTTTTTCATCAAATACAGTAACTTCCTCGCATGGAGTCGTCAGGATAGGTGATGGATGCCTAACGATTTCTAATATAGTCAAAATAATTTCCTCATTTCTTCATCGAAAGGTTAAAAGATCGATGTTGGTTCACGGTTAATCGACATAACCAAGCCGTCTTTTGCCCAACTTGTTTTGTAGTGTTTCAAAAGTTGTTGCAGAACCGGAATTAAAGCAGGTTCTTGTTTGTATTTTATCAAACTTTGGTAACGATATCTATTGTTGAGGCGACTGATCGCCGCAGCTGTCGGTCCAATGATGACCGTTCCTTGTGATAGACGCTCCGCCATAAATGCAGTGCCTTTATGTGCATAGTCTGCAGCTTTTAATACATCTTCATGACTGAACTGTACAACCGTCACATAATAGTAGGGTGGATAGCCAAGCAATCGTCTTCTATCCATCTCCATATCATAAAAAGGCACGTAATTCTGTGTCTTAGATAACTCAATCGCATAATGCTCAGGGTCATATGTCTGAATGACCACTTCACCCGGTAACTGATCACGTCCTGCCCTACCACTCACTTGTGTTAAAAGCTGGAATGTCTTCTCAGCAGCCCGAAAGTCGGCTAAATGGAGAGATGTATCCGCAGCCAATACACCTACAAGAGTGATGCGTGGAAAATCAAGCCCTTTGGCAATCATTTGAGTACCAAGTAAAATGTCTGCTTTTCCTTCACCAAAATCATGCAACAAACGCTCATGAGCACCTTTAGTATTTGTCGTATCAATATCCATCCGAATAACGCGTGCTTCAGGTACTAATTTATATAGTTCCTCTTGTGCTTTTTGCGTTCCCGTCCCAAAGAATCGAATATGCTCGCTTGTGCATTCAGGACATTCAAGAGGTACCCGTTCTTCATGACCACAATAGTGACATTTCAGACTTTCACTTGCACGATGGTAGGTTAATGAAATGTCGCAGTTTGGGCATTCAACAACCGTTCCGCAATCACGACAGAGAACAAAACTCGAAAAGCCACGTTTATTTAACAGCAGAACAATTTGTTCTTTGCGTGCCAATCGTTCGCGAATGCCTTCAGCGAGTGCAATAGAAAACATAGAGCGATTTCCTGCTTTAAGCTCTTCACGCATATCTACCACTTCAACACTCGGCAACGCTTGATTCTTCGCACGTTTTGAAAGGGTCAATAATGAATACACCCCTTTGGAAGCCCGGGCATAAGACTCCAGTGAAGGTGTCGCACTACCTAAGATAACAGGACATTGATAATATTCTGCTCGCCAAATAGCTACATCTCGTGCATGATACCTTGGCGATTCTTCTTGTTTGTACGTAGACTCATGTTCTTCATCCAGAATCAACAATCCCAAATTCGTGAAAGGAGCAAATACCGCTGAACGTGCTCCAATCGCAACTTTTACTTCGCCGCGATGAATCCGACGCCATTCATCATACTTTTCACCAGCGGATAAACCACTGTGTAAGACAGCTACTAGTTCTCCAAATCGTCCTTTAAACCGGGCCGTCATTTGAGGAGTTAATGCAATTTCAGGTACTAACACAATCGCTTCTTTACCTTGTTTTAACACATGGTCGATGGCCTGCAAATACACTTCCGTCTTTCCACTTCCTGTAATACCATGAAGTAAAAACGTCTCTTGAATATGCTTATCACTCGAAAGTTCAATAGCAGAAAGCGCAACTTGTTGCTCATCTGTTAGCTGTTCCGGTTTACCGCTATCCTTCATTTTTGGTGATTCTAACTCACGATACACCTCGACCTGTGATTGCTCGACTATCTCTTTGTCTACAAGTGATTTCAGTACACTCGATGCTACACCTGATTCATTGAGGAGCTTACTCGCCTCTACTGATTCTGTCGGATGAAGCAATAACCAACTGAGTAGTTCACGTTGTTTCTTAGCATTTGGATGCGTTTCTTCCAATGCAATTTCTAATCGAGTGGCATCCGGTATATGAATCATACGTACTTTTTTCATCTTAGTTTTCTGTTGGATCGCTGTATCGATTTCAACAATTCCCTGTTCGTTATACTTCTTTACTTCATTTAATAAATTAGCATCTTGAATTGCTTTTAACGTCACTTGCTGGCGGTTACCTAAAAATGTGCGAAATGATTCGTTGAGTTCATCCGGTTTGATGACGGTCATAATCTTTTCATATTTAGCACGCATAGCAGCGGGTAACATTACTTGCAGTGCATCGATTTCATAAGCGATCGTTTCCGTTGCCATCCACTTCGACAGTACCAATAACTCTGCAGATAACACCGGTTCTAAATCTATAATTTCGGCTAGTGGTTTTATCTTGTTACTATCCAGCTCGCTTTCTTCTTTGATCGCTGTAACATAGCCCGCAACTTTCCGCGGACCAAAAGGAACTTTAACCCGTAAGCCTGGTTCCATCACATGTTCCCACTCAACAGGAACTGCGTAATCAAATGGACGGTCGATTGGATAGGCTGCTACATCCACAATGACTTCAGCGATCATGCAGCTTACTACTTTCTTGCTGAATAATCGTTTCAAATAACCGTTCGGCTAATTGATCTTTTGGCATGGCTGAAAAAGGGATTGCTTCTCCTTCTCTAGAAAGTAATGTCACAACATTCGTGTCACTACCGAAACCGCCGTCTGGGTCAGTCACATCATTGACAATAATGTAATCCAGATTTTTAGACTCCAATTTCTTTTGACCGTAGGCTACCACATCTGTAGTTTCAGCAGCAAAGCCGACTAATAATTGATTTTCTTTCCGCTGTCCTAACGTTTTCAGAATATCGGTTGTCCGCTCCAATTCGAGTACATCATCGCCATCTTTTTTCTTCATTTTCTGACCATGTATATTTTTCGGACGATAATCTGCAACGGCTGCCGACTTCACTACAATGGAAGCATCATCATACTGACTCATTACAGCATCAAACATTTCTGCAGCACTTTCTACATATATCACTTGAACGCCAGTCGGAACCGGTAGCTCGACTGGTCCTGAAATCAGCACAGTCGTAGCACCTAGTTTTTGTGCAGCTTCCGCCATTGCGTAGCCCATCTTGCCACTTGAAAAATTGGATACATAGCGGACGGGATCTATACGTTCACGAGTCGGTCCAGCTGTAATGACCACTTTTTTGCCGTGCAAAGGCTGATAAGTAACTCCATTAAAGTGATTGCAAATTAATTCAGTAATTTTTTCAGGTTCTTCTAAGCGACCCTTGCCTACATAACCGCAAGCTAAAAAACCTTCTGAAGGTTCGATAAATTGATAGCCATCCGCATGTAATTGGTCAATATTACGCATAACAGCAGGGTGGGCATACATATGTACATTCATAGCAGGTGCAATCCACACGTCTGCTTCTGTTGCTAGTAAAATAGTCGTTACCATATCGTCTGCAATTCCGTTTGCAAGCTTACCAATTACGTTAGCGGTGGCAGGTGCTACAACTACTAAATCGGCCCAGTCCGCTAAATCGATATGTGCAATGACACGAGAGTCTTTTTCATCAAATGTATCAAAATATACATCATTGCGTGACATCACTTGAAAGGATAATGGTTGAACAAATTCTTTTGCTGAATCCGTCATGACGACTTTTACATTAGCTCCAGCTTGGGATAATTTACTGACTAGCGCAACGGCTTTATATACTGCAATACCACCTGTTACGCAGAGTAAAATATTTTTATTATCTATCTTCATGAAACTCATTTCCTTTCCGAAAATAATAAACTCCCTGAGAACGATTGAATTCTTAGGGAGTTGTTTTTTATTTCAAATCAAACTTCATCTTCATAAATGATTGATTCATCTGCTGCTTCATTGATCAAAACGCCTGCGGCTACTTCTTCAAGTGCTCTGCCCACACTTTTCACCGAACGGTATGAGTGAAGTAATTCATTTTCTTTTTCCTGTAGTTCACGTGCTCGCTTAGCTGCAAGTGTGACTAGCGTGTATTTAGAATCTACTTTTCCCTTTAGTGAATCAACTGATGGATATAACATAGTTTATTCTCCCTCCAACATCTGTAAGTATCTCTGTTCCACACGTTCTCTTCTACAATGCTCTGCCGTAACAATCGCATTGACCCGATCACATGCTTTGGAGACCTCGTCGTTCTCTACTACATAATCGTACAGGTGCATCATTTCGAGTTCTTCCCTTGCTTTTAATACACGGTCTGCAATAATATCGGATGCTTCTGTACCTCTACCAATCAAACGACTTTCTAGGTCACTTAAACTTGGAGGTGCCAAGAAAATAAACAGACCGTTCGGTACTTTTTCACGTACTTGTGCTGCGCCGACTACTTCAATTTCTAGGAAAACGTCACGACCAGCGTCTAATGTTGCGTTGACATAGTCGAGTGGTGTTCCGTAGTAGTTCCCTACATATTCTGCGTATTCGAGAAGTTTTCCTTCTTCAATCATTTTTTCAAAGACTTCTTTTGAACGGAAGAAGTAGTCGACACCGTCGACCTCCCCTTCACGCGGGTTTCTTGTGGTCATGGAGATGGAATATTCGTAATTGGTGTCCGGGCTTGAGAATAGTTCTTTCCGAACAGTTCCTTTTCCGACGCCGGATGGACCAGAAAGGACAATTAGTAGTCCACGATGTTTGTACATGTAATCCCTCTTTGTTATGTATTCATTAGCACGCCATTCCTAATTATAACCTATACATACGATAATTAAAGTAGATAGCCCCGTTGATTTCCCTTCCAGGTGGGACGCTTTCCACTACAATCAACTAGATATCATATACATACATTTAGAATCGAAAGAACAATTCATAAAGATTTGTCTAGTTAGACTACGTAGGCCCATGTGTGCAATCTGTTCATATTATACCATAATCATACGATGAGTGCTAAAATGGAACAAAACGAAATGAAAGAGGAATCCGTATGGCATTTGATGGTTTATTTACGAAAGCAATAGTAAGCGAACTGCAACAACTGAAAACTGGTCGGATTTCGAAGATTCATCAGCCGAATTCGCAGGAGATTATTTTTCAAATCCGAGCCAATAATAAAAATCATAAATTATTAGTATCTTTGCATCCTTCTTTCTCACGGTTGCAGTTGACTGAAGAAGTGTTGACGAATCCCCCTGAGCCACCGTTATTTTGTATGGTGTTGCGAAAGCAGCTTGAAGGCGGGATGATTACGTCAATTGAACAACATGAGAATGACCGAATTGTGAATATAAGTGTGCAAGCGAGAAATGAATTAGGTGACCAGATCGAGCGAAAGTTAGTTATTGAGATTATGGGGCGACATAGTAATCTAATTTTACTTGATGCTTCACGCGATATGATTATCGACAGTATGAAGCACTTGCCGCCTTCTGTTAATAGTTATCGTACAGTTTTACCTGGACAGCCCTATATTCCTGCACCTCCACAAGATAAACTAGATCCGTTTGAAGTAACAGAAACAGAATTTAATACACTTGTTGGAGCGTTTCACGAACCAAAAGACATCGTGAAACAATTTGCGGGCTTCTCTCCTTTAACTGCGGCTGAATTATTGTACCGCGTAAAGCAAAACGAGCCTTCCTTTACTATTTGGCGCGAGTTTCTCAATAGCTTCCATGTAGATACTATGAAGTCGACAGTCGTGGAAAACGACAAAAAAACTTTATTCTCAGCCATTGAATTAACACATACAGAAGGAACAACGCAAACATTCTCTACACTGGGCGATTTGCTGGATAAAGTATATTTTGCCAGAGCCGAACGCGAACGTGTGAAGTCACAAGCTATTGACCTCGAACGCTGGTTATCGAATGAAATTGCAAAGCTAGAAAACAAAACAAAGAAGCTTCAAAAAGAGCAAGAAACGGCACAAGATTTGGACACGTTAAAACTATACGGTGAGTTGTTAACTGCAAACAGCTATAAGTTGCATAAAGGTGATAAAGAAGTGACGGTAGAAAATTACTACGAACAAGGTACAACTGTCACAATTCCGCTAGATCCAAGAAAATCACCAATCGATAACGCACAACGCTTTTTCTCCCGTTATGCCAAAGCAAAAACTGCACTAATTCGGATTGCGGAACAACTTGAAAAGACTAAAGACGATATTGAATACTTTGAAATGGTAAAACAGCAAGTTTACCAAGCTTCCCCAATCGATATAGAAGAAATACGTCAAGAACTAATAGAACTCGGATTTATGCGTGCCCGTAGAAGCAAAAAGAAAGCAAAACTGAAAAAACCAAAACCAGAAGCTTTCATTTCTTCCACAGGCATTCCAATCTCAGTCGGAAAAAACAATAAACAAAATGACTACCTAACATTTAAACTAGCAGCACGCGATCACATATGGCTACACACAAAAGACATACCTGGCTCTCACGTCGTCATACACGACACCGACCCAGATGCTCAAACAATCGAAGAAGCAGCCGCACTATCCGCTTACTTCAGTAAAGCACGCGAGTCGTCATCTGTTCCAGTAGACTACACAGGAATCCGGCACGTCAAAAAACCATCCGGCGCAAAACCCGGATTCGTCATCTACTTCGAACAAAAAACCGTATTCGTTACACCGGATGAAGACTTGGTCCGTAAACTAAGAAAATAAAGTATTGTCTAGATATAAATTTCAAACTAATTAAGATAGAAGAGAATTCCTGCTATTACAGGTTTCTTTTCTATCTTTTTTCAAAAAATAATGCATCATAGTTCTACGTTTTGAAAAAGACACCAGTTGATCGTAAGTGGAAGGCGGCGACTCCCGGAGGATCAGCGTGCGCCTTGAGACCCTGTCAGGTGCCTTAATTTCTGCAAAGTACACAGAAATACAGCAAAGCGAACCCTTCGCTGTTCGCCTGGCTCAAGCCACGCCCTCGGGAAAGCGTCCGCCTGGAACGTCGATCAACGTTGCCTCCCCGTACCCTTCTCTAAATGAAAAACGGCTCCCATTACGGGAACCGTCTTTCATTACAGCGTACCAAGCTTCAACTTCGAATGCCATTCCATCAATTCATTCATAGACTCTTCCTTAACCGCGCCCTCTTCTTTCGCAACTTCAGCAAGCGCTGCAAAATTCGTCAAGCTGTGATATGAAAGATTCGCCTCAGCGAACTTCTCATCCGCCTTCTGTAATTCATATGTAAAGATCGAAACAATTCCGCATACTTCCACGTCCTCTGCAATCAATGCATTCGCTGCATTCAAGCTGCTTCCACCTGTCGAAATCAAATCTTCAATAATAACGGCTTTCGCATTCGGCTCGATTCTTCCTTCAATTTGACGACTCTTACCATGTGCTTTTGCAGTAGAGCGTATATATACCATCGGCAACTTTAGAATATCCGCAACCCATGCTGCGTGAGGAATACCCGCAGTTGCTGTCCCTGCAATGACTGTCGTTTCAGGGTAATGAACACGAATCAATGCCGCAAGCCCTTCTGCGATTTCTTTACGTCCTACCGGATCTGCCATCGTTAGGCGGTTGTCACAATAGATAGGTGACTTAATACCTGAAGCCCATGTAAATGGCTCTTCAGGATTGATCGCCACAGCTCCTACATTTAACAGGATTTGCGCAACTTCTTTTTCTCTAGTCATGATGTAATCCCCTCCCACAATGTTTTCACTTCCAGATATGCTTCTAGCGGATCATTGGCACCTGTAATGGCACGCCCTACTACGATATGTGTTGAGCCTTCCTGCCTAGCTTTTGCTGGTGTCGCCACACGCTTTTGATCGTGAACATCGCCTTCTGCTAAGCGAATGCCAGGTGTCACTTTGAAGAAATCCTTGCCGCATACTTCTTCAATAATTTTTGCTTCCTGCACTGAACAAACTACGCCATCTAAATGTGCCGATGAAGCTAGTTTCGCGTAATGCTCCACTGATTCACGAAGTGGTACACTGATCAGTTGTTCTTCTTTTACTTGACGTTCGTCCGTTGAGGTCAGTTGAGTCACTGCAAGTAACGCAGGACGCTGAACACCGGAAGCTGTACCCGCATCAAGACCTTCTAACGCCGCTTCCATCATCGACTTACCGCCAGCCGCATGCACATTGACCATATCGACTTCCAGCGAAGCCAATACTTTCATTGCGGATTTAACCGTATTGGGGATATCATGTAATTTCAAATCTAAAAAGATAGAGTATCCCTCTTCCTTTAGTTTTGCAATCAGGGCCGGTCCTTCTTTATAATACAATTCCATTCCTACTTTGACATTGACCGACTGGTCGAATGCTTTCAGGAAATCGAATGTTCTTTCAGCTGAATCAAAGTCTAGTGCAATTATTGGAGAACGATTCATACACGATGACTCCTTCCCACTAATTCTGAAATATGATCTATTCCTAGTTCATCTAACTTTGCAGGTAACTGCTCGATAATCGTAGGACAGACGAATGGATCGACAAAGTTTGCTGTACCAACTGCTACGGCACTTGCACCGGCAGACAAAAAGTCCACCACATCTTGTACACATGTAACGCCACCCATTCCAATGATTGGAATATTAACAACTTGACTTACTTCATAGACCATGCGAATCGCGACTGGTTTAATTGCTGGGCCTGATAATCCGCCTGTTTTATTCGCAATAACCGGTTTACCTGTCTTTTCATCCAAGCGCATACCGACTAAAGTATTGATCATCGTAATACCATCTGCACCACCTGCTTCTACCGCCAATGCCATCGCTCTAATATCCGTGACATTTGGTGACAGCTTTACATACACAGGCACAGAAGATACAGCTTTTACTGCTGCTGTTAGTTCTTTCGCAATTTCAGGATCTGTTCCAAAAAGAATCCCGCCACATTTAACGTTTGGGCAAGAAATATTTAGTTCAAGTGCATGAACATTTGGCGCTTTTGAAATTTGTTTTGCCACTTCTACATAGTCCGCAGTCTCAGATCCTGCAACGTTCGCAATGATCGGAACATCAAATTTCTCTAACCATGGTAATTCATTTTCCAAAACACCTTGCAGTCCTGGATTTTGAAGTCCGATAGCGTTCAACATACCTGAAGAGGTTTCCGCCACACGTGGTGTCGGGTTACCATAACGCATTTCTTCTGTTGTCGCTTTGATCATGATGGCCCCGAGCTTTGACAAATCGTACAGATTACCATACTCCTTACCAAAACCAAAACAGCCAGATGCAGGCATGATTGGATTTTTTAATTCGAGTCCTGGCAATGTAACCATTAATCTATTCATATCTGCACCACCCCTGCTGGAAATACTGGACCGTCTGAGCATACTTTGACATACGGTTGATCTGTTGCATTTTCATTCGTATGGCAAACACAAGCGAAACAAGCCCCTATACCGCAACCCATTCGTTGTTCAAAAGATAAGAATCCTTTTTTATTCACATACGCTTTTTGAACTGCATCAAGCATCGGCATAGGTCCACAGCTGTAATACGTTTCGAATTCATTGGATAACTCACTCATAACGTTCGTAACGAAACCTTGTGTACCATTACTTCCATCCACTGTCGCGATATGCGTTTCGCCTAAGGCGGCAAATTCTTCTTGATAGAACACTACTTGATCTGATTCAAAGCCAAGTATATGGATACAGTTAACACCTTTAGCCGTAAGTTGTTTAGACAACTCATACAATGGCGGCACACCAATTCCCCCACCAATTAAAACAGCCGTTTGACCAATCGCTGTTTCTTCAACTGGAAAGCCGTTTCCTAAAGGTCCGAGTACATTCACTGTATCTCCCTCACGTTTTTCAGACAAAAGCGATGTGCCTCGTCCTTCTGCACGATAGATGATCGTCATTTCATTTTTCTCAGGATTGATTTCAGCAATGGAAATCGGGCGCCGTAATAATGGTTCAAATGAATCCGATACACGGATATGGACAAACTGGCCCGGAGAAGTAATTTCTCCGACCAATTTGCCTGTTAATTTCATTTCGAAAATATCTTTCGCGATTTCCTGTTGCGATCCGACGGTCATCAAATCTTGGATGATCATTTAACCACCTGCGGTTTTGGCATGGCATCCGTCTGGAATGTCATGGATTCAATGACAGACAACATAGCCGCCGCTGTATCAATTGAAGTTAAGCAAGGAATGCCATTTTCGACAGTTTCACGACGGATTCTAAAGCCATCACGTGCCGGTTGTTTTCCTTTAGTCAAAGTATTGATGACCAATTGCGCTTGTCCTTTTTGTATCACGTCGATCAAAGTCGGACCTTCCGTGCCAATCTTTCCTACTGTTTTCACTTCGATATTTTCTGCTTCAAGAGCTTTTGCCGTTCCTTCTGTTGCTACAATACGATATCCAGTTTCAATGAAACGTTTCGCGATATCGACAATTTCTTCTTTATCTTTATCAGATACTGTCATCAAGACTGTTCCGTATTCTTTTACTTCCATTCCAGCCGCTACTAAGCCTTTGTACAATGCTTTTTCCAGTGTAACGTCTTTACCCATAACTTCGCCCGTCGATTTCATTTCTGGTCCGAGTGTAATGTCTACACGACGAAGCTTTGCGAAAGAGAAGACTGGCACTTTGACGTAGACGCCTGCTGGAGCTTCTGCAAGACCGTCAGTATAGCCTTGTTCTAGAATTGATCTACCCAAGATCGCCTGTGTTGCCACATTTGCCATCGGAATATTCGTGATTTTACTCAAGAACGGTACTGTACGGCTTGAACGCGGGTTCACTTCGATTACATAAACTTGTCCTTCTGAAATAACGAACTGGATGTTCATTAATCCACGGATCTTGAGACCGAGTGCTAAACGTTTCGTATAATCAGCGATCGTTTCGATCATGGACTGAGAAAGGTTTTGTGGCGGATAGACTGCAATCGAGTCCCCCGAGTGAACACCTGCACGCTCGATATGCTCCATGATTCCCGGTATTAATACCGTTTCACCATCACAAATTGCATCCACTTCAATTTCCGTTCCTGTTAAGTAGCGGTCGATCAATACCGGATGTTCTGGGCTAGCTTTTACCGCATTCTCCATGTATTGAAGTAATTCTTCTTCGTAGTAAACGATTTCCATTGCGCGTCCACCTAATACATACGAAGGTCGTACTAATACTGGATAGCCAATTTCTGATGCGATAACAACTGCTTCAGGTACTGATAAAGCTGTCTTACCAAGTGGTTGTGGTACCCCAATGTCATGCAATGAACTTTCAAACTTATCACGGTTTTCTGCGCGGTCGATATCTTCAAGTGATGTACCAAGAATCTTCACTCCACGCGCTTCCAATTCATCTGCCAAGTTGATCGCTGTCTGACCACCGAACTGTACGATGACACCTTCTGGTTGCTCGAGATCTACGATATGCATAACATCTTCAATTGTTAACGGTTCGAAGTACAACTTATCAGAGATAGAGAAATCAGTCGAAACGGTTTCAGGATTATTGTTGACGATAATCGCTTCGTAACCCGATTCTTGGATCGCCCATACACAGTGTACTGTCGCATAATCGAATTCCACACCCTGCCCAATACGGATTGGACCTGATCCTAATACGATTACACTTTTCTTATCTGTTCTTACAGACTCATTTTCATCTTCATACGTACCGTAGAAGTACGGTGTATCAGACTCATATTCTCCTGCACATGTATCAACTTTCTTATAAACCGGAACCAACCCTTGTTCTTGTCTCCAGTCGTATACTTCACGTTCTGTTGTCTTCCATAATTGTGCAATCGTCACGTCAGGGAACCCAAGACGTTTTGCTTTATAACCAATTGCTTTATCGTATGGATTCTCTTTTAATATTTCTTCATAACGAACGATGTTTTCGAATTTACGCAAGAAGAATAAATCGATTGCGCTCCATTCGTGTATGGTTTCAATTGTTACACCGCGACGCAATGCTTCTCCGATGAAGAATAAACGCTCATCGCCCGCTTTGCGAATACGTTGTTCGATCCATTCGTCGGACATTTCACTACCACCCGGAAGTGACAAATCAAATTGGCCTGTTTCCAATGAACGAACAGCTTTCATGATGGATTCTTCGAATGTACGGCCCATCGCCATTACTTCGCCCGTTGCTTTCATCTGTGTTCCTAAATTACGCTTTGCTGATTCGAACTTATCAAAAGGCCAACGTGGAATCTTCGTTACTACATAGTCTAATGTCGGCTCGAAGCAAGCATACGTGTTGCCTGTTACCGGATTCATCATTTCATCTAGCGTTAAACCGACAGCAATTTTCGCCGCAAGTTTTGCGATTGGATAACCTGTCGCTTTAGATGCTAATGCAGACGAACGGCTGACGCGTGGGTTAACCTCGATAATGTAGTAATCAAAGCTATGCGGATCCAGAGCAAGCTGAACGTTACAGCCACCTTCGATTTTCAACTCGCGAATGATGTTCAATGAAACATTACGAAGCATCTGGTTCTCACGGTCGGTCAATGTCTGACATGGCGCCGCTACGATAGAATCTCCTGTATGGATTCCAACTGCGTCGACGTTCTCCATGTTACATACGACAATTGCATTATCTGCGGAGTCACGCATGACTTCATATTCTATTTCTTTAAATCCTGCGATGGATTTCTCAAGCAGACACTGTGTAACTGGGCTATATTTCAAACCGCTTGCTACGATTTCTTCTAAGTCTTCGTCGTCATGACAAATCCCGCCACCTGTTCCACCTAGCGTGAACGCAGGGCGAACGATAACTGGATAACCGATTTCATTTACAAATGCATAAGCTTCATCAATGTTATGGATGATTTCACTGTCTGGAACAGGTTCGCCCATTTCATTCATTAATGTCCGGAACAAATCGCGGTCTTCAGCTTTATGGATCGCATCAAGCTTTGTACCCAAAATCTCAATTCCTAGTTCATCTAAGATGCCTGATTCATGTAATTCAATTGCCATGTTCAAACCAGTTTGTCCGCCTAGAGTTGCCAGTAGTGCATCCGGACGTTCTTTACGAATAATGCGACTAACGAATTCAAGTGTGATCGGCTCGATATACACTTTATCTGCCATTTCAGTATCCGTCATTATAGTTGCAGGGTTTGAGTTGATCAGAATAACTCGATAACCTTCTTCTTTAAGAGATAAACAGGCTTGTGTACCTGCATAGTCAAATTCTGCTGCTTGTCCAATTACAATAGGACCTGAACCAATCACGAGGATGGATTTTATGTCAGTACGTTTAGGCATTAGTATTCTCCTTTCGGTTGCTTGCAGTCATCAATTGAATGAAACGTTCGAATATATAGTTAGAATCTTGTGGTCCTGGTGATGCTTCTGGGTGGAACTGAACAGTGAATGCTTCCAACTTTTCACTTCGAAGCCCTTCAATACAATTGTCGTTCAACGCTCTATGTGTTATTTCAAGACCTGTTCCTGCTAAAGATTCTTCAAGCACTTCATAGCCGTGACTTTGTGATGTCAGATCAGTACGATTCGTATTCAAGTCTTTAACTGGATAGTTCCCTCCAATATGGCTGTTCTTCATCTTCGCCGTTTTAGCACCGCAGGCGAGTGCGAATAATTGATGACCCAATCCGATACCGAAGATAGGTTTTTTACCAATTAATTCTTTTATTGTTTCAACTGCACCTTCTACGTCCTCAGGATTTCCTGGTCCGTTTGACAGCAAAATGCCGTCTGGGAATAGCGCTAAAATTTCTTTTGCTGATGTATCATGAGGAACGACTATTACGTCGCAGTCCTTTTTATTTAATTCACGCAAAATGCCATGTTTAATGCCGTAGTCGATGACGACGACACGCTTGCCTAAGCCTGGACTTGGATATGGGCGCTTAGTAGATACTTTCGCTACTAAATCGGTTGGCAATTCATATTGTTGAAGTTCTGCAACTGTTGCATCCGGATCGATCTCTTCCCCAGCAGCCGTTAATTTACCTCGCAGTGAACCTTTATCACGTAAAAGACGTGTTAGTTTACGTGTATCTATTTCTTGAATACCTGGGATCCCTTTTAAAATTAGCAAGTCTCCTAGTGACATGCCGCTACGGAAATTTGAAGGTTCTTCTGTTAGCTCTCTAACGACTAAACCGTTAATTGCTAAATCGATGGACTCATAATCGTCTCGGTTAATACCGTAGTTACCGATTAGCGGATAGGTCATAACGACAATTTGTCCACAACCTGATGGATTTGAAATCGTCTCCTGATATCCTGTCATGCCTGTTGCAAATACAGCTTCTCCTACTGAAGCGCTGTCTGCTCCAAATGCTTTCCCTTCAAAAATAGAGCCGTCTTCTAATACTAAGTATCTTTTTGTCATCATTGACCATCCTTCCATACGATGTTTCCACCGAAAATTGTCATTACAGGCCATCCAGCACATTCTACGCCGTCAAATGGTGTGTTCTTTCCTTTTGATACAAATGTCGTACGGTCAATCTTTTGTTGTTTTTCCAGATCAAGTAACACTAAATCTGCTTCAGCACCTACTTCAAGTTTGCCGTATGGCAAGTTGAACACTTCCGCTGGTTTCACTGTCATCCAGTCAAGAAGCTGTTTGAGTGTCCAGTGTCCTGGCTTAACGAAGTTTGTGTACAGTAAAGGAAATGCCGTTTCAAATCCTGTAATTCCAAATGGTGCTTTTGCGAATCCAACTGCTTTTTCATCTGCCGTATGTGGTGCGTGATCTGTTGCGATACAATCCAATGTGCCATCCATCAAACCTTCACGTAATGCATCTCGATCTTCCGTTGAACGAAGTGGCGGATTCATTTTCCAATCTGCATCATCGTTAGGTATATCATCTTCAGTCAACAACAAGTGGTGCGGGCTAACTTCTCCTGTGACATGAATACCGGCTTTTTTTGCGTCTCGGATAATGCGAACAGATTCTTTTGTGCTGACGTGACATACGTGGTAATGTGCACCAGCTGCTTCCGCGAGTAAAACATCCCGCGCGATATGTACAGATTCTGCAATAGAAGGAATTCCTGGCAAGCCCAGTTCTTTATTACGTTTTCCTTCGTGCATTGCGCCACCATAGATCAATGTGTTGTCTTCGCAGTGCGCAACAATCGCCATATCGATCTTCGCCGCATCCTGCATCGCTTCGTACATCATCCCTGCTTCTTGTACACCTACACCGTCGTCCGTAAACGCGAAGGCACCGTGTTCTTTTAATTCAGATAGATTAGTGCGTTCTTTTCCCGCTTCTCTGATCGTGATCGACGCATAAGGAAGTACACGAATTTTTGCATTGTCTTTAATTAATGTATTGATTTTTTCAAGATTTTCTTTCGTGTCGGGTACTGGGCGTGTATTTGGCATTGGACAAATGGTTGTATATCCGCCTTTAGCTGCTGAATATGTACCTGTTTCAATTGTTTCTTTATGTTCGCCACCCGGTTCACGTAAATGGACGTGCACGTCGATGAAGCCAGGAGATACAAGTAATCCTTCCCCTTCAACAATTTCACATCCGTCTACTGCTAATTGATTGCCAATTTCCGCAATCTTTCCATCTACAATTTTGATGTCCGTTACGATGATCTTGCCCTCTTCGTTTACCATTTGTACTTGTTGAATTAACGTGTTCATATTACTTCCGCCCCTTCAATATAAGTTCTAGAACAGCAGCCCGAATATAGACGCCGTTTTCTACCTGTTTAAAAATTCTCGACTGTGGACTTTCTATTAAACAGTCTGCTATTTCTACATCTCGGTTCACTGGAGCAGGATGCATGATGATCGCACCTTTTTTCATTCTGGCCGCCCGTTCAATCGTAAGACCATATTGTTCATGATAAGCGGCTTTCGTATACGCCATCTCTGTATTATGACGTTCGTGCTGTACTCGGAGAAGCATGACCACATCACTTGTTTCAATAACCTCATCCCAGTTGTCGACGCTATCGAATTCTCCTGCCCATTCCGGCGGGCAAAGGAACGTGACGTCGGCTCCTAACTTGCGCAAAGCTTCTGCGTTCGAACGTGCTACTCGACTATGGGCGATGTCTCCTGCAATCAATACTTTTAACCCTTCAAATTGACCGAACTCTTCTTGAATCGTGAAGATGTCGAGCAAGGATTGTGTGGGATGTTGACCGGATCCATCTCCTGCATTAATGATTGCAACATTCGTTCGTTTTATTAGCTCTTCATAGAAACCATCGGCTGGATGTCGTATAACTAGTGCATCCAAACCTATTGCTTCCAACGTCCTAATCGTATCATATAGTGTTTCTCCCTTTAACGTACTAGAGAAACTCGTCTCAAAGGGGATAATTTGCGCGCCTACTTTACGCTCTGCCATTTCAAAACTCGTTTTTGTTCTTGTACTAGGTTCAAAAAACAAGTTGCAGACGGTATAAGTTCCAGGCAATTCCCGGAATCCCAGCCGCTTGAAAATCGCTGCCCTATCGAGTATGAGCATGATTTCTTCCACTGTCAGGTCTTTCATTGAAACTAAATGTTCCATCACATATTCCCCCTTCACGAAGTGCACGTACTACTTTTGTTTTCTATTCTTCTTCATCCATCAAGGTATCATTCGTTTTACCTGGCAATACTAGATTCAGCAGCACTCCGACAATTGCTGCCAGTGCCATACCTCCGACTTGGAATGTCTCGCTTATATTGATAGTCGCTCCACCTATTCCGATGACCAAAATGATGGATGCGATGACTAGATTTCGTTGATTATCAAAGTCGATTTTGTGGTCGATGAGCATCCGCATCCCTGATGAAGCGATGATACCGAACAATAGAATCGATATACCACCAAGTACCGCTGTAGGAATCGTAGCAATTAACGCCATTATTTTACCTATGAAAGAGAAGAGTATCGCAAATACGGCGGCCCCCATGATGACATACACACTGTAAACGCGTGTAATAGCTAGTACACCGATATTCTCTCCGTATGTAGTTTTAGGTGGTCCTCCGACCAATCCACTCAGTAAAGTACCTAGTCCATCACCAAGCAATGACCTATGCAATCCCGGACTTTCGATGTAATTCCGATCTACTACTTTGCCGAGTACAAGCTGGTGACCAATATGCTCAGAGATCGTTACAATCGCGATTGGCACCATGATGATCAATAGCGTTGGCGTTACGACAAATTCATAGTCAATACCTGGAATGAGCATCTCCGGTACCGCAAACCATTTCGCTTCTACTACTTTGCTGAAATCCAGTATGCCGATGAAGGCAGAGTAGATATACCCGACCATAATACCGATTAGTACTGGCATCAAGCTGATAATTCCTTTAAAGAACATCAGGCAGAACACTGCAGAAGCAAGTGTGACTAGAGCTGCTGAAAAGTGCAAACCACTATAAACGTCTACTCCATCCACATTAATCGTGCTTGCCATACTAATAGCTGTTGGTGCAATTGCCAATCCAATTACCATGATGACTGGACCAACTACGATTGGCGGTAATAACTTCATAATCCAGTTATAACCTGTCTTGTAAATCAGTAACGATATAATGGCATAGACTAGCGCAACGAACATGCTACCAATCATCGCACTGCCTATACCGCCTGATTGAGTCGCCATCTGTATCGGAACAATAAAGGCAAATGAAGAGCCTAGATATGCGGGCACTTGAAACTTCGTTACGATAATAAATACGATAGTTGCAATTCCACTAGTTAATAGTGCAATAGCAGGACTTAAACCTACTAGTTGCGGTACTAAGATTGTCGCGCCAAACATTGCGAACATATGCTGTAAACTTAATGCAAGCCAGCGCACCGGTTGCGGCTTTTCATGTACATCCAATACTTTTACGCTCATCCGTCATTTCCCCCAGCTGCTTATAATGTACGTGTGTGAATAGTGACTCCATCCGTTGCATCTGTTTCGATCATACTGACTACGACTCGTTCTTCATTTGAAGTTGGAATGTTTTTTCCGACAAAGTCCGGTCGAATCGGTAGTTCCCGATGACCACGGTCTACTAGTACCGCCAGCTGTATGGAAGAAGGTCTTCCTAAGTCCATTATCGCATCTAATGCTGCTCGGACTGTTCTTCCTGTGTAGAGAACATCATCAACTAGGATGACTTTTTGATTGGCCACATCGTGCTCTATATTTACTTGTTGAACAAATGCTTCTCCTTGGGCATTCTTCAATTGAAGATCATCTCTATACAATGTGATATCCAATTCACCCTTTTTAATTGGTTTTCCTTCAATTAATTCAATTTTATCGGCTAAGCGCTTAGCCAAGATGGCACCTCTTGTCTTAATGCCTACTAATATACATTGATCAATGCCACGGTTCTTTTCAATAATTTCATGTGCAATACGTGTGATCGCCCGAGTCATGGCTTGCTCATCGAGTATTGCTGCTTTTTCCGCCATATCATAAATCCCCTTCCTTTTTTACCTATAGTCTACAAAAAAAGCCCTCCAGTCAGAGTAGACTGGAGGGCGGACGTGCAGAAAAAAGCATACATCGATACTTACCGCAGTAAGCTATCATGTAATTCCGTGCAACCTTCCCAGCCTCACAGGACTGACATTAAAGGTATCGCTATTCAATTGCTTAATAGAGTATACATCTCACCACTAGCGTTTGTCAACGACTATCAAGGACGTAATTCATTGAGTAATTGTTTATAATTTTCAGGCAATGGAGCGGTGAATTCCATATATTCACCCGTTTCGGGATGATCAAATCCTACCGTTCCAGCATGGAGTACTTGTCCTCCAAAATCGATTGTTTTTCTTTGGCCATATTTCGGATCTCCTACAAGTGGATAGCCGATATATTTCATATGCACGCGGATTTGATGAGTTCTTCCTGTTTCCAAACGGCATTCAACCAATGTATAGTCTCCAAAACGTTCAAGAACCTTAAAATGTGTAACAGCATGTTTTCCATCATCCACAACGGCCATTCTTTGACGATCTCGTTTATCTCGTCCAATTGGTGCATCGATCGTACCGTTATCATGTGGAATATGTCCGTGAACTAATGCTGTATAAACACGATTTACTGATTTATCCACTAGCTGATTCACTAATGAAACATGCGCTTTATCATTTTTAGCTACCATCAATAACCCTGAAGTATCTTTATCGATACGGTGCACGATACCCGGTCTCATAATACCGTTAATACCTGACAAGTCTTTCACTTGGTACATCAACCCGTTAACTAATGTCCCACTTACATGGCCAGCTGATGGATGGACAACCATCCCAACTGGTTTGTTGACAACCAACACGTCTTGATCTTCATAGACGATTTCTAGGTTTAAGTTTTCTGCTTCTACATCATATTCTTCCACGTCTGGTTGCTCTAAAGCGATTTTATCATCTGTTTTGACCTTATAGTTTGGTTTAACTGAACTATCATTTACTTTAACATGCTCATCTTTCACCCATTGCTGGATTTGCGTACGTGACCAGTCTGGCTGAAGAGTCGCCAATGCTTTATCTATTCTATTACCTGTAAGTTCTTCTGTTATTACATATTCAAATTTTTCCATTACGACACCTTTTTCTTTTTCTTTTTCTTTTTCTCATCAAGTAGCACATGTAACAAAATCAGTATGACAGCAATTGTCAGTGCAGCATCCGCCACATTAAATATCGGAAAATCATAGTTAATCACAGGAATCAGGACGCTAATAAAATCTACTACTTCTCCCCTTACTAGTCGATCGATGAAGTTGCCGATCGCACCGCCGAGCAATAGCATCAGACTCACACCTAGTAGTCGATCCTTTTTACCTTCTGTATGGAAGAAATAAATTATAGCCACCACTACTACAATAGTTACAATGAAAAACAGCCACATTTTCCCTTCTAGCATTCCCCACGCAGCGCCACGGTTACGGTGGGACAGCAATGCGATATAAGGATCCAGAACAGATATATGTTCACCTAGTTCCATATTTTTTACGATTAGCCACTTCGTCAGCTGATCCAAGCCGATAACCAGTACAGCAATAGCATAATAAACGATCACTTCATTACCCTCCGTCCAGCTAATTTCTTCTTTAGTTTACCACAAATTTTGTCTTGCAATATGATTGTCGGTCCTACTGTGTAAAAAAAAGCCATCATCATCCACGAATGAATGATGATGGCTGAGACATCAAGATTGCTTACGCATAGTTTTCTTTCACAACAGTTGCGCATCGTGTACATAGTGTCGGATGGTCAGTGTCTTCTCCAACTGTCTTGGAGATAGTCCAGCATCGTTCACATTTTTCACCTTCTGCAGGTTCAACCAAGACCGTTGCGTGATCTAGTTTCATTGCATTTGGCAGTTCTGCATTTGTACTTTCTTCAAATGCGGATACGATAAAGAATTGCGCAAAATCAATATCCTCTGCTTGCAGAATTCCACGTTGATCTTCAGGCAATACAACTGTCACTTTAGCTTCCAAAGATTTACCGATTACTTTCGCGTTACGGGCTTCTTCTAGTGCCTTCAAGACATCATCACGGATATCCATCAAGTCATCAAAGCGCTCACGTAGCTTGTCCGCTTCTTCGCCTTTATGATCCGCTTTCGGCATATCCGTCAATTGGACACTGTCTTCTTCAACATGCTGAATATATTTCCACATTTCATCTGCTGTGTGTGGCAAGATCGGTGTGATGAGCTTGACTAGTGTAATCAATGTATCATGCATCACCGACTGCATTGCACGTCGATCTGGATGATTCGCAGCTTCAATATAGACTACATCTTTCGCAATATCCAAGTAGAGCGAGCTGAGCACGCCTGTACAGAAATTATTGATTGCGTGGTAGACGGTAGGGAACGCATACTGCTCGTAAGCTGTAAGCACTTCCTCAGTCAAATCTTGCAACTTCACATAGACATACTGATCAACTGCACGCATATCATCAAATGCTACGCGATCTGTAGCTGGATTAAAGTCGGCTACGTTACCATGCAAGAAACGGATCGTATTACGGATCTTACGGTAAACTTCTGAAACTTGCTTAAAGTTCGAATCAGATACACGAACATCAGCTGTATAATCTACAGATGATACCCATAGACGCACGATGTCTGCGCCAAGTTGATTGATGACTTTTGAAGGGACGATTACATTCCCTAGAGATTTACTCATCTTACGACCATTTTTGTCCAATGTGAAACCATGGCTCAAGATACCTTTATACGGTGCAATACCATTGATCGCTACGCTAGTTGTCAATGATGAGTTAAACCAACCGCGGTATTGATCCGAACCTTCAAGGTATAAATCTGCCGGATAACGAAGATCATCACGCTCATCAAGTACACCTTGATGTGTTGTTCCTGAGTCGAACCAGACATCCATAATGTCCGTTTCTTTCGTGAACTCGCCATTCGGACTTCCTTCGTGGGTGTAGCCTTCTGGCAATAGTTCTTTTGCAGAACGCTCGAACCAAATATTCGATCCGTTCTCACGGAATAAACCTGCTACATGACTGACCGTTTCGTCTGTCAGAATTACTTCTCCATTTTCCGCATAAAATACTGGAATCGGAACACCCCATACACGCTGACGAGAAATACACCAGTCTCCACGGTCACGGACCATATTGAATAAACGTGTTTCACCCCAAGATGGCGTGAATGTAGTAGTACGGATCGCTTCGAGTAAATCACTTCTGAACGATTCAATAGAAGCGAACCATTGTGAAGTCGCACGGTAGATGACCGGCTTCTTCGTACGCCAATCATGCGGATACGAGTGAGTGAAAAATGACAACTTTTGAAGTGCGCCGACTTCTTCCAACTTTTCAGTTACGGCTTTATTCGCATCCTCATAGAACATACCAGCGAAAAATGGTGCTTCTTCCGTCATGACACCGCGGTCATCAATTGGAGATAATGCATCGATTCCGTATTGCTTACTCACGTAGAAGTCGTCTTCACCATGACCTGGTGCTGTATGAACACAGCCTGTACCAGCATCTGCTGTAACATGCTCACCTAGCATAACTAATGAATCACGATCATAGAATGGATGTCTGGCAACAATCCGGTCAAGGTCTGAACCTTGAACTTCTTTTTCGATCGAGTACTCTTCCCATTCCAGTTCTTTCGCCAAATACTCCACTAAATCTTTTGCTACTACAAATTTCTCATTCTGCACTTTTACTACTGCATACGTAAATTTAGGATGAACGGAAATTCCTAAGTTTGCAGGAATTGTCCATGGTGTCGTTGTCCAGATCAGGAACTTCACATCTTCATCTAGTACACCTTTTCCATCTTGGATCGGGAAGCTTACATAAATAGACGCAGACTTTTTATCTTGATATTCAATTTCTGCTTCCGCCAATGCCGTTTCACTTGAAGGTGACCAGTAAACAGGCTTTAATCCTTTATAGATATATCCTTTTTTAGCCATTTCACCGAATACTTGAATTTGACGAGATTCAAATTCAGGCTTCAGCGTGATATATGGATTGTCCCAATCTCCGCGAACACCGAGACGCTTAAATTGCGTACGCTGATTGTCGATTTGTTGAAGTGCATACTCCTCACACATTTTGCGGAATTCAGCCGTGCTCATTTTCTTGCGATCGACTTTTTTATTTACAAGTGCTTGCTCAATTGGCAAACCATGTGTATCCCATCCCGGTACATACGGAGCGCGGAAGCCAGACATTGATTTATAACGAATGATAAAATCTTTTAGTACTTTGTTAAGTGCGTGGCCCATGTGTAAGTCACCGTTCGCATAGGGAGGTCCATCATGCAATATGAAGGACGGACGATCTGCAGTACGTTCCTGCACTTGCTGATAGATATTCTTTTCATTCCATTCTTCCTGCATTTTCGGCTCATTATTTGGCAGATTGCCACGCATAGGGAAATCGGTTTTCGGCATAAGCAATGTATCTTTATATTCCATTATAATTCCTCCTTAAAATATGTGTGAATCATTTTTTTGATTGGTATGAACGTTTTTCGAGCCTAAACGGCGCTTTCCACTTTTGATTTCGGCTAGCTGCAAGCGCCAGGCTCTCGGGACGTTTCAGACCATCCAGAAAGGCAAAGAACGCCTTTTTGGATGGTCTTCCAACGCCTGTCGAGCCTAAACGGCGCTTTCCACTTTGGATTTCGGCTAGTTGCAAGCGCCAGGCTCTCGGGTCGTTTCAGATCATCCAGAAAGGCAAAGAACGCCTTTTTGGATGGTCTTCCAACGCCTGTCGAGCCTAAACGGCGCTTTCCACTTTTGAATATAAAAAACCCCATCCCAAAAAGGGACGAGGTTCATTCTCGCGGTACCACCCTACTTGCAATTGCATAAAGCAATTGCCGCTTAGACACTAATAACGGCAGTGTGATACCGAGAACCCAGATCTATATAAAGGTTCTAGCTCAGGAGTGATTTTCGTTTCTAATGTACCACCGGGCTTACACCGCCCCCGGCTCGCTATGGGTATAATTAGAAAGTACTCTTTCCGTCAACGCTTCTTCATTTTAATTTACATTTCATTATAAAAATGTGTTCGGAAGTTGTCAAGCTTCTTCCGTCTTCTTAACTAGTTCTTCGCCTAGACTGTCTACATTTGGAAGATCTAGCTCTTGCTCTGCTACACTTTCTACGCTCGTTGTATCCAATTCATACTTCAACAAGTCGTCCCAGTCTTCCGTATTGATCATATCAAGCTGCGCTTCTACCATCATTTTGAAGCGGCTTTTGAATACTTTTGACTGTTTCTTCAACACTTCCACTTCGAGTGCAATTTTTCTTGCTTGCGCGAGTGCGTCATTCACAAGACGATCTGCATTTTTTTCGGCTTCAGAGATAATTAATTTTGATTCTTGAATCGCATTTTTTCGTACATCTTCTGCAGCCTCTTGTGCAATCAAAATAGATTTCTGCATTGTTTCTTCAATTAAATTAAAATGAGTAATCTTTACCTCATTATCAGAAACCGTTTTTTCAAGATCTTCATTTTTCTTTAAGACGTTTTCATAGTCTTTCATAAGTTGTTCTAAAAACCCATTAACTTCATCTTCATCATAGCCACGAAATTTCGTATTAAACGTTTTGTTATGTATATCCGTAGGGGTTAAAGCCATAATACGCTTTCTCCTTTCAGTATGCTTACATAGTTTACAATGTGATTGTGTTTACTACTTGATTAAACACTACT
The DNA here is from genome assembly GCF_002109325.1 of Sporosarcina ureae. Classification (GTDB taxonomy): domain Bacteria; phylum Bacillota; class Bacilli; order Bacillales_A; family Planococcaceae; genus Sporosarcina; species Sporosarcina ureae_C. The sequence continues at coordinate 2,999,461 of NZ_CP015348.1, read as the reverse complement.
TTTCTTAATTTATCAAGGATTCTCTCTATACTAGCGATCCAATCATTACACGGATTTTGTCTTTTTTCGTGCGTCCTTCGATACTCATGATTCTAAACCGTCCATATCCTCTAATTGAAAGAACATCGTATTCTTCTATTTCAAATGCCTGTTGATCAATCATAGCCCAATTTACTTTTACTTTTTCTCCTTTAATTAAAGAGGAAGCTTTGGCTCTTGAACTGTTCGTTAATGCGGCTACGACAGTATCTAGACGCAATGAGCTTATAATATATAGATCTTCTGTCCATTCTTCTTTTATATCAATAAAATCTTCAGCATTTAGTACCGGCTCTACGGATACTTTCACTTTACCAACTTGTGTGAAATTGACATGAATATACTCTGAGACTTCTTGTGCAACTGCGAATTGGACCGCTTCTTCTGTTAGTTGAATATCACCAAATCGGGAACGTTCAATACCTATAGACATTAGGGATCCGAGCAATTGAGAATGTTTCATTGTAACAAATTTTTGTGGGTAGTTCACTTGATAAATACTGATTTGAAAATCATCTTTAGTCGGCATATAGTAATCTGGATAAATGAGTACTCTCTGGCGCTCTGCATCTAAAAAACCACCGTCAGCTGTCAGTGTAAGATCTGAGTTCCTGACGATCGACTCAGTAATAAAGCGCTGTCGAGGATCTAGAAATTCTGTTAACTTGGGTGCGTATGTGTCTTCTACTTCCTTCACCCAACTATTTACTTTCTCAATAAAAGGTTGTTCATCTTTACGAAAATGTTGAAATATCGAATCCATTTTATTTCTTCTCCTTATATAAAAAAATCCTCACCTTGTGAGGATTTCCATTTTCAATTAAGGTTATACTTAATATACCAATGCTTGGAAGATCATTAAGTAGATTTGGCCGATTCCTCTACTGATTAATTGTAATGCCAACAGTGCGACAATCGGTGAAAAATCAATCATTCCGAATGGTGGAATGAATTTACGGAAAAATCCTAAATACGGTTCCGCTATTTTCCCTATAAGTTTACCGAATTTTGTTTCTCTAGTGGAGGGAACCCATGACATCAAGATATAAATGACTAACAGGATTGAAAATAATTGTAACGCTCCAGAGATCAAAAGATATGAATTATTTAATAATGCGATCATAATAACATGTACACCTCATTCAAATTGTTCAACCTTCATTTAATGAAAGTCCTAAGTTGTGTAGCCTATCGATCTTGTTGCTCTGATAGAAATTCTGTGATTTTACCGGCTACTTCTACGTTGTCAGGTGCACACAGAAAAATATCTGCGCCAATCCGCTGAATATCGCCACCGAGTGCATATACTGTCCCACTCAAGAAATCAATGATACGAAACCCTTGATCTCGTTCTATCTGTTGCAAGTTAACTACGACGGAACGACGATTCTTTAAATGTTCTGCAATGTCTTCTACTTCTGCATAAGAACGTGGTTCGAGCAAAATAACTTTTGATGATTTTTGAAGACTTTGTAAGCTAATCACTGGAGCTTGAGCAGGCGAAGACTGTTGTTGTCCACTTTGAAGACGGCTATTGACAGCTCTTTTCTTACCTCCAAGTTTCTTCATCTCTTTGCGAGCAATAGCCTGTTCACTTTTTGAAGGCTTGCTTTGAGCTTTAGGTTGAGGTTGTTGAACTAAGTCTTCTTCTTGTACCCAAAACATTTTTTCTAATCGTTTTTTGAGGCTCATTCAGTTTCCTCGCTTTCTGATCCGGCCAATGCAGTGCCGATGCGTATATGGGTTGCACCTTCTTCTATTGCGATTGTAAAGTCATTGGACATCCCCATAGACAGCTTTGTACAGGGAGCGTAGGAGTACTTTTTCGCTGCAATTCGGTCACGCAGTTCACGTAAAGAACGGAATGTATTGCGAATTATGGATTCATCTTCCGTATTTTGCGCCATCGTCATGAGTCCAATAACATGAACATTCTCATAAGTTGCTAATTGCTCAAAAAATTCATCTACTTCATCAGGAGTAATACCCGATTTAGATTCTTCACCCGAAACATTGACTTGTACAAACAATTCAACGGCTGACTTGCCCGCTTATTCACTTCTTTCGCAAGACTCATACGGTCTAGCGAATGAAGACAGTCAATTGTATGGACTAATTCTTTTACTTTTCGTGTCTGTAAGTTACCAATGAAATGCCAATGTACCGAATCCTTAATCGCTTCTTGCTTTTCAAGCAAGCCTTCAAGACGATTTTCTCCTAAGTCCTGTATACCAACATCCAAAAGAGACTGTGCCCGAGCTGAAGAAACTTGCTTCGTGACAGCTATCAACGTGATGTCTTCAACTGAACGATTTGACGTTTCACATGCTTCATTTATTTGTTTTTGTATAGTTGCTAGTCGTTGTTCTACTTGTTCCATATTATCACTACTTTTCATCATCTTTATTTCATTGTATCAATTAGAGCACTATATATCAACGATAAGTCACTTATTAAGCTGTTTATTATCTATCAAGATAATATCTTTTCCAATCGTCATGACATCTTTATAATCGATTTTCTGCACACCTTTTGACTTGCTATCCGTGAAGAATGAGCGTTCAAGTTCCCCAATGTGAAGTTGTGCTATTTCACCTTTTTCGATGTCTATTGTGGCGTCTTGAACAAAACCGAGGAATGATCCTTTTTTTAATTCAATCACTTCTTTTTTCTGCAAGCTGGAAAAACGCATAGTTTCCCCTCCTTCTTTCATACTATGCATAGTGAGTTTTAATGAGAACGTGAAAAACTGCTTCTCAAATCAGGAAGTGTATAGAGAACTAAGACATTGGATAGTGGTTTGGGATCTCCGTTGCAGAAATGGACGCTTTCCACGGGGCATGATTTTGGGCGCTTCGCTATCCAAAAACAAAAACTGCCCTAACCACACTTAAGTGGCAAGGACAGTCTCTGTATATTAATAGCTATTACTATTTCTTCTGCTCAATTCCAAGCCGAATCTGCTCCATCGCATGCTTTTCAATTCTAGAAATTTGCGCTTGCGATATTCCAAGTTCCTTGGCAATTTCAGTTTGCGTCTGACCGAGGTAAAATCGTTTGGAGACGATAAGCTGTTGACGTTCATCTAAATCGCCCATTTTATCTTTTATGGACACATAGTTCATCCAGCGGTCTTCAGACACTCTCTGATCATGCAGCTGATCCATCATATAAATCGGATCGCCGCCATCACTGTTCATCGGCTCATGCAACGACATGGGATCTTGTATAGCATCTAAAGCAAAGAGTATATCTTCTTCCGGTATTCCCGTAATCTTCTCCAGATCAGAGATTCTTGGTTCGTGTTGATGCTCGTTGACATATTGTTCTTTTGCCCTAATGGCTTTATAAGCTATATCACGTAACGATCTGGATACACGGACAGCATGATGATCACGAAGATGCCGTTTAATTTCTCCAATAATCATCGGCACGGCATAGGTGGAAAACCTGACATTATGTTTTAAATCAAAATTGTCTATGGCTTTCAACAACCCAATACAACCAACTTGGAATAAATCATCAGCCTGTTCTCCACGATAGTTAAAGCGTTGAACTAGGCTGAGTACTAGACGCAAATTCGCAAACACCAATTCATCTCTGGCAAATTCGTCACCGCTTTGCAAACGAATGAATGTTTCTTTCATCACAGTTGGCGTCAATAATGGCAGCTCGGACGTATTGATTCCACAAATTTCTACTCTTGTACGTACCATTGGCTTTTCCTCCGCATTCTATAGGTGAGTGTACAGAGTAGTCTGTCCTCAACTCTTTAGAATATGCGAATTCAGGAATCGCCAATTTCTGCCGATAAGTCCATTTAGGAAATTGGTTGATTTAGTCGATCACGGAGTTCGGAAATGATTTTCTTTTCCAATCTCGATATATAGGATTGTGAAATGCCTAGTAGATCCGCTACTTCTTTTTGTGTCATTTCGTTTGTACCCATCAAGCCGAATCGCTGTTCCATAATGTAACGTTCTCTTTCATCTAAAATGGAAATGGCATCAATCATATATTGACGCTCCAACTTTTTCTCTACATCGTCTGTAATAATATCTTCATCTGTACCTAAAATATCTGATAGTAGCAACTCATTGCCATCTGCATCTGAATTTAAAGGTTCATCAAATGAAATCTCTGAGCGAATACGATTAGTTTTACGCAAGTGCATTAAAATTTCATTTTCAATGCAACGTGAAGCGTATGTTGCAAGCTTAATATTCTTATCCGCTTTAAATGTTTCGATTGCTTTAATCAATCCGATCGTCCCTATGCTGATAAGATCTTCAATATTCGTATTGGTATTATCAAAACGTCTTGCGATATAGACGACTAGACGTAAATTCTTTTCAATTAATGTGTCACGTGCAGCAGGATCTCCATTCATTAATGCTGCAATGGTTTTTGCTTCTTGTTCTTTATTGAGGGGTTTTGGAAGAGATTCATGACCCCCGATATAAAATATGCCACCTTTTCGTCTGAAGAATCCTGCAATATATGAAACCCACTTTTTTACTTCTATCAACATGTAGCTGTTCTCCCTTCTTCTTTTAGTACATCCATTGCGCTCACTTGCAAAATAGCTGCAGCACCTTGTGGATATTTACGCTGTTCTTTCGTCAAGACAATATATCCAGTAGGTAATAACTCTCCATCGAGAAGCCAACTATCATACTTGATTCCTACAGCCCACGAAGCACCTTGAACAGTTTGCAATCGTATCAATCGAAGACTTCTTTGATAAGGGGCGGGGAAACAGGCCAAGTCTGGAGATTCTGCAGGATTCCAGGACTCCAGTGCTATAGCAAAATCTACGGGTAGTTGTTCTTTAACTGCCCGATAGCCAATAAAATGTACAGGATCCCCTGATAACGGTTCTACGCAATGATTACCCGTATCGATGAATACTTTAAGTGGAATGGATTGTCCCCATAACATCAATTCCGAATCGAGCGTAAAGCTCATTAACTTATTCATCATGCGTGTGTCAATCCATTTATGCTTCACAATATACAAAGATAGATAAGTGAGGCCAATGGCTACGAATAAAAAGCTCTGATTTGCGCTGATACTGATTTGTGCATAGATGAGTGTCAGCAATCCTCCTGCAAAAAATGTTGCAATTAATACAGCAAGGATAGAACTTTTCCAACTACCAAATGTTTGTCCAAATGCAATATACGTCATTCCTAAGAAAGTGAAGATCATCGCTGGCACAGAATACGGGAACAATGTAACAAAGAAGGCACCGATAAATGCTGCGCTCCATAACCTCCTTCTGCTCGTGTGATGATTTCCAACTTTATTAGTAAATGATAGGATGGCGTAGTTAAAGAGCATGTTGATCCCTATCATCAGTTCACCATACATATGCCGGCCTCCTTACAAACAGATTATCATGGCTGTAATGAAAAACCTGTCAGGCTTTGGATGCTTTAAGATAAAAGCTTCGACATATTTTTAAATATGACGGAACGAGCGATTATTATGAAAGCAAAAAAGCTCCCCACTTGAGAATTTCTTCTCAAGTGGGGAGCTCGTTCTATTTATTATTTACGACGCGTACGATTACGTAAGAACGTTGGAATATCCAGTTGTTCATCGTGCTGATGCTGATTAGCTTGTGGCTGTCTCGGCTCAGATTGTTGCTCGTAACGTGGTTGCTCTTCATATCTGCTTTGTTGTGTTGGTGGCTGCTGTTGTACAGGACGTTGTGGACGAATGCCCCCTGTTACACCAGGACCTCTTTGTCTTGAAGGAGCTAGTTGTTCTTCGTTAAATCCTGTAGCGATAACCGTTACGATGATTTCATCTTTCAAGTCGTCGTTGATCACAGAACCGAAGATCATATTGACGTTTTCGTCTGATGCAGTTGCAACAATATCCGCTGCTTCCTGTACTTCAAACAAGCTTAAGTTCGAACCGCCTGTAATATTCATCAAGACACCTTTTGCTCCATCAATTGATGTTTCAAGCAATGGACTAGAAATCGCTTTTTTCGCAGCTTCTGCAGCACGATTTTCACCAGTGGACATACCGATACCCATCAATGCAGAACCTTTGTTGTACATGATTGTTTTCACGTCAGCAAAGTCGAGGTTAATCAATCCAGGTACTGCGATCAAATCAGAGATACCTTGGACACCTTGGCGCAATACATTGTCAGCTTCTCTAAATGCTTCAAGCATTGGCGTGTTTTTGTCTACAATCTCAAGCAGTTTATCATTTGGAATAACGATTAGTGTATCAATTGCTTCTTTCATGCTTGCGATACCGCCAGCTGCTGAAGTAGATCTCTTTCTACCTTCGAATGTAAATGGACGTGTAACTACACCTACAGTCAATGCGCCAATATCTTTAGCGATTTGAGCAATAACTGGTGCTGCACCCGTACCTGTTCCGCCGCCCATTCCAGCTGTAACGAACACCATATCTGCTCCACGTAGTGCTTCTTCGATCTGTTCTTTACTTTCTTCAGCCGCTTTTTTGCCTACTTCAGGGTTAGCGCCTGCGCCTAGTCCTCTAGTAAGCTTCTCACCAATTTGTAGTTTGATTTCAGCTGATGATAATTGCAATGCTTGTGCATCTGTGTTTACCGCGATAAACTCTACGCCCTGCACCCCATGTTCGATCATACGATTGACCGCATTGTTTCCGCCGCCGCCTACTCCAATAACCTTAATTACTGCTAATGCATCTATGTTCGTCTCAAATTCAAGCATTGATTTTCCTCCTCTAAATTATCTGCAATTCCCCATCTAAAGCAATATATTACTCAAAGAAATTGTCGAATACTTTTTTAGCGCGTTTCATGAATCCTTGACTTTTTTCTTTTTTCGGTTTAACCGGTTTAGCTGAAGGTTCCGCGACTTCATATATGGAGTCTGGTGATTGAGGTGAACCAACTGGCTCTTCTTCATAACCAAAGAATACATCTTCCATGTACGCATAGCGAATCAAGCCAACCGCTGTGGAATACATCGGCTCACGGACACCAATATACTCTGGTGTGTATAATCTTGCTCTAGTTTTAAAGACATCACGAGCTAACTGTAAAATACCGTCCAATTTAGCTGTTCCGCCTGTGATGACGATACCACCAGGCAAATCACGGATACCTGTTGCATATAAATCTTCAAGAATCAATTCGAACAATTCTTCTAGACGTGAACCGATAACATCAGAGATATAACGCTGACTGTATTGATCTTTAGCATCTGAACCTACTACCGGCACTTCAAATAATTCTTCATCGGAAGCGTCATCATAATAGGCATGTCCATACTGATGCTTAATCATTCTTGCTTGTTCTGTAGGTGTTTTTAAGACAATGGATAAGTCTTTTGTAATATGATCCCCACCGACTGGTAATACAGACGTACTGATCAAACGATTTTCAGCAAATACCGATACCGTAGTTGACCCTCCGCCAATATCGATGAAGGCAGTTCCATGATACATTTCATCTTCAGATAATGCGAATGTACCTGCCGCCAATGGTTGCAAATAAATTTCACGAATCTGTAAACCCGCTTTTTCTACACAGCGTAAAATGTTATGTAGTTGAGTTTTGGACGTCGTAATCAACGTTGCGTCCATTTCCAATCTTACTCCCATCATACCACGGGGATCTGTTATTTCATCATAATCATCGACAATAAATTGCTTAGGCACTAAATTGACGAATTCTCTTTCAGGTGGAACATTCATTACTTGTGATGATTTCATAACTCTTTCCAAATCATCATCTGTAATTTCACGATTTTCAGAGTTTACTGCTACTACACCTTTAACGTTTTGGAACTGGACACCATTTGCAGGTATACCAAGAACCACCTCTTCAATTTTCAAGCCTGTCATTCGTTCAGCCTGCTCAATCGCTTTACGGATTGACTGGACAGTGGCATCAATATCAATAATTGTTCCTTTTCGAATTCCAGCAGATTGCACATTCCCCACGCCAATTACATGCAGGGCATTTTGATCCATCTCCCCAATTAAGACTTTAATTGTGGATGATCCTATATCAAGTGATACGTAATGATTTGATTTACTCAATTATTGACACCTCCTTAATGTAACTAGTAACTTCCATTCTATTGTATTATGACTGCTTTGTCTAAATATTTTCAACACCCTCTTCTAAAAACATTTAATATCACGCATTTGTATTGGGATTTTTGTTTCTTCCTGTCCATTTTGCAAGCAGGATTCTTCGGATGACCGCGATGTTTTGAAACAATCTCACACCAAACGCAAAGACCGCTGCCAAGTACAGATCTACACCAAGGTGCACACCGATAAAAGCAAGTGCTGCTGCTAAAAGAATATTGAAGAAAAATCCGCTGACGAATATTTTGTCGTCATACACTTGCTGAAGATAGGCTCTGATTCCACCAAATAGTGTATCAAATGCAGCGAGAATCGCAATAGTTAAATAGTTATTATATACTTGCGGGATCTGTATATCCGAGAGCAAACCTAGTGAAACGCCAAGGAGGAGCCCAAGTAAGGGTAGCCACATATTGTCATTACTCCTTTGTTTGTTCTTTTAAAAACCGATTTTCAAAACCACCCGTCCAGCCTTGTAAAGTAATGCGGTTCGCTGGTTCACTAATTGTTAAAACTAAGTCGTCTAAATAAAATTCATCCTGTATGGTAGTCGTCAATAATTGATTATACAATTTTTCACTGGCTTCCTTTGTAGGAGAAACGACTTTAATATCGAACGGTGGTGTGGAAACTACTTCCCCACTAACAGTCAGGTTACCGTTAATATCTCGGATCCAACTTAACGTGGTGAAGCGCTTTCCATCAATCTCCAACTCATTACCTTGTTGTTGATTAACCACATTAATAAACCAAGCCAGTAGTTCAGATGATACTGGCACTACTTCATAACCGAACGCAATACTTTCTGGGGATGGAGCAACCTCTATTACAAATCCTGGACCAGTGGTCGGCATGAATCCCGCTTGTTTGTACAGTTTGTCCAATGTGTCTTGTAGTACGCCAGTTGCATTTGCTTCAGGTGATGCATTGTATGAAGCAAGGGTCTGGTCAATTTCCCTAAGTTCTTCTAAAAGTTCAGAGTGTATTTTCTTTTCATTCGACAACTCTTTACGAATAGCCCATAAATCTCGTGTATCACGTGGAGATGTAGTATTCATTGAGTTATATTGTAAAGCTAATACAAATCCCACTATACCCAGAATCAATGTGAACTTCCAGTGTATTTTTTGCTTCACTCTACCCCCCCACAATCCATCATACTTCGTCACGAATCGCAGGCAGTTGAACTTCCTTCATGTCTTCTAATGTGACGACAATATTATCTCGCAACAATCCATCAATGACACTGCCCTTTAAATGCAGAGCTGGAGACAGCACTTTCGGGTCCCCTACTGCTTCTATAATAAAAGGTGCCGGAAACGTTCTACCATCAACCATAATAACAGGGCCTGTACATTTAATATACGAATTCGAATTAATTCGTTGCCCGTTTATAGTCATTCCTTGCGCACCTGCGATTTTCAATTCATTAATTACACGTAAGACATGACTTTCATGAACAATGTAATCATTGGGATTCTGTACTGAGGGATCATAATCCGCGTCTTCCAGTGTCACTTTAATCCCCGGACCTTTCGACGGAATATCACCTAGTAATAATCTTAAATCCCGCGCTTTTTCTACAAGAACTGCATGGTTTTTTTCTTTATCGGAGAAATCTTGTTCAAACGAATGCACTTCTTTTTGTTTCTCCAGCAATTCATTTGTCAATTCTTTGTTTCTTTCTTGCTGTTCAATTAGATCTGCACGGTATTGTTCTTCTTGCTGAAATAAATTGGTATGCTCCGGACTCAATACTTGTTGCTTACTGCCAATTGTTCGATAGGAAAATGCAAGCATGAAGCCCAGTACTAAAAAGACGATTGACAACACAAGTTGTTTGCCGCGCTTCTCTCTAGTTTTCTTCAGTTTCTTGCTCACTTTCTTCCTCCTTTTCAATTTCTACATCCACCGGTTTTCCTTTTGTTACGTCCGGCTTTCCGTCTAGTAGTGGGATTTCCACATCCACCGGTACTGGTTCTTTGTAGAAATCTGTATATGTTTTAAAGTACACGCCAATTTCAATATCAAGTACCCCTTTTTCTTCTTTAGGCAATTGCGCAATAATATCTGGGTAGTAGGACATTTTTTCAGCAAAACCTAAAATTACAGCATGAACTTCATATCCATCACTCATATATACGTCGACTTTGTCTTCCCCTTCATAACGAAGCTCCGAGAGAAGTTCAAAGACTGAACTATCCAGCTCTTGTAGTTGTTCAATCATTCGATCTGTCGCTTCGGGTTCGTTAAAACCAGAGAGTATCGGTGCGTGTGAGAGGATGTCAGGATCTGCTGTTACCAACCGTTCACCATTTTCTAATAGAAGATCATATTGAGATTGATTTTCTACATAGGCAATAGGTTCCCATTCCGTCACGTTGATGGAAACATCATTATAAAAATCTCTTTTAACGTTCGCATCTTTTACGCCAGGAATTTTCTCAATGTTTTTTTCTATATCTTTAGCACGGAAGCCCCATAGTGATTGTCCCTTGTACAACCCGCTTTGATCTATATACTCCTCGCTTTCGTGTAAAACAGTCTCATTAATAGATATTTTCGAAACATCACTTAATGAAGATTGGAAATACAACAAGGCAAGAAGAACAAGGACGAATATTACGACGAGCAGAAGAAAGCTCATATTAGCTCTTCTTCTGCGTTTTTTACGCATGGATGGAATTCGATCTTCAATATCTATTATTTTCTCCACATCCTGTTCTCCTTTCATCCTGCCCTTTTATTCGCAGAGTAATGTAGAATCGTTCCGATAGCCAGCCACGTAGTCAACAACGAGGACCCTCCATAACTAATGAAAGGCAATGTCACGCCTGTTACAGGCAGCAACCCGGAGACGACTCCCATATTTAAAAACGTTTGGAAAGTGATCATGGACACCATACCGGTGACAATTAAAAAAGAATTCCAGTTATTTAATCGAATTGCTATACCGAATGCAGAAGCGAATAACAAGATAAACAGCAACACGATAGATGCTGCACCGATAAACCCAATTTCTTCTGCAATAATGGAAAAGATAAAATCATTTTGAGGTTCAGGCAAGTACAAAAACTTTTGACGACTATTCCCGAAACCATGGCCGAATAAACCACCAGGGGCAATCGCGAATAACGATTGAATACTTTGAAACCCCGTACCGAGAGGATCGTTCCATGGATCAATATAGGATTTAATTCGATCCAGACGATAGGGTGCAGCTAGGATAAGTGCGATAAAAGCACCGAGACCTGAGACGAAAAGAAAGATAAAGAATGACAATGGATAGCCCGCTAAGAAAAGAATGACAAAAGCAGATACTATCATGATGACGGCAGAGCCAAGGTCAGGTTGCAACATGATCAACGTTGCGGGTAATAAAATCCAAGCGAAATGTTGCCATTGCCAAGACTTGTCTTTATGTTTCTTCATACCGCTTGCTAATTTTCCAAGCAAAGCTACCTTTACGAATTCTGCCGGTTGCAAACTGATTGGACCAAACGCGATCCAGCTTTGAGAACCGTTTCGCACAGCTCCAATACCCGGTATTAATACCGCAACCAACATGAGAATTGATCCAATATAACAATACGTCCAGAATTTAGGATGTGATGTCAACGGGCTTTTGACCAGCACATAAGCGACAGCCAAGGAAATAATCATATAGATGCCTTGCTTGACGATAAATGGAGAAGAATCTTGATAATGAACTTCTCCCCAATAAGATCCTGCCGATTGCACAAATACTAATCCAATCAGCGACAATAGTAAGGCGGTTGTCAAAAAGATTATTCGGTAGGTTCTCTCCAGCGTTCGCATCCTTCCTCAAATTAATCAGTCAGTTTTTCATTTTACTCTCCAACTATTACAAAGGATTTACAACTTCATTACTGCATCAATAAATTCGTTGCCCCGAATTTCAAAGCTCTTGTATTGATCCCAACTTGCACAGCTCGGCGACAATAGAATCACATCATCTTCACAGCTACACTTATATGCCTTCTGGACTGCGTCCTGCATAGTTGTTGCCTGAACTGTCTCAGTGATGCCACAAGACATAGCAAAGTCTGCAAAACGCTTTGCCGTCTCCCCTATCGTGACGACAGCACGAACATTTTTCATATAAGGTCGTAATTCTTCAAATGAATGGCCTCTGTCTAGTCCCCCAGCAATCAAAACGATTGGCTTTTTAAATGAGGAAAGTGCACTTTTTGTTGCCAATGTATTCGTCGCTTTTGAGTCATTGTATATTGTACGGCTATTTGCTTCACGTACAAATTGCATGCGATGGCGAACACCGGTGAAAGAACTCAAAACATTTTCTATCGCTGTTTTTTCACACCCTGACAATATGGCTGCCGCCGTTGCGGATAAAACATTTTCTAAATTGTGACGACCCGGTAATTTAATATGCTTAATTTCTATGAAAGGTTCACCAAGCCAATAAATCCATTCTTCATCTGCTGAAATACCTTCTCTAGTTTTTCCAAGTACTGAAAAGGGTACTTTGTGAGATTCGAATGATTCTATTGCTTCTTTTATTAACTGTTGATCCGCATTAAAAATTAAGTATTCTTCCGAAGTTTGGTTGCGGGCTACTTGCAACTTCGCATCGAGATATTCATTCATCGATCCATGATAATCCAAATGCGCTTCATACAAATTCGTAAAAATTGCAATGCGTGGAGTAAAGCTTTCTGTCCCAGCTAACTGAAACGACGAAGCTTCAAGTACAATTACTTCATTCGCTTTCGCCTTTTCAGCGACCGTACAAGAGACCGTTCCAATATTACCCGCTATTAGTGGATGTTTCTTACCCAAATTTAGCATGTGATACAACAATGTAGTGGTTGTCGTTTTACCGTTCGATCCAGTAATCGCAATAATTGGTGCCTCGCTGAGAATACTAGCCAATTCAACTTCAGTCCAAATCGGAATATTCTGCTCAACTGCCTTCGCTAGTAGCGAATTAGTGTAAGGGATACCCGGATTTTTTACGATGAAGTCGAAATTTCGCTCTAGTAAATCACTCGGGTGCCCCCCTCCAATAACTTCAATTCCTCGCGCTTGAAGTTCCATTGCTTCTTCATTACCTTCTACAGGCTTTGAATCATTGACTACAACTTCCGCACCAAGACGCTGAAGCAAACCTGCCGTTGCCACTCCGCTCTTCGCAAGTCCGACTACAAGTACCCGTTTCCCTATGAATTGTTCTGTATTCTTCATTTACATAACCTCCAAGAAGACCGGTACGAGGGCAGCAAGCAATGCCACACCCCAGAACACAATCACTACTTTCCATTCTGACCAGCCAGATAATTCAAAGTGATGATGAATGGGACTCATTTTAAATACGCGTTTTCCAGTCATTTTAAAACTGATAACTTGAATAATGACAGAAAGCGTTTCTACTACGAATACAATTCCGATGACCAACAGCAACAACTCCTGTTTGATCAATACTGAAATCATAGCGAGTGCCCCTCCTAATGCCAGTGAACCTGTGTCACCCATAAATACTTTCGCTGGTTTGATGTTGAATAATAAAAATCCAAGCATTGCACCCGCTACTACAAATGCAAATAACGCAATATCATTTTGCTCATACGCTAACGCAAATACACCGAAGGCAGAGAATGCAATAGTCGATGTTCCGCCTACTAGACCATCTAAGCCATCCGTTAAATTGACTGCGTTAGAAAAACCTACAAGCCAAAACACTAAAAACGCCACATAAAACACACCGAGATCTATCCCAAGATCCGTGAAAGGAATCGTTACGGTCGTTTCGAATGGTCCGAGTTTCAGTAAGAAAAAGGCAACGATCGCAATAATGATCTGACCGATTAATTTCTGAAGTGATGTCAATCCTAAGTTGCGCTTCGCTACGATAATAATAAAATCATCGAGGAAGCCGATGATTCCGAAACCGATCAGCACGATCAATAACACAATCGTATGAGTAGTTAGTGTGTCGTTTATGTAAGATAAAGTTAGTGTTGAAATCAATATAGAAAGAAGGAAGATGAGTCCTCCCATAGTGGGAGTACCCGCTTTTTTCATATGCGCTTGTGGGCCCTCTTCTCGTATACTTTGACCAAATTTCAACCTTCTAAGTAATGGGATGATGATCACCCCGATAATCGCTGATACAAAAAATGAAACAGCGATTATCGTGACTGTGGTGCCGAGTGTCATGTTAAGTTCTCCTTCTACTATCAATTGCGTGTCAGTGAAGCACTGCTTATTCTGTGTACAAATGAATTGTGTCTTCCACGGTCATCAAAGTATTAGGAGCTGGTAACTGTCGAATAACCTTCTTACCTTTTCCATGCCACTTAACTTTGAATGTGTAATTTTGAGACAACAATTCTTTTTCATTCATTCCAAGTAAATCAGGTGAACGGAATGTGATCGCGTCTCCCCATCGGTACTCTTTTTCTAACTGTTCTTTCCTTCGTTCTATGTTAGCGATTGGAGCAATTTCTTCAATGATTCGTCCGACGATCGGTGCAGCGATAACTCCTCCGAATTGAATCGAGTTTTTCGGACTATCGATCGCTAGATATACGAGTAGTTCAGGATCATCTGCAGGCGCGAAACCAATGAAGGAGACAATATAATCACCATCTTTATAGCGACCATTCTCTACTTTCTGTGCCGTCCCTGTTTTACCACCTATTCGAAGACCTTCTGCAAAAGCATTACGACCTGATCCATTCGCTACAACTGATTCAAGAGCGTGACGCACTTTAGCTGATGTTTCTTCGCTGATTACTTGTCTTTTCAATTCAGGTTTGAATTCTTTAATCGTCTTACCGTCAGAGTCTTTTATGGATTTAACAATATAGGGCTTATAAAGTTTACCACCATTAATAGCTGCGGCAACAGCTTGCACTTGTTGAATCGGGGTGACAGAGATTCCTTGCCCGAACGAAGTGGTTGCCTGTTCAACAGGTCCAAATGCTTCCTTGGAAAACAAAATACCTTTCGATTCTCCAGCGATGCCTGATTCTGTTGAGCTACCGAAGCCAAATTCACGTATATAGCGATCTAACCTTTCACTACCGAGTCGCTGCCCCATCGTAATGAAACCCGGGTTACATGAATTCTCTACTACTTCCAAAAATGTTTGATCTTTATGACCTTCTCGTTTCCAGCATCGTAATCTGGCATTTGCAACGATTTTGTAACCAGGATCATAAAAGTTTTCATTTTCCAAATCGATGACGTCTTCTTCCAAGCTGGCTGCCAAGGTAAGAATTTTGAATGTGGAGCCTGGCTCGTATGTCATCCATACAGGCAAGTTGCGGTTATAGATAGTGGAATCCGCTGATTGATATTCGCGTGGATCAAAACCTGGCACGGATGCTAGTGACAATAATTCACCCGTTTTCGGATTCATAATGATAGCTAACGCCTGTGTTGCATCATACTTCTCCATCGCTTGAATCAGTTCGCGTTCCACGATTTGATGCATTTTAAGATCAATCGTCAGTTCCAAAGTCGAGCCATCTTTGCCATGTTCGAAGCTATCCTCTACATGAGGCAAGGCAATTCCTTTGGCATCAGTGAACAGTCGTACTTTGTCCCCTGTTCCGTTCAGAATTTCATCGTACGCATACTCAATTCCCGCTAAGCCATTGCCATCATATCCAGTAAAACCAAGCAAACGAGCTAACAGATCATCATATGGATAGTAACGGATAAAATCTACACCTACATACAAGCCGGCGACTTGCAGTTTCGAGATCTCATCCCCTTGCTCTTTGGTGATGTTTTTTCCTTCGGGAGCTAGTTTCACCATATAGGTTTTTTTCTTCAGTTTCTCCTCCAATGTTTTTGGAGGCATTTGAAGAATTTTTGCAATCGCAGGTATATCACTGGAAATGTCAGGATTTTGTGCTGGCATGAAATATAACGTGGGCGCTAGTTTGTTTCCAACAATTAACTTCCCACTTCGATCCGTAATATTCCCACGCATAGCTCCAAAAGGTACTTCAATATCCCAGTTTTCTTCCGCTTTTTCTTTCAGCCACTCATGTTTAATGATCTGCACATGAAATAGTTTCCCTATAACGAGTAGTAGACCGAGGAGAAAACAAATGAAGGCTACACGTAAACGTTTTTTTGACTGCATATCAATAAATGACCGCAAAGACTCACTACCTTTTTTTCTATTAAGGTATGCTGTGAAATTGCGTGCTATACATTAGCCACCCATGATTTGCTCCTCTTCGCTCTCTTCTTTATTATCATTACTTTTCTTTTTATTATATTGTTGCTCCGGCGTTCGAAGTTCTACGACAATTGGATCATTCTTGTTTACTGACGTCCCTTCTGTGATGCTTTGTCCAACAACATAACCTTCGCCATTGATTCGAATATCCAACTTTGAAAGATGTGTAAATGAAAGTACCATCTTTTTAGACCAACCTGTCATATCAGGGAATGTCGTGTCTCCTTTTGTTTCCAACAAGACTATCGAATCCTCCGTTAACTTCGTGTCTGCTTTTGGTATTTGTTTGGATACCTTGCCACCCTCTCCGATCAACACGGTTTGGAAGCCATCCTCAACAGCCAAAGAAGCTGCCGTTTCTGCATCTTCCCCTTCATAATCCCCAACCTTTTTGACGGGAACTACTTGTTCATCATCAGGTGCAATGTTCAAATACTTTAAGCTGTTTTCCATAATTGGATTAAACACTTTCGATACAGGATCTGAACCTAGCTCTCCTACTTTTAATTTCGGTTGCTGAACTGTTACGTAAATCAAAAGTTGAGGATCATCAATTGGTGCCATTCCTAGGAATGAGTACAAATAGTTCCCAGCCCCCGTCATATAATCCTTACTACCTTTTTGGGGGAGTTGGGCAGTACCAGTTTTACCACCTACTGCGTAATTTTCTAAATGATATTTTTTGGCAGTACCATTTTCTGAAGTAACAGTTGTCGCTAAAATTTCCCGCACTTCTTTAGCGGTCGCTGCAGAGATTGGTGATCCGCTCTCTTCAGGCTCATGATTCTCCAATACTTCTTCCGTATTCGGATCAATAATTTGATCAATTACATACGGCTTCATCATTACCCCGTTATTTGCAATTGCAGAAGCCGCCTGAATCATCTGTAATGGCGTGACCGTTGACCCTTGTCCGTAAGAAGTCGTCAATCTTTCAGATGGATAATTATCTAGTACAACACCGGGCGCTTCATTTGGCAAATCTATCCCAGTTCGTTTTCCAAAACCGAACTTATGAACGTACTCGATAAATTTCTGATCTCCGATTCTTTCCAGCAAGTACGCCATCCCTACGTTAGAGGAACGTTGCAATCCTTCAAGGAAGGTGATCGTGCCCCAGCCATCTACATTGACATCACGAATTGTTTGATCGTAGATTTGATAAGATCCAGATCGGAAATATTCGTCTGGTTCCCATTTGCCCTCTTCCACGGCAGTTGCCAACGTGAACATCTTCATTGGAGAACCTGGTTCAATCGTCTGCTCAACTGCATCATTCAGCCAGTTTTCTGTCAGACCTTCCCTAGTCATAGGATTAAACGTTGGCCGCTGGCTCATCGCTAAAATTTCTCCTGTTTTAGGATTAGATACGAGCACTAGCATTTTTTTAGGCGAGTATTCCTCTTCTACTTTATCCATCGCTTCTTCCACGAAATTACTGATTGTCTTATCCAATGTCAGTTTAATCGTCTGACCGTCTTGTGGTTCTTCAATTTGTTTGCTAGCAGTAGGTAATAAAGTACCCCAGACATCCGCTTGGTAATTCACTTTTCCATCGACACCGGTTAGTTGCTTGTCATACGTTTTTTCAAGCCCCATTTTTCCTTTGGTGACTGTTTGGTTATTTTCCGTTTCTTCTTTTTGAGCAAAGCCCACTAAGTACGAAGCGAATCGACCATTAGGATAGAATCGTTTTTTACCCTCTACAAACAAAATACCCGATAATTTTTTTCTATCGAGTTCTTCCTTCATTTTCAATACCGTTTCTCGGTTTAGATCTTTACCGGCACGACCAAACTCAATTTGCCATGCTCCCTCTCTAGCATTTTCCATTTTATCGTAAATTTCACGTTCTTTTAGCGGTAAATACTTGGCCAGTACTTTAGCTGTTTCTTTATAATCAATCACATGATATTTTCTCTTACTATTTTTACTTGCAGCTTCATTAAGTACAGCGACTACATGATAACTTAATGTATCCGATGCAATTGCCACGTCGTTTCGGTCTACGATAGCGCCGCGGCTAGCTTGTAAGACTGCATTTCTTTCATATTGGTTAGAAGCGATCTTCGCTAATTCTTTACCGTCTACTTGGCCCGTCATCTGAATAAAAAGAATTCTGCCGAATAATATGAAAAAGAGCCCTCCGAATACTACAAACATTAGAAAGGCTCCCCATTGAAAGCGAAACTTCTTCATCGTCCTGGTACGACCTTTACGTTACTTTCGTTAAGGTTCAAACCATTCTCTTGTGCTTTTTTCCAAATACGTTCGTAGGTGGATTTGTCACTCACTTGAATGGACAATTCATTATTCTGTTTTGTAGTATTTTCAATTTCCGTATTCATCAACTGCACTTCTTTATTGACAGCGTTTATATCTGAGTGTGTCTGTAAAAGCATAGATGAAGTACCGATTGTAAATGCTGCAAATAAAGTGAACAATACCTTTTCGCCCTTAGAAAAACGTTTTTTTACACGGCGGACAACCTGTTGCTGATTTTGATCAGTATGTTGTTCTACCTCCGGTGTCTGTGGCGTATTAAGGTTCCGTTGTTCTAGTCCCATGGCTTGATTCCCCTTTTCTATTTTTTCTCAATGATTCGTAATTTTGCTGATCTAGCACGTTTGTTATGCTCTATTTCTTCATCTGTCGGGATGATCGGCTTGCGAGTAATTAGACGGAAGTCCGGATCCATTCCCTCAGGTATAATAGGTAAGTTCGGCGGCAACTCTGGCATAGAAGATGCTTCCTTAAATATGGTTTTACATAAGCGATCTTCAAGTGAATGGAAAGTAATGACGCTGATTCGACCTCATTCACGTAATAACGTGAGGGCGTCAGTTAAAGATTGCTCAGCTGCTCCCAACTCATCATTTACCGCAATTCGGATAGCCTGGAAAACACGTTTCGCAGGATGGCCACCGGTTCTTCTGGCAGCTGCTGGAATACCCGTTTTAATAAGTTCGGCGAGTTCCCCTGTTGTACGTATAGGCGCATCAGCGCGTGCTTCTTCAATTTTACGGACGATTTGCTTTGAGAACTTCTCTTCACCGTAGCGGAAAAATATCCTAACCAAGTCGGAATACGACCATTCATTGACTACTTCGTAAGCTGTCAATGGCGCAGACGTATCCATGCGCATATCCAATGGTGCATCAAGATGGTAACTGAATCCTCGCTCGGCTGTATCCAATTGTGGAGAAGAAACTCCTAGGTCATATAAAATGCCATCTACATGAGATATTCCCAATTTCGCTAATTCATTTTTCAAGTCCTTAAAGTTTGCATGGACAAATTGTACTTGTGCTGTATAGTGCGCTAGTTTTTGTTGTGCTGCTTCAATGGCCGTCATATCTTGATCAAAGCAGATTAGTTGTCCTTTAGATGAAAGAAGTTTGACTATTTCTTCACTGTGACCTGCACCACCAAGTGTGCAATCCACGTAAATGCCATCTTCCTTTACATGCAAGCCATCGACGGCTTCATGCAGTAATACTGTTGTGTGGTTAAACATGTTTATTCCGCCTGCTTTCAAAATTCAAAATCAATAAGGTTTTCTGCAATGTCATTAAATGATTCCTCAGATTCCTCGTAGTACGCTTCCCAAAGTTCTGCAGACCAAATTTCAATACGGCTGGATACACCGATAATCATACAGTCCTTTTCAATCTTTGCGAACTCTCGTAAATTGGCAGGTATATTGACTCTCCCCTGCTTATCAAGACTTGCTTCGCATGCTCCCGAGAAGAAGAAGCGAGTGAATGCACGAGCATCTTTTTTTGTGACCGGCAACGCTTTCAACTTTTCTTCAAGCTTTTGCCATTCGTCCAGTGGGTATCCAAACAAGCAATTATCAAGTCCGCGGGTTAAAATAAAGCCATCTTCCAACAGTTCCCGAAATTTCGAAGGAACAATCAGACGACCTTTCATATCAATTGAATGTTGATACTCTCCCATGAACATATAATTCACCCCACTGTATGAAATAATGTACCACATCCCCCCACTTTCCTCCACCCACTTGGCTATTTTTCTTCTCATATTTATTAAAATGTGTCAATAGTACTTCTTTCTGATTTGTTTTCCTGCTCATATCGCGAAAAAACCACTGTTTTCGCTAGTAACACTAGGAATTGTCGTAAGATGAAATCCCAGTGAAAATTAAACAATTAGTGAGTACGAGTGGATTGAAGCTCTAGTTGGGGACGCTTTCCGGTGGGCCCGCGGGAAGAGCCGTAACGAAGGACTGCTTTTGCGAGTAAAAGTGGGGCGTTGAGAGCACAGCTTTGCCCGCAAAATCCCTACCCAGCATCCTTGCTAGTCGATCCATTCAACGCAAATTAAACCCGCCATTCATAGAACGAATGACGGGTTTAAGGGGTTTCTTATAAATACACGAGCTGATGAGATCCATCGAAGGTATACGACTGTTTTAGTAACTCGTCTATCAAGTCTTCGCCAAATTGATTCATGTAGAAGTAAGGCGAATAGAGACGCTCTTGCAAGGAGCCTTCTGGAAATAGCTGTTCAGAAATGACATGGTAACGCTCGTACTGTACATGATGTTTCACTAAGATTGATTGTTCTTTTTTCTTCTGTAAATAATCAAACTGACTCTTATGGAACTGCAAATTCTTTTGAAGTAATTGAAGTAAGCTTGGATCTGTCGTTTCTAAATGTGTATGCAACTTTTCATACTGTGCTTCTAGTTGACTCTTCGTCTCGTCAAGCAAACGATCAAATGGCTCATCCCTTTGTTGCTCTAGCCATTGTTCCTGATGTTCCGGTAATTGATAATCCATTACTTGAGCCATCGTAATATCTGTCAGTTCCAGTGCTTCTTGGACTTGTCTGTTGACCAGTGTGATAGAAAGCCTTGGAACGATGACTGGCATATGGATACCCATAATATGAAATGCATCTTTCAACAAAGACCAATACGCAATTTCACCCGGTCCGCCAACGAATGCTAATACAGGAAATACCAAATCTTGCATAATGGGTCTAGTTGCTACGTTATTACTTAGCAACCAAGGTTCATTCTTGGCAAGCTCATACATCTTCTGCTCCGTGAAGGAAATACCTGATTGTTCATTAACGAACTTTCCGTCTTTTCTTCGGAGCAAAATTCTCCCTGTATCATGAACATAAAAGATGTTGGCATCCGACTCTTCGGATTCGATCGGCTTCGAGTAACCATGTGACTGAAGCTGTTGTTCTGTTGTGTAGATACTTCTTGCCATCGCTTCAGAGCTTTCAATCATTTGCGAAAAATATGGTGATTCCAATTGGCGTAGTGGTTTATAGGCTGCATCCATAAACAACAACCCGTGCTTTGTAAACAAGTCGTTCATCAACGAGGTAAAAAAACCTGTGAACGTTTGCTGTTGTTTCACGGTTTGCAATACATGATCTAGCAACCCGCGTGTATAAGTTGTTTCTCCATAGCTTTTGAAAACTTTTCTGATGAAAGCAGCCATTTCCTTTTGATCGTATGGCGTATCCGAAGCCATCGTTTTCAGAATGGTAGGCTGTTTAAATTGTCGCTTTGCCGCCTTTCCTGCTTTGGCAGTATATGTATGATTAATTTCATTGATGTCATGATCTTCTCCTGCAATCCAAAAAACAGGTATTACGGGTTTCTTTAGTGCTTTGCGTTGTTCTTTTGCCAATAAAATAACAGAAATAGCCTTATGAACAGAATATAAAGGCCCCGTCAAAATTCCCGCTTGTTGTCCTCCAATAACGACAAGTGCATCATTAGAAAGTTCTTGAATATGTTGAGCGGCCAAATCCGATATGCCAAACGGCTCCATATAGTGTTCTATGGCAAGCGCTAGTTGTTCCCGTTGAAATGAACGCCCTTGCAACTCTTCTGCTCTATTCTCATATCCTGCCTGTGTTACTTCATAATCAAAAAATGTATGAAAAAATTGTGGATCATGCCGATACGCTTCCATCAATTTATTCTTTTTTGGCAATTCCATTGTGTCCAAATACATGTCACAAACTCCTTTATGTCGCATACTTATCGCAAGTATATCATTTCATCCGAATAGGATGAATTGATACGCTTATGAGCGCAAATTAGTTCACATAGCGAATAATTTGCAATGTGATTCCGATAACGAACAGCAAGAAGTAAGTTACAGTCAACAACAAGAAATAAGCCCGCCACGTTCTACGTAGTACCCAAGAAGTCCGGAATTCCTTTTCCCTTGAACGTTCCATGATAGAGAAACCTATCGCAATTATGCACAATACACCAATCAATAAAATAGGAAGCCAAACATCCCAAATAGCCCGTATTAAGATTAGCACGGTTAGAACCATGAATGGGGTTGTCCAGTCAATAGCCCAGCCAATTCTTTTTTTCTTCGTAATTCCAATCTTCTTTGCCACAATAATTAATACAATTAAAATAATAAACGGAAACAATAATAATGCCCCAAGTATATTCGTCAACATCCGCTAGATTCACTCCTGTTTATTCCAAGCAACATCGTCTCAAGCATTTGTAAAAAAGGAGCACTTTCACCTTTTCTTTCAATCTCCTTCAAGACTGCCGTTAGAATCGTTTCAATTTCCATTTTTCTTCCTTTTTCTCTGTCTACTAGCATAGAAGATTGATTATGAGCTGTTTTACGGCACACTTCTTCTATATCCTTATAGTTCAATAGATCACTATACTCTTCGAAATTACTTAACAACTCATCACATAACTGATGGAACAATGAATAAAAATGGGGATTCTCCAACAATTGTCCGTTCTTCACTTGCAACAGTGCTGTGAGAGGATTAATTGCACAATTTATCAGTACTTTACGGAAAAGTAAGCGTTCCGAACTTTTTTGTGTAGCGATTGGAAAATTCAGCGGATCGATTTCAGCCATCCACTGAATCGTTGATAGAATCCGCTCATTTTCCGCAATGGTTATAGGCCCAACACCGTTATGTGAAACTGTTCGATCATTTATTCTTCCTGCACCATGCTCAACTGTCGCGAATGACACATGCCCTAGCGAATATTGTTTTACCAACGACAGATGACCTATCCCATTTTGAACAAATAACAAATCCGGTTGTACAGATAATGTACTAATTTCAGACAAGATAACTGGCAATGCATCATACTTCACCGCAATAATCCATAACGCGTCTGTCGGCAATTCCTCAATATGTATGGTTGAACGTACTTCATATGTATTCTTTTCAGGCTCTCTTACTAGACCACTACGTAAGCGCTTTGCTTGTTCCTCGCGCCTTACCCAGAAGGTAACCTCTGCCTGATGTTGAGCTAAATAGGAGCCAATTAACAAACCTATTGATCCTGCTCCCACCACTACAAATTGCATAGCTTTCCTCCTTAAAAAAGAGACCCAGTAAAGGCGTCTCTGTTGGTACATTTTATTATACAGGATAGACAGGATGTTTTCTCGAAGAATTCATAATTTTTTTCGTTTCATAGAATCCAAATCTTTCAGCTAGTACTGAGCGAAGATTATGTGGTGCAACTACTTCGTCAATAATGAGTTCTGATGCCATTCTATAAATATCAATTTCCTCTTTATACTCTTGTTGCTTCTCTTTAATAAATGCGATTTTTTCTTTTGGATCTGTAATGGCTTCGATTTTATTCGAGTACACTGCATTGACAGCTGCTTCAGGGCCCATTACGGCGATTTGCGCAGTTGGCAAGGCAATACAGACATCGGGCTCAAATGCGGGTCCTGCCATCGCATATAGGCCTGCTCCGTAAGCTTTGCGCACAACAACCGAAATTTTCGGGACAGTAGCGGAACTCATCGCCATAATTAACTTTGCACCATGACGGATAATTCCTTGTCGTTCCACTTTCGTCCCAATCATGAATCCTGGCACATCTGCAAGGAACAACAACGGAATAGAGAAAGCATCGCACAGTGTAATGAACTTCGTTACTTTATCTGCGGAGTCCACAAACAGTACGCCACCTTTTACTTTTGGCTGATTGGCAATGATCCCTACAGGCCGGCCGTCAATACGCGCAAGTGTAGTGATGACCTCCCCAGCAAACAACTTCTTGATTTCAAACAAACTATCTTCATCTACCAATTGATCAATTGCCTCATGCATATCGAATGGAGCGTTTTGATTTTCTGGTATGATCTCTTCCAACGTGCGTCCTATCTTCGCCTCACGAGGTGCAGCCATTTTGGCAGGCGCTTCATAGTTTTCAGGGAAGTAGGACAAGTATCTGCGGGCTTCTACAATTGCTTGCTCCTCGCTGTCTACCAACACATCACCACAACCACTTATGGAACAATGCATGCGCGCTCCGCCCATTTCTTCCAACGTCACTTTCTCACCTATAACTTTTTCAGCCATCCGAGGTGACCCTAGATACATCGAAGCATTGCCTTCTACCATAATGACAATGTCACAGAAGGCCGGAATATAAGCCCCACCTGCTGCGGAAGGTCCGAATAAAAGACAAACTTGCGGAATGACACCAGATAAACGTACTTGATTGTGGAATATCCTACCGGCACCACGGCGATTCGGGAACATATCCAACTGATCTGTAATTCGTGCTCCTGCAGAGTCCACTAAATAAAGTAGAGGTACGCGAAGTTTTTCAGCTGTTTCCTGAATACGAATAATTTTCTCTACTGTTCGTGCACCCCACGAACCTGCTTTGACTGTTGAATCATTGGCCATCACACAAACGGTTTGACCATCGATTTTCCCAGTAGCCGTTACAACCCCGTCTGAAGGAAGATCTTTTGCTTCACAATTCGCAAATCTACCATCCTCAGCATACTTACCATCATCAAATAATAAGCGAAGCCGTTCTCTTACAAACAACTTTCCTTGTTCTTCCGATTTAGCATGATATTTTTCTGCACCGCCTGCCATAATGCGAGTAGTGATTTCTTGAAGCTTTTCATTATAAGCCGTCTTTGTCGATTCGTTTTTCAAAGGATTTCCCGCCTTCCATTACGATTGAATAGTAACCAATACGTCATCTTCATCTACGAAATCGCCCTCAGCTCCGTGGATTTTACTTACTGTTCCATCAATTTCTGCTTCAAGCGGAATCTCCATTTTCATCGATTCCAAAATGACGACAACTTGTCCCTTCGTCACTGCGTCTCCTTCTTTCACTTCAATCTGAAAGATCGTCCCTGCCATCGCTGCTTTTACTTCTTGCATACAATCACTCCTCGTATTCTTAGTACTTACATTTGTTGAAAACTATTTCTTTATAGTTAGTGTATCTTATTTATGAAACCGTTTACAAGTAAATGTTAAACAGTCCCGACAGTCTATGCCTATCAGGACCGTAACTTTACTTGCTTTTCGTTAAAAATCGTTGTACTGCTTCATGATGTGCATCGCTTTCCCACAGAACAGAACAAATGCGAGCCTCTTCTTGCATCGCTTGCTCAAGCCCACTCGCTTCCCACTTTCTCGTCGCGATAGATTTATATGCACGGTGTACATTTCTATGCACTTTCAGCTTAGGAGCTAAGAATTGATCAAGTGCAGTTTGGGCATCCCCCTCATACACTTCAGTCGCCCATCCAAGCTCAAGTAATTCTTCAGGCGAATGAACGCTCGCTCTACTCGTAAACTGCAGCATACGATC
This sequence comes from Sporosarcina ureae, assembly GCF_002109325.1. Taxonomy (GTDB): domain Bacteria; phylum Bacillota; class Bacilli; order Bacillales_A; family Planococcaceae; genus Sporosarcina; species Sporosarcina ureae_C. The sequence goes on along the minus strand of NZ_CP015348.1, from coordinate 2,973,434 downwards.
ATGTGGACCGTTTTTCTCGAATAACAATGTTGCGCCACCCCAACCTGACGTGATGGCTAACGTACCCTGAATGAAACCTGCTTTTGCGTGAGACGCAACTAGACGGTAATCACAAGCTGTTGCTAGTTCACAACCGCCACCAACAGCTGTCCCATTCACAAGCGCTATTGTAGGCATCGGCAACGTGGCAATACGGTGCAATATACTTGCTCCCCTACTAAGCATTGGAATAGCATCCTCCGCTGTTTGAAAGCCGTGAAAATCACTTAGGTCTCCCCCTGAACAAAATGCAAGGCTCCCTTCTCCTGTTATGACAGCGAAAGAAATTTCAGGATCATCCTCAATTTTATCTAAGAAAAGTTCAAGCCCCTCCATGACGTCATAATTTATTGCATTTCGCATAGCAGGACGATTAATTGTGAAGCTAGCTATGGACTGATCTATATTTATAGAATAAGACAAAAAAATTCCCCCTTTTTATTCAGCATACCATTTTTGTGTAAAACAAAAAAGACTACCTTGAGCCATGGTCTCAAGGTAGTCTTCTATTTCGTTGTGCAGAATCTAAATTATTCGCCTACAACGTCTTTTCCTTTGTAGTGTCCGCATGATTTGCAAACGTGGTGTGCCAACTTCATTTCTCCACAGTTGCTACAAGTAGTCATACCTGGCGCTTCAATTTTGTAATGAGTTCGACGCATATTTTTCTTCGTTTTAGAAGTTCTTCTCTTTGGTACTGCCATTGGGGGGCACCTCCTTATAAGGGTTTACTCTTTATCGGTTTCAAAAAAATTAGCCAATCCTGCTAAGCGAGGATCCACTGTTTCTCCTGCTTCTTGTCGTTGCGCTTCCAATTCTTCATCGGTTGTATAGGACCAACCTTTGCCTTCAACCTGTTGCATTTCATCTGCGTTATCACAGAATACTTGCATCGGGATCTCTAGCAAAATGAGTTCTTCCAATACAGGAATAAAATCAATTACTTCTCCTTCAACCGGATGAATTTCATCATCCATCTGAAGTGTTTCATCGTCCCAGCTGAATTGCTCAAACGATTCAATAGAGAAAGGATAATCGACGTCTTCCCACGTACGTGCACAAGGCAAAGTCATTGAACCTTCTAACTTAAGCCGGCATGTTAACTTTTTCTCACCAATTGTACATGTTCCACTTACTCGAACAGGCTGAATTGCCCTAATTTCTTGATTCCGATTTTTCACAGAATCCAAATTTACTGCTTCGTCAAACAGTAGCGGGCCTTGCCTATGTTTCCGTAATTGATGAATGGACCATTTCATGTCTATCACCTCAAGACAACAATGTTGATTATAGTATTTAAAATATGGGATGTCAAGATATTTTCTTGTCACCCTAATAAGTTTAACGTTATAATTCATTATACGCAAGTACAGAGGAGGATTTCATTGATAGCTACTGGTATTGTCGTCGAATATAATCCCTTCCATAACGGTCATTTATTTCATCTGAATGAAGCAAAAAGGCTTACGAACGCGAATGTAATCATCGCTGTGATGAGTGGGCATTTTCTTCAACGTGGTGAACCCGCGATTGTCGATAAATGGACACGGACGCGAATGGCTCTCGCTGGCGGGGCTGATCTCGTCATTGAGTTACCCTATGCTTTTTCTACAGCACATGCCCCGAAATTTGCGAAAGGTTCCGTACAAATCCTTGACGCCCTTCAATGCAAATACATTTGCTTCGGCAGTGAAGAAGGGAGTATCGCACCGTTTACGAATAGTTTAGACACAATGGACACAAATAAAGAACTTTACGAAAAAACAATAATGTCTTCCGTGCAAGAAGGTATTAGTTATCCAAATGCATTGCGGATCGCCTATGAAGAAATTTCCCGCACTACTGATGAGCCTTTAGCTGACTTGTCAGAACCAAATAATATTTTAGGTTTTCATTATATGCAGTCTGCAAGAGAAATTAGGTCGGATATGACGCCTGTCACGATCGCGAGAAAAGGTACACATTTTCATGATGAAGCATTACCTGAGAACTCTATTGCTAGTGCTACAGGAATACGCAAAGAGCTGTTTGCAACCGATACGGAGCACGTGCAAACATTCATGCCACCAGCTTCCTTTAAACTTCTCAAACAACTGCCACATCAGAGCTGGGACCATCTCTACCCGTTTCTTCGGTACACGATTCTTCGGGAAGGACCTGAACAATTGGCTCTCATTGCAGATATCACGGAAGGCATCGAGTTTTCTATTTGGCGCGCCGCAAAACAATATTCTACATTCCAACTGTTCATGCAGGCCGTCAAATCAAAACGCTATACGTGGACACGCATACAACGCATGTTAGTGCACATATTGACAGGTTACCGTAAAACGACACGCGCACAAATTAGTAGTCCGTCTTACTTAAGACTTCTCGGCATATCGGAAAATGGAAGAAGTTATTTACGGTCTGTAAAAAAAGAATTACCGTTGCCGCTCATAAGCCGTGCCGGTTCCCACAAAGACCCATCACTGTTGATGGATATCAAAAGTACAGATATTTATATGTGTGGTATCCAAAGAGAGCCAGGACTTGATTTTAAAACACCGCCAATTTTACTGTGAGTGGTTACTTCTCGTCCAATTTTTCCAGATAACTCAGTGCATCATCAATCGTTTTTACAGGTACGACTTTCATTTTCGTACCGATTTTATCCGCAGTTTCTTTCGCTTCTTCATAGTTGGAGCGAAGCTGCGGGTTTTTCTTTTTCACTTCATCCGGTAATTCATCGTCAGGCGCGAAAAATATTTCGATATCTTGACGATCGGCAGCCATAACTTTAAAATCAATTCCACCGATTCTTCCTACAGAACCATCTTCGAGCATCTCACCGGTTCCTGCGATATTATAGCCTTTTGTCAAATCGACATCCACTAAACGATTCATCAATTCCAGCGTAAACATCAAGCCAGCTGAAGGCCCACCAATGTCTTCTGTGCGAATGTCGACCTTTGGCTCTGTTTCTAGTTTGATCTGTTCTTCAAACTCTATACCAAGCCCTGCACGACCATTTGAATCAGGTAATTCTTTTAATTCTATTGGTACATCTAGTTCCTGTTTCCTTCGTTTCACTCGCAATTGTACCTTCTGACCTTCCGACTTATCACCAATCTCTTGCATAAATTCTTTTGCTGAAGCAAGCTCTTGCTGATCGATTGATTGAATGATGTCCCCAACTTCTAGCTTACCCGCAGAAGCACCTGCAGGTAATACGCCTGCCACAAAAACACCGGTAAACTTCCGATTGATTGGCAAACCTGCCTTGTCAAATGCGACGGATATGGCATGTGTTTTGGAATCATTCATCAATTTCTTCTGTCGCACTCCGTACTCTTCGTCACTTTCACCATGCCTTCTCACTTGGGTAGCTGGTAGTAGTTTCATTTTATCGGAAAACTTTGACCACGCATAAGTGATGGGAGTCGCTTTGCCGATTGCAATCGTCATCAAACTAAATGTTCCTGCATCATCTGTATCTCCGCCTGCTACTTCTACAAGCGGTGCTAAATCATACGCTCCACCTGGCCGAGAAATATACATATCTAACGGATAAAGTGCTATAACAGCGATTACTATTAGGATTACTGCCGCTATTCCCCATTTCCGCATTTTCATAAAAGTTCACCTCCATTAATAGCCTGTACGAATACTACATATATATTACGGTAGATTTTATTGTAATTCAAAAATAAGGAAGGAGTGCGACAGATGCTTATTAAATTGCGATTCTGCCGTATCGAACAATGAGTAACGTACTCGTCATCTGGGCACTGATTATTTTATTTATTTTGCAACCAGATGTCGCACATGAAGGAGCCGTCACTGGTGCTCAATTATTCACTACTGCGTTACTTCCCTATTTGCTACCTTATATAATTTTAACGCAGTGGTTATTGAAAATGCCGAGCAAACGGGTCACCAGTCAATGGAGTCGATACATAAAAGCTTATGTGCTTGGTTCGTTTGGCGGCTTTCCTGTAGGTGCCGTGACTGTTAGTGAAATGAAGAAGAACGGCGAGATTTCTGCAGCTGAAAGTAGTTTGCTCGTTGCCTCCTGTCATGCACCAGGACCCATGTTTATTATCGGCTTTGTTGGTAACGAATTATTCGGCAGCACAACGAGTGGCTGGAAGTTGTTGATCGCCATTCATTTAGCTAATATCATATTTTTCATATTGGCGATGTCAATTATAGGCAGGCGGCATCAAGAGAGCATTGTGCCAATTGTTCCTGAACAACACAGCACGTCTCCTTTACTTCGCTCTATCAAGGACAGTTCCTCAGTTATTTTATTGGTGGCAACAACGGTTATATTCTTCTCTTCACTCAGCAATGTGCTTTCGTATTCTATTTCTTCTGTCATCACGGTTGATATGGGCGTGACAAAAACTTTATTACTCGCTGTGTTCGAAATGACTTCCGGAGTCCAGTCTGCCACTGAACATTTTGCCGGGGATGCAATTTATCCGATGCTCATCGCGGCTATTCTCTCGATCAACGGCCTGAGCATCCATATGCAAGTCATGACGATCGCTAAGGGCGCCGGCATACGAATATTCCCCTATGTCATCGCAAGGGTCTGGAACACGTTGCTCGTGCCTATACTGTTCATTTGGATTTATTGAGTTAGTGTAAATGTGTTTAAAGGTAGTAGGTGGCAGGGTTTTAGGGGTGGGGATCTGCGCTCTAGGCGGACGCGTTCGAGAGGGTGGGCGGTGAACCACACCCCTCGCTTCGCTCGCTGGGTGTTTCACCTGTCCCACTGATCCTCCCCGAGTCGCCGCCTGCCGCTCCAATCCCTTGCAATGTGAGTGGAAGATACTTTTTGTTGTACATTAAAGTAAGTGTTGTAAACCATTCTGAACTTCTTTATTTGAACTTAAAACAAGTTAAAAAACAAGAATTAACACACTAGCTACAGTGAGTTATCTAAGTGTCTCCACTATAAATGTAAGATGGAAGCGGAAGTTGGGGGCGAAGTGCAAAGATGTGCTCCTAACACTGCGCTTTTACTCGCAAAAGCCGTTCTTCGTTATGGCCCTTCCCGCAGGCCCATAGGAAAGCGTCCGCCAGTTTGAGCTTCCATCCCTTCGCACTTACTCTTAACTCACATGTCGAGGTATTCGTTTCTGCACTACACTCTATACAAAAAGGATGCCCATAATGGACATCCTTTTTTCATTCTCGAAATATACTGTTATTTTGCAAACTTTTCCTTCAGTGCCGCATTGACATGTGGCGGGACGAGGGAAGAGACATCTCCACCGTAACGTGCGACTTCTTTGACGATGCTTGAGCTAAGGAATGAATACTGGCTCTTCGTCATAACGAAGAACGTTTCAATGCTTTCATCCAACACTCGGTTCATCGATGTGATTTGCATCTCATACTCAAAATCCGAAATCGCACGCAAGCCACGAACGATGACCGATGCGTTAATTTCCTGCGCGTAATCAATCAATAATCCCGAAGATGTGTCAATCTTGACATTGTCATATTTCGACGTTACTTCTTGAATAAGCGCTATACGCTCCTCTACCGTGAATAACGGCTTTTTAGAAGAGTTATTCATTACTGCTACGTGAACTTCCCCAAATGTTTTTGCTGCTCTTGCTATGATATCTAAATGTCCATTCGTTACCGGGTCAAAACTTCCTGGCACGATTGCGATTTGTGTCATGCTGTTAGCCTCTTTTCTCGTAAATCGTAATAGCAGTGTTTCCATAGTTGGCAGAACTGACTTGAATATATGTATCGTACTTTTCGGGCAAATCTATATGTTTATCGTGTTCACAAATGATTGTTGCATCTTCCGCCACTAGTCCTTGTGCTATTACGTCTTTAATAACATCATAGTATTCTACCGTTGCATAGGGAGGATCTACAAACAGTAGATCTATGACAACTTCTTTTTGCTTAAGAATTGCCGCAGCTTGTCGGGCATCTTTTTTCTCAATCTGCAAAGCCCCCTCCATACGGCACTTCTCTGCATTCGCTTTAATTATAGCGCATGCTTTGGGATTCTTTTCAAACACAATGGCTTTTTCCATCCCTCGTGATAGTGCCTCAATGGCGATGGAGCCACTGCCGCCAAACAATTCGACAACAGTGCCTCCATCGAAATATGGGCCAATCTTGTTAAATATGGATTCCTTTACTTTGTCTGATGTAGGTCTAGTAGACGTACCTGGTAGAGATTTTAAAGGTGTTCCTTTTCTCGAACCGGAAATGACTCTCACTCATTTTCCATCTCCTTTATCAACTTTTCAATTTGTTCGATCGTTATGGTTTCATCGGACTTATCAATTAATACTAAAAAGATACGCCGTAGCCAATTTTCATCAAAATACATTTTTTTATTAATTGAAGTATAAGGCTTTTCTTTGTAATCATATTTGCGGTTATTCATGACGTAGAATGGCCCTACTTTAGAAAATCGATAGGTGCGGCTTGGACTATCGATATAAATCGACTGCTCGTTTGAACGGATAGTATAGCCCATCTTCGATAATAACTCTTCTGCCGGATAAAAACTTTTCCCATTCTGCACTACTACTTTGACTTCAGGAACTTCCTCTCCATCGAGCATCACCAGACGTGGATCCAGTAATAGGAATGGATAGTTATATCGTTCCTCTTTCATTGTTTTTTGGAAATACTGTGTATCGAATGCCAGTATTTTTGACAATGATTGATCTAAATCGGATGACGAAATTTCTTTACCTATTTTCTCATGGATGTTTTGACGGAATGACTGATACTGCTCTTCAGAGATCGAATCTTTCAAACGAAGAAATGCTCCTTGTTCCGCTTTCGTTCCCACTGGCTCGTCTCCAAGTATAGAAGCAAGCATACTATTCATGGATGGCTCGTCCGTTGGTAAAACGAAACGTGACTGCACACTCATTCTAGCTACTTGTTTAATCACTTGAGACATATTGCCGGTTTTCTCCACAATAAATCGCTCAGCATACAGTGGTTGATTACGTGGAGCTAACACTACACTCACATGGTTTCCACCGACACTTTCAAGCATTTTCACTAAACGATCATTATGTTTTTTGTCAATACCTTCACCGAACAGAGTCAGCTTGTTTGAAGAGTATGCCAGCGGAACGTCCTCAGGCTGCCAATACAGCTCATTAACAAATCCTACTCCGCGGTATAATCGATACGTTATACGCTCTTTATCGGCCTTCCCTACACGTTCAAGACCTGTTACCCACATACCGCCAATATTTTGTTCGTCTGTCATATGAAGAACAGTCGTCAATGGTTTGGCATCCTTCAATAATACAAATGGCTTTTTAAATAACTTTCTACTAGTTAGCGGCTGTTTTTTTGGCATTTTATACATAATGGACTGCTGATCACGTTCTCCCTCTTCAAACGCTACACTGGAATCATTCAGACGGGCACATGACGAAGAATCCTCCACTTCACAACCTCGCTCGACACTTCCTTCTGGCCAAATAATTTCGTGTCTGCTTTCGGATAAGTTGTAAAAGTGATGACGGATATACAATCCATCTGCTCGATTAACGACTTCGATTTCTTGACGATACGTTCCTGAATTCGCGCCTTCTCCATCTGCATTTGCTGACTGGCTGTAGTGTAAATAAACGAGTCCTCCGTTTACTGCCGCCAAAAGAAATAAAATCCTGACAATAGCTTTCAACGTACAACACCTCATCACATGGTATGATGGATACGAACCATTACTAATCGCCTGAAAGGAAGCGCTTGATTATGATCCAACAACGTTTTATCGAACTAGGAGAAGGCTATAGTGACATCTATGAATTGCTTGAATTAATGTCCACAAACTCCCATCGAATTCATAAGTCTTATATTTTTTCATCCAAACACAACTCTAATGAACAGTTGTCATTCGCTGTTTCTTTTTCCCCTGCTACTGAGAACAATCATTTCATGCCGATCTATATTTGCAGGGAAGGAATTCGTTATTCTGCAGACAAGCCATCTAAACGCTATGACATGTTTGTTGAACATGCAGAATCACTGAATAAAAAACCCGTTAGAGTAGAGATAAAGCATTCATCTCAATTTGCTGAGAAAGAGTTATTTTATCAGTATATCACTGGTATCTTACGCTTAAACCACTTGTTGCCGCCGCTAAATTAATAAAGCGGCAACAAGTTACAAACCTGTTTTATAATCGTATTCTTTTGCTTTATCTGGCTTTGCATTTTCATATACTGTGCTGACAAAGGGACGCTGCGAAGGCAATACTTTCCGTACAGCCGATAAACGCTCCAACTTAGTGATTGTTGTTTCCACGTCTTCCATATCACAGTAAAGCACAACGTATTTCATTCGTTTTGAAATATAATGAACATGCCCAAATTTGCGCAATGATTTTGCTTGTTTTAAATGATGGAGATAGACAATTATTCCTTGTCGATCAATCATGATTCTCCCCCTCTTTCTTACTCCATACAATACCATAGGTGAGAAAAGTCCTGCAACCTTGCATATGAAATGTTTGTGTGAAGGTACGTGCTCTCGGACCGAACCTCAATCTTTGTTTGCACACCTTCTCTTAGATAGGTTACACTTAATAAGACATTTATTTGAATCCTCGCTGTCTATTTTACACATGATGAGGGTTACAAATATTTTATATTTGGTTGCAACACAAACTTCTGCTATACAAGAAAGAGAAGAGATACTATTTATTGAGGAGGTTCTAAATTGGGTAGAAAAACAAATGTTGCAATAACTGTGGGGGCGGCGAGTGTAGCTGCATGGGCTGCTTCAAAAGTAATAGCAAAACAAGAACCTCGTGCCGAAAAGAAAGCGCTTCGTTTTTCGGAAATAGCTGTTTTGACTGACCCACAAATGCGCCAGGACGCAGAAGTTGATCCACTTTCCGCTTATACGAAAGTAGCTGATTTAGGTGTTCATGGATTCGCGATAGATGTACAGCTAACAAAAGATGAAGAAATTCTTTTAGTGCCAAGTCAGGAAGTTATACTTTCCGACGAAATCTCCGACTATACACTAAAAGAAATCCAAACTGAATATAGCAGTGCCGATGAACTTGATACTTTGCAGGATGGTTTATCTGTTGTATCGCTTCGTGAACTGTTGGAGAAGTTCCCCCAACTATTGCTGGTCATCTCTATGAGTGATTCACCTACTACGTACGAAGGTAGTTTAATCCCTTCGAAGTTGTGGCGTTTACTAAAAGAAATGGATGCTACTGAACGAGTTGTCGTAACAAGTCTATACGATGAACAAATTGATCGGTTTAATCTATATGCGCAGAATTCTGTTGCATTAGGTGCCGGAAGTGAGGAAATCAAAAAAGCATACGTTGCGTATTCGAGCAAGTTCGGTCATTTGTACCGTCCAAATGCAGACCTCTTCTGCTTGCCCGAAAAACTTGGCATGTTCCCACTAGCTTCAGAAGGTTTCGTCCACTTTTTACAAGACCTGAATATTACCGTATTTTATGAGATGAATGAAACAAGTGAACTTTCGAAGTTAGCTAAATTGAATGTAGACGGCTTTATAACAAGTCACCCAAAACAGTTACTAACCTTTTTTAACGAGAACTAAACCCTGCTGACTTTTGCAGGGTTTTATTTATGGATAAAGTGATTGAATACGGCACTGTGGATCGATATTTTCAGCTGTTCTGTTACATATACAACAAATAAAAATAACCCCTTGCAGAGAAACTTCTCTGCAAAGGGGTTATTTGTAGTTATAAAGTTCATTATGCTGAACAAGAACAGCTGCCGCCTGAGCCGCATCCGCCGCCACAAGAACTGTTGGAGAATGTCCCGTCTCCTGCAGGCACTTTCACTGCATCGGAAACCGACTGGCCAATCAGAATACCTATTTCATCTAGCAAATCCTGAACGTCATTTTCAGCTAGACGCAAGGCCGCCACCTCATCTTGTAAATCCAGTTCACGCTTTTGAAGACGAATACTCTTCATAATTACTTTATAATCTGGATGATAGCGTCCAAAGCGCTGTACATCCTCATATTGTTCTTTCATTTTAGTGAAATCCATGATCTGCTTTCGTAGATCAGCGTTTGAATATACACGGTCGTGTGCGTCTTGATAGGTTTTCACCACTTCAGAACGCAGCAGCATATCGGAAAGATCTTCCGCCATATCGATGACTCGCATCCACTCATCTGTCATCATTACCAATTGCCGCACCTCCTATCACAACCATCATATCAAAAAACGGGTTGCTCGACTATTCATTAAGATTTTTATTTTTACGTATTTCGGCTACTAAATGATTTTTTTACTTCTTCCATATCGCAAAAGTGAGTAGTTTGATTTCCTATTTGCTGAATCTGTTCATGTCCTTTACCTGCAATGAGTACAATTTCCCCTGGTTGCGCTTGGCTGATAGCATATTGAATTGCAAGATGACGATCGATCAAGATATCGATCGGTGTTGAAAAACCTGCCATGCCTGCCAATATGTCTATGATAATTTGTGACGGATCCTCTTTCCTTGGATTATCTGATGTTAAAATTACATGAGAACTATAGTGAGCAGCTACTGCACCCATTTGTGGGCGTTTCTCACGGTCCCTTTCACCTCCACATCCAAATACAGTGATCAATCGTCTAGAGCGATCTGACAACGCCTGCAGAACGGCTTGCAACGCATCCGGTGTATGTGCATAGTCCACATAAACTTCGACTCCCACTTCTTCGTATTTCTCTAGACGTCCGGTAGGTAAACGTAAGCCGCTCACATGTGGTCTAATCGCCCGTAAAGAATAGCCTAGCGCTATAAGTGCACATATAGCAGCCCTAGCATTCATTTCATTATGTTGACCTTGATTTGGAAATAATGGTGCTTGCTGTTGCTTTCCATTGATATGTTGACTACTGAAATAAATAGGTGTATCAGACATTCCCTCGCCTATTGCGCGACAAATTTCGTCATCTTCATTTATCACAAGCTGATCAGCCAGTGAGGTCAATAACTTTTTCGCCTCTATATACGGCTGTCTACCCCCATGTTCTGCATAATGATCCATTCCGATATTCAAGAAAACACCTACAGTTAACGGACAATGCGCCAATCGATTAGTTGATAATCCAATCGAAGAAGCCTCAAGAACGATATGCGTCACTTGCTGATTAATACATCTACGTAAAATCGGATGAAATTGTTCCGCTGGCATCGTTGTCATAGAGTCTTGAATCGTCTCCATCAACTTCCCGTCTATATAAAGTCCTGTTGTTCCTATAACAGCTGTTTTATGCCCAAGTTTATTTAACAATTGTCCTATAAAGTGACTGACTGTAGTTTTACCATTCGTTCCTGTAACGCCAATGATTAGTAGTTCTTCAGCCGGATCACCGGAAAGTTTTGCACTTCCATACGAAATAAATAGCGAACTATCAGGAACAAGAACCACCGTAATATTAGATGGTATATGCGTAAGATCTATGTTCGTTCGATCGATTACGAGTGTCTTGGCTCCATTAGATATTGCTTCTTCAATAAATGACGTTCCATCTGCCATAACCCCTTTCTTTGCAACAAATACATACTTCTCCTTTACCCTCTTTGAAGATTCCGTGATTCCATTGATATTTAACCGTATGGATCCCTGTAAAATAGTGCATGGCCAATCCTTTAGTAATTCAGATAAAAGCAAGGTATCCCGCCCCTTCCCGAACATTTTATTCGTCAGAGAATATAATGAAACGAAGCATAAAGTATTCTATGAAAGGCGTAAGAAGAATGTCACGAAGAAAGTTGGGATTCTATGATTATCCAGAAGTTTGGCGGGATTGCCATGCAGAATCAACAACAACGGGCAAAGTGTATTCAGCATATTCGACAGGCTTTGTCGAAGCATCGTGCTGTCATCGTTGTAGTATCTGCAATGGGTAGAGGAGGCGACGCCTATTCCACAGACGATTTACTTACTCTTACGGACTCCTTCTCGAAATCCGGCGAAGCCAGAGATTTGGCGGCTGCATGCGGGGAATTGATTGCTTCGGCAGTCTTATCTGCAGAATTATCTACTGAAGGTATAAACAACACGATAATCTATGGACAAAATACAGGCATTCGGACATCAGGCGAATTCTGCAATGCAACAATTGACAAAATAAACAGCACACATATCGTCAATACACTACAAAAGCACTCATGCATCATCGTCCCTGGATTTCAAGGGATGAATATACAGGGGCAGTTTATGACTCTTGGTAGAGGTGGCAGTGATCTGACTGCGATCGCATTAGCATCTGCATTACAAGCCAGTCATGTAGAATTTTTTAAGGATGTACCAGGCGTTATGTCAGCAGATCCTCACAAAACGTCTGACTATAAGCGGTTTGACAAGCTCCTATTTGATGAATTCCTTCCGTTATTAAAATGTGATCGACCTGTTATACAAGAGAAAGCAGCCATTTATGCACAACAAAAAGCGATGCCTCTTCATATACGAGGCATCGGCTCAAATGAGGAAGGTACATGGATTCTTCCTTAGTCTTCATCTATTGATTGTTCAGTTTCAGTTTGCGCTATGAATGCCTGTGTATAGTATTTATTATAAACGCCAATGCCGGTATCGGTGAAGTCGGGATTTAATAAGACATCTCGATGTTTTTGAGAATTCAACCAACCATGCACAGTTTCAATCGCATCAATATAATTGAACGCTATGTTTTCCCCTGCTTTGCTAGGGGTTAGTCCAACCGATTTTAAACGCTCAGTATAAACTTGAACAGGCTCTTCCTCATGGGAGCTATATTTACGAAATATCATTTCCTGGCTATGCTTTCTTGAAAGTATAGCCAGCTTATCATTATAAGATAATAGTGGCAGTTCATGTTCTTCGCGCAACTGATTAGTCAATTCAAACGTCTGTCGTTCCATGGCACGATCTACCTCTGTCTGTACAGTTGACGAAGGTTTAGGTGCTTCCATCATTTCCCCTAAGTACGTCATATCATAAGGTTGATGTTTCACCAAAGTACCTGGGCTAATAAAGCGAACACCTTCAATACCACCATCTATCTGATCAATATATAATTGCACAAATAAATTTTCATATGGAATCAGTATGCGATTTTTTATATCTTCACTATTTAATGAAAATGTATAAATATTTTCTTGAATCTTTACGTCAATCTCGGATTCGATAGGTGTAAACCGATGAATTTCTTGCACATTTTGACCGATTTTAAAAGGAACTATATCCGACGTACTATCAGCAGTATAAATCTGATTCACTTTCCCTTTTAGAACCCCCGCCATAAAACGCGGTCCTTCCGTATAGATCCACCACTCATATTGAAAACTTGAAGGTTCAATCCTAGAAGGCTCACCATATTGTTCTTCCATCTTCTCGACTTTCTGTCCAACAAGTACTGACATACCTTCTGTTGGCCGCGGCATTCCTTCCCCGCCTATCGATGGACCTTTTTCAGGAACGGCTATTGGTGAACCGTGCTGCACTGGTGATTCCAGTAGCTCATTCTCACTTACTTTATCACTCATGAAATAAAAGACTCCCATTACGATAAAAAGCAAAAGAAGAATCTTCCATCCTACTCTCCACATGTAATCTCCCTTTCCACACGTATCTGTTGTTACTTTGTTAGTTTAGCGTATTGTAAAAACCATGGTGTGATGAATATTTTTCTTAAAATGCAACTTTCTTTCATTGTACAGAAGACACTCGCGCTAGTCACTTATATAAGTCAGAAAGAAAGCGTTGACACAATGTTGTCATTGCAAGTAAAATCGATTTGTTTTATGATATAATAGTATACGTATTCGTCAGGATGAACATAGAGGGGGATATACTGATGTATGTTGAAAATATTGGTCTTAAAGGCCTTGTAGCAGATTTACGCGTAATGGAAGAAATTATGAATAAGAATAATCTTGAGATTGATGGACAATGGGATTATGAGCGTGTAACTTTTGACAAAAAGTATATTGTCAAGGAAGGTACATACTACTTGCGAGTTTTCGGTGAACTAGTTGAAGGCGATATAGATGGTAGAAAAGCTACAGTACGTCTAAAACAACCAGTTCTAGGAAAGCACTACTATCCACACGGTGTGGAGTACGGCGAAGAAGAAAACTTCCCAGCTAGCTTAGTTAAGGACTGCGAACTCACGCTAAAGAAAGTATATGATGAGTTAAAGCAATATAGTTTGTAATGATACGAAAAAGCCGAAGAGCTAAATGTTCTTCGGCTTTTTCTACTATTACTCCACTAATTTGGTTATAATAAAAACAGTATCTATGTGGAGGACGATCACTTTTGAAATTGCTGACAAAACGAAATATCATGATTGTGTTCAGTATTATCGTATTATTAGTTATCATATTCTTTATTTTACCCGTTTCCATCCCTATCATTTTAGCGTTGTTGACCGCTATATTTTTAGATCCTCTCGTTAAATGGGTGGAAATGCGATTTAAGTGGAAACGTAAAGTTTCTGTAATTGTGAATTTTATTGTATTTGTTGGAATCAGTGTTTTTCTACTTTACTATACGGTTACCACGCTCATCGGTAAAATAGTTTATTTCACAAAAGAGATTCCAAATTATTTAAATTCCCTCTCAAGTGTATGGATTAACACGCAAAGCAAATTGTTTCAGTACACCGTCGGCATGCCGGAAGATATACTGGCGATGCTGGAAAATGAATTTAATGAAATAATTGAATCGATACGTATTTCAATTATTACACTTTTGAGCTATGACCGGATTTTGGCTTTGATTTCCGATATCCCTAATTTCCTTGTTAGTTTTATCGTGTTTATGATTGCCCTATTCTTATTCATGTTGGAATTACCTAACTTGAAAAAGACTTTCTATTTTCACTTAACAGATGCTACCGCAGAAAAGGTCCACTATATGATGAACAGATTACGATATGTCATATTAGGCTTTGTTAAAGCGCAATTACTAGTTAGTGTAATCATTCTAGTCGTTTCCTTTATCGGATTGTTGCTAATTATTCCTAAATATGCAGTAGTTATGGCTTTAGTTATTTGGATTATCGATATCATTCCGATACTCGGTTCCATTATTATTCTCGCCCCTTGGTCGATCTATCAATATGTTTCAGGCGATATTGCAATGGGTACAAAATTGGCGATATTAGCTGTCATTCTCTTAGTCATCAGACGAACAATCGAACCGAAAGTAATGGGTTCACAAATCGGATTGTCTCCATTACCTACTTTGATTGCGATGTTTATCGGTTTAAAGCTTATCGGATTTCTTGGCTTCTTCATTGGACCATTGCTTGTCATTCTCTTCAATACAGCAAGAGAAGCAGGTATTATCAAACTGAATTTCAAAATTTAATCCCAAAAAGGGATATCTCAATCGAGATATCCCTTTTTAGGTTGTACAGCTATAATGTTCCTAGATAAAAGACTGAAGTCAAACACATTTACATGTAATTCGACTTCAGCCTTAGAATTTTATTAAAATCCGAGAATTGCTTTAAACATCGAAGTAGTTTCTCCGCCTTTGTAAAAGACATACAGCAACAAGTACACAGCGACTCCTGTAATGGCCGTGAAGAACCAGATGATACTTGTAACAGGACCGATTTTACGATGGCGTGCAAGATTGTTCTTCAAGCCTGCATTGATCGTAATAACTCCAAAGACGGCCCCTGTCGTTGCTAATACGATGTGGAATATTAAAAACACTGTGTAATAAATTTTCAACTCATCAGGTCCACCAAAAGCAGTGTTGCCTATAAATACAGTTCTAGAGATATAAATAATAAAGAATAGAACTGCTGATACAGCGGCTGCGATCATCGTTTTTTGATGCGCTTCTATCTTTCTTTGTCGGATCAAATTCCAACCAACCGCAACCAAAATAGCAGATAAGATGATGAAAAATGTGCTGATCGTCGGTAATAGTGGTAGTCCCATCCTACACTAACTCCTTTTTGCTCAATCAGCCATGCATCGTCAAATTCTGGCGTTTGAGTAAATCTTGTCTAGTAATTTCTTCCGCATTATCTCTTTCATACTGTGACCAACTTAAGAAAATGCGGCCGATAACAACTACATAAACGAGTTCCTGGATGACTTTCATCAGGATACCGCCTAATTGCTGATCGTATAACGTAGGCATATTTGTGAACAGCTCAGGTCCCGAGATGCCAAGGCCTGATAGTCCAGCTAGAGTTCCACTTGGCACACATAATGCCATAGCTTGAAGCCACGCTTCACCACTGCTGTATGTTTCGTAAACGGGTACGTCGACAAAGATGATCAACGAACAGGCAGGTGTAATGAGCAAAGCACTCAATATGACATAACCAATTTTTTTCAAGCCGTGTAATTGTGGCTGTCCTTTTACCGTATTGACTACAGGCCACCAGAGACAAATAGCAGAGAAGAAAAGTGTGATGGTGAAAATAGTGTGTAACGGCAAACTTAACTTCACTTGGTCCAAGATCAGTGGATAGTGATACATCGAGAACATAAATGTAAATACTAACAAACTAATAAGCGGTTTAGTCAATAGCATGAATACTTTTCTGAAAAACTTGAAGGATAGAAGCTTTTCCCATATCCAGTTCGGTATACCGATAATGAAGAACGGTGCTACGACTAAAAGCAATAAAGCCATTTGAGCCATATGGACCGAAAATAAAATATGACCAATTAAATCCATTGGAGAACCTTTGACAATATAGAGCAACACCATGGAAGATAAAAAATAAACAGCTTGGTGTTTCTTTAACGGCTGCGACCCTTCGAAACGATCGCGCCATTTAACGGTTATCAGATAATATAAAACGATTCCAAGTGCAATGGCTATTAAGAAATAAGGACTCCACAAAGCCCTAAAACCAAAAATACTTAACGGCAAAACAATCACTCTCCTTTTATAATCAATTCGCTGAATCTACTCTGTATGTAGTGCTGGGATATTCGCAACACACTCAGCATCAAAGCACAAAGTTGACGAAGTTCTTTCCTATGCCTATTATACGAGCTTATAAACGATAACTCAATGTACGAACTTTGACAATTTCATCTAAAAGCGAATGAAAAAAGAGGCTGGGACAAAACCCTCCTTGAAATCGAAAAAGAACGGACCCATTGAAGTTTATGGGGTCCGTTCTTTTTTATATAGGATTTTTTAATTTTAGGAAGAAAAAAAGGATACCTTCTGATAAAATTTAGTCACCACAACAAAAAGTATCGGAGGTATCCTTATGTTTAAAGATTATAACATGAATCAACTGATTTTACCTTTAGATTTAGAAATCAGCTTACAAGAACATGATATTGCTTACGCTGTGCATGATCTAATTGAAAGCATACCTAATGAAGCTTTTGACGGTTTTTTGCGTGAGACAGGTTGCCCATCTTATCATCCACGTATGATGTTAAAGATCATTTTGTGTGCCTACACACAGTCTGTTTTTTCAGGCAGAAAAATAGAAGGTCTTTTAAAAGATAGCCTTCGCATGATGTGGCTAGCTCAAGGCTATAATCCAAGCTATCGCACCATTAATCGTTTTCGTGTTCATCCTGAAGTGAAAGAATTATTACGCCAGTGCTTTGTACAATTTCGTTGTCAGCTGGTACAAAAACAGCTAATTGATGAAGAAGCCATTTTTATTGATGGAACAAAGATTGAGGCGAATGCGAACAAATTTACATTTGTCTGGCGCAAGTCAGTGGAACGGTATAGTTCAGGTCTTGTAGAAAGGTCCAGTCAGATGTACGAAGAGCTGTTAGAAAAAGAGATCATCCCTGAAATCGAACGGGAAAGTCTGGATGAACTATCTACTGCGGAACTGTCTAAAGTAGTAGAGAAGCTAGATGATACTATCCAAACCTATACAGAAAAGATTAACGCTAGCGAAGATGTCGAGGAACGTAAACAAATTCGCTCGCTACGAAAGGAACCTAAACAATACCGTAAACAATTTCAAGACTTCTTGGATCGAAAGCAGAAGTATCAGCACGATATGAAGATCTTTGGCCATCGTAACAGCTACTCGAAGACGGACCGCGATGCGACCTTTATGCGGATGAAAGATGATTATATGAAAAACGGGCAACTAAAACCGGGATATAATGTGCAAATTGCGACCGAAGGGCAATATACCCTCGCTTTTGACGTGTATCCAAATCCGACCGATACGCGTACACTCATTCCATTCTTAGATACTATTGAACAAGACTTTTTTGAGCTGCCACAGTATATTGTCGCGGATGCCGGTTATGGAAGTGAACAGAATTACGGAGATGTCATTGAAAATCGAAAGCGCGTTCCGCTTATTACCTATAACCACTACCGGAAAGAAAAGAAAAAGAAGTACAAAACCGATCCTTTCAATACAGCGAATTGGGCATATGATGAAACTACGGATACCTTTACTTGCCCAAATGACAGAAAACTCGTGTTCCGCTACCTTTCCAATCGTACGGATCGTTATCAATTCACACGGACGATGAAAGTATACGAATGTGAGGATTGTTCAAGCTGCCCATTGCGCTCTTTCTGTACCAAAGCAAAAGAAGAGAACAATAGGAAGTTGTATGTGAATGAAAAGTGGGAACAGCAAAAAGAATATATTCGTGAAAAGCTTTCAGATAAGAAAACAGGTGAAATTTACGGCAAGCGCAAGATTGACGTAGAGCCAGTTTTTGGATTCTTGAAGGCTAATTTAGGGTTCACTCGTTTCTCCGTAAGAGGAAAGGAAAAGGTGAAAAATGAATTAGCCTTCGGTTTATTGGCAGTGAACTTGAGAAAGTACACTGCCAGGGAGGTAAATGTATAGAAGTCGTACAAGGATTTCTATACAAAAAGGGTTCGATCATCAAAAACCGATGATCGAACCCTTTTTTGGCTCACTTCTGGCTAGTTATGTCCCAGCCTCTTTCTATTGCTTACCACCAAACGATAGTTACAAATGTAAGTGGGATTAAGAATCCTAGCAAAGCACCTGTAAACATAAACATTTGTGGAATGCCATGTCCTTTTTCATTCATATGCATGAAGTAGTAAAGTTGAAGACCAACTTGTACAGCTGCAAAGAGGAATAATGTTGGAATGATAAAGAATTTTGAGAAACCAGCAACGTCATTTAGATGAGCAAACACCATGGAAAATGATACAAGTGTTAAGAAAATCATCAGAGCAAACATCGCAACTTGACTGCGCATTGATTCTTTTGCACGACGTTGAGACAGTGACTGTTCAGCAGGAGATCTTTTAATCATTTGAACTTCTGACATCAACCGACCACTCCCATCAAGTAGACTACAGTAAAGATGAATACCCAAACTACGTCAATGAAGTGCCAGTAAAGTGAAAATGTATAATATTTAGTTGCATTATACAAGTTCAATCCACGCTTTGAGTTACGGAAGATCAACAATGTGATCCATACTAAACCGACTGCCACGTGGAAGCCGTGTGTTCCTACTAAAGTATAGAACGCAGAACTGAACGCACTATTACTGAACGTAAATCCTTCTTGAACGTAATGAGAGAACTCATACACTTCCAACATTAAGAATCCTAGTCCTAATAATGCTGTAATACCTAACCATAGCTGCATTTTTTTGAAGTTGAAACTCTTCAAATGATACATTGCATACACACTTGTTAGTGATGATGTCAAAAGCAACATCGTCATAACAAATACTAAAGGTAATGTGTATAGCTCTTGTGTTGTGAAACCAAAGCCACTAGGACCTTTGTTTTTCAGTGCCATATATGTTGCGAACAACGTAGCGAAAAGGATTGTCTCTCCACCAAGGAAAAGCCAAAAACCAACAAATTTATTCTTTGCTTCCAAAGTAGCTCTCTCAGGATGAGCGGGCCACGTTTCAGGGGTGAATTTTGTATTCAAATCCATTAGTTACGCCCCCTTTTCATATTCTCTTGATCCTGAAGGATTTGCTCTTTTGTTACATAGTAACCAAGATCATCTTTCAATGAACGAGTTGCCATTGCAACAAATGTAAATGCAAGACCAAAGATTAACACTGGAAGTCCCCAAGATGTTTCTTGGTGGAACATTGCACCGAATCCAGCAATGAAGAGTCCTAGAGACATCAACATTGGAATAATTGAACCATGCGGCATGTGAATATCCGTAATAGGTTCAGCCGGTGTAATCATTTCCTTACTACCTTCCATTTTCTCAATCCATAGAGTATCCAAACCACGAACTAATGGAGTTGCAGGGAAGTTATAGAAAGGTGGTGGAGATGGGATCGCCCACTCAAGTGTACGTCCGTCACCCCAAGGGTCATTTCCAACGCGCTCATTTTTAACAGTTGTCATAATGATATTTATTACCATTACTGTGAATCCAATTGCCATCAAGAGCGCACCGATTGTACTTACCATGTTTGCAATATTCCAGCCTTGTCCGTCCATAAATGTCCACACTCGACGTGGCATTCCCCAGAAACCTAACCAGTGTTGAATTAGGAATGTCATGTGGAATCCGACAAAGAAGAATACAAATGTAATTTTACCTAAGAATTCACTTAGCATTGTACCGAACATTTTTGGCCACCAATAGTGAAGTGCCGCAAAAATAGCTAGTACTACTCCACCAACGATAACGTAGTGGAAGTGAGCTACGATGAAATAAGAATCGTGTAACTGATAGTCAAGTGGTGCTGCCCCTTGCATAACGCCTGTTACTCCACCCATTACGAATGAAGGAATAAACGCTAAAGAGTAAAGCATTGGTACTGTAACTTTAATGCTACCGCCCCAAATGGTGAGCAACCAGTTAAAGATTTTAACACCTGTAGGTACAGCAATTGCCATCGTCGCAACTGCGAAGATTGCGTTCGCTGTTGGCCCAAGACCAACTGTAAACATGTGGTGAGCCCATACCATGAATCCTAGGAAACCGATTAATACTGTAGCGAATACCATCGCTGTATAACCGAAAAGACGCTTCCGTGAGAATACAGAGAATATTTCTGAGAAAATACCGAATGCCGGTAAAATCAAGATATATACTTCAGGGTGACCGAATATCCAGAAAATATGCTCCCAGATAATTGTGTTTCCGCCCATTGTATGGTCGAAGAAGTTACCACTAAACATTCGATCGAATGTTAAGAAGAACAATCCAACTGTCAATGGAGGGAATGCGAACAAGATCATTGCAGATGCAACAAATGTTGTCCAAGTAAATAGTGGCATACGCATGTACGTCATACCTGGCGCACGCATGTTGATGATCGTTACAAGGAAGTTAATCCCCGCCATTAACGTACCACCACCTGCGATTTGTAAACCAATGGCATAGAAGTCCACGCCATGTCCTGGCGAGTGAAGTGATAACGATGCATAAGATGTCCATCCAGCATCTGGAACCTCACCGAACAACCAAGAAATGTTTAGGAATAAACCACCAAATACGAACATCCAAAAACCTAATGAGTTAATGAATGGGAACGCTACGTCACGTGCTCCAATTTGAAGCGGCATAATAGCGTTCATGAAACCAAAGAGAATCGGCATGGCTGCCAAGAAAATCATGGTCGTTCCGTGCATTGTAATCAAGTCATTAAAAAGCCCTGCGCTTACGAGATCGTTGTTTGGTGTCATCAACTGAAGACGAATGATCATCGCTTCAATACCACCAAGAACGAAGAAGAATAATCCCCCGAGGAGATACAGAATTCCGATCTTCTTATGGTCGACTGTTGTCAGCCAATCCCATAGCGTTGCGCCAAAGCCACTTTTTTGAGCAACTGAACTCACTGTGTTACCTCCTATTCAATTTCCGTTTGAAAATTATTTTGCGACTTTTAAGCCCATTAAGTATTCAGCTAATGCATCCAATTCTTCATCAGAAATTTGATCTTTACTGAATGAAGGCATTGTGTTGCCTGGCTTGTATTTCTGTGTATCTCGAATCCACTCTTTTAATTCTTTTTCATCGTGTTTAAGGTATCCTGCAACACGATTGCGGTCACCGAATGAAGTCAAGTTAGGTCCTTGTGCACCAGACTCACCTACACCGGAAACTGCGTGACACCCGATACAACTTTGAGAGAAGACTTCTTCGCCGTCAGCATTTGCAACAACAGGTTTTTCTGCTGATTCCTGCATAGCTGCAACCCAGCTGTCAAATTGATCTCTCGGTAATGTTTTTACTTTAAAGTCCATCAATGCGTGAGAAGGTCCGCATAGCTCAGCACATTTCCCGTAGAAAACGCCATCTTTCAAGCCTTCAGATTCTTTCTCAAATGATAGATAGAACTTATTCACGTTCTCAACGTTCGTATCTAGCTTACCGCCGACTGACGGAATCCAGAATGAGTGCTTTACGTCTGCTGCAATCAAGTTGAAATAAACTTTTTCATCAGTAGGTACTACTAGTTCCTGAGCCGTAACAATTCCTAGATCAGGATACTCGAACTCCCACCAATATAATTTCGCTGTAACGTCTACTACCAAGTTTTCCGCATTACCATCATCATCAACTGCTCCCATTGCTTGCACATCACCTAATTTATACGTGTAGTGAACAGTAGGAATTGCAAGGATAAGAAGTAATACGATTGGAATGAATGTCCAAATCAGTTCAAGTGTGTGACTTCCTTCTACTTGCTCTGGTATATGATCTTCACCCAATTTGGAACGTCTGAAGCGGAATAATGCAACAGTGTAAATAATTACTACTACAATGATAACCAGTAACATGATGCCTGATGCTAATAGCAACAATTTGAACTGGTCATTAGCGACTTGTCCAGCCGGTTGGAAGGTTGAAATTTCTTCATTACCACAACCTGCCATGAACACAGCAAAAACCGCTAGTAAAGAAAAGAGACGCCACTTTTTGAGTCCTTTAATCATCGCTAACTAATACCTCTCTTTCTAAAAAAATGTTTTTCTACTATGGAGGACTGAATGCCTCTTTATGATGAATTCCTGTTTTAAAGAAAGAATTCCGATACGTTAGATGAATATTGAGAAGATAATCATAGATACAAACAAGATTGTCATGTAATTCAAAGAATAAACAAACATCCCGGTTGCCCACTTCAAATCTTCTTTGGCTTTAAATCCTTTCAGCGCTAGATAAAGCCACCCGACATTCAACAGTGTTGCAAAAACTATAAACGCAGTACCGAGCTCCGATAACAAGAAAGGCAATGGGAACAACAGTAGTACCCACATAAGCATGGACTTTTTCGTCCGCTCAAATCCTTTTACTACAGGTAGCATCGGAATGTTAGCTGCCCGATACTCTTCTGTTCTGCGCATAGCCAACGCATAGAAATGCGGTGGTTGCCATATGAACATGATTAAAAACAATGCCCACGCTCCCATTGGCAGTGTAGGATCAACAGCTGCCCATCCGATAAGGGGTGGTATTGCTCCTGAAAGACTTCCTACTACAGTATTGCTTACATGCCTACGTTTCGACCACATGGAGTACAAAACAACGTAAGCGAATACACCCAGGATGCCTAGCCAACCAGCCATAGATGATGCAGAGAATAATAACACTTCTCCTACCACTAGAAATGTAACGGCTAACGTCATCACAGCGGGAGCTTTAAATCTACCTGTTACTGTCGGTCTCGACTTCGTTCTCGACATAACGGGATCAATATCGCGATCAATCAAGTTATTCATAGCACCTGACGATGCGATGATCAATCCAGTACCTAAAATCGCAAATACCAGTAGATCAAAATTGTGGAGAAAACTTTTACCGGTGAATTGAAATGCCAAAAATAGACCGGTGAACGTGGTGATCAAATTCGAATTGACAATACCAATTTTGATCAGCGCCAAAAAGTCTTTCCATAAGGTGATTGTCTCTACTTTTGGATCTACAACTGTCGAAAGCGTTCGACCGTTTGACATAATAACCCTCCTTTCAAAGTTTTCAGCAAAGACCCTATCACCTACTATATCGAAAAACGTCCGCAATTTCTAGACCATTTCTCAATTTATAGCGGTTTCGTGCAACCTTTGTGTCTTTGACCTTCACCTCCTATATAGTAAAGCATTTCTGACTCCCATTTGTGAAGTTAAAGAGACTATTTTATGAACAATTTGTGAAAAGCCTTATACATCAGTGGTTTATTACGTACATGCATTGTGTTTCCAAGAGTTTTTCGTTATCATAAAGCTTGCAATAGCTGCCCTGATTCAACAGAATTCCACGAGATTCACTCATATGTTTCCAGATAATTATTTCTGTTTACCGGGCAAAATTTACTGTAAATCGACCTTTTTATGGTCAATTCAATAGAAGAAGGTGTTTCATACTTGCGATACAACAGATTTTTAAAGTGGTTTGGAGTAGCTTCCACGATCGGAATGCTTGCGATTTTACTTGGTGGAGCTCTCGTTACGAAAACCGACAGCGGCATGGGGTGCGGAAGACATTGGCCGGGATGTAATGGACAACTTATTCCGGATGACATCACAGCAGAAGTATTAATCGAGTTCTCGCACCGTTTAGTAACTGGTGCAGTAGGTATTTTCATCGTCATCTTAGCTGTATGGTCGTGGAAAGCACTTGGTCATGTCCGTGAAACAAAGTTCTTGGCATTCATGGCAATATTTTTCTTGGTTTTACAAGCATTGATAGGAGCAGCACAAGTTTTATGGGGTCAAGGTGACTTTATACTTGCGCTTCACTTCGGTATATCGCTTATCTCATTTGCAGCAGTATTCCTGCTGACATTATTGGTATTTGAAGTGGATCAAAAATTTGATTCAGATAAATTACGTATAGATAATTCAATGCGCTTCCACACAATTGGCGTAACGATTTATTCATACATTGTAATTTACACTGGCGCACTTGTTCGTCATACGGATTCTGGTCTGATCTGTTCTGATTGGCCACTATGCCGCAATAACGAATTTAGCTTACCTAACAACATGTACGAATGGATTCAGATGGGCCATCGTTTGGCTGCCGCCATGATAGTTATATGGATTGGTTTTATCGCTATTCAAGCAATAAAGCATTACAAGAATCAGCGTGTTCTATACTGGGGATGGATCTCAGCATTCGCCTTAGTACTTGCACAAGCCACAACTGGAATGATAGTTGTACTGACGAAGTTGAATCTCTATTTTGCTTTACTACACTCCTTGTTCGTCACTTTATTATTCGGTTTGTTAACTTATCTAGTCCTACTCGTTTCACGAAGTCGTTTGAAGAAGTAACAAGAGGTGTGCAACAGCTGTTTGGCGGCCGTTGCACGCTTTTTGTATACTTATGACAGAAAACAGCTTCCACTGCCCTGAAGGCGTGTGGAAGCTATTTTTTTAGTGTTCTAATTCAATTAGCAAGTCTCCTGTTGATATAGAATCTCCAGGGCCTGCATATATGGCTTTAACAACACCTGCAAAAGGAGCTTGAATTGTTGTTTCCATTTTCATAGCCTCTGTAATCAGTAAGTGTTCCCCACGTTTTACTCTCGCACCTAATGAAACCGCAACTTGCAAAACAGTTCCAGGCATCGTAGCTGCAATATGGGACTCATTTGTAGGATCAGCCTTTTGTTTCGCCTCATCTTTTGTTTCCACTTGGAAATCTTGAATGATAATTTCACGTGACTGACCGTTCAACTCAAAGTATAGCACCCGTGTTCCGTCCGGATTTGGCTCACCAATTGATACTAGTTTGACGATAAGGGTTTTCCCGAACTCAATCTCGATTTCGATTTCTTCACCTAAACGTAAACCGTATAAGAATTCAGGAGTATTGATGACGGAAACATCACCAAACTGTTTTCTCGTTTCGATGTACTCATCAAACACTTTCGGATACAAGACGTAAGCTAGCGCATCATGCATAGTAGCTGGTTTGCCCATTTTCTCCGTTAGCTTCTTAAGTACGTCTTGGAAGTTCACCGGCGCCAATAACTCACCGGGACGAACAGTGATGGCTTTGCGACCTTTCAATATTACTTCCTGCAACTCTTTAGGGAAGCCGCCATACGGTTGACCGATTGAACCTTCGAAGAACTCAATAACAGATTCAGGGAAATCAATTGTTTGTCCCTTTTCAATAACCGTATGCTCATCCAATTCATTTTGCACCATGAACAATGCCATATCCCCTACTACTTTGGATGAAGGCGTTACTTTGACAATGTCTCCAAAGAGGAAGTTCACGCGGGAGTACATTTTCTTCACTTCTTCCCAGCGTTCTCCCAGTCCAACGGCTTTAGACTGTTGTTGTAGATTTGAATATTGTCCCCCTGGCATTTCATGTACATAGATCTCTGAATGCGGACTGTTCATACCACTCTCAAACGGTTTGTAGTATTTTCGTACATCTTCCCAGTAGTGCGACAGTTTTTCTAATGACTCTGTATTTGCACGAACATGTCGTTTATTATTTTGCATGGCGTAAGCAAGTGAATTGGCAGATGGTTGTGACGTCATACCCGCCATGGACCCAATTGCTGTATCGACAATGTCGACACCAGCATCAATTGCTTTAGCATACATATAAATACCGTTACCGCTCGTATCATGCGTATGCAAATGAATTGGCAGACTTGTTGACGCTTTCAATTCTGACACTAGACGATAAGCCGCTTCAGGCTTCAACAATCCTGCCATGTCTTTGATTGCCAATATATGAGCACCGACTGCTTCGAGCTCTTTGGCCATCTCTTTGTAGTAGTTGACCGTATATTTGGCACGGTTGTCGTCCAGAATATCACCTGTATAACAAATCGTTGCTTCTGCAATCTTTCCTGTCGAACGTGCTTCATCAATTGCGACTTCCATGCCTTTGATCCAATTCAAGCTGTCGAATATTCGGAATACATCAATACCTGATGAAGCCGATTCTTTTATGAATTCACGAATGACGTTATCGGGGTAGTTTGTATAACCAACGGCATTGGCCCCTCTGAATAGCATCTGGAACAACACATTAGGAACTTGCTCACGTAATTTCTCCAGTCGATCCCACGGGCTTTCTTTTAAGAAACGGTACGCTACATCGAATGTCGCGCCACCCCACATCTCAAATGAGAAGAGATCAGGTAATAGATGCGCACTTTCCGTTGCAATTTGTGTTAACTCTTTCGTTCTCATACGCGTAGCCAACAAAGACTGATGCGCATCGCGGAACGTAGTATCTGTCAATAGTACATCGTCTTGCCCCAACACCCATTTGACTAATCCATCTGCACCTTGCTCATCTAAAATTTGTTTCGTTCCCTTTTGTACTGGCGCACTGTAATCGATTTTAGGGATACGTACTGGATGGAGAACTGGACGTGTCGCATCATCAATACCAGGGAATCCATTAATAGTGACATTTCCAAGATAAGATAACATTTTCGTTCCTCTATCTTGTTTCTTGGCAAATGCAAATAACTCAGGCGTTTCATCGATAAAGCTTGTGTTGTACTCGCCTGATAGGAAGTTTTCATGGCACACTACATTTTCAAGGAAAGGAATATTTGTTTTAATTCCACGTATTCTGAATTCCTTCAAATTTCTGTGCATTTTGCTTGCAGCATCCCCAAATGTCTGTCCCCAAGTTGAAACTTTTACTAACAGTGAATCATAGTAAGGGCTGATAACAGATCCTTGGTACGCATTACCCGTATCCAAGCGAACACCGAATCCGCCACTTGAACGATAGACCATTACTTTGCCTGTATCCGGCATGAAATCATTTAACGGATCTTCCGTCGTGACACGGGACTGTATTGCGTAACCAAATAACGGAATATCCTGTTGTACTGGAATGTTAACCTTTTCAGAATGAAGAGACTCTCCTGCAGCAATCATAATCTGTGATTGAACGATATCAATTCCCGTAATCATTTCAGTAATTGTATGCTCCACTTGAATCCGTGGATTGACTTCGATGAAATAGAAGGAATCATCAGCTACTAAAAATTCTACTGTACCCGCGTTAATATACGATATATTTTTTGATAGTTTAACAGCTGCATCACAAATTGCATGCCGTAATTCTTCCGTAAGTGAAATGGAAGGAGCAATTTCCACTACCTTTTGGTGGCGGCGCTGAATTGAACAGTCACGTTCGTACAAATGGACAATTTCCCCATATGTATCACCTAATATTTGCACTTCTATGTGTTTAGGTTTCGTAATATATTTCTCTACATACACCTCATCCGAGCCAAACGCAGATTTCGCTTCGGATTTCGCGCGATTAAACGCTTCTTGTACTTCTTCTGGTGATTGGACGATACGCATACCGCGTCCCCCGCCGCCTAAAGAAGCTTTAATAATAATAGGATAGCCATGCCGCTCACCAAAACTAGCAACCTCTTCAACTGAGGTAACTGGTCCATCACTACCTGGGATAACCGGGATGTCAGCTAATATTGCTTGCTCTCTAGCTTTTACTTTATCGCCAAACATTTCTAAATGTCTTGATGTCGGGCCAATAAAGATAATCCCTTCTTCTTCTAGACGTGCAGCGAACTGGGCATTCTCTGCTAAAAAACCATAGCCCGGATGAATTGCATCGACATTTGCTTTCTTGGCGATGTCGATAATCCCTTCAATATCCAAGTATGCATCGATAGGTTTCTTACCCTCACCTATTAAAAATGACTGATCGGACTTGTAACGATGTAGAGATGCACGGTCTTCTGCTGAATAAATACCTACTGTAGCAATGCCTAGTTCTGTACATGCTCGAAATACACGAATTGCAATCTCGCCGCGATTCGCGACTAGTACTTTCTTGATCTCTCTTCTCTCCACCAACAAATCCATCCCCTCTATTCTGATCTCTCATACTTCACAAACATCGAAACGTTCATTAGTATGCCAAGCGCAATCGACAAGAATACAACCGATGTACCACCATAACTAATAAATGGCAACGTAACACCTGTTAACGGAATCAATCCTGTCAATCCTCCTAAGTTCACTAGTGTTTGAATAGCAATTAAACTACCAACACCAGCTGCGAGCATTCTTGCATGTGCGTCTTTTGTACGCAGTGCAACAGAAAATGCTCTCATCACAATGAAAAAGAGTCCCCCTAGAACAAGTGTTGTTCCGAGTATTCCAGTTTCTTCAGAGATTACTGCCATGATAACATCAGTATGTGGCTCAGGTAAATAGCCAAGTTTCTGAATACTGTTTCCTAAGCCCACTCCTTTAAGCCCTCCAGCGCCGATTGCAATGTATCCATTGACTATTTGTAAGCCTGAACCTTGTATGTATTCAAAGGGATCTGTAAAGGCTAAAAAACGCCCCATGCGTGAAGCAGTCATGACTGTTTCCCACTTAATCCACAACACAATACCGATCAACACACCTAATAATGCAAAGAAACGACTAATGATCAAGTAATTTTTTACTTTCATGCCACTTGCCATAATTACGGATATAGCTACCAAGAACAAAATCATAGTAGCTCCAAAGTCTGGTTCTAGCAACACTAATAGCAAAGATGCGGTTAAAACAGAGAATGTCGGAAAAATTGTAGTTCTGATTTCATCCAATGTGCCTGCGTAGTATTTATTTGCAAATACTCCAGAAAAATAAACGATAAAAGCAATTTTCGCTATTTCTGTCGGCTGTAAGTTACCAAGTCCAAATGGCATAGTAATCCAGCTCTTTGCACCTACTGTGTCACCGCCGAAGCCGATGAACTTTACTAGGATCAATAAGCTAAACATTAATATTAGCGTGCCGTAAAGGAACTTTTTATTCCTATAATGTCGGTACGGTATAATTGAGACCATAAGGAACGCTGGAATTGCTAAGGCCAGGTTCTTCAACTGTTTTATAAAGAAGTGCGATGGTTCATAATTATAGATATTTACCGCCCAGACTATACTTGCACTGTAAATCATAATCAATCCAAATACACAGAGCAGCAAGTATACGATAAATAATGGATAGTCAAAATTGCGTAAAATTCGATTCATATAAGTCTTCATTTGTTAGTACCTCATCGTCCTAAATAAAAAACTCAAACCGTTGGAGTAGTTTGAGTCTTCCATTTATTTATTTGTATACAGTTCATGTAAGATATTTAACTCTTTTTCCAGTACAGAGATTATTTCACGGCCTTTGTCTTGTTCGACTAAACCAAGCTTTACAGCAAAATCAATCTCACGGGATAACCCGTACATTTGCGTATCAAGCACTTCCTCATATAGTGGGCATTGCGGCATCGTTAAATTATCCATTTGAACTTTGATCAGTTTTGCAATTTTATCCGCATCAATTTGCAATTGTTTCATGGCTTGTTCTTTATACGTATCTTGAACTTCTATATCCATGGAGACGCCCCCATTATTCATTATTCCCGCAAGGTGTTAATGATTAAATTGTATCTTTTGCTCTTGCAAAATGCAAGTGTTACCCAATGAAAAATATGAACTGAAATGAAATCCTTTTCACTTCTTCTATGAAAAGGTATACTTACTCTAGTGACTATGGAATGAGGGGGAAGTATTTTGGAACTTATTATACCGATTACCGGAAATGTAAAACATGCAATCACACTGGATCCAACTGTTTGGATATTTGATGATCGACGTATCGATCTGGATGAATT
Organism: Sporosarcina ureae; assembly: GCF_002109325.1. Classification (GTDB taxonomy): domain Bacteria; phylum Bacillota; class Bacilli; order Bacillales_A; family Planococcaceae; genus Sporosarcina; species Sporosarcina ureae_C. Next base: position 2,942,818 of record NZ_CP015348.1, on the reverse strand, counting down.
CTTCACTGAGGAATTTGTCGAGAAAGATGAAATGGAAGAGTATAAAGAGAAAATGGGTAAACACTGGTCTAGAGAGATTATGGAAGGTGCCATTCAACCACCTACATTAAAAAGTGAAAAGCGTTATGAAAAAGATAAAATGTTATCTAGTAGCTTTGGTATTATATTAAAACCATTCATACACAATGCGGTTCCATCAGCAAACGCTACAACATTTACGCTTATTACGGAAGATGATAAATACACGTATCCACTTGAGGAAGCAGCCAACATTATATTCAAATTCAGTCATAAAGGTAAACCTCTTCGAGAAGATGGTCCTGTACATGTACTGTTTAAAGACGGTTCGAATGAAGATTCTCCGATCCGTCATGTTCAAGCGATCCAAGTGGATTGAAGGAGAGGATCGAATGCGCGTTAAATGTGTCCTTTGTGACGAAATCGATCATTTAGAAGATGATAATCCACTTGCTAAGAAACTGAGAAATCGGCCTATTCATACGTATATGTGCCCTACTTGCAGGGAGCGGATTAGCGATTTGACAGAGAAACGAATTGCAACCGGTAACTTTGTTTTTTATCGCAGCTCACATCTTACAGAAAAAGATTTTTAATCATATAAAAAGACTCCGTTACTGAGTAACGGAGTCTTTTTTGTGTTCATTCATGCGACGAACTCGATAGATAATGAGAATGGCAGCAGCTACGAACAGTCCTTCCACGATAGGAAGGAAGAAGGCTAAAAATGTCAATATTAAGCATCCTATAAAGAGGAATGCATATATGATAAAGTTCTGCCAAAAACTGATCTTTCTCGCAAATCCAAGCTTATACACAATAGCAGACATGATGAAAACGAGGGCGAACAGAATATAGCCGGCAGCCGAGAAACTCGGCGCAAATTCATAGATCATGCGCGCAGTGCCCGACATTCGATTATAGACCATTTCTGAATCCTCTACTCTCATTTCATACATCCCCTTCTATTTATATTATTCGCCAAGTTTTTTCTTTTTGTTTACACGTTCGCGTTCACTCTTATCGAGAACTTTCTTGCGCAAACGAATTGTTTGTGGTGTAACTTCACAGTACTCGTCATCACCAATGTATTGTAGTGCTTCTTCAAGCGATAAAATACGTGGTTTTTTCGTTGTAACTGTTTGGTCTTTCGTAGCAGAACGAACGTTAGTAGCGTGCTTGATTTTCGTTAAGTTGATTGTCAAGTCGCTATCACGATTACTTTCTCCAACTACCATACCTGCATAGATTTCCGCTCCTGTTTCTACAAACATAGTTCCGCGGTCTTCTAATTGCATTACACCGTAACCCGTTACAGTACCGTTCTCCATTGAAACTAGAACACCGTGACGTCTGCCACCGATTTTACCTGTAGTGACTGGCTTATAGCTATCAAACGTGTGGTTCAGGATTCCATATCCACGTGTTAACGTAAGGAAATCTGTAGTGTAACCAATCAATCCACGAGCCGGTACCAAGAAGATTAAACGCACTTGTCCGTTACCGTTATTGATCATATCCAACATTTCACCTTTACGCTCACCGATAGATTCGATGATAGATCCAGTGTGTTCTTCCGGTACATCAATTTGAACGCGCTCATAAGGCTCGCTACGCTTACCATCGATTTCACGGATGATTACTTGAGGTTTGGACACTTGAAGTTCGAATCCTTCACGACGCATGTTTTCAATGAGAATAGACAAGTGAAGTTCTCCACGTCCAGATACAATCCATTCGTCCGGAGAATCTGTTGGTTCTACTCGCAATGAAACATCAGTCTCAAGCTGTTGATCCAAACGTTCTTGAATCTTACGTGCCGTTACCCATTTACCTTCGCGGCCTGCGAATGGACTGTTGTTCACTAGGAAACGCATTTGCAGTGTCGGCTCATCAATATGAAGCTCAGGAAGTGCTTCTTGATGATCAGTTGGACATACTGTCTCGCCGACATCAATATCGCCCATTCCAGAAACAGCTACCAAGTCACCAGAATATGCTTCTTGTACTTCGACTCTTTTCAAGCCCATGAATCCGTATAATTTTGTTACACGCAAAGTCTTTACAGAACCATCACGCTTAAGAACAGCAACTGACTCTCCAACTTTCATCGTTCCACGGAAAATACGACCGATTCCGATACGACCAACATAGTCGTTGTAATCAAGTAGTGATACTTGGAACTGAAGTGGTTCGTCACGATTGTCGATTGGTGATGGAATGTTTTTAAGAATTGACTCATAAAGAACACGTAATGTGTCTTCTTGTGTTTCAGGATCAGGAGAAAGACTTGCTGTACCGTTGAATCCTGAAGCATAAACAACTGGGAATTCCAATTGCTCATCATTTGCATCAAGCTCAATGAATAATTCAAGTACTTCGTCTACTACTTCTTCTGGTCTTGCAAACTCACGGTCAATTTTATTTACAACAACAATTGGCTTCAAGTTTGTTTCCAAAGCTTTTTTCAATACGAAACGAGTTTGTGGCATACAGCCTTCGAATGCGTCAACAACTAAAATTACGCCATCAACCATGCGCAAGATTCGTTCTACTTCGCCACCAAAGTCAGCGTGACCTGGTGTATCCAAGATGTTGATTTTTGTGTCATTATATTCAATAGCCGTGTTTTTAGCTAGAATCGTAATTCCTCGCTCACGCTCTAATTCGTTTGAGTCCATTGCGCGGTCATCAACGTGCTCGTTCGAACGGAAAATACCGGATTGTTTAAGTAATTGATCGACTAATGTCGTTTTACCATGGTCTACGTGGGCAATAATTGCAATATTTCTAAGATCAGTACGTTCGTTTGTCATTTTTTCACTCCGTTTATCTTTATTTCAGATGTTCAACTGTGTTATTATAGCACAAGATAGTTCAATTAAATAACATTTTAAATTATATGGAGGGATTTTTTTGAAAGACATTAAGTGGATTTTCGTAATTTATTCACTGGGCGCCGTACTTTCCATGTCTGCAATAGGTGTCGGAGTAGGTATGCGTAGCATACTAGTTGTCATTCTGGCCATTGTCGCTCTAATTTTAATAATGGGTAACGGATTCAAAACAAAAGCACGTATGCGTAGGGAAGGCACGCTTTAAACAGCTTAAAGGGACTGTACATTAAACCACTTAGGTTTAACAAACAGCCCCTTTTTTATTTTAGTCGGATGTATTTCGATAAAATCTCCTCATGCAATCCTGGACGTGTGACAATAAATGTGTCAGATCCAAGAAGATGTGGGTTTTCGCCCTCTAAATTCGTCGCCACAGCTCCTACTTCTTGTGCAATGACGATCCCTCCAGCAATATCCCAAGGCGCTAGTCGCATAGATATATACGCGTCAATTCTTCCAGATGATACATATGCTAGCTCAATCGCCGCTGAACCGTATGATCGCGTTCCACGACAACGAGTGATAAGTTCGATTATTTTTTCATTTTCCACTCGTTCATTTGGCGCAACCCAACTAGCATTGATACCAATAATTGCTTCTTCAAGTGGTGTGATTTCCAGCTGCGGAAGTCGCTCATCATTAAAATAAGCCCCCTCATCTTTCGCCGCATGGTATAACTCATCCCGCATTACATCATATATGTAGCCCAGCATCCCCACGCCGTCTACATAAATCCCCAATGAAATCGCAAAGTTTCTTCTTTGATGGATAAAATTCATCGTTCCGTCAATTGGATCCAAGAACCAGACTACTCCGTCAAGCGAAGAAATCTTATCTCCAAATCCCTCTTCTGAAACCATTTTATGCTCCGGAAAATCTTGTCTTACCCGTTCAATAAAAAAGCTTTCCACTTCCCTATCGATATTGGTAACCAAATCATTAGCGTCTGCCTTTGAATCGATGTCAATTGTACTAAAAAAAGACACTCGTATTTTGTGGCCAGCCTCTTTGATTAACGATTTTGCATATCGATCTATCGCATTAAGATTCATTCTGCCACCTCTTCCCATTCCGACTAGTGCTAGTATAACACAGAGGTAACGGAACAAAAGAGATAACGGTTACAGGGTATTAAGTAAAAAGACACCCCGTCACATTTTCTTCAAATCTGAAGTAAATGGGGATGTCTTTTGCATAAGTCATACTTACATCGAGAAAACATTCAGCGTCTCCAATTCGTTGTGAATTTCACTTAACCTTAGTTTACTTTTATCAACTTGAACCGTGTCTTGATCTTGCAGGGCATCGTATAGAGTAGCTAATTCATAATCCAATTCCAATTGTAAAGTTCTCACATATTCTCTCTCAACATCTTCTTTTCGGATAAAATGAACGACCTGTTTCATAAGTAGCACCCCTTTTAAGTTAATATTTGACTCTAACCGTCTTATAATAAGATATGCGAAAATTCCGACTCCTATTGGTTAGAAGCCTTGTTATTTTAAATTATTCCCCGTTTACTGATAAGATAAACGTAGTCACTACAAACTGGAGGAGATTTTCTTGATTCAGTCTTATTGGTCATCAAATGATTTCGATGTTTTTACCATTGATGGCTTGGATAATCGCATGAAAGCTTTGCAAGAAAAGATACAACCTAAGTTCAAAGATTTAGGAAATCATTTTGCACACCGCCTTTCCGCACACGGTACGGGTGAGTTTTTTCCACATGTTGCAAAACACGCAAGACGAACTGTAAATCCGCCACGAGATAGCTGGGTGGCATTCGCTCCTGCTAAGAGAGGTTATAAAGCGTTACCTCACTTTCAGATTGGCTTATGGGGCACTCATTTATTCATCGTGCTTGCAATTATTTATGAAAATCCCGATAAAAAAGGGATTGCTGAACGTTTAGAAAAGAACTTGAACGTACTAACTTCTTTACCTGATGATTTTGTGGTATCAGGAGATCACATGAAACCTGATGCCGAGCGTATTAGCGAAGTAGGTAACGAAGGCCTTGAGAAGTTATTGGATCGTCTGCAAACGGTGAAAAAGGCAGAGTTTTTAGTTGGTCGCCATCTACCACAAGAAGAAGCGGCAAAGCTAAATGAGGAGCAATTTTACGAGTATGCAGAAGATACGTTCACGAAGTTATTGCCTGTTTATGATGTAGTTATTCATTCTTTTGATTGAAAAAATATTACAGTAAATTAGAGATGCCCCTGAAGTTATAGTGGGCATCTTTTTTATATGAGTGAAAGTTCAAAGTCAAAGACTTCGAAGTAGTAAGTGAGTTTGTGAGTAGGAGGGATGGAAGCTCCAGTTGGAGGACGCTTTTCCATGGGCCCGCGGGAAGAGCCGTTACGGAGAACGGCTTTTGCGAGTAAAAGCGAAGCGTTAGGAGCACAAATCCCTACTCAACACGCTTAGCCGTCACTTTTCTATCGTCATCCTTTATCTACCCACTGAAACCCAAAAAAGAAGCTGTCCTAGATAGCCATTTAAAATAATGACTTCTAAAACAACTCCAAGACTAGTGACTATTCAAAATGTACTTTTTTACGTTTCTCTCATTTTCAATCCATCGTGTACATAGTAATTACTCGTGAGGACCGCTCACTATAAGTGCGATTTTGTTATTTTTTCACCTTGAGTAGTTCCCCTGGCTGACTTTCTTTTGCTGCTTTTACTACGCGGAATGCTACATAGCTACTACTTTCCTCGAATTCTTTGCACAGCGTTTTTTCTTCTGCCATGGATGGCACTACACTTTTAAAGCCACGGTAATACCTCATGAATTCGTCTCGCTCGATTGTTGATTCGTATGCTTGCTCTACTTTGGTAAAAAAGTCGATCACCTTTACAATTTCTTCTGTCGACCATTCCGCGCGTAGCGGATATTGATAACCTGCCATCTATTTCTCTCCTTATCTGATACTCCATTTTTCTCGTATGGATGTCGCTTCGTTTTTCATTCGTTCAAACAATTCAGCTACGCTAGGTACATCATCGATCATACCGGTTACTTGGCCACCCCAGCCGAAACCTTGATCTTCCGAACCTTCGTGAATAAACTTACAATTGGCTTCACCGCTAATATATGTTTTTAATCCTTCATAACCAGCGTTTTCTGCTTCTAGCTGCAGAATCTTTTTAGTCCATTCATTCGATAATGCACGTGCAGGCGCACCGATTGTACGTTTAATGATCGTTGTATCTTGCTCGCTACTCGCCAAAAGGGATTCTATATAAGCAGGTGACGCGTCGACACATTCTTTCGTCGCAATAAAACGTGTACCCATCTCTATTCCCTCTGCTCCGAGTGCTTGAGCTGCCATCCAGCCTCGCCCATCACCAATGCCGCCTGACCCTATTACTGGTATACTGACTGAATCTACAATCCTCGGAATTAATACCATCGTGCCAATATCATCACGACCTAAATGTCCCCCGCCTTCTTGCCCAACTGCTATGACAGCGTCAGCTCCAATTTCTTCAGCCTTTTGCGCTTGTCTTCTGGCTGCTACTAGCACTAGTTTCTTGACGTCAGTTCCTTTTAACATTTCAAATAAAGGTGCGGGATTCCCACCCGTAACCGAGATAATATTAATATCTTCTTCTAGTGCCGCTTCCACCATCGCTTCATATGATCTTCCATGATTACCAATGGCAAAATTCACACTGAATGGTTTAGTTGTTTTTTGACGTACACGGCGGATTTCTTCTTTCAATGCTTCGGGAGATGGCAAACTCATTGCTGTTATTTGACCAAGACCTCCTGCTTCAGAAACCGCAGCTGCAAGATCTGCATACGCTAAATACGCAAGACCACCTTGCACAATCGGGTATTGAATTCCAAATAGTTCTGTCACTCTAGTTTTCCACATGACAACACCTCCAGTTAATTCAAAATATGAAAATAGCCCATGAGAAAAAATATTCCCATGGGCTGTTAAATTCTAGTTGTTTTATTTCGTCATCATATGAATCGGCTTACCAAGAGCTACTTCTGCTGCTTCCATGGAAATCTCACCTAAAGTAGGGTGAGCATGGATCGTCATAGAAATATCTTCAAGAGTCATACCCGCTTCAATCGCTAGTCCTAGCTCTGCAATCATATCAGAAGCATTTTCACCAACGATTTGTGCACCAAGTAATAAGCCATCTTCTTTACGGCCAACAAGCTTCACGAAACCTTCTGTAGCATCCAATGAAAGAGCACGTCCGTTTGCTGCAAACGGGAATTTACCAGTCACAACATCGTATCCTTCGTCTTTTGCTTGCTTTTCGTTTAAGCCAACCGTAGCAAGTTCTGGATCTGTGAAGCATACAGCTGGAATAGCCATATAATCAACTTCAGATTTTTCTCCAGAAATAGCTTCTGCTGCAATTTTCGCCTCATAAGATGCTTTGTGTGCAAGCTGTGGTCCAGCTACGATATCACCGATTGCGTATACATTCGGGATGTTTGTGCGGCACTGCTTGTCCACTTCGATCAAACCACGGTCAGTCATGTTCAAGCCAAGACCTTCCAAGCCGATTTCATCTGTATTTGGACGACGACCTACAGTTACTAAAACGTAGTCCGCTTCAACTTTCACTTCTTCACCTTTAGCTTCGTATGTTACTACGACGCCATCTTTTGTTTCTTCAACGCCCTTAGCAGATGCTTTAACAACTACTTCAACGCCTTTTTTCTTTAAGCCTTTTTTGACGATTTGAGTCATTTGTTTCTCGAAACCTGCAAGAATATCGTCTGCACCTTCAAGAATGGTTACTTCAGAACCTAGATTCGCATAAGCTGACCCTAGTTCTGTACCGATATAACCGCCACCAACAACGACAAGCTTTTTCGGCAATTCTTTTAAATTTAAAGCGCCAGTAGAATTGATTACGCGATCAGTAAATTTGAAAGAAGAAATTTCAACTGGACGTGCACCAGTTGCGATAATGACATTGTTGAATTTATACGTTTGTGCAGATTTATCTGTCATGACACGTACAGTGTTAGCATCTACGAAATATGCTTCCCCTTCAACTGTCTCTACATTATTACCTTTTAACAATCCTGATACGCCACCTGTTAATTTGGAAACAACGCTCTCTTTAAACTTCTGAGCTTTCGAGAAATCTAATTCGACAGATTGTGCAGTAATTCCCATAGAATCAGAGTTCTTAGCAGCCACAAAACGATGTCCAACAGAAATCATAGCTTTAGAAGGAATACAACCAACGTTTAAACATACGCCACCGATTGTATTTTTTTCTACAATTGTTACTTTTTGACCGAGTTGTGCTGCGCGAATTGCTGCAACATAACCTCCGGGACCTGAACCAACTACGAGCGTGTCTACTTCAATTGGAAAATCTCCTACTACCATTTGCTTTACGCCTCCATTAATAAAAGTGATGGGTTACTTAGTAATTCCTTAAGATAGTTTAACGCTAACTGCCCCGTTACGCCATCAATCACTCTGTGATCAAACACTAAAGATAATGCTAACATAGGTGCAGGTACAATTTCACCATTTTTTACTACAGGTTTTTCAGAAATTCTTCCGATACCTAAAATAGCTACTTCTGGGTGGTTAATAATTGGTGTAAACCACAATCCACCTGCTGAACCAATATTCGTGATCGTACATGATGCGCCTTTCATTTCTGCTGCTTGAAGTTTTCCATCACGCGCTTTACCAGCGAGTTCATTCACTTCATCCGAAATAGCGAACACGGATTTACGATCTGCATTTTTTACAACCGGTACCATTAAGCCACGGTCTGTATCTGCTGCAATTCCAATATTATAATAATGTTTTTGAATTAACTCTTCAGTTTCATCATCTAATGACGTATTTAATTGCGGGAATTTACGCAAAGTAGCAACAAGTGCTTTCACTACATAAGGAAGATACGTTAATTTAATATCTCTTTCCGCTGCAATTGCTTTAAATTCTTTTCTGTGTGCCACGAGCGCTGTAACATCCACTTCATCCAGCAATGTAACGTGTGCTGCTGTATGTTTGGAGTTCGACATAGCTTTTGAGATTGCCTTTCGCATAGGTGACAATTTCTCGCGTGTTTCCGGGAATTCACCTTCAAAGACAGGTGCTTGTTTTTCAGATGCTGCTTGTGTCTGTGCATCTTGTGGTAATTCTGTTGATTCAGTCGCAGGTTGTTGTTGACCACCTGATTTAAATGAATCTATATCTTCTTTTAAAACACGACCATTTTTGCCACTGCCTGCTACTTGTGCAATCGTGACATCATTTTCACGTGCATATTTACGTACAGATGGCATTGCAATGACACGGCGATTTTCATCCACATCACCACGAGATGCATTAGAAGGTTGCGCTTGTTCCAGTTCAGCAGATGGCTGCTGCTCAGTTGCCTGTTCCGGTTTTTTGGAATCTACGCTTCCCAAAGCTTCCCCGACTTGCTCATGGGATTTTTCCGCACTTGCTTCTTCTTTTGAGGAGTCTACGCTTTCCTCATCCTCATCATCATGATCCGGTATGTCATGATCTGGCGCGTCAAAACGCACCAATTTATCTCCAACCACTGCTACGGTACCTTCAGAAACATAAATTTCTTCTACAGTACCCGATACAGGTGATGGAATTTCTACTACTGATTTATCATTTTGCACTTCTAGTAATGTATCATCTTCCTGGATTACATCGCCTGGTTTAACGAACCACTTGACGATCTCCCCTTCGTGTATACCTTCACCAATATCTGGTAATCGAAATTCATAAGTCACGTAATTCACCCTTCCTGGATTGTCCAATAAGTATTTAGAATGTCAGAACTTCTTTTGCTTTCGCTGCAATATCTTTCGCGTTAGGCAACCATGTATTCTCGCCTGCTGCGAATGGATACACTGTATCTGGCGCTGTCACACGTAGCACAGGAGCTTCTAGGCTCAAGATTGCACGTTCCGTAATTTCAGCTACTACATTAGCAGCAATTCCGGCTTGACGTTGCGCTTCTTGTACAACAATTGCACGATTTGTTTTTTCAACTGATTTGATAATTGTTTCTACGTCAAGTGGCTGAATTGTGCGCAAGTCGATTACTTCCACTGAGTAATTTTCTTTTTCAAGTGCTTCAGCAGCTTTCAGGCTTTCTTGAACCATCGCGCCGTATGTGACAATTGTTAAATCTGTACCTTCACGCTTCACATCTGCTTTTCCTAAAGGAATAGAATATTCTTCTTCAGGAACTTCTTGTCTGAATGAACGATACAATTTCATATGCTCCAAGAAAATGACTGGATCGTCACTCTTAATTGCAGAGATCAGCAGACCTTTTGCATCGTAAGGAGTCGAAGGAATAACGACAGTTAAACCAGGTTGTGATGCTACAAGACCTTCTAGGCTATCCGCATGCATTTCAGGTGTTGCTACACCGCCGCCAAATGGTGCGCGAATCGTAATAGGTGCATTGAAGTGTCCACCTGTTCTAAAGTTCATTCTTGCGATTTGACCACTTACAGAATCCATCACTTCAAATAGAAAACCGAAGAATTGAATTTCCATGATAGGACGGAAACCAGTAAGCGCTAGACCAATTGCTAATCCGCCAATACCGGACTCAGCTAGCGGTGTATCAAATACTCGCTCTTCGCCAAATTCTTTATGGAGGCCTTCCGTGGCACGGAAGACACCTCCGTTAGCCCCAACGTCTTCACCGAACAGCAATACATTTTCATCTGCTTTCAGCTCAGTACGGAGTGCTTCTGTAATTGCTTGAATCATTGTTAATTCTGCCATGGGTTATTTCGACTCCTTTCCAACATACGCATCTAATTGCTCTTGTAGGTTAAACGGGATTTCGCCTTTATACATAATCTTCATAAAGTCTGAAGCCTTTTGTTTAGGCTCACCGTCTGCTTTTTTGATTGCTTCTTTAATTTCTTCTTTCGCACGTTCAATCACTTTTTCCTCTTGCTCTTTAGACCAAATACCTTTCGCTTCTAGGTATGTTCTGAATCGAACGATTGGGTCACGCTTTTCCCATTCAGTGTCAACATCGGATGTGCGGTAGCGTGTTGGATCATCGCCTGCCATCGTATGCGGCCCATAACGGTAACACATTGTTTCAATAAGTGTCGGTCCATCTCCATTAACTGCACGCTCTCTAGCATCACGTGTTGCAACGTATACTGCTAACGGATCCATTCCATCAACCAATACACTTGGCACGCCTGCCGCTACACCTTTTTGGGCAAGTGTTTTAGCTGCAGTTTGTACATCACGGTGTGTAGAAATCGCATACTGGTTATTCTGAATGATGAAGATAGCAGGCACTTGATATGCTCCTGCGAAGTTCAATCCTTCATAGAAGTCCCCTTGAGATGTTCCGCCGTCACCCGTGTACGTAATAACAACTGATTTCTTTCCTTTTTTCTTAAAGCCTAGACCTACTCCTGCTGCTTGAACGTATTGTGCACCAATAATGATTTGTGGTGGGAAGATATTAAGTCCATCAGGAATGACACTGCCCGCATAATGTCCTCTTGACCATAAGAAAGCCATATGCAACGGCCAACCGTGGAATAACAACTGAGGAACGTCACGATATCCAGGTAAAATGAAATCATCTTTTTCCAGCACATACTGTGATGCTAACTGGGAAGCTTCTTGTCCTGCAGTCGGAGCATAAAATCCAAGACGGCCCTGTCTATTTAATGAAATAGAACGCTGATCAAGGATACGTGTATATACCATGCGATTCATTAATTCCACTAATTCTTCATCAGAAAGTTTAGGATCCAAGTCCTTATTCACGATCTTTCCTTCTTCATCCAGAATTTGTACCATGTCAAATTGGCTTTCAATCAGTTGAAGCGCTTTCACTGGATCATACTGATTTCCTTTTTTAGCTACCATATCTCGATCTCTCCTTCTTATCTGTATTATATTGTTTTCAAATAAAGTTAATACAACTTCTTATATTTTTCAGTATACGCAAAACTGAGCGCTTGGTCAACCATTGTAATCAAAGACTTTCACTCGTTTGGCATATATCATTTCAAACAAGCTGTACTATTACAATATCGATTCTGTATTGGTACAGAAGAGTTTTTCACTAGCATTCTATACGCCGAACTTTATCTGCAAAATGCTTGTTTAGACTACATATGAACAATCTCTGTCTCAGGCTTGTTAACACGCTTTAAAATTTCTATCGCAGATATTTAATGTGTTAGCTTTTGCATGCAAAAATTCTCTATTCCATTCTTGCCGTCTACTATATACTTCCTTATTTTTGCTGTTCTAAACTTTTTGATGTACGACTCGCTAATCGATTTACTTCCCGAGTCGTCTCATTAAACTCTATTAGAGTTTGCTGACTAGCAGCAATTAGATCATTTACTTCACTTACTTGTTTTTGAAGTCCTAGTTCACGCACCGATTGATCTTCAAGCTGCGTATATAATTGCATTTGACTATCTAAAAGTTTTTTATACTGCAAAATGAAAGCTTCATGTATTCCTGAACGTTCAGTAAGTGCATCCACTACATCTTCTACTTGGCTAGTGAATCCCTTTTGATTCATACTTTCAGCTAATTGCCCTATAGTTTCCTTCGACTCGCGAACAGCACTCTCCTCTTTTTCAAGCAACATGGACCGTTCACGTACAGATCTTTTCAATGCAACTACTCGCTGCTTCACTTCTGGATATTGCTGTTGAGTTAATTCCATTAGTTGAATAAATAACTCCTGTTCTTTGTGCTCTTTTTCGTATAACTTCCTTCCAAAGTTGTTCCCCTTATTTTCTTTTTCATTCACAGCGATTAGGAAATCCCTGAATTGCTGCGCTATGGTAGGCTCTTTTGAACAACCACTTAACAGAATCAGTATGAACATTGTGCAAACTACTTTCTTCATCTACAATCCTCCTCGCTCTTTATATACTTTTTTCTTTCACCATTTTTCTTATTCGTTTATACTGTATTAAAGGAAATTAGTTTTTACGATTATATAACTTTAATCCACATGTTCTACAAGCAAATTGTAGATTATGCTATATACTAACTATACCTAATATATCCGAGAGGAAGAGTAGAAATGATTTTAATGAAAGACATCATTCGTGAAGGTCATCCGACGTTGCGCTTGAAAGCAAAAGAGGTAGACTTTCCTTTAAGTAATGAAGATCGTCAATTATGCGATAATTTATTGGAGTATGTCGTCAATAGCCAAGACGACGAACTGTGTGAAAAGTACGGCTTACGTTCGGGTATTGGCTTGGCTGCTCCCCAAACAAATGCGTCAAAAAGAATTTTCGCCCTGCATATACCTGACGGCGAGAATTTACTGGAAAACTTCATCGCAATTAATCCGAAGATTATTAGTCACTCTGTCGAAAAGACCTATATAGAAACTGGCGAAGGCTGTTTATCAGTAGATCGCGAAGTTCCGGGATATGTTCCCCGTTACGCGAGAATTACTGTGAAAGCATTTGATAAGGAAGGAAATGTTATTAAGAAGCGTTTGAAAGGATTGCCAGCAATTGCTTTCCAGCATGAATTGGATCACTTAAACGGCATCATGTTCTATGATCACATTGATGAAAGTTCTCCTTACAAGGAAATACCTGGTGCTACAGCTTTCGACAGAGAGTAAAGCGTTTATACTTGACAGGATGAGAAATTTCTGTTACTGTCTTGTCAAGGAGTGATGATGCCATGTATAAACGTCTAAAACGCAAACTGCTAAGACGACTTAATGGCCTGCTCGGTAAAAAGACGATTGCCTAGACTTTTACGCCCGCCAAGTAATTGGTGGGCTTTTCTTTATTTTAGGGAAATTGCATGCTATTATTGATGATATGTATTATTACGAACGTAAAAGGAGAGTTTAACATGATTTTCAAAGTATATTACCATTTAAACGTACATGAAGTTCCAGTCCGCGAGAACACACTTAGCTTGTACGTAGAAGCTGAAAACGAAAGAGAAGTTCGGAATCGATTAAAAGACCGTGATCTAATGATTGAATTCGTGCAAAAGTTGGAAGGCGAACATTTAACTTATGAACAAGCTTCCCCAGCCTTCCACATTGAGCAGGTTTAATTTATGAAATCTATTAAAAATAATGAAACAGCTGTTTTTGCCCTAGGCGGACTAGGTGAAATCGGTAAAAATACGTATTGTATCCAATTCCAAGATGAAATTATTATTATCGACGCCGGAATCAAATTTCCAGAAGATGAATTACTAGGTATTGACTATGTAATTCCAGATTATACTTATCTCGAACGCAATATCGATAAGATCAAAGGACTTTTCATCACACACGGTCATGAAGACCATATTGGTGGCATCCCTTATCTATTGCGCAAAGTGAATGTTCCCGTCTATGGCGGTAAACTCGCGATTGGATTACTTCGCAATAAGTTGGAAGAGCATGGATTATTGCGCACAACGGAAATTCATGAAATTGAAGAAGATGATTTTATTAAATTCCGTAAAACAGCAGTGTCATTCTTCAGAACTACGCACAGTATTCCTGACGCATTCGGAGTAGTAGTGAAAACTCCTTCCGGTAATATCGTCCATACAGGAGACTTTAAATTCGACTTCACGCCAGTCGGTGAACCTGCTAACTTGCATAAGATGGCGAAAATCGGTAGCGAAGGCGTACTTTGTCTATTATCAGACAGTACGAATGCAGAAGTGCCTAACTTTACAATGTCTGAACGTAAAGTAGGAGAAAGCTTAAACGATATTTTCCGTACAGTAGATGGTCGAATTATTTTTGCTACATTCGCTTCGAATATCCACAGATTACAACAAGTCATCGAATCAGCACAGATCTTCGGTCGTAAAATCGCTGTCTTTGGTCGCAGTATGGATAATGCCATCACAATCGGTCGCGAACTAGGTTATATTGACGCTCCAAAAGATTTATTCGTGGATGCTCAATCGCTTAATCGTCTTCCTGCCAACAAAGTAATGATTTTATGTACGGGTAGCCAAGGTGAACCGATGGCAGCTTTATCACGTATCGCAAACGGTACACATAGACAAGTACAAATTCAACCTGGTGATACAGTAATCTTCTCATCTTCACCTATCCCAGGAAACACACTAAGTGTCAACAAAGCGATTAACTCACTGTTCCGTGCAGGTGCAGAAGTTATTCATGGTCCATTGAACAACATCCACACATCCGGACACGGATCACAGGAAGAGCAAAAGCTTATGTTACGTTTAATTAAGCCTAAATACTTCATGCCGATTCACGGTGAGTACCGTATGATGAATATGCACTCTCAACTAGCGATAGACTGTGACGTCGAGCCTGATAATATCTTTATTATGGGGAACGGTGACGTCCTCGCACTTACTGATTCAACAGCAAGACTAGCAGGACGCGTACCGTCAGGCGATGTCTATATTGATGGAAGTGGTATAGGCGACATCGGTAACGTCGTGCTACGTGACCGCCGAATCCTCTCTGAAGATGGTCTAGTTATTGTAGTCGCTACAATCGACACGAAAAAGAATCGCTTAGTATCCGGTCCTGACCTGATCTCACGTGGATTCGTCTACATGCGCGAATCAGGCGCAATGATCAACGAAGCACAGTATATGCTTTCGAAGACATTACAGCGCAAACTAGCTGCTAAACCTGATTCCATCAACAATTTAAAGGGCGACATCATCGATACACTCGTTCCATATTTATATGAAAAAACGAAGCGTAAACCAATGATTCTTCCTGTCATCATGGAACTTTAAAAATTCATAAAAAAAGCAAGTGCATAGTAGCACTTGCTTCAGACTGAAGGCAACTCCTATAAACTAGGAGTCTGTCTTCAGTTTTTTGTTTATTGCTTCCAGTAAAGTATAGTAGTTGTTCTAGAGCGAAAGGTGGCAATTCCACGCTATCCCCTATCTATTCGTTAGTGCAATGCTTTCCGTTCAAAGCGGTGGATATCTAAATCTGATCCTATCACGATGAGAACGTCGTTTACTTCGATCTGCTCAATCGCCTGAGGAGAAACTAGGATATGGGTCCCCCGTTTAATAGCCACAATATTGACGCCATACTTCGCGCGAATATCTAAATCGATCAACGAAGAGCCGGCGATGTGGTTATTGGCTTGAATTTCCACGATGGAATATTCATCGGACAACTCTAGATAATCCAAAATATTATTCGAAACCAAGTTATTCGCGATTCGCTTCCCCATATCACGCTCAGGGTGAACGACTTGATCCGCACCGATTTTACGTAATACTTTTTCATGGTAATCATTTTGCGCTTTTACAGTAATACGTTGTACACCGATTTCTTTTAAAATCAACGTAGTCAGAATACTAGCTTGAATATTTTCCCCGATCGCGATTACAACATGCTCGAAATTTCGTATACCTAACGAACGCAATGCCGCTTCATCTGTCGTATCGACCGCCACTGCCTGGGTTGCGATATTCGCAAACTCTTCCACGCGTTCCTGTGACTTATCAATCGCCATAACGTCTGCTTCGAGCTCAATCAGTTCTTTAACGATACTACCGCCAAAACGACCCAAACCAATCACTACAAATTCCTTTTTCATCTCATTACTCCTCGCTATTGCGAATAGTTATTCGTTTTATCGCAATCCCATTTTGAATTTCAGGAATAACTCATTATACACCCCAAGTGTTTCTAAGCCTAAATTTTCATACACTTCTAGATTCTCTCTCGCTTCTTCGTCAGGATAAAACCGTTCATCTTCCGTAGTTTCTTTATCCATAAACGATAAGGCTGAAATGTTCGGCGTAGAATAGCCTACGTAATCTGCATTTTGCGCCGCCACTTCAGGATCCAGCATGAAGTTTATAAATTTATAGGCACCTTCGATATTTGTTGAAGTTCTCGGGATGACAATATTATCGAACCATAGATTTGAACCTTCTTCCGGCACAATGTAATCAATGTCTTCATTCTCCGAAATCATATCTGCTGCTTGCCCTGACCAAGTCAGCGCTACGGATGCTTCATTATTAATCATTAACTGCGTGACTTCATCGCCAATGACGGCTTTGACATTCGGGCCCATCGTTTCCAACTTGTCGGTTGCTTCTTTAAGTTCTTGGAGACTGGTGGAGTTCAATGAGTAACCGAGTGAATTTAACGACACGCCAATTACTTCGCGCGCACTATCTACTATAATAAGTTTTTGACGCAATGACGCATCCCATAAACTTTCCCAGCTTTCAAACGTCTGACCATTTAATAATGATGCGTTATACGCGATACCTACAGTTCCCCAGAAGTACGGAATTGAATACTGATTATCTGGATCAAAAGCTAAATTCATAAAATACGGATCGATATGTTTAATGTTCGGAATTTTAGAGAAATCCAGTGGAAGTAATAAATCCTTTTCTTCCATCATCTGCACTGCGTATTCAGACGGAACTGTAACATCATAAGCGGTTCCACCTTGTTCGATTTTCCCCATCATTCCTTCATTTGAATCAAATGTTTCATAAATGACTTTTATCCCTTCCTCTTCTTCAAACTGCTTCAGAAGATCTGGATCAATATATTCGCCCCAGTTGTAAACTGTGATCGTATCTTTGCCTGCACGTCCCGCTTTATGTTCAAGCTGATAGTTCGTAAATAATAGAACACCAGAAACGAGTAGGATCGCGATTGCACTGCTGACTAATCCTTTCATTTCTTCACCCCCTGAGGTGACTTTGCTTTATTTCCAACAATATAATAACCAATTACCAACACGATCGTGATCAAGAAGATTAATCCCGATAGAGCATTAATTGTCAATGTGATTCCTGTTCGCGCCATAGAATAAATCTCTACGGATAATGTCGAGAAGCCATTTCCTGTGACGAAAAAGGTAACCGCAAAGTCATCAAGTGAGTAGGTTAAAGCAAGGAAAAATCCTGCAAAAATACCCGGCTTAATATATGGCAATATAACACGTGTCAGTACATCTTTACGCGACGCACCTAAATCGAGTGCTGCATCTATTAACGTAGTACTCATTTCCAGCAATTTCGGTAATACCATGATGACAACTATAGGTATACTGAAGGCAATATGGGAAATCAGCACCGAAGCAAAACCTAATCTCACTCCAATTAGCGTGAATAATATTAAGAATGAGGCACCGATAATGACATCCGGGCTAACAATTAAAATATTATTCAGCGACAATACCGTTTTACGCGCAGACTTATTTTTCATGAAATAGATGGCAAGCGCGCCTATTACACCTATAGTTGTAGAAAGTAAGGCAGACAATAATGCAATAATTACGGTATTCATCACAATAATTAAAAGCCGTGTATCTTGAAACACCGCTTGATAATGCTCCAATGTGAATGATTCGAAATGCGACATCCCGCCTCCCGAGTTGAAGGAGTAATAAATGAGATAAAAAATAGGAGCATATAAAATTACAAAGACTGCCGCCAAATAAATTCTCGGCAAACTACCCAGTTTCTTCATTTAGTTATGCCCCTCTCTTTGCCTGACGTCAGCACCATAATTAAGAACATGAAGATAATAAGGAATACGGCAATTGTCGAACCCATCCCCCAGTTTTGCGTCACGAGGAATTGCTGTTCAATCGCAGTACCCAGTGTGATTACTTTATTACCTGCAATTAAGCGAGTAATCATAAATAAAGACAGAGCCGGAATGAACACGACTTGTACACCCGATTTCACACCATCTGTTGTCAATGGCCAAATCACCCGTTTAAAGGTTACCCATGCATTCGCCCCTAAATCCTTCGATGCGTCAAGAAGTGCTGGATTGATTTTATCTAAGGAGTTAAAAATCGGTAAAATCATAAATGGAATAAAGATATATACAGAAACAAACACAAAACTAAAATCCGTGAATAATATTTGCTGACTACCTATGCCAATCGTTTCCAAAAAGGCATTAATCGGTCCATAAATCCCCATCAACCCAATAAAGGCATATGTCTTTAACAACAGATTAATCCACGAAGGTATGATAATGAGCAATAACCATAATTGCTTATGCTTCGTCTTAGTTAAGAAATAAGCTGTCGGATAGGAGATCAATAAAGCAAAAAAGGTAATAAGAAAGGCATACCAAAATGAGCTCATCGTTAATTTGAAATAAATCGATGTAAAGAAATTCCGATAGTTAGCCAACGTTAAATGGCCGGATAAATCGAAAAATGAGTAATACACGATAACAACGATCGGCGCTAGTACGAATAATAATAACCAAGCTGCATACGGTGTGGCATATATAAAACGTAACGGTTTTTTATTCCTCATCTTCCGCCACTCCAAACGATTCCAGACGTGCATCAAAGTCTGCTTCAGATTCATTCAGTCGCATAACATGAATGTCTGCAGGTTCAAAATCCAAACCGATTAACATCCCTACATCCGCTGGTTTCGTTGAATGGACTAGCCACTCATTACCATCAGAGTCATACGTTGAAAGCTCATAGTGTACACCTCGGAATAATTGCGTATCTACTGTGACACTGAATCTTCCTTTTTCAACAGTAGTCATTTCCAAGTCTTCAGGACGAATGACGATATCCACTTTTTCATTAGGATAAAAGCCACCATCTACACACGGGAATTGTTTACCTGTGAATTCCACTAGATAATCTTCAATAATTCTCCCACTTACTATATTAGATTCTCCAATAAAGTCTGCCACGAAACGGTTAATTGGCTCATCGTAAATGTCGATTGGTGTCCCAGATTGTTGAATTTCTCCGTTATTCATGACGAAAATCTCATCGGACATCGCAAGTGCTTCTTCCTGGTCATGCGTAACAAAAACAAATGTTTTACCAAGACGCTGCTGGAGCTCTCGTAATTCATACTGCATTTCAGAACGCAACTTCAAATCGAGTGCAGACAATGGTTCGTCTAGTAAAATCACTTCAGGGTCATTGACGATCGCTCTAGCAATCGCAACGCGTTGACGCTGCCCACCCGACATTTCAGTAATTTCCCGAGATTCGTACCCTTCTAGATTGACGAACTTCAACGCTTCTTTTACCCGTCGATCCACTTCATTCTTTTTCACTTTCTTTATACGTAAACCGAATGCTACATTTTCATATACATTTAAATGAGGAAACAATGCATAATCTTGAAATACTGTGTTCACTTGACGTTCATTTGCAGGTACAGCGTTAATCTTCTTACCATTAAATAAGATTGTTCCATCTGTAGCTTCCGTAAAGCCGGCGATCAAACGTAAAATAGTCGTTTTTCCACAGCCAGAAGGCCCAAGCAATGTATAAAATTTCCCGCGTTCCATTTCAAATGAAACTCGGTTGAGTACAGTTGTAGATTCATCATAGCGTTTTGTAACATTCTCAAAACGAATAATCGGCTCAGTAGTCAATAGATTTCCTCCTTGCGTAACGTATTATTTCTTGTGATTAATGAACAGTTGTAAACCTACTCATTATACACAAAATGATAGTGAAATCAACCATCTATATAATGTAAAATAGGAATACAGCATACAGGAAAATGGTCATGAAAATTGTTTTTTCGCAGATGACATAGTAGAATGAAACCATATGTTAAGGAGGGATTCAGTTGGAAGACCATTTATTTTTTTATCTGGACTCTGATGCCAAGCGGAATCGAAAAGCCGAGCCCGCTACAAAAGAAAATCATCTAGAAGGGATTTTCCTAGTAAACAATAAGAAAATCCGAACGTGGAAAGAGATGGCTTCTCATTGCGTAGAGTGCATGGAACCATTACATTATAGCGACGAATTTGACGCGCGTTATTGCAAAGATTGCGATGAATGGCGAGAAATGATTTGTGATCCAAATTGCAAAACATGCCAAACACGCCCTGTAAAACCTTCTGACTGTACACAAGACTTTGAGTAATTATCTACTCAAATCCTAAATATATAAGGTTTACCGCTCTTTATAATAATTATTATCATCTTCGAGTCATTCTAATTGAATTCGAGTCGGGATCTTGTTATTCTAGATAAGAATTGTACAGCGCAGTCATGTGGTTGTACAAAAGATTAATTGGAGGTTTTATATAATGGCTGAACGTATGGTAGGTAAACAAGCTCCAGATTTTACAATGGAGGCAGTACTAGCTGACAAATCTTTTGGTAAAGTTAGTTTACAAGAAAACATTAAAAACGACAAATGGACAGTTCTTTTCTTCTATCCAATGGACTTCACTTTTGTATGTCCAACAGAAATCACTGCCATGTCGGATCGTTATGATGAGTTCGAAGACTTGGATGCAGAAGTAATCGGTGTTTCTACTGATACTATCCACACTCACCTTGCTTGGATCAACACTGATCGTAAAGACAATGGTCTTGAACAACTAAAATACCCACTTGCAGCAGATACTAACCATTTCGTTTCACGCGAATACGGTGTATTGATCGAAGAAGAAGGTATTGCATTGCGCGGCCTTTACATCATCAATCCTGAAGGTGAACTTCAGTATCAGACAGTATTCCACAACAATATCGGTCGTGACGTAGATGAAACTCTCCGTGTACTACAAGCACTACAAACTGGCGGTCTTTGCCCAGCAAACTGGCGTCCAGGTGAAAAAACTCTTTAATTTTTAGACAAGCATCCCCACGCGTTACGATAATCGTGGGGATTTTTTTATCACAAAATATACTACACTCTTAGCTAGGGGGAATTCTTGATGAAATTACGTCAACAAATGCCTGAACTTCAAGGTGCTACTACTTGGTTGAATGGTGAAACTTCTAAATCAGAACTCATCGGTGAAAAACCAACACTTATCCATTTCTGGTCTGTAAGTTGTCACATGTGCAAAGAAGCGATGCCGGATGTAAACAATTTCAGAGATCAATACAAAGATGAATTGAATGTTGTAGCAGTCCATATGCCTCGCTCAGAAGATGATGTCGATCTTGAACAAATCAAAACTGTAGCAGCTGAGCATGATATTACACAACCCATTTTCGTTGATAGCGAATTAAAACTTAATGATGCATTTGAAAACCAGTACGTTCCTGCTTATTATGTCTTTGACAAAGACGGCCAGTTACGTCACTTCCAAGCAGGCGGAAGCGGTATGAAAATGCTTGAAAAACGTGTAAACCGCGTACTTGATGAAATGAAAAAAGAAGATTAATTTAAGAAACGACTCCTGATCAAAAAGGAGTCGTTTTTGTTTTCTTTTTTCATGTCAACACATAGTAAGCACTATACAGACATTCCAGAATTGTTTGTGATACGATTAGGAAAAAGTTTCTGGAAAGTGAGCTACCGAATGAACAAACCACCTACAAATATCGCACTCTATATTCTGATGTTCAATATGTTCATCGCCATGGCAGGTATCGGCCTCATCATCCCCATTATGCCCGAATTTTTAGGTACTTTTGGCGTCGCGGGACGCGCACTCGGACTGCTGATTGCCATCTTCTCTTTCGCGCAGTTTATTTTATCTCCTATTTCAGGAAACCTTTCCGACAAATACGGAAGAAAACGTATCATTATTTTCGGTTTGATAATTTATAGTCTTTCTCAATTAGCTTTCAGTCTATCAACAGAGCTCTGGATGCTCTACGTTGCACGATTCTTTTCAGGCTTTGGCGCTGCCTTTATTATTCCACCGACTATGGCATTTGTAGCGGATATTACTTCTTTAGAAAATCGCGGACGTGGAATGGGATTACTAGGTGCTTCCATGTCGTTAGGTTTTATGGTTGGGCCTGGTATCGGAGGATTTCTATCTAAAATCAGCTTACACTTCCCATTTTATTTTGCTGCATCTGCATCAGTCCTAGCAGCGGTAGTCTCTTTATTCTTTCTGCCTAATCCGAAACCTGTACTACAAGGAGCTGCAACGAATGAAAACATTTTTCAGCAAATGCGTAGATCTACGAAAACCCCCTACTTTATCATGCTGATTGTCATGTTTGTATTTTCATTCGGTTTGGCTAATTTTCAATCGACCATTTCGTTGTATGTAGATCAGAAGTATAATTACACTCCTTCGCAAATCGCAGTCATTATTACCGTTGGAGGTTTTGTGGGTGTCATCATTCAAACGTTCGTCATCGATCGCTTATTCAGGCGGTTTGGAGAAATGCGTGTCATTTTAATTAATTTAGTTATAGCGGCACTCGCTATGCTAGGTATTTTATTCGTCAATACATTCTTCACTATTCTTTTAGTGGCGACAGTTTTCTCAACCGCCACTTCATTACTGCGACCGGCAGTAAACACCTTGGTTTCAAAACTCGCTGGTAAAGAACAGGGTTATGCAGCAGGTATGATGAATGCTTACATGAGTTTAGGTAACATGATCGGCCCTGCTACCGCTGGATACATCTTTGACATTAAAATGGAATCGCCGTATATAGTCGGCACGATCATTTTGTTGTTGTGCTTCACTCTTGCTCTATACTGGTCAAGGAATAACAAGCCGCTTCTTGAGTCTGCTAGAACTCGATAAAAAGACTTCCACATTTACTGGAAGTCCAACAACTAAAGACAACTTCGTGAAACACGGAGTTCGTCTTTTTTTGAATTTAACTATTCTTTGTTATAAGAAACAGTAGTTTACCGACTTTGCTTACTCTATTTTAACTATATAGACTTTACTCTATTCACTTTTCCTCAACAACTCTGCGTAGTCCTGCACAATATCGACGAATGCTCTCACTTGCTTCAGTTCAAATGTAGAAGCGTATCCGATCATCCACGTATCACGCGTCAATTCGAACTCTTCTTCGCTATTTAGCAACGGAATTCGATTGACTTTCTCATCTCCCGACAAAGTAATAGATGGCAGGATAGCATAGCCTATACCCTTCAGCGCAAGTTGTTTGCATGTCTCGATCTGATCCACAACAATTTGACGTCCAGGGTCTTGATTAAAATGCTTATGCCACCAGCGTTGGATTTCCATGTAATAGTTCGAATCACTTTTATATTGTATGAAATGACGATTTGTATCTTTTAATTCATCTATAGTTGAAATTTCGGAATCCACCAAATACAGTTGATCACGGAATAGATACACCCGATTACTCTTCCAGTCAGTTTGCCCCCTGACAATACCGATATGGGCTTCTCCTTCATACAGCGCTTTAGAAATTTCTGAACTCCATCCCGTCATCAAAGAAATCTTGGCATCAGGGTACAGTGCGACATAGTCTTTCAATACTTGTGGTAACCACGTCTGACCAATAATCGAAGCACAGGCAATCTTCAAAGTTCCGTGGACCTTATCTTCTAAAGAAGCGATCAATTCTATTGTCTCATCCTTCTTCGCTAACGACTCCTTCGCGTAGCTGATAACGTGTTCACCTGCTGGCGTCGGTTCCAGCCCTTTCTGTGATCGAATGAATAACTGCATACCCCATTCTTTTTCGATCGTCTGGAGGCGTTGTGACAAGGCTGGTTGTGATAAATGAAGACGTTCTGACGCTTTGCGCATATTCCCTTCTTCTGCCAACGCTTTAATTATATCTAGTTCAGTTGTTGACATAATCTTGCACCTTCCCCCGCGGAATTCGTAAAATCAATAATAAGCTGATCACAGCAAATATAGCAATTGCTATATACACCCAGTGCAATGAACTATCTAAACCGCTCTGCAAACTGACAAGCTCCTGTGACGAAATCATTGAACGACCATCTTTGGTGAGCAACGTATTGACATCATCAATTGTGTAAGCCAACTTTTCTTTTGCAAAATAGGCAATGAGTGTACTGTTCAAAATCGCACCAAACACAGAGGCACCAATTGTGTTTCCAAAGTTTTTCATGAACATATTCGCTGCAGTAGCCGACCCTCTTTGTACGCGCGGCACAGCTCCTTGAATCGTTACAATGAATGAAGTATTAGTCAGACCCATACCAACACCTATGAAGAAACTAGAACAACCTGCCCAGATCGGTCCTAGTGTAGCATTCATGAACACAAACATGGTCGTCCCGATCACGAGTGACACACCACCGGCAAACGATACAAGAAAAGGACCAAACCGTATGAGTAGGTGTCCTGCCAGTGAAGAAGCTAAAGGCCAGCCGATCGACATAGCCGTCAGTGTAAAGCCCGCTATAATTGCTGGTTGCTCCATAACTCCCGACACATATGTAGGTAAATAAGAAGAAACCCCTATTAAAATAACGCCAGTGGTCAGTGATACTAGATTCGCATATAAAATGACTGGGTTTCTCCAAATACTAAATGAAATAAGCGGATCTTTCGCACGTTTTTCTTGCCTGAAAAATAACCAAAATAAAATCCCTGAAAGTACAATCAATCCTATACCAAGAGCTGATAAACGTCCGAACCCTTGCCCACCTTCTACTAGCCAAATCAAAATTGTAGACAATGCGAATGTTAGTAAAAATGCACCTTTGTAGTCAACGGACGCTTTTTGTGTTTCTTTCGGTTCATGTAAAAAGAAGTAAATGACACCCATTGATAGTATTCCAAGCGGCACGTTCACCCAGAATACATACTGCCAGCTAACATACTGTACGAGTAACCCACCAATGACAGGACCTGAAACTGCTGAAACACCCCATACACTTGATAAGTATCCTTGTATTTTTGCCCGTTCTTCTGTTGAATAAATATCTCCAATTATTGTGGTCGCGATTGGCATGACAGCACCTGCTCCCAACCCCTGTATAAGACGATAAACAATCAATTGCTCCATCGAGACGGCAAATCCGCAAAGTATGGAACCAATTAAAAAAATGGTCAATCCTATAAAAAATATGGGCTTTCGTCCAAATAAGTCCGCTAATTTTCCATAAATCAATACCGTCACTGTACTCATCAATAAATAAGAGGAGAAGATCCAACTATATCGTGAAAATCCACCTAAGTCGGAAGCAATCGTTGGCATGGCAGTGGTGACAATAGTCGCTTCAACTGCTCCTACAAACATAGCAAGCATCACAGCAGCAAGTACAAGAGGGCGATTTGTTTCTTTTCGCACAAATAGATCAACTCCTTCTATTAGAAAAAGACCCCTTTTATCGGAGCCTTTTAACGTTTTTCTATACTAGCTACTTTACTGATCTTCAAATCGATTTATTAAACATTATAAATATACTTTTTAAATTCTTTCATCACAACGCGTCTAGTAATAATGCCCGCAAATGTGCCATCTTCTTCAGTAACACATAAAAATGGATGATTGATCAATAAATCTAACGCGCGTTGAAAACGATCATTCACTCGAATCGTTGGTAAATCTGTGTCCATAATCTCATCGACTTTTATATCTTCTAATCTCTCATATTCAATACGTTCCATGCCTAAAATAGAGTCTGTAATCATACCAATTCCAAGGAGCCCCTTCAAACGATACTGATTATCCAGTACAGGGATAGCAGAGTATCCAGTCTTCGTTAAAACAAGTAAAGCATGCTCGGCATTATTACCCAGTTGCACATGGGCAACTTTCTCTGAAGAAATAATTTGGTCCGCTATAGGCGCGGTGAGAAAGTCTTTGTTATTTATAGAAACCATAGGTGATCTCTCCTTCTGTTCATCATCTAAATACATATACCTAAAAGTCCGTCCATTGTTTCAATTCCATCATACCACAAATAGCCTTTTTCCACCTAAAAAGAAAGCGCATTCCAAAAACAAAAAACCCCTTTCTTTAATAGAAAGAGGCCCAGTAATAAAAAACGATGATAAAGATAAACGCTGAGGCTATTATGATAATCCACAGTAATGGATTCATGGCATATGGATGTTCAGCTGCTGTATCAGGGATTTTGTTCTTTTCATTTAACTGAAATGAACGACTTGTTTTTCTAACTCCAGCTATTCCGATCCCGAGCATGACGACTGTTACAATAATCATAGGCCATAACCAAATATCCCACACATGACTCACTCCTTTTCACGCATCTTATACTAAAGAGCATGTGCAAGAAGTAAGAATTTATGTGCTCTTATAAATTCAAATAGTCGTTCATGAATAGCTTTTATTGATCTTCATGAAATACTGGAGCTGAAAAGCGAAGTGTTGGAATTACGCTAATGCATTTAACTTCTTAGGTTTTTAGTCAATATACTTCTTGATCAAGACTTGCGTTCCATTTTCGCCATAGCCTTTTGCGAGCAAATCAGTATACATATCGCGAGCGAGCTGTAGTCCAGGCAATTTTAAATTCAGTCTTTCGGTTTCTTCTAGTGCAATATTTAAATCTTTCACAAAGTGTTTTACATAAAATCCTGGCTCATAGTCTTCCTTAATAATTCTAGGGCCGAGATCAGACAAGCTAAAGGAGTTCGCAGCACCCGAAGTGACGGACTGTAACATCGTATCCGGATCAAGTCCCGATTCCATGGCATAAGCAATTGCTTCACATGCTCCAATCATATTTCCTGCAACAGTTATTTGATTGCACATCTTGGCGTGCTGACCAGCTCCAGCTTCTCCTTGATACACAATTTGCTTACCGAAAACAGACAAGATCGGCAATAGTTTATCAAATAATTCCTTTTGACCTCCACACATTATAGAAAGTGTTCCGTTCCTCGCCCCAATGTCTCCACCTGATACAGGTGCATCAAGTGAATACATTTGTAAAGATGCAGCTTTGTCAGCAATCGTAATAGCTAACTCAGGACTAGAAGTAGTCATATCCACTACGATCTGTGAAGGCCGACTGTTAGCAAATATACCTTGTTCAGATAGATATACCTCTTCTACATCAGACGGCATCCCAATCATCGTAAAAATAATATCTGCGTCCTTAATTGATTCTGCTACATTATCCGTCCATTTGGCTCCCAACGCTACCAAAGGTTCCGCTTTTGACTTCGTTCTAGTGAATACAGTTACGTCATAAGATGCGTCAAGCAAATGTTTGACGATGCTCGATCCCATTACACCCGTCCCAATAAAGGAAATCTTTTCTTTTTGCATATTCCCACTCCTCTTTATGTATGAATATATCCATCGTACAGAAATTCAAATATTTTTACAATTAAGTAAACAAAAAAAGAGGACCAATATGTAATTGGTCCACAAAAGGGGGAAATGAGAATGTTGCTGTGTTCTTTCATATTATGCCCATTATAACAATGAGTTAAACATCTATTCCGATAATTTCAAACTTCTTTTTCAAGCTTATTATTTTCGTACTCATTAATTAACACATCTAATTTACAGCTGAGTTTAATGGTATTTTCAGATTGCATACCATATTCTTGGGCAACATGGATTAATTGCTGTCTAAGTTTCTCTATTTCCAATTCACGTTTATGCACGAACCTGCACACCTTCCATATGTAATTACTCTACTCTTATACATACCAACAACTACATAAGATTAAACAGAAAGATTTTCGACATTTCGCGACAAAACGCTGTTGTATATTTCTCGCGTTATTAAAAATATGCCTTTACGTTTTGTATTTTATAAGGCAAACTATAAAGTAATTCTTTATAGTACATTTTCATCACTCTTGTAAGAGCACATTATGATCGGAGAAAGGATGGATAGTATGACGATAGCTGAAATTGGTGATATCATTGAATTTAAAGAAGGTTTGCAAGGTGTAGTTGAAAAAGTGAACGAAAACTCTGTAATTGTAAATTTAACGTATATGGAAGATTTCGATGAATTGGCAATGGAAGAGAAAACTGTCATCAATCACAAACGGTATAGTATATTAAAACGTACACAAGAATGAAACTTTCTTTGCAGTTATCCGTCCAATGATTAGAATAGTATATGAAGGAGTGGAACGATTTGAACAACAAATGGCGTATTATTTTCACCTCACTAACAGCTTCCGTCATGCTTGCCGCATGCGGAACATCTGATGCTGATGCAGAAAAAGATGCAACAGATCCTGCGATCGAAGAACCTGCTACTCCCGAAACAGATGTAGAAGAAAGCACTTCTACTGAAAATGAAGCAGAAATAGAAACGGATGCTGAGGAAGAGACAAGTGAAGTTTCAATGGAAGATGCTGTGGAAACTGCGAGTGATGAACAAGACTACTCCATGATGGTGCTTCCCGGATACAAACTAACAAGCGAAGAACCAGGCAGAGATACTCTCTATTTTGAAGAAGATAGCGAAACGTTCATGCGTATTGAAACAATGCCTAAAGATGATGAGTCGTATACTTTTGATGAACTTTATACAAATATGGAAGAGTTATTGACAGCTTCAAGTGATGGTGAAACACCTACTGAAATCACAGAGGAAGCAGATCTTCCACAAGCTGACGGCATTACGTCTGTTAAAGGCGCAACGGTAGAGTCAACTGAAGGGTATTTCACAGGCTATGTCATGGAGCATGAAGACAAATTGGTGCGAGTGACAGTGTACGCTAAAGAAGATAACGAACATATGAAAGAATTTAAGCAAATGGCGGCTACAATCAAATAATATTGTCTTATAAATAAAAGGCCAATCCATAGAAATAAAATGGATTGGCCTTTTTCCTTGTATGAACTCTATGTTATTCCGATAATGCTACAGAAACAAGAGGAAATGATAAATAAAAAACAGTTCCCTTATCCAGTTCACTAGTAACAGAAATAGTCCCGCCATACTCAAGTACGGTTTTTTTGACAAACGGAAGTCCTAAACCCGTCCCCCTGGTTTATCTGATACGAATGGTAAGAATATGGTTTCCATCGTCTTCTCGTCCATCCCAACCCCCGTATCGGATATTAAGATATCAATTTTATGTTGTTCACCTTCATTTACACTGATAGACAATGTATCATTAGGAATCATAGCTTCCATTGCGTTCTTAAGTAGATTAATTAATACTTGTTTAATACGATTGGGGTTCGCCCGAATGAGCATTGGTTCTTTTGAATTAAATTCATTCACTAAATGAATTTGATCCAATAGCGCCTTAGGTCGTAGCAATAATAGTACGTCTTCTATTAGAACAGATAATGAAAATACAGTAATTTCGTCAACCACAGGTTTTGAGAGCGCAAGCATTTCATTCAATATTTCATTCATTCGTTTGACTTCTTCTTGAATAACGCTAACATACATTTGAGCATTACCTGTCACTTCATGTTCAAGTAGTTGAAGAAACCCTTGTAACGTCGTCATAGGGTTACGTACTTCATGTGCGATGCTTGCAGCAATTTCACCTGTTGTACATAACTGATCAGAGTGTGCTAACTGATCTAAAAGACGTTCTCTTTCAGTTATATCTAATATTCTTAAAATGAACATTCTAGTTTTATGGTCCAATGTTAAGCTAACTTCGTAAATATGAGTAAGTCCGTTCGCGGAATACGACATATTGACTTTTGAAGATGCTTGGATAGTTGCTTTTTGAATATAATCTTCATAGGAGAATGTGGAAGTAGGTGTCATTAGTGCAAAATGATCCTGCAAGTGAACAAACTCACTAGATGAATGAGAAGGGAATTCATTAGAAAATTCATTATTAGTTGAAATGATATACCCCGATTCATTCACTAATGCCATAGGTATAGTGGCTGTTAAATAGGCGTTTTCATACAATTGAAGAAGTTTTTCATTCTGTTCACCAATTTTTATTGTTATAATCGCCTTATCTGCATGCTGTTGGTATATAATATAGCATGGTTCCTTTTTTTCATTCGATACAATTAAATGACCTGTCAATACATTATGCCCTGAAATTACTTGGGTTTTGGCTAGATGCAAGCGCGTCTCAATTTGTTCTAATAAAGGTTGATCGAATATATCGGACATATGCTTAGGTGTACCCATATGATCCATCAACAACTTGATTGCCTCAGTCATTTCAAGCACATTTCCATTTTCATCCAAAATAATTTTAAATAGAGAGTTCTCTAGAAATCTGCTGATATCTAGTGTTTTCATAACCAAATTAGGACCTCCTCAACTCTTTAGAAACCACATAATTAGGATGTCATATAATTTCTACAATTGTAAATATATCCATATTCAATCTTATTATTGCACAGTATCCCGCCTCTTGACATAGGTATTTAGTCTCTTTTATAGTCAATCTTATTATTACAATTTTAGGTTAGGAGTTTTACAATGAATATCGTTTTATCAACATTAAACGCCAAATATATACACACAAATATCGCTATACGTTATTTGAAAGCTTTTGCAGCTCCAGAGTTTGACTGTGAATTGGCTGAATTCACCATCCATGACCCTACCCTTTCCATCGTCTCCGAGCTTTATCAACACTCTCCGGACGTCGTTGGATTCAGTGTGTATATTTGGAACATAGAAGAAACACTAAAGGTAATTCGGTTATTAAAGCTGACTAGTCCGAAGACTGTCATAGTTTGTGGTGGGCCTGAAGTAACATACGATTACGATCAATGGTTAAAAAGAGTACCAGAGATCGATATCATTGCAATCGGTGAAGGTGAAAAACTTTTAAAGATATATTATGTGCTGTGGATGGACAAACCGATCTTGCTTCCGTACAAGGTATTGCCTATCGCAAAGAAGGTAAACTAAAAATCACAGCGCCGGGACCTAAATTGGATCTTCGGGAACTGCCTTCCCCTTTTCGTTTTGCAGAGGATATTCCCCATCTCTCAAATCGCGTAATGTATATCGAAACGAGTCGCGGCTGCCCATTCTCTTGTCAATTCTGTTTATCGTCTATTGAAGTGGGCGTTCGATATTTCCATCGAGAAGCAATAAAAGATGATATTCGCTATCTGATGGAGCATGGTGCTAAAACGATAAAATTTGTTGATCGGACATTCAATATTAGTAGAAGTTATGCAATGGAAATGTTCCAATTTCTCATAGATGAACATTTGCCTGGAACTGTATTTCAGTTTGAAATCACCGGAGATATTATGCGTCCAGAAGTCATTCAATTTCTAAATGACAACGCGCCGAAAGGCCTGTTCCGCTTTGAAATAGGAGTTCAATCTACTAATGATTTGACTAATGAACTTGTGAAGAGACGACAAAACTTCACCAAACTTTCACGCACCGTTACGATGGTCAAAGAAGGTGGAAAAATTGATCAACACCTAGATTTGATTGCCGGATTACCTGAAGAAGATTATGATTCTTTCCGTGATACATTCAACGAAGTATTTGCATTACGACCTGAAGAATTACAATTGGGCTTTTTAAAGCTACTGCGTGGAACGGGCTTGCGTATTCAAGCTGAGCAATATGGTTATCAATATATCGACACCGCTCCTTATGAAATTGTATCGAATAATGTTCTGTCCTTTGATGATATGCTGAAAATTAAACAAACAGAAGACATTCTTGAAAAATATTGGAATTCGGGACGTTTTATACACTCTATGGAGTACATCGTCACTGAATTGGTGGATACACCGTTCGACTTCTTCCAATTATTCGGCGCATTCTGGGAGAAACAAGGTTGGTCACGTATTGGCCATCAGTTCGAAGACTTATTCACTCGTCTGGAACGCTTTCTGATTGAGATATTGAAAGTGGACACTTCTATAGTAGTCAGTCTTTTAAAGATGGATTATTTACTTCACCAAAAGTTCTTACCAAGGAAGATCTGGTGGGATACTACTTTACCCGAAGAAGAGTTAAAGGATATCTATCAAGTTCTTCTACGTTCTCCTCACTTGCTTGGCGAATCATTTGAGTCGACCGGTTATACTGAGCGAACAATTCGCAAGCAAGTCTTCATCACAAAGACCTTTGCCGAACTGAAAGAGGATCTAACTGTCATAAAAGATCCTGGTTATCTTATTATCCAATACACGCCAGGCGAAAAGGCACAGCATTACCACCTATCTGAAAATGTACTAGAATCCGTTTATCAATAAAAAAGAGCTATCCACGAAGTCATAGATGATATGACTTCGTGCGATAGCTCTTTTGCTTTGTGAAGTATAGCAGTGTAATGGTCTGGTTAGCAGGCGTCTTCGGGTGGGAATTGGCGCTACGGAGGGGACGCTTTCCTAGAGGGCTCGCGGTGAGCCAACCAGTTCGCTTTGCTCTCTTTGGTTGTCTCGCCTGTCGAGCTGATCCTCTGGGAGTCGCCCCTCCTACGCGCCAATCCCTTGCAATGTAAGTGGGTGATACCTTTTGTTGTTCATTAAAGTTAGTGTTGTAACAGATTTTAAACTGTAGAACTTGAATCTAAAGAAGTTAAAACAAATCAATAATTCAAATACTACCTACAGTGAGTGATCTAAGTAACACAACTATCAACGTAGGATGGAAGCGGAAGTTGGCGGCGAAGTGCAAAGATGTGCTCCTAACGCTGCGCTTTTACTCGCAAAAGCCGTTCTTCGTTACGGCTCTTCCCGCAGGATCAGCTCGAAAGGTGAGACAACCAAAAGGGAGCTCGCGACCTGGTTGGCTCACCGAGAGCCCATGGGAAAGCGTCCGCCAACTGGAGCTTCCATCCCGAACCACTCACAAACTCACTCATCACTCTTAAGACTTTGCTCTTGAGATTTTCATACGAACAGTAATCTAAACAAAAAAAGAGACACCCCGTCATGATTTCCGGGACATCTCTTTTCCACTTCATCTTAGCCAATAATAACACGCTCTTTTGGATAATGATAAGGCGTTTTATTCGACTTGCCACCTATTGTATAGATGAACGATATCAACCCTACACGTCCAATAAACATCAAAACCATAATAATGATCTTGCCAACGATCGATAAATCTCCTGTTATACCTAAGGACATTC
The DNA here is from genome assembly GCF_002109325.1 of Sporosarcina ureae. Taxonomy (GTDB): domain Bacteria; phylum Bacillota; class Bacilli; order Bacillales_A; family Planococcaceae; genus Sporosarcina; species Sporosarcina ureae_C. The sequence continues at coordinate 2,909,222 of NZ_CP015348.1, read as the reverse complement.
CACAAGTTCCGAAAGCAGATGTAATTTCGAATAACAATGGAACAACAGGAATTCCAGGCTCCGTAAGCAACAACAACAACAACGCGGCCAATACCATAAAACAAGCTACGAGAATGACTGCATACGAACGGAATACATCGATGAGTTTAATTCGACGCTTAAATATATGGATGACGTCATTTCCTCGTGCAAAGTTAATGAGGAATAAAAGCGCAATTGCAAATGTTGTCGTACGTATTCCGCCACCTACTGAACTTGGGGAAGCACCAATGAACATTAGCGCACTAACGAAAATATCTGTAGCTTCACTAAATTGCGTTACATCATATGTTACCAGACCTGCTGATCGTGCAGATACGGAGTGGAATAACGCCGTAAAGAATTGCTGATGCCAACTCATTCCTTTGAATGAATTGAATGATTCCAGCAACCAAATAATCAATGTACCTACAAGCAATAGAACACCGAATGTCGCAGTTGTGATTTTAGTAAAAAGTGAAAAGCGGAAATGTGGGACCTTTTTTGAAAAGAAGCTCTTTACCTCAATCAAAACTGGGAATCCAATAGCACCCAAAATGATCAACGTCATCAGTATGAGCTGTACGAAATAATCATCGTGATAAGGCATCATCGAAGAACCCGTAATATCAAAACCCGCATTCGTAGTTGCAGACACAGACATGAACATTCCATTCAATAGCGCTTCACTAAACGAGTTATAAAAACGATATATATATAAGGTTAGAATGCCACCACCGATAATCTCAATGGCTACGATAATTTGGATGATCTGACGAATTAATTGAACTACGCCTTGTAATGTGTACTGATTGGTATCGACCATAATCAGTTGACGCTCTCTCATGCCGATTTTTTTCTTCACAAGTAGCCAGAAAAACGTACCTAATGACATGATACCGATTCCACCTAGCTGAAGGACGAGCATGATCATGCAAAGGCCAAATACTGAGTACGTCTCACCGATGCTGATAGGAGACAGTCCTGTGACACTCACTGCGCTGACTGCGGTAAACAAACTATCTATAAATGCTACTTTCACACCCGGTTTATATACTCCAGGTAAATTCAACAACAGAAAAGAAGATGCTATCGCTAAAAAATAATAAAAGGCAATGATCTGCGCTGGAGTAAACTTATGAAAAAATTCCCTGGAAAGCCTCATTTTTTTCAAATTCCTTTCATAACGGAAACTTCATTTTTCTACTTTATCAAATCCCATGATGAAAAGATAGCTATACATATAACTTTGCACTCTTTCCTTTCTTCCAAACCCCAGTTAAAAAACGCAGTCCCTCCTATTTGCACGGGAGGGACTGCTTTCATTTTATCTATTCGATTTTACTTTAAACTTCGCAACTGCTAGTAAATAACCGCCAACTGCCAAGATCAATAACACAGCCCAGAACGTTGTTTTCCACAATGTAGAGTGTGGGAATGATTCTGGAATGATGAGAAGTGCTGGATGCGCAAGAGTTAACACAACCAACTTCACACCTACCCAGCCGACGATTAGGAAAGCCGCTGTTTCAAGTGTAGGATACTTTTCAAGCATAATAACAAATTGTTTCGCTGCAAAACGGATCATGATTAAACCGATCATTCCACCTAACAACATCACAATGAACTGTCCACCGTTGATGCCGCCGACATGGAAGTTACCCAACTCTGGCAACGTAACTGCAAGCGCAACTGCCGCAAGCATAGAGTCCAGTGCGAACGCAATATCTGCAAGCTCAACTTTCAAAACGGTCATCCAGAAACCAGATTGTTTTTTAGGTTTCTTATTGGGATGTCCTTCTGGCTTATGTGTAATTTTATCGTATATATTTTTACCAGCAATAAATAACAAATAAGCGGCACCGATTGCTTGTATTTCCCAGAACTTCACTAAAAATGTAATCATGAAGAGTGCTGTAAATCGGAAGACGAATGCTCCTAGCAAACCATAAAATAAAGCTTTCTGTTGTTGAACTTTCGGTAAATGTTTCACCATTACGGCCATTACGACGGCATTGTCTGTTGCTAATAGGCCCTCTAGTACGATCAATACTACGAGTACCCATGCGTATTCTAATAAAATCGGATCCAACATAATTCCTCCTTGTTTTTTACAATATAAAAAGACCCTCACCTAATAAATAGGCAAAGGTCTCGCTAAGTCGGAATTTCACGTACAAAATCCAGCTATCATAACCGATGACCGTTGAGACAGTCACGTATTGACGATTATGAAATAGGTTTCCCTATAGCTACTCCCCTTTGACAGTGCGTCAAAGTTATTAAGTTATTGGATACTTTTAAAGTATTATAACATGATAACTTTACTTTGCAAACAGTTTAGGCGATGTCTATTGTGCTATTCAATTCAAAGTGAAGATTTGTATGATAGTATGCTGCACACTTTTCTATTACTACTATACTTTTCTTTCACAAAATTTATTCTACAAAAAAACTGGCAAATGGAGGATCCCATTTGCCAGCAATACTTATTGTTTAATTTCTCTAACCGTTACAGTTTCAGTTACTGTCTCCGTTACGGTTACAGTTTCTGTTTCTGTCACTGTACCAGGTTGATCTACTGTTACAGATTGCGCTTTTTTGGGTGTCTTCATACCACGACGTGTCTCCCGATCAAACAAACTATAAATAATAGGAACAATATACAACGTCAGGAATGTAGAACTGATCAATCCACCAATTACTGCAATCCCCATCGGCTGGTTTAACTCTGAACCTTCACCAAGGCCCAGTGCTAACGGTAGCAAGCCTAATATAGTTGTGAGTGCAGTCATTAGGATTGGACGGACACGGTCGCGTACAGATGACATGATAGCGTCGTAGGAGCTGAGTCCTGCTTCTTTACGCTGATTGATATAATCAACCAATACAATACCATTGTTGACGACTATCCCGACCAATATGAGAAGACCTATAACTGCTGTGATACTAACAGGTGTGTTCGTAAAGAATAAAGCAAGTGAGACACCGATTAGCATAAGTGGCACAGAGAACATGATAACAAATGGATATTTGAACGACTCGAACTGTGCTGCCATTACGATATACACTAATACGACAGCCAATACTAAAGCTAATAGCATATCGTCAATCGCACTTTCGAATAACTCACGATCACCACCGTATGAAAGTTCCACTTCACTTGGCAAGTCAAGATCATCAACAATATCATTTACTTTTTTCGTCATATCCCCTAGTGATTCACTGGATAGATATTTTACTGTAAATGTGATCGAATGTGCTTGATCCACACGAATTATTGCCGCAGGTCCTTCTGCGATTTCTACATCTGCTACATCTTTCAACTTCACAAACGTATTTTGTGGTGTTTTTAATTCCAGTTCTTTCAACTTATCTATACTATTACGGAAACGCTCATCATAGCCTACGTTCACTCCGACTACTTCGCCTGTTTTTTCAAAGACGATTTGTGAAGCAAAGACGCCACGTGTAACGTCACTAACCGTTTGCGCTATCTGATACGGAGCTAATCCAACATCTGAAGCTTTTTCACGATCTACTTCAATTTTAATTTCCTCTACTGTATCTATTAAATCATTTTCCACTTCAGTTACGGTATCCATGTCACGCAACTTCTTATCTAACTTGGAAACTGCTTTTCCTAACCGTTCTTCATTTGTATCATTTAGAGAGAATGTTAGAGTATTTGGACTTGAGCCAGCGGCAGTCTGTAGATTGAAACTAATGTCTGCATCATCACCAATTTCTTCTTCTACAATTGGTTGCACTTTGTCTACAAATTCAAAGACAGAGCGATCACGTTCATCAAGTGGTATTAGCTTCACATACACTTCCGCCGTATTACTTTCTGATCCGCCTTGCGCCATACTTTGTTGTGTTCCGCCGACTAAACTGACGTACACTTCCACATCATCTTGCTTCTTCATTTCTTCTTCGATTCGTTTTACTACATCATCTGTCGCATCGAGTGAAGCGCCATTTGGTAAATTAACATTAATACTGAAAGATCCTTCATCAGTAGCAGGCAGGAATTCTGTTCCTACTTTTATAATTCCGAATACACTGGCTGCAAGCAATACACTCGTTAATAACAGTACAAGTAAACGATGACTCAATGCCCACTTGACAGACTTTTCGAATCTATGATTTTTCTTCACACGAGACTTTTTCTCTAGTGTTTCTTCTGTAGGTGTCTTTAACAAACGACTCGCAAGCATCGGTACGACAGTCAATGCAACGACTAACGATGCAAATAAACTGAATGAAATCGTCAACGCGAACTCCGTGAAGATTTGACCAATGATACCCGTAATGAAGATCACCGGTACAAATACAGCTAGAGTAGTTAACGTAGAAGCCGTTATAGCTCCGCCGACTTCCTTCGAACCATCTTTTGCGGCTTCTGTCGGTGTTTTCCCCATGGCTAGATGCCGTTCGATGTTTTCTATCACTACTATGGCATTATCGACTAACATACCAATACCTAGAGCAAGTGCACCGAGTGTCATAATATTTAATGAGAAATCCGCGAAATACATGAGAACGAACGTCACAATAACCGAATACGGAATGGCTACTCCAATGATGATTGGACTCTTAATTCCACGTAAGAAGACAAATAATACGATCATCGCGAACAAGCCACCAAGAATTAGTGACTGGCCGATATTGCCGATCGCCAGCTGTACATAGTCCCCTTGGTCAAAAATAACGTCCGATTCAATATCTTTATATGCATCTTTCTCTAATAACTTATCCAATGATTTTTGAAACTCTTTAGAAACCGTTGCAGTATTTGCTCCCGATTCTTGAAGTACAGACAATAATACTGCCTGATTATCATTAGCTCGTGTTTCTGTTTGTACTTTCGGTTCCAATAATGCTACATCCGCCACGTCAGAGACTTTGATTTTATCACCTGTCTGAGGATTGGCACCTATTTGGATCCCTCGAACATCCGAGATATTTTGAACTGTACTTAAGATTCTGGTCGTTAACTTTCTTCCGTCACTCGTATCAATCGGATCACCTGGCATGGATACATTACTAGCCTGTATCGCCTGCACGACATCTGATTGAGCCAAGCCAAGCTCTTTTAATTTTTCAGGATATAAAATAACCTGAACATCTTCAATGATTTTCCCTGAAACGTTAACACTTGCTACGCCATCAATACGGCGTAATTCTTTTTCTAGCTCCTCTGCGATTTTCCGTATATTTGCATCTTTATCTACTGAACGTAAAGATAATTGAATAACCGGAAATTGAGAAGGATCAAATTTCATGAAACGTGGTTTATTGGCACCATCGGGCACTTCCACTTGATCAATCCGTTGAAGAATATCCATTTGTACATCATCAATAGAAGAATCCCAATCAAATTGAAGAAATACTAAGTTAGCACCTTCCTGCGAAGAAGATTGCATGGACTTTAAGCCCGGCGCTGTCGACAAACTTTCTTCTAACGGTTTGGTGATTTTCTCACTCACTTCTGTTGGCGAAGCGCCCGGATAATTCGTGACTACTACCGCAACAGGCGGATTTAAATCAGGAATTAGTGTAACCGGAATTTTAAAGAAAGACACGGCTCCTAATATAATGACAAGAAACATCGTAACTAGCGTAAAAACAGGTCGTTTGACCGAGAAACTACTAATCTTCATTTATTTATTCCTCTCTATTCTCAGCACAATAGCCGAGGTAACCTTTTAATATTTTCACCATACCACTTGAATGCAGTACTTTCCTCATATTTTGCTCTAATTTCGACAAATTGACACATCAAGTTTTCACAATTTTAACAAATAACCCGATCGGATTACAATTAATCCGACCGGGCGTGTATGTTATAAGTATTATAATTGATTGTACAACTTGATATCAGGGAACTTATCTTGGAACCAGCGCATCGCGAAATTATTTTCAAACAAGAACACTTTACGCTCATAACGGTCTTTTACGAGCAATGCACGTTGTCCTGCCATCGTTTCTTTTACATCTTCTTCGTTTTCAATCCAGCGTGCTACTTTAGAACCCATTGTTTCCATTTGCACTTCCACATGGTACTCTGCTCTCATTCGGTGTTCAAAGACTTCGAATTGAAGCTGACCTACTGCACCTAAAATAACTTCTTCCGTATGCAGTGTTTTGTAATATTGAATAGCTCCCTCTTGAACGAGTTGTAAAATACCTTTATGGAACTGTTTAGATTTCATAACATTTTTAGCACTTACTCTAACGAATAGCTCAGGGGTAAATTGCGGTAGAGCTTCAAATTGGAAGTTGGCTTTTCCACCAACGACTGTATCACCAATTTGATAATTACCTGTATCATATAATCCAATAATATCACCCGCTACTGCTTGATCAACAGTTTCACGATCATCCGCTAGAAATTGAGTCGTTTGTGACAACTTGAAGTTCTTGGAAAGTCTCGGAACATTTACAGACATGCCACGTTCAAACTCTCCCGACACGATTCGAACAAAAGCAATACGATCCCGGTGTGCAGGATTCATATTAGCTTGAATCTTGAAGATGAAGCCAGAGAAAATATCCGAAATGGGATCTACGTATTCAGCATCCTTTGTCAGCCTTGGTTGTGGTTCAGGTGCGAATTGCAAAAATGTTTCCAAAAATGTTTGGACACCGAAATTAGTCAACGCACTTCCGAAGAATACAGGAGTTAAATCTCCTTTAGCAATTCGTTCTTCATCAAAGTCGTTTCCTGCTTCATTCAATAGCATGACATCTTCTAACGCCTGCTTATAATAAGAAGTTTCCTGCATGGAGTGTTCTACTGCAAGCTCGCCTTCTTCATCAATCGGAAGGAAACGATCTTCACCATTAGTAGGACGTGCCAATTCTATACGTTTATTAAAACGATCATAAATACCAAGGAACTCTTTCCCCATACCGATCGGCCAATTCATTGCGTACGATTGGATTTCTAAAACTTCTTCTAAATCTTCCAGTAGTTCCAATGGCTCTTTACCTTGTCGGTCCATCTTATTAATGAATGTAAAAATAGGAATCCCACGCATTTTACAAACTTTGAACAATTTAATCGTCTGTGGCTCAATACCTTTTGCAGAATCGACCATCATAACGGCCGCATCGACTGCCATTAAGGTTCTATACGTGTCCTCACTAAAATCTTCGTGTCCAGGTGTATCTAAAATATTGACACGCTTACCATCATAGTCAAATTGCAAAACGGAAGAAGTTACAGAAATCCCACGTTGCTTTTCAATTTCCATCCAGTCAGATGTAGCGAATTTCCCTGACTTCTTTCCTTTAACTGTTCCAGCATCGCGAATTGCACCGCCAAAATACAGTAGTTTTTCAGTTATTGTCGTTTTACCGGCATCCGGGTGAGAAATAATCGCAAACGTTCGTCGCGAAGATATTTCATCTTGTATATTCTTTTGCATCAATCGTACTCTCCTTTTACTTACGTTTTCTATCATAGAGAGAATAGGGATGCATTTCAATGATTTTCATTGAATTGACTAAAAAACTATACGCTCTCAAATCTTCTCTGTTCTTCATTTATTGATAGTTGTATCGCCAAACTTTTTAGTTGCTTCCTCAAGTGCAATCTTTGCATCGGAATGTGCATATTTTGTATTGCCGATAATTTGGAAGTCTTCATGACCTTTTCCTGCAAATATGATGATATCCCCTGCATTTGCTTGCTCAATTGTATGCCGTACTGCCTCTTCCCTATCCCCTATACAAATGTACTGATCATGTGGCATCGTGGCACTCAGTTCCGATAGGATGGACTCATACGGTTCGTCTCGCGGATCATCCGTCGTAAACACGACATAATCAGCAGCTGCTGCTTTTTCTCCCATAATTGGGCGCTTAAGACGATCTCGGTTACCTCCTGTTCCAATCAAAAAGAGAAGACGACTTCCTTCCTGTTTTAAAGGGTGTACAGTAGCGATGGCTTTTTCAATTGCATCTGGTGAATGTGCGTAATCGATAAAAATCGTCAATGGTAAAGAAGTTTCCACCTTTTCCAAGCGACCTTTCACTGTCGATACATTCGCGATGAGTGGTAAAATATCTTCCGTCTTCAATCCTTTTGCATATAACGCCGCAATGGCAGCTAATGAATTATATACGTTAAACTCTCCAATCAATGGCATCGTGACAGAGAATATCCCATCTGGGGCTTGTAATTGAAATTTCGTACGGTTAGACTGCATCTCGATTGCTGTCGCTTGAAATGAAGATTTTACGTGAATCCCATATGTAAAAATCGGGAAAGAAGTCATTTCGATCATTTTACTACTCCACGGATCATCTGCATTAATAATGGCAAACTTTTGCTGATCCAGTTGCTGACCGAGTTGTGCAAACAATAATCCTTTTGCCGCACTATAATTTTCCATCGTTTTGTGATAATCCAAATGATCATGCGTCAAGTTAGTGAAAATCGCGATATCAAATTCTGTTCCCGCCAGTCGACCTTCAACCAAGCCGTGTGAAGAGACTTCCATGATCATCGATTCACAGCCTTCATTTGCTGCTTGTGCGATCATTTGCTGAGTAGTTAAAACGTCAGTCGTTGTATTTTCTGTTTCATAAAGAATATCATTTAATTTAAAACCAATCGTGCCCGACACAGCAGTCTTTTCATCTACCTGTCGCAGCATGTCATGAATGATGTTGCCGACACTTGTCTTGCCGTTAGTACCTGTCACGCCAATCATCTTCATGCGCTTTGAAGGATACTGATAGTACTTAGATGCCAATAACTCGATCGCTTTTGCTGTGTTTTCTACGTATACAACCGCTGTACGCTCTTCATCAATTAAAATAGGTTCAGACGCCACAATAACGCGGGCGCCGCTCAATAGGGCTTTCTGTGCGAATTGATGGCCATTTACAGTGTAGCCTTTTAGACAGACAAATACTCCTCCATCTTGAACAGCTCTAGAGTCTACCGCCACATCCGTGATATTCTCAGGCAATGTCCCTTTTATTGTTTTTACAGGCAGTACGGATAGCAATTCTTTCGTATTCATGTGATTTCCTCCAGTGAGTTGGTGAATAGCCTTAATCATTATAACAAATAAATGAATTTCACTAAAAAGGCTTTATTTATTGAAAAAATGAAGTACTAATTAATTAATCAATTACTAGTATCATACGCGTATTTTCTTATCACATCCACCTAAAACCTCATACATTGAATATTGAATGAAGAGTATTAAACATGTCAAAAGAATAGACTACTGCTGTCCGCCATTCTACATATCTACTTTTTTGAACAGCCGCAGGATCTCATCCCAGTATTTGATCTAAACAATAAAGTCATAGATTACATGATACTTCTCTTCTCTCTATAGTAGAAGTCATTAAAAAGATATTTATTGACCACAAAGGCACTCTGCTGGTCGAAAGTCAGCAGAGTGCCTAGACAATAATTCGCTTTCTGTTAGCGAAGGAAACGCTTCACTAATTGCAGTTTCCCTTTGTATGGTGGAAATGCTAGGGGCACCGAAACGACGGTGCTCTTTTTCATCATCGATTTAGAATGGGTGAACGTTTCAAAACTCGCTTTGCCATGGTATTGATTCATTCCGGAAGGCCCTACTCCACCAAACGGTAAATGAATGTTGGCAACATGCGAGACCGTATCATTGATGCAGCCCCCACCAAACGGTAGTGCTTCTATAAAGTGATTAGCTGCTTCATCGTTTTCTGTGAAAAAGTAGGCAGCTAACGGTTTAGGCAACGTACTAATTTGTTGTATCGCAATCCCTAAATTATCATACGGAAGTACAGGCAAGATCGGACCGAATAATTCATCTTGCATACTTGCGCTATTCCAATCGGATAATACCAAAATCGTCGGTTCAATATATTTATCTGCGGCGTCTGTATGGCCGCCTTCTACGATATATGCTTGATCTTGTTCTAATATTTTTGCCAAACGATCGAAATGACGATCTGCAATTATACGACCGTAGTCCGTACTCTTCTGCGCATCTTTTCCGTAAAAACGATGAATAGCGTTCTTCATTTCTTCTACTAATTCATCGTGAATCGATACATCAGCCAGTACATAATCTGGAGCTACACACGTTTGACCTGCATTCATAAACTTACCCCAAACAATTTTCTCCGCAGCTTTTTTAATATCTGCCGTATGGTCGACAACCGCTGGGCTTTTCCCACCCAATTCCAGTGTAAATGGAGTTAATCTTTCCGCACAAGCCCTCATGACGATTTTCCCTACGTTTGCACTTCCCGTAAAGAATACATAATCAAATGGTGCTTGTAACAACAGTTGCGTCTCTTCTTTGTAACCATGGACAACTGATACATACTCGGCAGGAAAAATACTTGACATGATTTTGTCCACGACAGCTGCCGTATGTAGTGCATCCTCTGACGGCTTCAATACTGTACAATTTCCTCCTGCTATGGATCCTACAAGCGGATCAAGCAATAGTTGGAATGGATAGTTGAATGGTCCAATAATCAAAGCCGTTCCATACGGTTCCTTCACGATAAAACTCGTTGCAGGCTGCAGATGGAGAGGTGTCTTCACTTTTTCAGGCGTTGCCCATTCATCCAAGTGATCTATCATGTGTGTAATACTGGACAAGACGAAACCTATTTCTGATACATACGCTTCAAGTGGATGTTTGTGCAAGTCTTTATGCAAAGCTTCCAAAATTTCTTTTTCATGCTTTTGAATTGCTTTGTATAGTTTTTCCAGCATCATGATTCGGAATGAAATACTACGCGTCACACCCGACACATAATATTGTTTCTGTTTGTTCATAATCATTTCAAGTTCTAAGTTCGTCATTGCCAAATTATCCACACTCCTCATAATCGTTGTTATTATCAGTCTATCATCTTATGCACCAGAAAAAACTTCAGACGAATTATTCGTCTGAAGTTTCTACTTAATTAGTATATTTTACTTCTCATGAGTCGCAATGAATTTAATACCACTATGACAGTCGCACCCATATCCGCCATGACCGCCATCCATAATGTTAGCCAGCCTGGAATAATGAGCAACAACGCAATCACTTTTAATCCAAGCGCGATTGAGATGTTCTGTACTATAATTTGTTTCGTGCGCGAACTCAATTTGATTGTATACGGAAGCTTTTCCAAGTCGTCCGCCATCAATGCAATATCCGCTGTTTCCAGTGCCGTATCTGTTCCCGCACCGCCCATCGCGATTCCAACATTCGCTGTAGCTAACGCTGGAGCATCATTCACTCCGTCTCCTACCATGGCTACTTTACCGTACTGCCCCAATGATTTGATCATCTCAACCTTTTGATCAGGTAACAATTCCGCTTTGACTTCAGTTAAGCCAAGTTGCGCACCGATCGCTGAAGCCGTTGATTGATTGTCACCAGTAAGCATTACCGTCCGCTTACCCATTTCATGTAGCTTCTGAATAACCTTTAGACTACTTTTACGGACTTGATCTGCAACTGCAATGATTCCTTCTAGCCCTGCTTCAGACCAGACAAGCATCACGGTCTTACCTTGTTTTTGCAATGTAAGAATCTGCTGTTCAATCGACTCATCCATAGCATGTAGTTCTTTGAATAGATTTGGACTTCCCACATGTACCAAATGCTCTCCAATCTTGGCTTTTGCACCTTTACCGGTAATAGACTGGAATTGATCCACCGCAAGCAACCCAACCGGTAATTTCTCTGCTGCTCGCATAATAGAGGATGCCAATGGGTGTTGAGAGAATTTCTCGATAGAAGCAGCTTGTTGCAATACTTCATCTTCTGTTAATGACGAGACCGTCAAAACATCTGTTACTTCCGGACGTCCTTCAGTTAACGTACCCGTTTTATCGAAAGCCACGACTTTGATCTGGCCCGTTTCTTCTAAATGAATGCCACCTTTTATTAAAACACCGTTACGTGCAGCATTTCCGATTGCGGTCACGATTGCGATAGGTGTCGAAATGACTAATGCACAAGGACAGCCTACTACTAGTACGACAAGTCCTTTATAAAACCATTCGCCCCATATTCCACCCATTAAAAGTGGAGGTATAATCATGATCAATAAGGAAATAATTAAAATAGCTGGTGTATAATATCTCGCAAAACGATCGACAAATTGTTGTGTCGGTGCCTTTTCCGCTTGTGCTTCTTCGACTAAATGAATGATCTTGGCAATCGTCGTATCTTCAGCAAGCTTTGTCACACGTACTTGCATTGCACCTTCTTCATTCAACGTACCTGCAAACACTTCGTCTCCAAGGACTTTGTGGACAGGTACAGACTCGCCTGTAATAGCAGCCTGGTTAACCGAAGAATCACCTTGGATCACTTCACCATCCATCGCAATCTTTTGTCCTGGTTTAATTAAAATAACATCATCAATACGTAAATCTTCTACATCTACTTCAAATTCATTACTTCCACGGAGCACAATTGCTGTAGTGGGGGCAATTTCAATTAATGATGTAATGGAATTTCTCGCCTTATCGATGGAGTAACTTTCCAACGCTTCACTAACCGAGAAAAGGAACACTACTACCGCACCTTCAGCCCAGTCACCGATCAGTGCGGCTCCAATCACTGCAATCGTCATCAATGTGGACATATCGAATTCCAGTTTAAAAAGATTCGTTAATCCTTCTTTCATCAAACTGAATCCACCAATTAGAATGGCGGCTAAAAACAATCCGATAGACAGCCAATTATTATCACCATTTGCGGTAGACACCGCATACCCTGCCAATAGTAGAATTAAGGAAGCAATTGTCGTTTGATTTTCACGCTTTTTCCAAAAAGGCATATGCTGTTTAATGATCCGTTGCTTTTCAGGGAACACTTTAATACCGTCAAACGCTCCTGCTTCTTCCAGTTGTAAGATCGAGGCATCACCCGCGACCGTTAATTTAGAAGCGCCGAAGTTCAGTTGAACATCTTCTACAGTAGAAATTTGACGAACATTCTTCTCAAACTTCGCAGCACAACTTGTGCACGACAGATTCTGTAAGCGATAGACATTTTTCTCAGAAGCCATGTAACCAGTCCTCTCAAAAAATTCATCATTTTTCAGGTTTTCTTCATTCAACCGTTCATTTGATTGATTAGTTTTAGTATATGCAATGAATGACTTTCTGTCAATTCATACATTCAAATATCAGTTTGAATGTCAAGTTATAAAAAAGCAGCCCCTTGGATGAGCTAAGGGACTGCAAATGACATGATTCATTATTTAGAACGCGCAACAAAGATCTGTGGTACTTCTGCTTCAAATCGAACCAATTCGCCCGTACGTGGATGCAGGAAGGCCAATGCCGTCGCATGAAGCCCTACTCTGCGTATAGGATTGCCAGTAGCACCGTACTTTTTGTCTCCTATCACAGGATGACCCAATTCTTCCATATGTACTCGAATTTGATTTTTTCGACCCGTTTCCAGAAGAACCTCTAACAATGAAAAGTTTTTGTTTGCCTGAATTCTTCTATAATGTGTAATCGCATGCTGCCCGCCATTGTCAGTCGGGCTTGAATAGACTCGAAATGCACTATTTTCAGTTAACCAAGAATTGATAGTACCCGATTGTGTACGTACTTTTCCTTCTACAAGTGCCGTATACAAACGTTCCTTTACGGATTCATTCCACGTGCTTTGTAAAGCTTGCTGAGTTTCTTCATTTTTAGCAAACATCATGACGCCGGATGTATCTCGATCCAGTCGATGCACAACAAAAATCCGATTCTCGGGATGACTTCTTTTAACATATTTCGTAATTTCACGATATGCTGTCTGATCTTTTTCTTTTTCCGACGCAACAGAAAGAACACCTGCGTCTTTATTGATTACGATAAGATCCTCATCTTCATGCAGAATAGCTACACCTACTAATTGAGACACATTGATAGCGGCTTTGTTACTTTGTATTTCAACCGTTTGTCCAGGTTCTAATGACTGATTATGCTTTGTTGTCATGTGACCATCCACCATAACTTGTCCACGTGTAAGAACTGATTTAACGGAATTCCGACTACTTTTTGACATGATCTTCAATAAATATGGCAATAATTCTATTTGTTCTTCCACTATATATTCTTTTACATTGGATGTTTCTTGTTTTCTTTTCATCAAAACGTATCCCTCCTGCTTACCTACATGCTTATTTGTACTTTAAGTATACACCGTGCGACCTATGTGTGTATTGTAATTATATTTTGCCGAAAATAGTAAAGACTATCTGAAATCAAGACATAAAAAAAACAGCCCCTAGACATTCGGTCTAATAGGACTGTTTATTGTTATAAACCGTGTTCCGACGGTAAATAACTTAGGTTTGGCACCTATGACCCCGACTGGGCTCGAACCAGCGACCTCCACCCTGTCAAGGTGGCGCTCTCCCAGCTGAGCTACGGAATCGATAATACTAGGATGTGCGTGTAAGAAGCAAGCCAGTTAGGCTCTCAAGCACAAGTACTATAATAGCATTATCCATCCTTGTTGTAAACAACAAAATTAAAAATCGGCAATTTTTCTACGACGACAGAAAAATTACCGATTTTTATGGAAGTTAGTTACCTTATTCAGAGAAGATTCTCCTTTCTCTTATTGCATAGGATGAATAGGTTCTTCTATTGATTCATTCTCGAAATATAAAAATTCTTCTTGTTCTAGCTCACTCATACGTTCTTTGTTAAAGCCATGCGCTAAGTGCCCTTCAAATACGTTTTCCCACCATGTCTCTTGTGTATTCATATTATTTCGCTCCCTTTTGATTTGATTGGTTTCTGTACCGATCTTTATATTTTGTTTGCAATGACTGATTCGCTTATATGTAGTATATACATAATCAGCGTTGCCAAAACTGCGTAATTAGTCCAAATTCGATTGACTTTTTTATAGACCTTTGACTTCTTGACTTTACGATCATGGTGTGTTTGAAAACATCCACTTGTTTTGCAAACCCTTACAAATACTAAACTTGTCTTCTATTAATTACACCACTCACTACAGTACAAACCTCCCAAATAGACTAATAGAATCTTTAGTTTACGTTGGAGATAATTCAATAAATTTACTATTTCTTCAAAAAAATAAAGACTTGCAAGCTCATTTCGAGCTAACAAGTCTTTTAGTTATTTAATTTGACGCTAATTTAGGCGGAGTATTTTTCTTGTTACCCATCCACTGGAATGCCAGCAAGATAATGAATAACACCAAACCAATGATATCAGTCATAGTTTCAGGATAGATCAACAGCATACCTGTACCAATCGTTATAATTCGCATAATCCAATTCAATTTACTGTACCAGTAGCCAATTATTCCAGCACCGATTGCGACCATACCTACAATGGCCGTCAAGGTCACCCATACAATCTCCGTTATACTCGAGTCGAGCATCAGCATCGCTGGATTAAAGACGAACATATACGGAATGATGAAGGCGGCTATTGCCAATTTCGCAGAAGTGATACCGGTCTTGATCGGATCTCCACCAGAAATACCTGAAGCTGCAAAGGCTGCCAACGCAACAGGCGGCGTGATATCTGCAATGATACCAAAGTAAAATACGAATAAGTGTGCTGATACTGCCACTACAATCGGCACAGCTGCCCCTACAGGCTCATCAAGCATCAATAGTGTAATGATGGCAGGCGCTGCAATTGTAGATGTAATAACATAGTTTGCTGTCGTTGGAGAGCCCATCCCCAAAATAATTGCTGCAAACATTGTGAAGATTAATGTAAGCAAGACGTTACCACCGGCTGCTGAGATCAAGCCGGTTGCCAAGCTTAGCCCAAGACCCGTCTTTACAACGACGCCAACAATAATACCTGCACAAGCAGTCGCTGCCGCAACAGCCAATGCTGTACGTGCACCATCTACTAATGCATCAATCATATCTCTAAATCCAATTCTCGTCTCTTTGCTAATTGAACTGACGATAATCGTAAGAACAATACCGAGTAATGCTGCCTTCATCGTAGGAATACCCGCCAATAAGAAGACGATAATTCCAAGGATCGGAAGCAATAAATAAATCTTTTTTAATGTTTCTTTCCGATTTGGAATCTGTGATGCGTCCATTCCTTGCAAACCTACGCGCTTTGCTTCGAAATGCGTCATGATCCAAATTCCTGTGAAGTATAACAATGCAGGAATAGCTGCCGCTTTGGCAATTTCCCAATACGTTACACCGCCGATGAATTCAACCATTAGGAACGCTGCTGCTCCCATGATCGGTGGCATAATCTGTCCACCCGTAGAAGCCGCAGCCTCTACTCCACCCGCAAATTCTTTACGGTAGCCAAGCTTCTTCATCATCGGAATCGTGTATGAACCCGATCCAACAACGTTTGCTACGGAACTACCTGAGATCGTACCTTGCAAAGCACTTGAGAAAATCGCAACTTTTGCCGGCCCACCAGTTAAGCGACCCGCTAATACTACTGCTAAGTCATTGAAGTAGTTACCTACGCCTGTCTTCACCAGAAACGCCCCAAACAGTAGGAAGACGAATATGAAGGTGGCGGATACGCTAATCGGTGTACCGAGGATCCCGTCTGTTGTAAAGAACATTAATTGAACGAGATTTTCCACGCTTTGTCCTCTATGTGCAAGGAACCCTGGGAAATAAGGTCCAAAGAACGCATACGCGAGAAACACGATCGAGATGATCGTAATCGGCATTCCTACCGCACGTCTCGCTGCTTCTAGTGTGAGTAGAACTGCTAAAATACCGATAATTAAATCGATATCGGATACACGCCCCACACGAAATACTAATTCATCGATGAATAACGGCCAGTATAAACCAACGGCTATTGCCAATATGGATAGAATAATATCGTAAAACGGTACTTTATTACGGCGTTCACCAATCTTCTTTCTAGCAGGGAACATGAGGAATATAAGTGATAAAGCAAAACCTAAGTGAATCGAACGCTGGATTTGAGCCGTAAATGGCTTACCAATTGCTGTATACAACTGAAAAATTGAAAATGCTAGCAAACCGAAAAACACAATTTTTCCTAGTAGCCCTTTTAAATCGCGTGTATTGGATTCCGGGTCATACTTTTGAAGAATTTCGAGTTGCTCTTGTTCGGAAAGCGTACCCATTTCTTCATCTGAAAGTACGGGTATGTCTTTTTCCTGATCTTTATTACGATCCATTTAATCTAACTCCTTTCAACAACTTATAATTTGGTACCTTCATTACATGAAATTCATAAGAATGACCCTTTTCAAGGAATTCTTTTAGATGATACTCTTGTTGCTCATATCGCAAAGACAGATCTGCATTCACCCTACCCACATAGAGAACAAACGAATCTATCACGCGTTTTTCGAATGTAAGCGTATAAACACCATCTTCCACATGCAGTGTTTCGCCTTCTTCTGCGTAACCTGGCAATCCGATGGCTACGTCTTCATACTGCATAAATTCGAAACGGAGCTTTCCGTCGTCGGTAATGCGATATTGCTCCTTCACATTAGACAAGTGAATCGAGTGAATATAGTTCACTTGAAAATTTCGATCCTTATGTAATGGAAGATAATACGCTTTTGGCTGTTCGCTCCGAACCTCTTCAAGTACGATCATTTGTCTGTATGGATAAAACAATACGACCAGCATTACAATTCCTATTAGAAACGTCAGCAGAAGAACAATCTTTCGTGTTTTCATCCACTTAATCCTCTCTGTTACATTACATGCAATAGGCATAATAGTGTATGAATTTTGCAAATTTCTTTAAAAAATTAAGAATGGGACGGACAAAGCTCTCGCTTCACCGTCCCCATGCTTCTATCAGATAACTAATTCAGTTTATTAGTTCACTTCGTCAAAGTACTTCTGTGCACCTGGGTGTACAGGAATACCAATACCATTCAAACCGTTTTCTGCTTTAATCAAAGCACCTTTAGCATGTTGAATTTTTGAAGCGTTTTCATAAATTGCCTTTGTGATCTGGTAACCAAGTTCTTCAGAAATATCGTTCTGCATAACAAGCATTGCACCTACTGATACTGCAGGTGTTTCTACTTCAGAACCATATGTTCCAGCAGGGATCATTTCTTTTGCATAGTATGGATATTTCTCGATTAATTCGTCAGCTTTTGCGTCTTCTACTGGAACAATGAAAACATCAGAAGTAGCGTTAAGACCTTCAACAGCACCTGTTGGAGTTCCAGCTGTAATGAATGCAGCGTCGATTTGTCCAGCTTGTAGACTCTCTTGAGACTCACCGAAGTCTAAGTTTTGTGCTTTGATATCGCTTAGAGCTAAACCGTGAATTTCAAGTAGTTGCTCAGCATTAGCTGCTGTACCTGATCCTGGTGCTCCAATTGAAATACTTTTACCTTTTAAGTCTTCAAATGTCTTGATGTTGCTTTTCTTCAACGTAACCAATTGAACTGTTTCCGGGTAAAGTGAACCAACAGCAGATACTTCGTCGATTACTTCTCCGTCAAACATCATTTCACCTTTAGAAGCATAGTACGCGATGTCTGTTTGTACGAATGCAATGTGTGCATCTCCATCTTTAAGCGCTGTCATGTTTGCAGCAGATGCTTGAGATACCTCAGCAGTAGTTTTGATTCCTGTCTCTTGGCTGATGAATTCAGCAAAAGATCCACCTAGTGGATAATAAGTTCCTTGTGTTCCCCCAGTAAGTAAGCTCAAGAACTTGTAGTCTTGTTCCGTTTTACCTTCGTCTTTGTTTCCGTCTGCGTCTTTATCGCCGTCAGCTTTTTCGTCGTTACCGCAAGCTGCGAGTACAAGAAGTGCAAGCATGGAAACTAGCGCCAGTAGGCGAAGTGAGTTTTTCTTCATGTGACCATCTCCCCTTTACTATTTGTAGTCATAGACATTACCATTCTACCATGAAAGCGCTTTAGCTTGTCAATATTTTATAAAATTTTATTATAGTTATAGATAAATAGGTGGGATGTGTAGTATGGAGGTACTGCGTTGGGGTGTTGGGGTGTTGGGGTGTTGCTCGATTGGTTGTTGGGGACTGGAGTTAGTGAGGGTCTGCTTTTTGGACTCGCGCAGGCACGTGGGGGATTGCCTCCAGCCATGAGCCAACTAGCGGTGGTGCTGCTAGCTGTCTCATGGCCACGGCCTACCCCGCAGTTGTGCCTGCGCTACTGAGTACTTATCAAATCATGTTGTGGTTTATAGGAGATAAAACCAGTGACTGGGTAGTACTAGTTCCTATCCTTGCAAAAGAAAAATCTGAAGTGTCCTACACATAATCTAACGTAGGCGGCTGCACGTGGTAGGCGTAGTAATGAGACAGCCAGGCGCACTTCCTGTCTGGCTCATTGCGGAAGCCATCCACCACCGCCGAAGTGGGGCCAATGATCGCCCCACTTATACTGCCAGTCAAACCACTACCTCTGCATAAAATAAGGAAGAGTAAGGGGGTGCAAAAACAACTACCTACCATCGTATCCTACTTACTTGTACGAACAAATAATCCGCGTACTCGAAAAACAAGTATCTGTTCTGCCCTACACACTATCTAACGTAGGCGGCTGCACGTGGTAGGCGTAGTAATGAGACAGCCAGGCGCACTTCCTGTCTGGCTCATTGCGGAAGCCATCCACCACCGCCGAAGTGGGGCCAATGATCGCCCCACTTATACTGCCAGTCAAACCACTACCTCTGCACAAAGCAAGGAAGAGAAAACGGTTCGCAAAACCACTACCTAATATCGTATCCTACTTACTTGTACGAACACCTTCCCTATGTACTCGAAAGACAAGTACCTGAACTGCCCTACACCCAATCTAACGTAGGCGGCTGACAGTGGTTGGCGTAGTAATGAGACTGCAAGGCGCTCTTCCTGACTGGCTCATTGCGGAAGCCATCCACCACCGCCGAAGTGGCGCCAATGCCCGCCCCACTTACTTTGCCAGTCAAACCGCTACCTCCGCAAAAACTAGGAAAAGAAAAGCTTTAGTAGAACAACAACCCAATGCCGTTTATTACACACTTTTAAAGCATCAGAAAAAGTTCTAACATTAAAAAGACCATCCATAGAAATGAATCTAGGACAGCCTCACTTTACTTATGAACCCTTGCCATTCTGTACATCCTTAAACGTTAGACCAGCCTCTTGTAAATCACGTGTTCTGTGCGCAATTCTAGACGCCGCACACGCTGCCACACTCGCTACTAGATCATCCAAGAACGTATGGATACCAATTCCTTTTTTTGTATCCAACTCATTAATGATCCCCACTTTGTTCTTATCCAAGTGACCGAATGTAGTTACTGCGATCGAACCGTATGTGTAGACTGCACCCAATGCAATCGTTTCATCGACTCCGAATAAGCCTTCGTCTGATTCAACGATTTGCTGAAGTGGTTGCGATAGCTGACCTCTTTCAGCCATTTCGTCTAATTCAACACCGACTAGTATCGCGTGCTGCAATTCACGTTTGCGAAGAACGCTTTCTACCGAGTCGACACACTGTTCGAGTGACAAGCCTTTGTTATAGGGTACTTGCAATTCATAAACAATTTTTGCGATATCTTGAATTTTAACTCCACGACGGATCAGCGCGTCTTTTGTTGCCGCTGTCACGACGTCCGAATGAACAATATTCTTACCTTCATCCATATTATTTCCCCTCTCTTTCTTCATACGCAATAGTTTTCACTAGCTTTACACTGTTATTTATCGGTATGATATTTACTAAGTGTACATTAATTATGGAGGTCCTACAAAATGAATCCAGGAAAAATTGAAGAAATCCGTTTTTATAGTAATGAGCTACAAGAAGAAATGGAATTGTTGATATATTTACCATCCCGCTACTCCCCTTTGTACAAACATAATGTCATGCTCGTCTCAGATGGGAAAGATTATTTTCAATACGGACGGATTGGACGGATTGTTGATGAGTTAATGGAAGAAGAAATCATTGAACCTGTCATCATTGTAGGTATTCCATACAAAACGGTGCAAGAACGCAGACGTATGTATCACCCCGAAGGTGACAGACACAAGGCGTATATCCGCTTTTTAGCACACGAATTAATTCAGTATATTGATGAAACCTATCCAACATACCAAATGGGATCCTCAAGAACATTAGTTGGTGACTCATTGGCAGCATCTATCTCATTATTGACTGCATTAAAATATCCTAATTGTTTTGGAAATGTAGTATTGCATTCACCTTTTGTGAATGAACAAGTACTTGAGGCCGTCCAAGCCAATCAAAGCCCAGCAAACCTTTCTATATACCATGTAATTGGTGATAAAGAAACGTACGTACCAACTACTTCTGACGGCAGACTCGACTTTCTGACGCCTAACCGAGAGTTGCATAAAGTTATTAAAGAAAAAAGATTTCCTTACTTTTACGAAGAGTTGGATGGCGATCATACTTGGAAGTCATGGCAACCAGATATTCGCCGTGCGCTGGTCGAAATAAATAGTCTTTAGTAGTAGAACAGGACAAGTCAGACTATTTTCTGATATACTAAAATAGATGTACCTAAAATTCAATCAATTTACAAGGAGGCAATCTTAAATGAAATATGGTATTGTTGCATTCCCTTCAAAAAAGCTTCAGGACTTAGCAAATGGTTATCGAAAGAGATATGATCCACATTACGCGTTGATTACACCTCATATGACGCTGAAAGATCCGTTCGAAGCAAATGATAAGGAAATTGAAGAAGTAGCAAAAGCGTTAAGAGAAATTACCATCAAGAACCATCCTTTTGAATTGAACGTTACAAAGGTCGGTTCATTCGCACCGACTACGAATACGATTTACTTTAAAGTTGTACCAAACGATGAACTTCTTGCTTTGCATAAGGATTTAAATGTGAATTTCTACCACGATGAAAACAACTATGCTTTTGTTCCGCATATTACAATTGCACAAAAATTGAGTTCCGGTGAACATGACGATGTGATAAACCAAATGAAAATGGTAGGTGTTGACCATTCGGAAGTCATCGACCGTATTCACATGCTTTATCAACTAGATGACGGATCGTGGACAGTGTACGAAACATTCCGTCTTGATCGTGAGTCATAATTTGCAGATCACAGTGAAAATCGTCACAGATGAAAAGGGTCGCCAGGATGCTTATGCAGTCCGCCAGAAAGTATTTGTGGAAGAGCAAGGCGTCCCTCTAATCCTTGAGTTAGACGAATACGATCAAGATGCCATCCACTTCGTCGCCTACGATGAAGCAGATCAGCCAATTGGCGCCGGTCGTATGAGGGGTCTGGTCAATGCACATGCGAAAGCAGAAAGAATTTGCATATTGCCGGAACATCGTGGAAAACACCTTGGTAATCTAATTATGAATGCTTTAGAAGAACATGCGAGAAATAAATCTATGAAGAAACTTCTTTTGAATGCCCAGTCTTATGCTGTGCCATTCTATGAGAAACTAGGCTATGTGGTCACTTCTCCTGAATTCATGGATGCAGATATACCTCATCGTGCTATGGAGAAAGATTTGCGGACTACATGATGCTAGACAAATAAAATAACCCTAACTGCTTGTAATAAGCAGTTAGGGTTATTTTATTTGTTTTAGACATATGCGTTAATCGCTTGACCTTTACCTACTACATCTGCAATCTCAGGTGAGAACTGGGCCGGATTCGGAGCAATAAATCCATTTTTTACTAAAGGTTGAGGTGCACGTTTTTTTCTTTGCTTCATCTGCTCTTCACGACGTCTGTTTTCATCTTCTAGAACGTCTTCCCAATAACTCGACTCCTCATTTGCCAGACGCACAGGACTCACTCGCCCGATATACGCAAAATTATGACGATCATTGTTCATACGTTCTGCATATTGTTGTGCTTGGTAATTTTGTATTGGTAGAATGTATCCCATGATGTGCACCTCCTTTTTTTCATGTATTATCACTTGTAGTATATCCGCTAAGCAACTAATCTAAACCTATTTTTGAATGTTTATTTATTTTCCGCCAAGCATTTGTGAAATATCGTTCAGATTTAGTCCTCTACCACTTTTTACGATGGAATGGACCAATTCATCTTCTACTGCTTGTGGCACGTCTTTATTTGCCACTTGGCTCACTTTTCGAATGATTTTTCGAACTTGGTTTTCATCTTTGAAATCTGCATATTGAATTGCATTCGCTAACGCAAAGACTTCTTCCATTGGAACACCGGTTTTGGATTCTATTTTTTTAAAAAATGAATCGTTCATAGTCAGTTCTCCTCCTTAGAAATAGCTTCTGCCTACAATAATCAATAAAATAAACAGAACTACAATCAAGACGAATGAAGAACCGCCATAATTCACACCGCATCCTCCGCCGTATCCGTAACCACCTTGTGATGGATAACATCCGTACATGAAAAACCCCTCCTTCCTATCTTCTCTACTATATGCAGAGAAGAATGAATTGGAGAGGGCGTTTAAGTAATTTAGACATTTCCTTTTGAAGTAAAGAGCAATGCCCCGATTAGTCCGAAAATGATCGCTGCACTGATTCCTGAACTTGTCACTTCGAACATTCCAGTTACTACACCGACCAGACCATGTTTCTCTGCTTCCACCATGGCACCATGTGTCAATGCATTACCGAATGAAGTAATAGGAATCGTTGCGCCTGCACCGGCAAAATCAATAAGTGGCTCATACCAACCAATACCGTCCAACACCGAACCTGTCACTACCAATGAAACCAATGTATGAGCAGGCGTTAATTTGGCAACATCCATTAATAATTGTCCAATGACACAAATCAAGCCACCTACTATAAATGATGTGATGTATATAGATATCATTCTGCCATCACCTCATCCATTGACAGTTCAATCGCGTGCGCAATACATGGAATCGTATCCCCTTGTTGAAATGACAAAGGAGATAGCAAAGCACCAGTTGCCAATAATAAAACCCGCTTATACTCTCCCGTCAGCAATTTTTGATAGACATCGGAAAGAAATACGGCTGCCGAACAACCAGATCCACTTGCTCCCGCTTTGAAGGACGGATCATTTCCATAAAACTCTTCTCCGGCATCCCGAAAGTTTTTCGTATGTGGTAAACCATTTTCATTTGCTAACGCTTTAAATATATTAAACCCATTACTTCCTAGATCTCCAGTTATGATCGTGTCATAGTCATCGATTGTCCGATCATGCCCCGTTAAATGATTCATCAATGTATCACTAGCAGCTGGGGCCATCGCAGATCCCATATTGAGTGGATCCGTCATCCCCATGTCTATCACTTTACCTACAGTAGCGCAGTTAATAACGGGAGTTCCTTGTTTATGTTGTCCGATTAATACTGCACCAGCCGCCGTGACGGTCCATTGTGCAGTTGCTCCTTTTTGCGAACCATACTCTAGTGGATATCGAAACTGTCTTTCAATTGCGTTATGTTGACTAGAAGATCCTGCTATGATCCAGTTTGCTTGCTTAGCATCCGCGAGTAATGCCGCAGTGATCATAGAAGAGACAGAAGTAGCGCATGCAGAAAACAGACCGATATATGGAATAGCTAGTGCTTGGGCTGCAAAATTAGATGGGGTCATCTGATTAACCAAATCACCCGTTAAGAAGAAATCAACTTTCTCTGGCTGTTTCTTCGCTTTACTAAGTGCGATCAACACAGCGTCATACATTAACTGCTTATGACCGTCTTCATTTGTCGGCAAATCACAACGCTCATCTTCATATACTTTATCGAATTGCTGTGCAAAGACACTTTTCTTTTTTTCCAATGGACCCGCTGTTACACCTGTTGCGTAAATGCTTGGCTTGGACTGAAAGGTTAGCACTCCCCGCTTTACCATGAGACCACTCCAAACTTCACTAGTATAGTTTTAATCAGAGCTACTACAAATGCCGAAAAAACACCGAATAAAATAACAGATCCTGCTAGTTTAAACATGTTGCCACCTACGCCTAATACATATCCTTCTGATTTATGTTCAATTGCCGCTGATACGACCGCATTGCCAAAGCCGGTAATTGGCACCGCCGCTCCCGCTCCACCAAACTGCGAAATCTTTTTATATAATCCGAAACCAGTTAATAACATCGCAATGAAAATCATCGTAGCAACCGTCGGATTACTCGCTGTGCGTTCCGTAAAGTCAAAATACGTAATATAAAAGAGTGCAATGAACTGTCCAATCAAACAAATCAAACCACCTGTCAAGAAAGCTTTAATTACATTTTTCAAAATAGGAGGTTTAGGTGATAACTCTTTCTCTATTTGGGCATACTTTTCTTGTTGCATTAGGTTTGCTCCTTTTCGATTGATTTGATTTTATCGATTTTCTTTCGATAATCTTTTTCACCTTTTTTACGGATCAACTTTTCCGTTTCCATCAGAATTTTACTATCTGCCGACACCGTAATTTTCATGTCAGGATACTCCTTTTCCAATTTCTTCTGAATATCCGTAGCGATTTTTTTCTTTTTAAATCGGGAAAACATATTGACACGAATTCCTGCCAGTAATTCATCCTCAAATAGCAGTACCTTTGCTAGCTTCACATGTTCATTACTCATGATGACTTTCTCTACTGAATGCTCATCCTGCGAAGTTGTATTTTTAATATAGGTTCCCTTTTCACTACAACCAGTAAGTAGACCAAGAATAATTAACAAGATACTCAGTTTCTTCAAATGCAACGCCTCCCTTCTGTCTAGCATGTAACTTTTATGTCGGATTTATGCATAATGAGGAAAGCGCCCTGTCATGTCGATTACCCATGCATAGAGTATAGAGAACGACAAACAGGAGGTGGACAGTAGTGGGATGTGAAAAGAAGGACAGCAAACATGGTGGCTGTCATAAGTCAAATTGTATTTGTGAAGTAGTGCGCTTTATCCAACGCGTCCAGAATACGAGTCCGGAAGTGGATTGTGTAGAGTGTGATACGGATTGCTTCATGGCGCCGCTTGGCAGTTTAGTAAGCCCGGTTAGAGGCCGCGTCAACACACGCGTATTTAGTTTATTGACGGGTAATGGGGATTATTTCAAGGTAGTGTTCAGAGGTGGTAATAAGCATAAGCCGTATCCTAAGATGACTAAAGAAGAAACTATGGGTAATCACAACCCGTCATCTTACCATCATACGAGCTGCGTTTCTGTATTCTT
This sequence comes from Sporosarcina ureae, assembly GCF_002109325.1. Classification (GTDB taxonomy): domain Bacteria; phylum Bacillota; class Bacilli; order Bacillales_A; family Planococcaceae; genus Sporosarcina; species Sporosarcina ureae_C. The sequence continues at coordinate 2,883,063 of NZ_CP015348.1, read as the reverse complement.
CCGCGTGCAGACGGTGTTTGATTCGTGCTGTGCTACCATTCAAGTGTTGCAGCCTTTATATAACGGAAAGCCGTTTGATATTACTACAGACGGAAAAATCTGTTTTGAGAAGATTTGTAAGGTGAATGGTTTCGGACCTACGAATACGTGCTTGACTGTGGATTTAAATTGTTTCTGCGGTGTTCAATGTATCGATGATGTGTTTATCGATTTCTGCGATGAGGCTTGATTTATTGCTTGCAATGCTAATTGGCGAACCCTATTCAATAGGGTTCGTCTTTTTTTGGTTTCACGATAGAAATTGAAAGACGTGAGGACACCGTTGATCGATATTCCAGGTGGACGCTTTCCACTTACGTTCAACTAGTGTCGTTTTTCAATATAGAAAGATAGTGCAATAGCAAACAAAAAGGCGAACCCATTTAGCGGGTTCGCCTTTTTGTATTAAGAATTAAATAGTGAATGATTGCTGTTTCCAAAGGATATCTAAGATTTCTTCAATGCGAACTGATGTGATCTCTTCGTTTGTCTTGATCCACACCATTTCATCTTCTAGATCGTGAAGCTTGCCTTTAATTTTTTCCTTTTCGGTGACGATTTCTAATGGCGCATATAGTTCTTTGCGAAATGGGTGATGTAAGTATTCCAAACGTTTTCGAATAGGTTCGTTAGTAGATTTTTCTTGTTGTATTTCTGGTAACTCTTCTGTCGATTGGAATTCAAGGGCAGCTATAACTTCAGATCTTTCTATTACCCTCGAATGCTCCAGTTCGAAGACAGATGTGCTTTCTTCTTCCACGATAGGCGTATACCGATATTTTCTTATGATGGGGCTCGTGATAAACAGTAATGGCTTTTCATGACGCATTTTCATCACTTCCTTTTAGATAGCATATGTGAGCTAATCGCCTAAGGTTCCAGAATAAAAAAACAGTATTCCTAGTTCATAATGAACTTAGGAATACTGTCGCTAGGCCTAGATAGATAACGACACTGATGACGTCGTTAAGTGTTGTAATAAATGGTCCTGAGGCAACAGCCGGGTCCACTTTGAGTTTATGCATGAATAATGGAATAAATGATCCTGAAATAGTCGCAACGAAAATAGACACCAACATCGCTGCTCCTACTAGTAAAGCGATAACTAATTCATGCTTCCAAATGAAGATTAATAGAACGACGAATATTGCACAAATGACACCCGTAATAATTCCAGTTCCTGCTTCACGTATCAGCAACTTGATCTTACTTTCATCTTCAATGTCACGTGTAGCAATACCTCGAACCGCAACAGCAAGAGACTGTGTTCCACTGTTTCCGGCAGTACCGGCGATCAAAGGGATAAATGCGGCTAATAAAGCAACTTTAGAAATCGTCTCAGTAAATAAATCTATTAAGTTCGCTGTCAACATTCCAAGCACTAATAAAATAAGTAGCCAAGGAATCCGTTTTTTCGCAGCAGAGAATGGGTTTTTATCAAATGTATCCATTGTCGAAACACCGGCAAGTTTAGAATAGTCATCCGATGCTTCTTCATCGATAACGTCGATAATATCATCGACGGTGATAATCCCTAGAATATGTTGTTGGAAGTCGACGACCGGAACAGCCAAGAAGTTATAATCCTGTATGGTTCGGGCAACGTCTTCCTGGTCGTCCGAAACAGATACACTCACTAGACGATCACTCATAATGGAGCGAATTAATGTATCTTCATCTGCAATAATCAAGTCACGCAACGAAACGACACCCGTTAAACGCTGGAAATCATCTACAACGAAAATATAGTAAATGGTCTCAGCGCTCGGTGCTTCACTTCGCAATATTGTCATAGCCGAACGTACTGTAGAATTCTCGGATACCGTGACGAATTCTGTTGTCATGATCGAACCGGCTGTGTATTCTTCATAATGCAGTAATGCTTTAATTTGTATAGCAGCTTCTTTATCCATCAACGTTAAATAGCTGACGACTTTCTTTTTATCAAGTTCTTTCAGGACATCTACCGCATTATCCACAAACATGTATGAAATCATCTCTGCGGCATATGTCGCGTCCATCTCCTCAAGGAACTCTTCGTATTCATCTTCCTCAATTTCACTTGTTTCGAATATCTCCGCAAGTTCTTTTGGTGATAGATAAAAATACATCAGTTCCCGAAGTTCTGCACCAACTTCTTCATAAAAAATTGCTCGATCGTATGGATGAAGCACTAGATATTCTTGTCTAAACGAATGGATATCTTCGTTGCTCAGCAATCTACGCAACTTATCTTCATCCAAAACGACTTCACTTTTTATTTGTTCTGGTTGAGTAGTCATGATTTCACACCTTCCCTTCTGCACTTACCGTACGCTAAAACATACCATTAAGTTCCATTATATTGCACATATTATTTTATATAAGAGAGTTGTTGCTTAGAGTATTCGCACACTTGTTGACTTTGCCGTAAATAGTATTGCATATCTTCGGGCAGTGAACTAGTAAAATGCATTCTCTCTTTCGTGATCGGATGAAGAAAACTGACACGTGAGCAATGCAATGCTTGGCGCGGGAACATCTCTTGATCCGCACCATATAAATCATCTCCTACAAGTGGATGACCTAGCCATTGCAGATGCACACGGATCTGATGCGTACGTCCCGTATGCAATGTCAAGTCTATAATGGAGAAATGGTTCGCTTCATTTCGATAATGCGCACTTACTGACACATCCGTTTTCGAATACTGGCCATCTTCCCGGACAATTCTTTCAATAATACTCCCCTCTTTTCTTCCAATCGGTTGTTCGATTGTTAAAAATGATGGAGTGATTATACCTTCTGCGAATGCCGTATATTGTCGTTGAAATAGATCTTGTGCCATTTGTTGGCTCAATACATGATGAATATGACGGTTTTTCGCCACACAAATAATACCTGATGTATCGGTATCAAGGCGTGTCACCATATGGACTGTAGATAGAATGCCTTCTCTTAGAAATTTTCCACAGACAAAATTCGCAAGCGTTCCAGTAGGATGATTGCGGGAAGGTATTGTGCTCTGTCCAGCTGGCTTATCGAGAATCAGAAGGGTTTCATCTTCATATAAAATAGATAATACTCCATCTTGCGGAGTCAATCCGTCACTTATTTGCTCAGGAGGAAACGAGACCGTTATCTGATCATCTATCTGAAGCTTATATCGCACGTTTTGAGGCTGGCCATTCACCAAGATCTCTCCGCCACGATATTTAATAGCCGTCAATGTAGTTTTGGAAATTTCATGTTGCGCCAAAAACTCGCGAAGTAATCCACTTTTCTTCGCAACAAATTGTAATTGAAATGGTGTGTTAATTTTTCTTTTCATCATCTTCTCGTTCATAGATTAAATCACTCGCTATAAATGACTCTCCAACACGTTTCCAGAATGGGAATGGACGGAAGCGTGCAAAGCCCATTTTTTCATTGGATACTTTGTACTCAATGGATTTAACATCTTTATGAAGAAGCTGTAAATGATCGACAGTTACCATGAAATCCGGTCCTTTTACAGGTGTCAATGTACAAATATGGTGATCCGGTAAAATAAGTGGTGAACCTACCGTACGGAATACGCGATTGTTAATCGAAGCCATTTCTGTCAGTTGCATAGATGGTAACGAAGGATGAATTATGGCACCGCCAAGTGATTTACTGTAAGCAGTTGATCCGGATGGCGTCGACATGCAAAGTCCGTCTCCTCTAAAGCGTTCGAAGTGTTCTCCGTTTAACTCAACGTCCATCACCAAAGTGACTTCAGGTGATTTTACTGTGGATTCATTCAACGCTAAATACGATGCGCTTTTTTCAGAATGTCGATAATTGATCGTCACTTCAATCAATGGATACTCAATCACTTCGTATTCTTGTCTAGCGATTAGAATAACCAACTTTTCTATCTCGGAAGGTTTCCAATCTGCATAAAACCCTAAGTGACCTGTATGAATTCCAACAAAAGAAGTTTTATCCAAGCGATGTATATATTTATGGAAAGCATGCAATAACGTACCGTCACCACCAATAGACAATACAATATCCGGTTCTTCCTCATCATATTTCAAACCAAAATCGCGTAAATACACGCGAGCTTCTTTCATTAGTTTATTGGAGATCTCATCATTCCGCGATTGAATTGTGAATTTCATTACGTCACTTCCATTCTTTTTGTGAAATTCTTTTGCCATATATCAATTCACCTTTTCCAGCACCGGCTTGAAGATATCTTCGACAGCTGTACTGAATTCCTCGCCGTAATTATCATTTCCTTCAATATTGAAAATAAGCGCCTGCATTTCTTCTGCAGCACCTGTTAATGGTATTTTCTCATCTTGCCAAATCAGCACAGGCTCTGCTTGTTGTAACAGCATATCCACTAACCCGTTCCAACTATCTTTTGGGAAATACGCATAGCGATAGCCAGCATCGTGATCGAAGATATAAACGAACGATTGTCGATCCGTGTCTGTCAACATTTTCCCCGCTGGAGAACCTAACGGCCACTCTGCCTCAGGATTCAATATAAAGTGAACTTCATTACCGTTCTTACGTGTTTCAATGATTTCATTTTTCATATCCAAGACATCCACTTCCTTAATATAAGTCTTTACGTTTAGTCTACCATATGCCACTCACAGTTGCATTTTGTTATTGTGCATTATGGTAAGAAAGTTGGTATAATAGATATAATAAATCAATCCATATACTACTTGAAAAATATAGGGGGAAAAAGAATGAATCTTGACCCACGTAACACTCGGTTGCTCCTAGAAATAAATACCTTACAAACTCTTGGAGCGGTTCAGTCCTTCAGTAGCAATTCATCTACCGGCTCCAATGAATTCCAAATGATGTTGACGCAATTGATGGCGGGAAATAATATGAGTCCAGAACTCGCAAATCAAGCCGAGCAACTACTCAGCCAAGGCACAAGCGCTACTTCATTCAACTTTTCCACAAGCCCAGTTGAAACTGTTGCCGCTGTACCAGCCACTACGTCTGCACCTGGAACCAACAATCAATACGCAGACATTATCAAACAAGCAGCAGACAAATACCAACTACCCGAAAAACTGATTGCCGCCGTCATCAAGCAAGAGTCCAACTTCAAAAGTAACGCAAAAAGCCATGCAGGCGCAGCCGGTCTCATGCAACTAATGCCAGGCACAGCCAAATATCTTGGTGTATCCAACCCAATGGATCCTCAGCAAAACATCATGGGCGGAGCCAAATACCTGCGCAAAATGCTTAACCAATTCGGCTCAAATGAAATGGCACTAGCAGCCTACAACGCAGGTCCGGGGAACGTAAAAAAATACGGAGGCATCCCCCCGTTCAAAGAAACACAAAATTACGTAAAAAAAGTCATGAACAACTATCACTCAATGGTCTAACATTTTCCATATCAACGCGTCATAATGTTTACGTACAACTATCCAGTTGATCGTAAGCGCAAGGCTCCGAGAGGATCAGCCAACTTAAGGGGAGCTCCGCGACATGGTTGGCTTACCGCGAGCCTTCCGGAAAAGCGTCCGCCTAGAGCGTCGATCAATGGTTTTCCTCACGTCACTACTGTCCTTCCAGTTGCTTTTCTCAATGTTTCTCAGTCTCTGAATATTCAATCTGTAATATAACAACAAACAAAATAAGTTCTTTTATTTGTATAGAAATTCGTTCATTGATAGAATAAAGACACAGATGAACGAAGGGGTGTGAATGCAATGACTCGAAAACCTGTCATCCCTTATGAGGAGATCGGCGAGAAGAAACTACACGAACTGATTGATACATTTTATGAAAAAGTGGCTGTTCACCCAGACCTCATACCAATATTCCCTGATGATTTGACAGAAACTGCCCGGAAACAAAAACAATTTCAGACTCAATATCTAGGCGGCCCGAACCTGTTCACAGAAGAACACGGTCATCCTATGATGAAGGCTCGACATAACCCTTTCCCTATAACACCTACACGCGCAGAAGCATGGCTAGCTTGCATGGCGGAAGCGATGGATGACGTAGGACTGGAGGGTCCACTTCGGGAAGTCTACTATAAACGCCTTGTCTTAACAGCCAACCATATGGTAAATAGGAACGAGGAGGAAGATCAGTGAACTATCTAACAGTAATCGATGATACGTTACACTACTCTGCTTCAGTAAAGCCCATTGAACTTTATGTATTTTTAGATCCTTATTGCAAGGATTGTTGGTCACTTCAACCATTGCTACGTAAATTGCAAGTCGAATACGATCACTATTTCACGTTACGCATCGCGTTGAAGACTCCCATGACAAAATTGAATGTACCGTCTCTACTTGACCCTAAGGATGCCAAGACAACCAAACGGTCTAATCCTTGTTTTCCTAGCATCGCGGTTAAAGCCGCTGAGTTTCAAGGTAAACGTGCTGGATTCCGTTATTTATCATCCTTGCTTGAGTATTCCTTTTTGAAAAAGCGGGATGTTGCTTCGTTTTCAGTACTTGTGGAAATTGCCGCACGTATTAATCTAGATGTGGATGAGTTTATAACAGACTTCACTTCAGAAGAGACATTGCGCGCATTGCAAGTCGATATGTATTTAGGTAATGAAATGGAAGTGGACGAGGCGCCAACCTTCGTTTTCTTCAATAGTAATATTGAAGATGAAGGATTAAAAGTGGGTGGTCTCTACGACTATTCGATTTATGAACAGATTCTAGAAGAGCTTGTCGGAGGACAACTCCTTCCTGACATGCCACCTTCCATGGATTCGTTATTCAATCGCTTCGATCTGCTTACGACTAAAGAAATCGCGGAAATGTGTCACATGACCGAAAAAGAAGCTGACCGCGAATTGAAGAAACGGATACTCAAACAGGAAATTGAAAGAGTTTGTGTACCAGAACGTACATTATGGCGTAAAAAACAACCTAACTGTTCTTTAATTAAATAGCCCTTATACTAGCCGAAGCCCTATTTGGAGCTTCGGCTTTTTATGTAGACAAAAAGAAAAGAGCATCCGCTCCTGGGGGGGAGTGAATGCTCTCTTTCAAAGGGAATGGGAGAAATGTTCACGTTCAAACAAAAGGGGTGTATGTTTGGTATGTGATTTATTCCACATTTACACCATATCATAAATGACAAATGACTTCAACAAATACTAACAGCTTTCATCCATATGTCATGATTTTCGCAAATGTCTGTCGAAACATGCAGGAAAATATTACCCTCTCTTTTCCAATAACTGTTCTAACTCGTTCAATCGTTCTTCAAATACTCTACACGCTTCTTCAATCGGCTTTTCAGATGTCATATCGACACCCGCCTTTTTGAGGACTTCAATCGGATAATCAGATGATCCAGCCTTCAGGAAATTCGTAATATACCGTTCTACTGCTGGCTCACCTTCTTCAAGAATTTGCTTGCTGAGTGCAACAGCTGCGCTATATCCTGTTGCGTATTGATAGACATAGTAATTCATATAGAAGTGAGGAATACGTGCCCACTCCATACCTATTTCTTCATCGCTAATAATAGCGTCCCCATAATACTTTTCATTTAACGCGTAATATTCTTCTGTTAACTTTTCAGCCGTCAGTGGTACCCCTTCTTGATCCAGCTTATGAATCAAATGCTCAAATTCCGCAAACATCGTCTGACGGAACACTGTTGCACGGAATCCATCGAGCCAATAGTTCAATAAATAGATTCGTTGATCTTCATCAGTCGTCACTTTCAGTAAGTGGTCATTCAACAGCGCTTCATTTACAGTTGACGCTACTTCTGCTACAAATATGGAATAGCCACTATAAATGAATGGTTGATTCTCACGGGAGTAATAACTGTGTACACTGTGACCGAATTCATGAGCAAGTGTAAACAAGTTGCTTACGTTATCTTGCCAGTTCATCAAGATGTATGGGTTTGTTCCATACGTGCCAGATGAATAGGCTCCTGAACGCTTCCCTTTGTTTTCACGAACATCGACCCAGCGATTATCAAGACCTTCTTTTACTACTGCTTTATACCCTTCGCCAAGCGGATGGAAGCTCTCGAGCATCGTTTCTTTTGCTTGCTCGTATGTGTACTTCATCTCCGTGTCCTCAACTAACGGCGTGTAGATATCCCACATATGCAGCTCATCTAGTTTCAATACTTTCTTACGCAAGGCAACATAGCGATGCAATAAACCTAGGTTTTTATTGATTGTAGATAAGAGATTTTCATATACTTGCTCTGGAATATGGTTATTTGACAAAGCTGCTGCTCTTGCCGAACTATAATTCCGAATTCTTGCGCTGACATTATGACCTTTTACGTTACCACTTAACGTAGAAGCAAATGTATTTTTGAATTCACCATATCTTGAATACATTTCTTAAATGCCGCTTCCCGCACTTTCGGATCTTTACTTTCAAGAAATGTGAATAACGACCATGTGTCAATTGAACATCATTACCGTTTTCGTCTTTGACCATTCCGAAGTCAATCCGCATTGTTTAACATGCTGAATGTTTCAGAAGACTCCCTGTCACTTCAGACAACTGCGCAATTAATTCTCTTGTTCCGAAGACAAGATGTGAGCACGTTCTGCATTCATTCCTGAATTCTTGCTTATATACTCGCAAACCTTCATGTGACTCAATCGTTCATTCAGTTGCTTTTCATCGATAGAAAGCAACTCGGGTGTGAAATAAGACAATGCTGTAGAGATTTTCACGACCAATGTTCTGATTCGACCATCCATTGCCTGATAAAAGCTATTGTCGTATCTTGATCTGTTTTAAATGAGCATACGTAATAACCTACGGAGACGTTCTGCTAATTATCACGATATGTTAACGCTTCAAATAATGGACGTGCACCGTTCCCAAGCGTACCTTTATAGTTTTCAGCTTCTTTAGCCATCTCTTCGACTTTTCGGTACTCTTTATCCCATGCTTCATCAGAAGAAATATATCCTCCAAGCGCCAAGTTTCTTCTTCAAATACCTCATCGCGCGTCAATACTTTGTTTCATTCGTCAATCCAATTCCTCCTTCAGCATTTACCGTTATTTGACTCTATTGTATTTCTCAATTCCTCGCATGCATTGCAAGAAATCTCCCTGAAAGTACATCCAGTGTAAAATCTCTTCCAATGAATTTATCGAGCCTGTAGATATCTATGCGTTGCTCTCTTAAGAAATCCATATAGTGTTCGCAAGCTTCCAACTGCAATGTCGAGTTTCCTTCAAATGTCTTTACGAATGTACGAAGAAGAGATCGATCCGGTTGAAAGGGTGTCCTCATCGTTTGTCGGATAGCTGCAATAAGTAGTAGTTGCCATTCGCAATCGGACTCACTAAATGCTTCTTGCCCGAATGTAGGAACGCCAATCCATGCAGGTAATTGAATCGGCTGGACACGCATTTCATAACAAGCACGCAAAAAGCGATGATGGATACCTCTTTGATTATACCCAATTACCGACCGAAGATACTTTCGACGTGCAGTTTGATAATGACGTGTCAGTCCTTCTACATCTGTAGTCGACGGAGCGGCAGGAATAGCAAACGGAATGGTTTGATGTTTGATACGCATGACGGAGTGACACAGCGCAAACGATGTACCGCGAAGATGAATGAAATGACTTAAATAGTGGAATTGTTGCTTCAGTGGATTATATGTCAGAAGGATCGACAGAGTTTCTTTAGTGCTCGAATGAATTGGACGGATGAAGTGTTGTTGGAATTGAGAGAAACGATGAGTCAATACACATGCTGAAGAGTCTTGAATTTTCGGAGGGGTCAATAGGATCCAAATGGGTTGCATGTTCATGGAATGGTAACCTGCATTGCGTTCGAGGATGAGTGCAATCGGAATCGTGCTGCACTGGAATTCAATGGGTACTTGCTGATTTTGCCATGTGACTAGCAGGTCGGGTCGTTGCTGGATATCAGGCAGATAAGGTTCCATTTCAGTTTGTAATGGTAGATGTGAAAATAGTTCATAGAGTTGGATTTTACCGAGTAGATGGATTGGGGATTCTCCTTCTGAGAAGCTGTCTCGGCAGTTGGTTTGTTGGTGGTGGGCAAAGTGCGGGATGATGATGTCGCCGACTTTCAAGAGTACTTGTTCTTTGCATTGTGGACAATGAAAGGTTTCGGTTTTACGCCACTCTCGTAAGCTGTCAAGAGATGTCTGCCGTGTTAGCACGACTTGCTTCCCTTGGCTTGTAAGAGCTGTTAACAAGGCCTTCACACTCCTTCTCTTACATGATACGAATTTTCTGATTGTTTGGCAAGGGGAAGTTTTTTGATTTGAATATAGCGCGGCTGGTAGACGTGTGGATACCGTTGATAGGCGTTCCAGGCGGACGCTTTCCCATGGGCTCTCGGTGAGCCAACCAGGTCGCAAGCTCCCTCTTGGTTGTCTCTCCTTTCGAGCTGATCCATCGGGAGCATTCCTGTTTGGTTAGTGGAACCCTATTGAAATAGAAAAGTCCCCTTGGTATGATTCGGGGTGTCAAGGCGTCGACGGCTTGACCCCTAATTATAACCCAGGAGGACTCACATGAATTCTAAAGAAAATACTAAAATTAATCAAGTCACAGAACAAACATTAGTGATAGGTATCGACATTGCTAAACATAATCATTACGCAACCTTTGTCGATGAACGTGGACGTGTTTTGAAAAAAGCATTTCTCGTTAAACAGACGCGTAAAGGGTTTGAACAGTTCTATCAAGAAATACTAGAGGGTATGAAAGAATTCGATAAATCGCATGTGATAGTGGGCGTGGAGCCTACAGGACATTACTGGTTGAATTTAGCATATTTCCTAGAGGACTACGGTATACCACTGGTCGTTATCAATCCGATGCATGTGAAGAAAGTTAAGGAATTAGATGATAATCTGCAAACCAAAAACGATAAGAAAGACGCTCTGACGATCGCACGGCTAATGAAAGATGGTCGTTTCTCATATCCGAAGCTTCTTCGGGATCAAGCAGCAAATATTCGTTCCTGTTTCACGCTTGAGCAAACTTTAATAGACGACCGCACCATTCTGAAAAACAGAATTCATCGATGGGTAGATAAATACTTCCCTGAGCTATTCGAGGTATTCTCAGATTTTGGAGCCATGGTTCTAGGTGTGTTGGAGACAACCCGTTGCCTGCAGAGCTGGTCAATATGACAACAGCTGATTTAGCGGATCAATGCGCGAAAGCGAGTCAGATGAAGCAAAGGCGACCCAAAATAGCAGCTAAAGTCATTGAGGTAGCTCAGACATCCATTGGCATCACCGTGGCTCCTTGGGGAGCTAAACGAGAGATACAATGTCTCATTCGCCAATACCGTCTACTCGAGGAAGAACTTGCGATGATTGAAGAGGAAATACAATCCTTAATTGTCCAAACGGCTGATTATGAATATCTCGCTTCATTTCCGGGAATTTCCCGTAGAACTATTTCCGGTCTCTTAGCGGAGATTGGAAGTTTTACTGACTTTGAAAGTCCACGCCAATTAATTAAATTAGCGGGACTTACGTTACATGAGAATTCCTCTGGTAAACATAAGGGAATGAAGAAGATATCAAAACGAGGACGAAGACGATTACGGGCTATTTTATTCAGAGCAATGCATCCAATCCTTAGAAACAACCCTGCCTTTATGAAGCTTCATCAGTATTATACGCAACGACCTCAAAATCCCCTTCGTAAGAAGGAGTCGATGGTCGTGTTATGTAGCAAATTACTAAAGGTTCTTCATGCCATGTGTACAAAAAAGCGGAAATTTGATGGTGAGCAAATGCTTGCGGACCTTCACTGTTTACAATTAGTAGCATGAGGTTGGCATTCTGAAACTTCTATTCATGACACGGAGAAGCTGGCACCAGCGGCGTACATTAGGCCTCGAGCCTCATCGGGAGCATCTCGCCGGCCTCCAACTTATGATAGACCGAACGAAGGAATGTCAGCGCATGACGCTAAGAGATGTGGGAGGGTTCGTCATCATAAGGTACTTGGAGATCCATAGTGCATGCCATATTAAATTAACAGTTTCTGTAACTGGTAGCGCAGCGTTATCCTTTACTTACAGTATCTACAAAAGTATGTACTTTCAGGTAGACGATTCTCTTTACTAGTCATATAAATTCTTTTTGGGTCAATAGAATAATGCGACAAGCCTTGTCATCATCACCTTTTCAAGAGGGAGTCGCCGCCTTCCACGCCTATCAACTAGTTTGTGGTTCTGATTGGTGTGACGGCTTACTTTCAAAAGCTTTAGTGATTAAGGAGTTGTCTGGGTCGTGGCTCGACTGGTTATCGGGGACTGAAGATAGTGAGGGTCTGCTTTTTGGACTCGCGCAGGCACGTGGGGTTAGCAAGTTAGGTTGTGGTTTATAGAAGATGAAAACCAGTGACTGGGTGGTACGATTCTTCTGTCTTAGCTAAGTCATTAGGAGATAGATTAGGTCGTTGCTCGAGATTGGCTTGTTCATTGAAAGTAGCGAGGGTCATGCTTTGGACCCGCGCAGGCACGTGGGGGATTGCCTACAGCCATGAGCCAGCTGGCGGTGTAGCTGCCAGTTGGCTCATGGCCACGGCCTGCCCCGCAGTTGTGCCTGCGCTACTGAGTGGTTGACAAGTTAGATTGTGGTTTAGAGAAGATGAAAACCAGTGACTGGGTGGTACGATTCTTCTGTCTTAGCTAAGTCGTTAGGAGATAGATTAGGTCGTTGCTCGAGATTGGCTTGTTCATTGAAAGTAGTGAGGGTCATGCTTTGGACCCGCGCAGGCACGTGGGGGATTGCCTACAGCCATGAGCCAGCTGGCGGTGTAGCTGCCAGTTGTCTCATGGCCACGGCCTACCCCGCAGTTGTGCCTGCGCTACTGAGTGGTTGACAAGTTAGATTGTGGTTTATAGTAGATAAAACCAGTGACCTGGTAGTATTCATTCCTTATTCTTGCAAAAGAAGAATCAGAACTGCTCTACACACTATCTAACGTAGGCGGCTGCCAGTGGTAGGCGTAGTAATGAGACAGCCAGACGCATTTCCTGTCTGGCTCATTACGGAAGCCATCCACCACCGCTGAAGTGGGGCCAATGACCGCCCCACTTACACTGCCAGTCAAACTACTACCCATGCACAAAGCAATGAAGAGAAAAGAACTCGTAAAACAACAACTTAATGCCGCATCTTACGCACTCATTCTAGAAACATGAAATCAATCTGAACTAATTACTTATCCTATAAAAACAAGTACCTGAACTGCACTACACACTATCTAATGTAGGCGGCTGCCAGTGGTAGGCGTAGTAATGAGACAGCCAGGCGCACTTCCTGTCTGGCTCATTACGGAAGCCATCCACCACCGCCGAAGTGGCGCCAATGACCGCCCCACTTACACTGTCAGTCAAACCGCTACCTATGCACAAAACAAGGAAGAGAAAAGAACTCGTAAAACAACAACTTAATGCCGCATCTTACGCACTCATTCTAGAAACATGAAATCAATCTGAACTAATTACTTATCCTATAAAAACAAGTACCTGAACTGCACTACACACTATCTAATGTAGGCGGCTGCCAGTGGTAGGCGTAGTAATGAGACAGCCAGGCGCACTTCCTGTCTGGCTCATTACGGAAGCCATCCACCACCGCCGAAGTGGCGCCAATGACCGCCCCCATACATTGCTAGTCAAACTACTACCTTTGCATAAAACAAGGAAGAGGAAAGGGTTCGCAAAACCACAACCTAACATCGTATCCTACTTACCTATACGAACAAATAATCCGTGTTCTCGAAAATAAAAAAAGCTACCAGATTACTGGTAGCTTTTCAGTGTATTATGAGAAATACTTGTTTACTTGTTCAAATACATCAGATTCCATGACAACTTTGCCATATTCCTCTATACGATGAATAGACATCTTAGACACCGCGCCGTATTCTGTAATCATACTGGAAATGTCCTTCGAACGCTTCTTCTCGATTAGAGAATAATCGAAGCGTAAGTTGAGATAATAACGATCCTCGAATGCGTATAGTTGCGATTCAAATTCGTCTTCGAGTGAAATCATCTTGCTTGCCAATGGTATGATCTGGTCAAACTCGTTAAAGACAAATACTCTATTTGTAATCTGCGACTCTTCTTCACTTTCTTCTTCATCAGAGTCATTAATCGCATCAAAAATCGGATCGAATAATTCTTCTGGGTCTTCAATTCCAAATGGGAACTGTGAAGATTCAGCGTTCTTCGGAAGATGTGCACGAGTTACAATTACTTCAATGCCTTCATTCATCGCATTGACTTGGATCCAAAGCGGTCCCTCTACTTCGAATTCTGTATCGTCACCAAGTTCATCCATCATATCCCAAAAAAGTTCTTCACTCTTGTCGCGATTATACCAGACGTCTTCTTTACTAAAACCACGGGCTTCGATATCTCCATAGGATAAATAAAACTTTACCGTGTTTTCATTAATGCGCTCTATTTCCATCCCTTATCTCTCCCTTCTGTAGAACAGGCCCTCCCCTGTCATATACTAATACACACTTGCAATGCTTATTACTACTATATGTCGGCTCCGACGTATTCGTAAGGGTTTCTTGTATTTCATTAAAACTTTGTCAGCATTGAAGTGGTTAACTTAGAGGAATACAAGGGAATATCAATTCAAAAAAGCTGATAGGCACAATTGTATCCCGTGTCATCCCTATCAGCTTTTGTTATTAAGATTAGTTTACCATACGCCGCGCTTCGAGCAGCTGATAGGCTCTAACTTTTCTCGGTAGGAAACGACGAATCTCATCTTCATTGTACCCTACTTGGAGTCTTTTTTCATCTAGAATGATTGGTCTTCTCAAAAGACCAGGATGTTCTTGGATCAACTCATATAATCTTTGAAGTGGAAGACTTTCCACGTCAACATTTAATTTTTGGAATATCTTGGATCGTGTTGAAATAATTTCGTCAGTACCATCTTCCGTCATGCGAAGAATTTGTTTGATCTCTTGAATATTCAATGGTTCAGAGAAAATGTTACGCTCTGTATAAGGAATCTCATGTTCCTCCAACCATGCTTTTGCTTTTCTACAAGATGTACAACTAGGCGATGTATAAAGTGTGACACCCATTTATTGACACGTCCTTTCCTACGGCTTACGCACATTAGATTTAGTGTATTTGCAATTCATGTAATTCACTTTAGAATTATTATAATTAATTTCTATACTGTTCATTATACACACATTCATTCTCAATTAATATAGTTTTTCAAAAAAACTTATTCATATTGCAGAATTTCTTATTTTTCAACAAACCAGTCAAGAATCATGATGTTTTCTGCGATAAATGAACATCTTCTACTTTTATACCCAGTGCTGAAATGTTTTAAACATTTCATTTGTAAATAATTGCATTCTCATTTAGAAATTATTTCTGCTAATTATTGGTTCTCTTATAGTACGTACAGGTGTACTAAAAGGTTTCATGTTATTCAAATCTTTTTCGTTTTCCTCAAATGAAAGTTGCATTTTTCAAAAAGTATCGATATAATTTTAAGCAATAAGTGAACGGCACTGAAGGAAAAAGTATTTTTGTAACGGTTTTTGTAGAGAGCTTGTATAGGGTGAGAGCAAGTAAAACCGCACAAAAAGAATGGGCTCCTGAGCTTGATGGATGAATACAGTACTCCATCACGTCTTCCCGCGTTATGGGAATTGAGCGGCTTTTATTAGCAATTCGGGTGGTACCACGGTTACCTTTCATCAATCGTCCCTATTTATAGGGGATGACTGATGTTTTTTTATGCCGTTTTTCACGCACGATACAGGCTAATCTGTTATAGCCTGCAATTAAAGGAGGAAATACAATCATGAAAACAATTTTTTCAGGTGTACAACCAACAGGTGTCATCACATTAGGAAACTATATTGGCGCATTCCGTCAATTCGTTGAGCTTCAAAATGACGAAGACTGCATTTTTTGTATCGTTGATCAACACGCAATTACAGTGCAGCAAGATCCGGATGATCTAAAACAAGCAATTCGTTCATTAGCCGCTACCTATATTGCAAGCGGAATTGATCCTCAGAAATCCACTTTATTCATCCAATCAGAAGTTCCAGCACATGCACAAGCCGGATGGATCATGCAATGTATTTCATATATCGGTGAACTTGAGCGCATGACACAGTTTAAAGACAAATCAGATGGAGCAGAAGGTGTATCTGCCGCACTTCTTACCTACCCTCCATTAATGGCTGCGGATATTTTATTGTATAACACGGATATCGTTCCCGTCGGAGAAGATCAGAAGCAACACTTGGAATTAACAAGAGATTTAGCAGAGCGCTTCAATAGCCGATACGGGAAAGTATTGACCATTCCGGCCGTTCGTATTCCTAAAAACGGAGCTCGCGTAAAATCTTTACAAGATCCATTAAAGAAAATGAGCAAATCCGATCCAAATAAAAAAGCAACGATCACGATTTTGGATACACCAAAAGAAATCGAAAAGAAAATCAAGAGCGCTGTAACAGACTCAGAAGGTATCGTGAAATTCGACGTAGAAAACAAACCAGGTGTCTCCAATTTATTAATCATCGAATCTTCATTAAGTGGAATGTCCATCGAAGAATTAGAAGCAAAATACGAAGGCCAGGGCTACGGAGCATTTAAAATGGGCGTCGCGGATGCTATCAACCAACATCTAGCAGGTATCCAACAACGTTACCATGAACTAATCGACTCCCCTGAACTCGACGAAATCCTCGACCAAGGAGCCGAAAAAGCAAACACCATCGCCTCCGCCACCCTTAAAAAGATGGAGGCCGCGATGGGCTTGGGACGTACACGGTAAGCAATAAAAACACAACCGCAATCACTAGCATCAAAAAATCAGTCGACTGCAAAATGAAAACTAAAATCTGTCGATAATCATAACCAAGCGCTGAATAATTCAAGTAAAACAACAAATTAGCCAGCGTCACCACAATCACACAATAACTACAAACAAATATAAAAAAACGCGTCACCGACATCTCGTCCTTTACACCTTTTCTCCATCCTATGTTCAGAACAAGTGTAATAAGACAAGTCTTAACCCCAATAACCAAAAACGACTGAAAACATCTCCAGAAACATTTCAAAGGAGTACGTCTTCAGTCTTTTTGGTTTGGGTTTGGGTTTGGGTTTGGGTTTGGGTTTGGGTTTGGGTTTGGGTTTCATTTTGACTTTGATTTTAATTTTGAGTTTAAGTTTTAATCCATCATTATTCTATTGATAGAACAATACACTAGTTTACCGTAAGTGGAAGGCGGCAATGCTCCCGATGGATCAGCCCGATCAGGTGAGACAACCAAAAGAGAGCGCAGCGAACTGGTTGGCTCACCGCGGGCCCATGGGAAAGCGTCCGCCTGGAACGTCGGTAAACGGTGCCCATCCACTCACCAACGAACTTGAACTTGAACTTGAACTTGAACTTGAACTTGAACTTGAACTTGAACTTGAACTTGAACTTGAACTTGAACTTGAACTTAAGCTTCTCCAATAAAAAAAAGCAGAAAGAGTCAAAATCGACCCTTCCCACCTCCAACTTATATCTTCTTAAACACCAACGAAGCATTATGCCCGCCAAAGCCAAGCGAATTACTCATAGCATACGTAATATCAGCCTTACGCGCCTCATTCACCACATAATCCAAATCACACTCAGGATCCGGGGTCTCATAATTCATAGTAGGAGGCAAAATCCCTTCCTGCAACGCCTTCACAGTAAAGATCGCCTCAATACCACCAGCAGCGCCAAGCAAATGACCTGTCATCGACTTAGTCGAGCTCATCGCCAACTTATACGCGTGATCGCCAAACACCGTCTTCGCAGCCATTGTCTCAAACAAATCATTATATGGCGTACTCGTTCCGTGTGCATTGATATAATCCACCTGGTTCGGCTCTACGCCTGCTTTAGCCAATGCCTGTTGCATAGCGCGTGCGCCACCTTCTCCACCTGGTGCCGGTGCTGTAATATGATGTGCGTCTCCAGTTGAACCGTAACCTACGATCTCTGCATAGATCTTCGCCCCACGTGCAACCGCATGCTCATACTCTTCTAAAATCAAGATACCTGCACCCTCACCCATAACGAAACCATCACGGTTTTTATCGAACGGACGGGAAGCTTTTGATGGATCATCATTTAAAGACAACGCTGTACTTGCGATGAAGCCTGCTACTGCAAGTGACGTAATCGGTGCTTCAGTTCCACCCGTAATCATCACGTCTGCATCTCCGCGAAGGATTACTTCGAAAGCATCACCGATCGAGTTTGTACCAGATGCACAAGCCGTAACGGAACAAGAGTTGATACCTTTAGCGCCTGTAAAAATAGACACTTGTCCTGCTGCCATATCCGGTATCATCATCGGAACGAAAAATGGACTGACGCGTCGGTAACCTTTTTCAAGGAATGTATTAAATTGTGTCTCATGTGATTCCATTCCGCCGATTCCTGAACCGATCCAAACTCCTGTACGAAGCGCTAAGTCGCCTTCAAGTTCCAAGTTTGCATCTTTCATTGCCATCATCGCTGAAGCGACTGCATAATGCGTGAATCGATCCATTTTCCGAGCGTCTTTACGTGAAACATATTGCTCGATATCGAATCCCTTAACCTCTGCCATAACACGAACTGGGAATTTCTCTTGATCGAGTCTGGTCATGATATCAATACCGGATTTTCCTTCTAGGACTGCTTTCCATGATTCTTCAGCAGAGTTACCTACTGGGGAGATTCCACCAATACCCGTTACCACTACACGTCGTTTTTCCAATTTCAAACTTCCTCTCTATCGTGAACTTTTATTTTACAGGTTAATTACTTACCCCATTTTATACATAAGCCGCCCCATGTCAAGCCGCCACCGAATCCTACGAGAACAATCACATCATCGTCTTTCACGCGTCCCTCTTCCAAATCGTCCGTCAATGAAATCGGAATAGACGCAGCAGACGTATTCCCATACTTGTGAACCGTCTTGGACATCTTCTCGACCGGTAAGCCTAAACGCTCACGTGAGGCTTCCATAATACGGATATTCGCCTGATGAGGAACCAAATAATCCACTTGGTCAGTCGTCAAACCTGCTTTTTTCGCAACGTTGACCGCTGTTTCTCCCATTTGACGTACCGCAAATTTGAATACTTCACGGCCATTCATTTGTAAAAACTTATCATGATGAAGATGTTTTCCACCTGAACCGTCTGCTCCCAATTCGAATGAAAGAATTCCTCTGCCTTCACTTACTTTCCCTACGACTGTCGCTCCTGCCCCATCACCGAATAAAACAGCTGTATTGCGGTCTTCCCAGTCGACGATTTTCGATAACTTTTCCACGCCTACTACGAGGACATAGTCATACGTGCCTGATTCAACAAACTGCTTGGCCGTTACTATACCATAGATGAATCCTGCACAAGCTGCAGATACATCCATCGCCGCTGCATTCTTTGCACCTAAGCGATGCTGGATCATCGTTGAAACAGAAGGGAATATGTTATCAGGTGTTACTGTTGCTACTAAAATAAGACCAATTTGATCAGCGCGAATACCCGCTGATTCCAATGCATCCTTTGCAGCCTCAAATGCCATGTCAGACGTATCAATAGTATCATCCGCAATTCTGCGTTCTTGTATTCCTGTACGTGTGCGAATCCATTCGTCGGAAGTATCTAAACGTTTTTCTAAATCTTCATTTGTCACAACTGTCTGTGGAACAAATTTCCCCATCCCTAAAAGTCCAGCTCTCATCTCATCTACCTCGTTCCTTATCATCTAATATTAGTACCTGGTAGTAATTATAGAAGAAAATGTGTACTTTTTCAAGACGAGGACACTTTTTCGTCAAATATAATGTATAAAATCATTTCAACGTTTTGACTGACTATGGTATGATGAACTTTGAAATAGACTATTCGAGGTGAAAATCATGCACTATATTATGACATTTGTTTGGTCGTTCCTATTAGTAGCTATGTTAAACTACGTTGCTGGCTCCATTGGAGGTACCGAATTCGACTTTATGGCGGGCGTTACCGTTTCAATCGTTTTGGCTGTACTTGTATTGATTATCACAGCAATCATTCCTAACGAATCTCCAGCTGACGTTTAATAGACGATCAAAAAGCGTAAGAACTGTTCATCAGTTCTTACGCTTTTTATATTGACCTTATACTACCGGCATGACTTCTACAACTAATGCTCCATCATTCATGGACAATTTGATTTGCTGTCCTTCGACCAATCCGCCACGTATTACTTCTTTTGCAACTTTTGTTTCTACATGTCGTTGGATGAATCGTTTCAATGGACGTGCACCGAAATCTGCATCTGCACCTTCACGCACAATCCAATCGAGTACATCTTCATCATAGACGAGTTCTAGATCTTGCTCTTCTAAACGAGCTACCAAATCAACGAGCATCTTGTTAGCAATCGCTTTAAATGATTCAGCGGTTAAAGAGTGGAAGATAATAATGTCATCCATCCGATTCAATAACTCAGGCTTAAAGTGACTACGAAGTGCAGCCATGATCAAATCTTCTTTGGCATGCTCCGACTCATCCAAATCATTATTAAGTAAATAAGCAGATCCTATATTCGAAGTCATAATGACAACCGTATTCGTAAAGTTGACCAAACGTCCTTGGCTATCTGTGATGCGACCGTCATCTAGGATCTGCAGCAAGATATTCGCTACATCCGGGTGAGCTTTCTCGATTTCATCCAATAACACGACGGCATATGGATTACGTCTGACTGCTTCCGTCAGCTGACCGCCTTCTTCGTACCCAATATATCCTGGAGGCGCACCGACTAAACGAGATACACTGTGCTTCTCCATGTATTCAGACATATCAATTCGGACAAAGTGGTCTTCCGAGTCAAACAATGTAGCTGCCAATGTTTTCGCTAGCTCCGTCTTACCTACCCCAGTCGGACCTAAGAACAAGAACGAACCAATAGGCTTATTTGGATCTTGAATGCCCGCACGTGCACGCCAGACAGCTTCCGTGACGAGTTGTACGGCATTGTCTTGTCCAATGACACGTTCTTTCAATGTTTCATGCAATCGCAATAACTTCTCGCGTTCACCTTCTACGAGTTTCGTTACCGGAATACCTGTCCAACGCGCAACAATTGAAGCAATTTCTTCTTCCGCCACTTCTTCACGTACTAAACGTAAATCTTTCGTACCTTCAAGTGGGCTTTCCAGTTCTTTCAATGTTTTCTCTAATGCAGGAATTTTACCGTACTGTAATTCTGCCGCTTTATTCAAATCAAAACTACCTTGCGCTTCCTCGAGTTCACGACGATAGCGATCTAGCTCTTCTCTTTTCGTTTGAATAGTTTTTAATTCAGCTTTTTCATTATCCCATTGCTCACGCATATCTTTTGAGGAATCCTTCAAATCTTGCAACTCTTCTCGTAAAGTTTTAAGACGAGACTGACTCATCGTATCTTTTTCTTTACGCAATGCCTGCTCTTCAATTTCAAGTTGCATAATTCTACGAGTTACCGCATCTAATTCTGACGGCATAGAGTCAATTTCTGTACGAATCATCGCACATGCTTCATCAATTAAATCTATAGCTTTATCCGGCATGAAACGTTCTGTTATATATCGATCGGATAATGTTGCCGCTGCAACGATGGCTCGGTCATGAATACGAACACCATGGTGTAATTCAAAACGTTCTTTCAAACCACGTAGAATCGAAATCGTGTCCTCAACAGAAGGTTCACGAACCATTACTTGCTGGAAACGTCTTTCAAGTGCCGCATCTTTCTCGATATACATGCGGTATTCATCTAATGTAGTCGCACCAATACAGTACAATTCACCACGCGCTAGCATCGGCTTCAACATATTGCCGGCATCCATCGCGCCTTCAGTTTTACCCGCTCCAACGATCGTGTGGATTTCATCAATGAACATAATGATTTCTCCATTACTGTCTTTCACTTGTTTCAAGACACTTTTCAGACGTTCTTCAAACTCCCCACGATACTTCGCGCCTGCTATCAATGCACTCATATCTAATTCGAAAATTTGGCGGTCTTTCAACCCTTCCGGCACATCGCCTTTCACAATACGCTGCGCTAATCCTTTAACAATCGCAGTTTTACCAACACCTGGTTCCCCAATTAGTACAGGATTGTTTTTAGTCTTTCTTGACAATATTCGGATGACATTTCGAATTTCTTCATCCCGGCCAATAACCGGATCCATTTTACCATTCTTTACTTCTTCAACTAGATTGCGTCCAAATTGCTCCAGTGGTGAGCGCTGATCTTCTTGTGTTCCATCCATACGCATATACATCCACCTCTCATTATTTTGACTTTGACTATCTTTGATTAATTTAATTATAGTCTATTTTTTAACGAAAGTAAAAAGTTTTAACTTGAATTACTCTATTATTTTTCGATCGATTTTTACATAAAAAAGCCGCCCGCATTACGCGAGCGACTGGCATTAAACTAATTGACGTGGCGCAACGACTACCCCATCTTCGTCTGCGTAGACATAGTGACCTGGTGTCCATTCAACATTCCCAAAATGAAGCACCTCGTCTTTCTGTCCTTCGCCGCGCTTGATACTCTTCACTGGCATGCTGCCGATCGCCATAACGCCGATCTCCTGTGTGCCGAGATCCGCGGTATCGCGTGCGCAGCCGTAGATAATGACGCCCGCAAGTTTACGGTCTTGGGCGATTTCGCCGAGCATGTCCCCCATGAGTGCGCAGCGTTTTGAACCTCCTCCGTCAACCACGAGTACATTGCCTTGCGGTATCGTTTGAAGTGCTTCTTTGACGAGCACGTTGTCTTCGTATACTTTCACTGTAGAGATCGGCCCCGAGAATCTCTTGTGCTTTCCGTAAGATTTGAACTCCACTGTGCATACTTGCAGTTCGTCGATAAAGTCATCGCATAGATCCGCTGTTTTAACTGACATTTCCCATTCCCCCTCGTACTTTCTGTTTGACGCTACCTTAATCCTATTCGACACAATCCAGCATTTCCTTTTTTTATTTTGAAGGTTGGTATTTTGGATATGAGGATTGGTTAGGTGGGTTATTTAGTGTTCGTCATTGGATGGAGGCTCCAGCTAGCAACTTCCGCTCATAGAATCCGTTTAAGCGCTCTTAGAACACTTTTTGCGCTCTATAGCACGCACTATCCGCTCTATTAGACGCCACGAGTGCTCATAGATTCATCTATGTGATCATAGAACCTTGATAACCGCTCATAGCCTCGAAATCTCAACATTAATCACAACCATAACTTCAATGCACAACTAAAAGTGTCACCCACTCGCATTGCAAGGGATTGGCCCGTGAAGTGGCGCCTCCGAAGCTCCAATCCCTACCCACCCCCCTGCCAGCCTTTCCCCCATCAAAAAACCACACCCTATAAAAAGGTGTGGTTGGTGTATTCTATTAACGTACGCCGAGTGCAATCTTGGCATAACGAGACATGTTATCGCGGGACCATGGTGGATTCCAAATAATATCTACCACTGTATCCTTCACTTCAGGAAGCTCCATTAGCTCCTGCTCAATATTCGCTACAATCTGTGGACCCATCGGGCAACCCATAGATGTCAACGTCATTGTTATTTTCGCGACTCCTTCGTCAAGCAACTCTGCATTGTAAACCAATCCAAGGTTGACGATATCAATACCCAATTCAGGGTCGATGACGTTTTCTAATGCACCAAATAAATACTGCTTGATTTCTTCTTCTGTGTTCATTAGGAATGCTCCTCTCTGCTGTGTAGTAATCTTATCTTACCAACATACTACCTTGCGTGCAAATGCTCTGCAAGCCAATTGACTGCGGCTAGCATTCCTGAACGCGAAACGGAGTGGCCTGCATGTTCGTCAGGCATCCATTTCAGTAGCTCTGGATGGTCTTCGTAATTCTCTTGAATTTCTTCGTGAAATTCTTTTGTGAGCTCAAATGGCACCATAGTATCTTGTTCTCCGTGCCACATGAAGAGTGGGCGCTGATGCAATCTGCGTGGATTTTGTGATAAGTCTATTTGATCTAGTGCCGCAAAAAGTTGTTCGCGTTCTTTTTGGCTCACCGGTAATTCTCTACCGTCACGTTCTGCATGCGAAATTTGACCTTTTGCCAGGCGTGTAATTGCTGGTGATCCCATCATGACGGATGCTGCGTCTATCCAATCGTAACTCGACAAGCAGCCGAATGTTGTAATGCCACCCATTGAAGTGCCACCCATGCCAATACGTGTTTCTTCATCAACTAATTCTTTTCTAAACAGCTCATCATGTATGACATCAGCTTCTTTAATGGAAGTCAATACGATATCCCAAAAGTTCAATGCTAGTTGAAATTCATTCAGAGATTCTGAACGTTCCCCATGCAATTTGGCTTCCGGTAAAATTACACGAACTCCTTGTTTAGCTAAGTTATATGCGTAATGTAAATTATGTTCCTTCGCGCTAGTGAATCCATGAAAAAATAGGACAACAGGAATGTGTTCGGTTTCTTTTGACTCCTCTACGATATGAAGCACTGGGATCTCTTGCCACTTTTCTGCTCGAATAATCATGACGATTCCTCTTTTCTTACGATCAGTTACTGTTATTTTAGGATAACAACATTTACCGAATAAGACAAAACCTTCGCCTTATCATCCATTCTTTTGACTTACTTACACGTTTAACGATAAACTATAAAGACATAACAATCTGATACTATAAGCATAAGTAGGAGAGGATTTCTTGAAACCACATTTAATAGTTTTAGACTTAGATGGAACATTACTAACAGATCAGAAAGATATATCATCCAAAACGGAAGAAACACTTCGTAGAGCCGTTTCGCAAGGGCATCATGTCATGATTGCGACAGGACGTCCCTACCGTGCGAGTGAAATTTATTACCGACAACTTGGATTGACGACACCCATCGTCAAC
Organism: Sporosarcina ureae; assembly: GCF_002109325.1. Classification (GTDB taxonomy): domain Bacteria; phylum Bacillota; class Bacilli; order Bacillales_A; family Planococcaceae; genus Sporosarcina; species Sporosarcina ureae_C. Next base: position 2,858,064 of record NZ_CP015348.1, on the reverse strand, counting down.
TTTAACGGAGCCTTTGTTCATCACCCTACCGACCGTTCATGGAAAACAATCCACGAAACGATTGCATTACCTATCGTCAACGAAGTAGTGGAAGCAATGCAAGATTTTCCAATCGAAAATATTGTGGCGGAAGTGATGGATGACGTCTATACCCATTATCATGATGAGCGCTTTTTGGATATTTTAAACTTTGGAAGTCCGCTTATTACGACTGGTGACATCCGGAAATCATTGAAAACCGATCCAACGAGTCTACTGATTCAAGCCGACCAACTGACAGTCGATCCGATTCGTCAGCATCTTGAAGAGTTACATGCGGAAGTCATCGATCATAGACGCTGGGGGGCCCCGTTTAACATTGTGGAAATTGTACGCCATGGCCTCAATAAGGCAGTGGGAATTGATGCTGTTTCTAAATGGATGAATATACCGAAAGATCGCATCATCGCATTCGGCGACGAAGACAATGATCTGGAAATGATTGACTACGCAGGGACGGGCGTTGCGATGGGGAATGCCATTGATCAGCTGAAATCCATTGCAGATGAAATCACCGACACAAATAATGAAGACGGCATTTCACGTATATTAGAAGAACGACTATCATTACAGAAAAACATCTTTGTATAAGGGGGAAGAGAAATGAGAATTTTTGCGGATAGTGCTTGTGATTTACCACTAGACTTCTTTGAAGAAAATGAAGTAGAACTATTTCCGTTAAGCGTTCTTCTAGATGGAAAAGAATACGAAGATATCGTGGAGATAAATTCGAAGGAAGTTTTTGATGCTATTCGTCAAGGACAACAGCCAAAGACCTCCCAAGCTTCACCTGATAAAATGATGACGACTTGGAAAGACCTTGCAACGTCCGGTGAAGACGGCATCTACATCGCATTCTCCTCCCAACTGTCAGGCACATACCAAACTGCCGTCATGACGAGCGACCAAGTGAAAGAAGAAAACCCGTCCATGGACTTGGCAGTTATCGACACGCATTGCGCCTCACTCGGATACGGTCTACTCGTTAAAGAAGCCGTGCGACTGCGCAATGAAGGCGTCGGCATGCGAGAAATCGAACAAGAAATCCGCACAATGGCAACACATATGGAACACCTCTTCACTGTAGAAGATCTAGACTACTTGGCAAAAGGCGGACGCGTATCCAAGGCCAGCGCGTTTTTCGGCGGATTACTCAACATCAAACCGTTGTTGCATGTAGAAGACGGTAAACTCGTCCCAATTGAAAAACACCGCGGACGCAAAAAAGTCCTTCGGCGCATGATCGAAATGATGGAAGAACGCGGCAGCAACCTACAAGAACAAACCATCGCGATCAGCCATGGTGACGACCTAGCTACAGCTAAAGAATTCCAAGAAATGATACAAGAAGTCATTCAACCAAAAGCAATCGAAATTCATCAAATAGGGTCCGTCATCGGCTCACACGCCGGCCCCGGAACCATCGCCCTATTCTTCCTAAACAACACAAAAAATGAATAAAAAACAGCCCGCACGAAAAGCAGACTGTCTGAGACTCAAGTTGAATTCCAGTATCGGGAACTCATCTTGAGTTTTTTCTTTTAAATTAACTCTTAAAGTTTAATGCATTAGCCCATGTGAAAACGTTCGACTGGAACGTTAATCAACAGTAGTCTTACTTCTCTTGATTAACAGCATTCTCAACCCGACTCTGCTTCCCTTTACGAATAACAAGGAATAGGAATCCAATAAACAACACCACAACCAAAATAGAAGCAATCAAATAAGGCGTATTGAATCCTTTATCATCCTCTACAAGATAAATCTCCGCAGTCTCACGATCCAGCACCACATGATACTGATTATCTTTCGTCTCCTTGATCAAATCTTGACCAAGCACACCGCGAAGCTTCTTCTTCTCCCCAAGTTCACTCGGGTTCACTTCCAAACTCTGCACTTCAGATGTATTATTCAACGCAATAATCCACTTCTCATCCTCATTGGAACGTTCAAACACAACAAATCCATCTTCATTATGCAAGAACTTAAAATCACCAGTGCGAAGTGCATCTGAATCATTACGAAGCGTATTCAGATCACCAATCCACTCTTGTAACTCCATATCTGTCTTGAAGTTGAAGAACGGGTGGGATTCCGGTGCCTCTTTACCATTAACAGCAATTTCTGTCGCATACGGTACTAACGGAACACCAGGAAGCATGAATTGTGCCACTGTCGCCACTTTCCAACGTGTTGGTGGGAATTGACGTAGTTCCACCATTTTATATGTAAAACGGGTTCCAGTTAAATCATCAAACTGTAGTAACTTTCCAGCGTCATCATTACTGAATTGATCCAATGAAGAGGTATCCGGATCTACTTGCACGAATGATTCTTGGATAGCTGCACTTTGTTTTTCAGCAGGTACACTGTCAAATGCCGCATCACTTTGTTCATTGGTGATCACGTATAGTCCTTCATTCGCTTCTTTCACGGCTTCAATCATGTTGTTCAGGAACTCAGTGTCTGCGTTAGCAATTTTCGTCAGACGAAGCCCGTCCAACTCATAATCAGAAACAAATTGTACAGCTGATTTCAGTAGTTCATCCTGGACAGCGGGATCATTTACTTCACCTACTAGCGGGAAGTCCGCCATGATTTTTAAATCATTCGCATGCATCTCATCAATCAATGCAATAAACTCTTCCGTAGTACCGAAGTGCGGCTCAATCTCGTTATAGTCAAGGACTTCATTGCCATCATAAGAAGCCGTTTTGAAAACCGGTCCGACCGAAATCATCGTAAAATGCATATCGATCAAATGTTCCAATCGATTGCTAATTCCAGCAAAGTCTCCCCCGTTAAATTTACTCGGGTCTTGTGCGTTGACTTCCGTGTCATTCGTTCCTAGTCCGTTATTGAAGCGGTCGACAAGTAAATCATAGATACTTTCGTCGTTGAACGTTCTGTCGGTATCTGCAAAAGCGGGTTGTGCTATCGATAGGGCAAGTAAACCTGTTGCCAGTAGTCCGAATATTCGTTTCACTTTAGTAAATCCTCCTCATACACACTCTTCTTTTAGTTTATCAAACAGCTGATGACCACGCCATTCTTTCTTATGAAAACCATTGACACGTTCTATAAATACGGCAATCTTGTGAAAGAATGTCGAATAACCAAATAAAAAAAGCAGGAGAGGAAAAATCCCCCACTGCTCGCGCATGGTTATGAGTTATCGTCTTCAGTAAAGAAGTCCGGATCCCGCTGCCTTCGCGCACTGACGATAACGGAGACGGCAAACAACGCCATCAGTAACAGGATCACTATCAAAAATATCCAGCCTGTTTGTGTTGCCATTCTTCCATCTCCTTATCGATCAGTAGTCATTATGCGAAAAAGTTGAAGCCCATTGGTAATTTGAAACCTACGAACATCGTTGCAAGTAGCGCGACGACGAAGAGAATCCACATAAGACCCGTGTTCTTCCCTTTACTTCCGCGAACGAGAACCATTTCCATAAATCCGATTGTCAAAATACCCAGTACAAATTTGATGCCATATAGCATGGAATCAATACTCATATGCTTAAAGAATAACGCAGCTCCTGTGATGATGATCAATACATAGAACAGACGCAAAATCATATGTGTAATCTTTTTTCCTTTTGTTCCATTTGCCATACTTGCTGCTACTAAAAATAGTACAACACCTACTACCCATGTAAAAATATGCATATGGGTTGTATCAGTTAAAAATCCCATTACTTCCACCTCGTTATTAGTATAGTCGATTGATATTCTACCATATCTTTCAAGCTACGACTATTCTATTGTTTACCTCATAGACTTGCGTATTATTCGAAACGGTTAACTAGTGTACCGATCCCTTCGATCGATACTTTAACTGTATCGCCTTTTTTCAAGTACGTTGGAGGTGTCATACCTTTACCAACACCAGCTGGCGTGCCTGTCAAGATTACATCGCCTGGCTCCAACGTGACGTACTTGGAGATTTCAGCAATCAAGTCGTCAATTTTAAAGATCATATTAGATGTATTACCGTTTTGGCGCACACCATCATTCACTTTCGTTACAATGGATAGATTTTGTGGGTTTGGAATTTCGTCTTTCGTCACCACATAAGGACCCATCGGACAAGAACCATCTAAACTTTTTCCTAAGAAGAACTGCTTGTGTTCCGATTGGATATTGCGTGCTGTAATATCATTACCGATTGTATAGCCGAACACGTAATCATATGCCAGTTGTTTTGGAATGTTTTTGCCCGTCTTACTGATCACAACCGCCAGTTCACCTTCGTAATCTAATGAATCAGTCACTTCACTGTGGATCGGTAACGTTTGCTCGTCTCCCGCAATTGAAGTAGGGGATTTTGTGAATATCATCAATTTCTCAGGTGCTTTCGATCCAAGTTCCTCTGCATGATCAAGATAGTTCTTCCCTACGCATAACACATTTTTCGGTGTGCGTGGAATTGGAGATAACCATTCGATGTCAGTGAACGCATGCTTGAACTGCTCTACGTTTCCTTCAGCTTCAGTTTTCTCTACCAATTTACGAACTTCCTCCACGAAATCCATGCCGTGGGAAACGCCTTCGATCATCGTTTTAGGGAAATCAGTTTGTTCCAATGCCTCAGCCATTGCGATTAGATCCCACACAGCTTCCTCACGTTTAACTTTTGGTCCGAATAAAGTCTGTCCTTCGTAACGGAATGACAATAATTTCATTTGAATACCCAACCCTTTCCATGTGAATTCACATACTCCTATGTTACGACAAAATCTACTTTTTTTCCTCTTTAACGGCGAAATTCTTTCCATACGACAACTTCCGCCAAATGGCTTCGAGTGGTCCCATCCGGAATTTCGCTAACCAAACCTGCGCAATAATGAGCTGGACTACGAAAATTCCGATTGCCAACCACGTGCCGGTCACTATATCTACTTTACCATACAGACCTGCTCCATATGAATAAAATATCAACGTTGCGATAACCGACTGCATAATATACGTCGTGAATGCCATCCTGCCAACTTTTGCAAAAGGTTGCGTAATACTCTTTAAAAATGGGATTTGGAACAGTAATAAGAACATCGCTCCGTATCCAAGTGTCAGAATGGGTCCACCGAATATCGATTGAACGAGTAAAATATTTTCAAACTTTGGCCCATCCCAACTCGGAATGTTTTTCAAAACAACGCCAATCGGAATAAATACTAGCATGGCTACCAGCAACTTCCCTTTCAGCGCATACATACGCTCGACGACTTTGAATTTCGATAATGCTGCTCCGAACATGATCAACGGCAAAATGATAAAGACCGCTGTAATCGAGCCAATGATTTGAAAAGTGAAGAATTCATTCAAACGAAAAGCGAAAATATCGCCGAACGTGCCGTTTGCATAGGCGGCAATCGCTCGTTCAATTTGCTGAACATCTTCAAATCCATCCAACATATTCGATGAAGTCGCACTACGAGTAAGCGCCAAAATACTGTACAACAATAATGTCGGCACAAAATAAATAACTAACGACAGCGCCAGTAACCACTTCTTTGGAATCCGGATCACCGCAATCATGATGAATCCCATGAGCGCATACGTAAACAAAATATCGCCAGACCAAATGAGTACCGCATGCAACACACCGATAACTAGTAGAACTCCCATACGTCGTGCCATGAACGGCGCAAACAACGTGTCATTTTTCAATGACTTTTCATACTGCATATTCAAGCCATAGCCAAACAGCATGGCGAATAGTGGGTAGAAACTGGCTTCAATAAATACATCAATAAAATGGAACATCGATTGCTCATGCGGAATGGTGTACCAGGAATACGGATCCATATACGCATATGGCGAATGAAAATGAATCATATTCGCTATCAAAATTCCAAGTAACGCAATACCCCTTAAGAAATCGAGTGCTTCCACTCGCTCCGTAAGGGATGTAGGTGTCAACTTCAAACAAATTCCTCCTGTAAGCTAATGATTTTTGCTCCGCTAAATAAGTAGAGCACCATTTCTTTAATTTCAATCGAGAGAATGGATTCCAATACTTTTTTATACAAACTCAACTGAGTGCCATAACGGACTTGCATTTCTTTCGCAATCGCTTGATCCGAATGAAACTTACTGACATCATCCGTTTTATAATCAACGAGCACCCACTCGCCGTCTTCATGGAACAGACAATCCGCGATACCTTGCAGTAACTGATACTCGCCTTCTATAGCGGGCAACGCATAGGTAAATGGCATTTCACGCAACACTTGATCGGCTTGAGCCATTCGTTGGCCAAGTGTCGTATGGAAAAATGCGATAATCGCCTGAACGTCAATCGCAGCCGCCTCTTCTTTTGTCAGCAACTCACGCTTCGCAAGCTGTTCGACGAATTCCTTGGCACTGGCTTGATCCAGTTCTGCTTTCAACTGAAGATGCTGCATGACAGTATGCATCGCCGTACCAATTTCTGCTTTTGTTAAGGAACGTTTCTGCAAAAATGATGGACGTGCATGAAGATTGGAAATTCGTTTCGTGACGTCTGGCTCCAACTCTTCAAACGGATCCGCATCTCCCCGCTCTAGTTCAAGCAATGCAATCCGCTTTAACTCACTGACCGATTGCTTGGAAGACAAACCGACCGCAAATTCATACGGATACTGTGCATCAAAACGATTGCGCACTTCTGTAACTAACTTCGGATCCGCCACTGCCGCCTCTTGGTCAATAGGAATCCAATCTTCAATCTCCATCTCATCGGTACTATGGAAAGCAGAAAATGGATACGCATTGACTTCCCACGAAGACGCGTCGTCCATTAATTCACCGCCAGCTGTCTTACCGAATTTTCCAAAGTCTATATGACGCGCGACAGCCGGTCCAATCCAATCTAGATAACCCGTCGCCCGTGAACGTTTGTATTCCGGTAGAGGCGCATCTTCATCCAGTAGCTGTGCTTCTTGCCACTTGTTCATCGTCTTTTCAATGTCTTTAACCGAGGCAATCAGCTCCAAATGCTCCTTAGCACGCGTCATAGCCACGTAGAGCACCCGCATTTCCTCTGCCCGCATCTCTAGCTCCTTCTTCTCTTTGATCGCTAGAAACGGTAGTGACGTGAACATAATACGTTTCTCGGGATCAATCGCTTTAACAGCGAGCCCGAAATGCTGATCGAATAAATACGATTGATTAAAGTCCATTTTATTGAACGGACGCCCCATCCCCGCTAAAAATACATACGGGAACTCCAAGCCTTTTGATGAATGGATCGTCATGATACGCACGACGTTTTCCTTTTCGCTCATGAACCGCGCTTCCCCAAGATCATCGCCACGTTTACGCATGCGATCGATAAATCGAAGGAAACGGAACAGTCCACGGAATGATGTTTTTTCATAAGCCATCGCCCGATCATGGAGAGCACGTAGATTGGCTTGGCGCTGTTTTCCGTTCGGTAAAATTCCGACCATTTCGTAATAATGCGTATCTTGGTAGACTTGCCAAATCAATTCTGACAACGAACCATGACGCGCCCTATTCCGCCAGTCTTCCAGCAACAAGAAAAAGCGTTGAAGTTTTTCCTGTGTCGCTGGATTGACTCCGGCACCACCTGTTTGCATAAAGGTTTGTAGCGCTTCATAAAACGTCACATTGCGATTAACAAGACGAATTTGTGCCAGCTCATTTTCCGTCATGCCGACAAAAGGAGCACGCAACACTGAGACGAGTGGAATATCCTGATATGGATTGTCCACGACACGCAATGTATTGAGCATGATCATGACTTCAATCGCATCAAAATAGCCTGAAGACAATGATACATAGACAGGTATCCCAGCGGCTTTTAATTCATCCGCAATTTCGCTCGACCAAGTCATCGAGCGCATAAGGATGACGATATCACTGTATTCGAGTGGACGTTGCTTACCGTTGAATGCATCTGCCACTTGTGCTTTCTCGTCTTTCCATGTCTTGATTTTCTGCGCAATGAAACGCGCTTCTGCCTGAGATTTCTTCAACTCTTGCTGGGCTTCTTGCTCCTCAGACAATTCATCTTCTTCATTCTCATACAAAATCGTCAGTCCAGCTGACACGTCTTTTTCAGGATACTGTGCACCGTACTTCAACGCAGCCGCTTCGTCATACTCAATTTCCCCGACACGCGTCCCCATAATCTGCTTGAAAATAAAGTTCGTTGCGTCCAGTACTTCTTTACGGCTCCGGAAGTTGGCATTCAAATCGATTTTCAAGCCTTGATCGTCTACGTCTGTTGTAAAACGATCATACTTCCCTAAAAATAATCCCGGTTCAGCTAAACGGAAACGATAGATCGACTGTTTAACGTCCCCTACCATGAATAAATTGCCGTCCGTTTCTCCACCTTGCTTGACTAATTGTAAAATAGCCTCTTGCAAGAAGTTCGTATCTTGATATTCATCCACTAATACTTCCGCAAATCGATTGCGGTAATCGTTCGCAATATCGGAAGGAACGAGTACCCCATCTACTTCTTCAGATAAAATCTGTAACGCATAGTGCTCAAGATCCGAGAAATCCACTAAGCCGCGCTCTTCTTTCAACGCTTGATAACGTGCCGTGAAATCCTCTACCAATCCGACAAGCGTGTGCATGAGCGGCGCCATCAAACGAATTTCCTCCAATAATCTGGCAGGTGTCCGAGTAAAGTACGTGTCTTTTAACGCGGTAACGATTTTCTTCACTTGATCGCGCATCGACTTACCTCGTGCGGCTAAGTCTTCGTCACACGAATCTTTACGAATCGTGCCCGCCTTCACCCACTTCAACGTCTGGAAGTAGGCAAACGCGTCTTCCCACTTGCCGTGAAGCATATATTCGAGCGCGCCGTCAATCCATGCTTCGTCGGCTTTTGCGGTTTCTAGTAACGGCAACGGTCCATCATTCATTTCCGCTACTCGCTGTAAATCGCGCGTCACCGTTTTTGCTTCTTCAAGCGTATGTTGGATCGATACTTTCAGCGAATCAATGAACGACAAGTCGTCAATCGTCGCCTCGTCACCAATTTCATACTGCTTTGGGATCAACTCCAACCAGTGTGATGGATTCGGATGGACACGTGAATAGTCATACAGTTTATCAATCAATGTCTCGATTGCCTGATCATTACGGTCGGCTGTAAAGCTATCACTTAGGCGATACATCGCTTCCGGATCGGGCTGACTATACGCCTCCTCCAAAACCGTTGCTACTGTGTCATCGCGTAAAATGGCTGCTTCCGTTGTATCCGCAATACGGAATCCTGGATCTATATCCAGTACATACGAATACTGGCGAACGACTTGCAGACAGAATGAATGCAAGGAAGAGATTTGTGCTTTATTGAGCAGATTCAACTGTCTGCGCAAATGGACAGAAGAAGGATTTTCAGCAATCGCCTCTTCAAGCGCACTAGCCATTCGATGACGCATTTCAGCGGCAGCCGCATTCGTAAACGTCACAACTAATAACTGGTCGACATCTAACGGGTGTTCTGTATTTAATACTTTTTCAATCATCCGTGTAATGAGAACTTTCGTCTTTCCTGAACCTGCCGCAGCCGATACGAGGATGTCTTTACCGGACGCGTGAATTGCTTTCCACTGCTCGTCGGTAAACGTCTCGTGTGGCGGCTTATCTGGAATTCGCATCTGGATCTATCTCCTTCCGCATCTTTTCTAATGACTCTTCTGACTTGTAGGCTGTGTAATTCCGTGTAGGCTGTGTCGGATCCGTACTATCAAACTGACAAATCGATTGATACGAACAGAATGTACACGGCATATGTTCCTTCAAGCGGTACGGATAGACGCGTGTATCGCCGGACAACATACCGTCCCCTGCTTGCTGATGTTTCTTGCGGACATACGAACGCAAAATATTGATATCTTCAGGCGGCACGACTTTTGAAGTCGAATAAAACGAGCCGTCTTTCTTCAAACGCGCCGGAATAATGAGTGACTCACTTTCCAGTTGGTCATCCATTGCGAGCGCCACATCTGCGTCTTCCACTATATAGCCTTGCATTTTATATGATTTCATTAATTCTTTTTCGATAGCGTCTTCATTCAACTCTTTCGTCAATCGCAACATCGGATTGTGAACGTACATATACAGCACACCCGCAGGATTTGCATAGACGCCTAACCAGTCTTCTGCGTGCTCAAGCGCCACATCGAGATACGTTAACATTTGCAGCGATAAGCCGTAATACACTTCCGTTAAATCAAGCGCACGGGCTGATGATTTATAATCCACCACGCGCAAGAAAGTTTGATCGTCTTTCTTCATCGTGTCGATCCGGTCGATGCGTCCGCGAATATGCATCTGTTGACCATTTTTTAGGTTGATTTCAAGCGGTGCAATTTCTTCATTCGGACCAAATCCTGCTTCAATCGCAATCGGCGTGAAGCTTGAATTGCGAGCCTGTGACTGCAATGCGCGAATCGTCCGTTGAATGATTTGCATTAATTTCCGCTGAATATATGCATAGCGCTGACTTGATAATAAAATTCTATGGAAAAACTTCGGCGCCAGTGCATCAATCGCTTCTCGGCCTAACTGCCAGCACTGCTCTTTCGTCAATGCCGCCCAAGATAAGCCTTGGCGCATCACTTCATCCGAAACCCATTTCAATGCCGCATGGAATAAATCCCCGATATCCGGTGCTTCTAGCTGGAATTCAAAACGCTCTTGTAAATTCAAGCCATACGTCGTGAAATGTTGGAACGGACAGCTATAATACGATTCAATTCTCGAGACACTCGTCGTAAAGGATGACCCGTATAAACCAGTCGTCAATTCCGAATCAAGAAGCTCCGTTTTCTGTCGCTTCAACGCGGGTTGAATGATCGACTCTATAACTGAAGACCAAAGGGGATCTTCTTTATAATAGGAGAGAACCGCTTGCCATTCAGGCGCAATTTCTTCTTGAGTCGATGCTTGGCGCATCATTCGAATTGCGTAAGACAGCGCAACGTCCGGATGTTCGATATAGACCAGCTTGTCTTTTACTTCGGACAACTCTGTCGGCTCAATAACGGCAATCTCTGTAGGAATATTCGATACGATTTGCTGCAATCTTGGAATATAAAGCGACGGAATCAACGCTTTTCCTTCTTCATCAGCAATTGGATAACTGACAGTCAAACGTGCACTGGCTCCAGTAAACGCACGATACGCCATATACGACTCGCGCATAAGCTGAAGTTTCGTCGTGGGTGCCAACGTAATTCCAATTTCACTAAACAACTCGCGGTCACTATCCGAAAGCAATCCTTCATGATCATTTCGCAGTGGCAATATTCCTTCATTCGCGCCGAGTACGAACACCGCTTCCACATCCATCGAATTAAATAACTCCACAGTCGTCACAGTGACTTGATCGAGCGAAGGCGGAATTAATTTGAATTCCAGCGTATCGAATCCTTCGTCCAATATTTTCATCGCTTCTGCAATCGGCAATTCTTTCTCTCCGAACATCAACACGAACTGATCGAGCACATTAATCCAACTCGTCCACGCTTGTTCATGTTCAGCGGCTGCTTGTAGGTGATTATTTTTCTGTTCAGTTTGCTGTAACTCTATTATTTTATCGTAGACATTCAGTGACTCCAGCGTATAAAACAAAGCTTCCGCTACGTCTCTTCCTGTCACAGCTGCTTTTAATTTCTGCTGTAACTGTTCAATCGGCTCCCGAATCAGATCGCGCGTCTCGGCAAACTCCGCCTGCGTTGCCAGTTCTTCATCCGTCTGAATGGTTTTAATCTTCTCGAGCCCTCTATAGCGACTCACTTTCCAGCGTTCTTCGTCTTGCCAGCGGGATTTACCATGAATTCCTTTTGCGAGCACGAAATTCTCCAGACGATCTGCACGCTCTCGCCATACTTGCTTACTTTCATTGACAGGGAAAAACAGGTCCGTCTTCACAGCCCGAAACACTGCTTCATACGACCAATCCGTGCGCACGGCTTCAAGCAATGATCGCGCAAATTCAATCAATGGATGATGAAGCATCGGCTTTTTCTGGCTAATGAAAACCGGTATATCATATTGCGTGAAGATGTTTTGAATTAATTCGTTATAGACATCTGGTTGACGATTTAAAACCGTCATGCCCCGATATCGTTTACCTTCTCGCATCATTTTACGTATCGAGCGCGCTACCGCATGAATCTCTGCACGTCGATTGGACGCTTCAATGATCTGAATTGCCCCTTCGGATTCAAATGCTTTAGGAGGGTAGTGATCAAACTGCTCTTCTAGATGAGCCAATTCACGATTTGAAAAGCGCTGCGACTCCGTTAAATGCACGCGTTCTTCACGATCTACCGACTCACTGTATGCAAGTTGTTGAAGTGTTTCATATTGTTGCTGAGCCGTATGGAATAACTCATGCTCACTAGTATGCACTTTTTCTTCCATTGGCAATACGACTGTCACACGTTTCGTATACTTCATTAATTGCGTAATTATATTGTATTCCTGTGTCGTGAAATCACCGAAGCCGTCTATGTAGATCGACGCATCCTGCAACCATTCTGAATGCGCCAACTGATCAGCTAGTGCGTTCAATTGCCCTTCACTGTCCATATACGTCGTTCCTAGACGTTCTTCAATCTTCTCAAGCAACAGCTGTAAATCATGCGCCTTATCCTGCAAAATACGAGGCGCTTGCTTTTCTGCTAGCGAAGTTTTTAATTCCGTAAACGCTTGCTGATCGATACAATATTTGCTGAATTCTTTCATGATGTCGCTGATTTGTTCAGCGAACCCGTGCTTGGAAGCGGCTTGTTTAAATAGCTTAAACGATTCTTTATTCTCTTCTAGCACGCTACGCACAAGCATGCGGTAACCGAAGCTGTCCACTTCTTCACGTGTGATGCCGCCTACTTCTTGCAGCACCCGCCACGCGAGACGTTTGAATGTGAGGACTTGTGCACGGATCATGCCAGTTAATCCTGACTTGACGGATAGGCTGTATTCCATCGAGTAGGATAGTTGGTCGGGCACGATGACGATGATGGGGGCTCCCATTGGGCGTTCTTTCAGTTCTTGTGCGATTTCTTTTTCAATGAAGGTGGTTTTTCCTGTTCCGGAACGTCCGGTAACGAAGCGCAATGACATAGCGGTCTCCCCTTTCTTTTGACGCTGGTGTATATGAATAGTAAGTGGGGCGGTCATTGGCCCCACTTCGGCGGTGGTGGATGGCTAACGCAATGAGCGAGTCAGGAAGTGCGCCTGGCTGTCTCATTACTACGCCTACCACTGGCAGCCGCCTTCGTTGGATTGGGTGTAGGGCGGTTCAGGCACTTGTTTTTCGAGTACACGGATTTTTTGTTCGCACTAGTAAGTAGGATACGATGTTGGGTAGTTGTTTTTGCAACCCCTTTACTCTTCCTTGTTTTATGCAAAGGTAGCGGTTTGACTGGCTATGTAAGTGGGGCGGGCATTGGCCCCACTTCGGCGGTGGTGGATGGCTCCCGCAATGAGCCAGACAGGAAGTGCGCCTGGCTGTCTCATTACTACGCCTACCACTGGCAGCCGCCTACGTTAGATTGGGGGTAGGGCAGTTCAGGCACTTGTTTTGCAAGAATAGAAACTAGTACTATCCAGTCACTGGTTTGATCTACTATAAACCACAACCGAACTTGGTAAATACTTAGTAGCGCAGGCACAACTGCGGGGTCGGCCGTGGCCATGAGACAGCTAGCAGCCTCACCGCTAGTTGGCTCATGGCTGGAGGCAATCCCCCACGTGCCTGCGCGGGTCCAGAAAGCAGACACTCACTATCATCAGTCACCAACAACCAGTCGAGCCATGACCCAACACATTATTATTTATCACTAAAACTCTTGAAAGTAATCCGTCACACCAATCAGAACCACAAAATAGTTGATCGTAAGTGGAAGGCGGCGACTCCCGGAGGATCAGCGTGCGCCTTGAGACCCCGCACAGATGCCTTAATTTCTGTAAAGTACACAGAAATACGGCAAAGCGAACCCTTCGCTGTTCGCTTGGCTCAAGCCACGCCCTCGGGAAAGCGTCCGCCTGGAACGTCGATCAACGGTGCTATTCCACTCACCTTCACTTCCACTCTACTTCAACCAAAAAATCCCCATCCCTCTTCCTTCCATTGTACCGAAAGAAAAGAGAGACAGGAACCGTTAACCTTTATTCTTTTTTGCCGCCACCATGCACACTAGAAAAACTCTTAAAATCATCCTCCACCTTGCGCGTCAACCTACGCTCAAACCACTTACCCACCAACCACAACAAGAAAATCACCACAAACATCAACAACGTCCGGACCGGCTGCGTAACCAACGCCCGCACATCATACCCAATAAACGAAATCATCATAATCATCACCAGCTTACCAAGCATCAATACAAACAAATAATTCTTCTTATTCATATTCGACAAGCCCGCCACCAAATTCACCAAAGCAGATGGTGTAAACGGGAAACATATCAATACAAATAACGGACCGAAGCCATTACGCTCCACCCACTGAATCAACTGCTGCACCTTCACAGGACGCGTGAGAAACGAGAAAAACCGATTTTCACCGAACCTACGTACAAGCAAGAACACCGCATACGATCCTGCCACGGTACCTACCCAAGAAAGCACAAAGCCTAGCCAAAATCCAAAGGCGATCGCATTGGCGATAACAAATACGACGAGCGGCAAAAATGGCAAGAAGGCCTCCACGAACGGTGGAATTAATCCCATTAAAAAACCTAGCGCCTCGTACTGCGCCGCCAATTCCTCCACTTTATCTATCGATAGCCATTCATTCATCACCAACACCCTCACCGATTATCAAAATTTTTAGTCATACTGCTGTGGAATTTGTCTAGTTATAGTATACTAGCTGTCAGATTAGTAAAAGAAAGATGGGCTGCTTAGTGAATACAACCTTTTTCCATGGGCTGAAATCAGGCATGAGCATCGCGATTGGCTATTTCCCTGTCGCGCTGACATTCGGACTGCTTGCTAAAACGACCGGCCTCTCGATTTTGGAAGCCACTGCAATGAGCTTGTTCGTTTATGCTGGAGCCGCACAATATATGGCGCTCAGCCTACTTGCGACAGGCGTTGCACCGTGGCTCATTGTCACCAATACATTTATCGTCAACATCCGGCACTTCCTGATGACAGCTGCCTTAAGTGAAAAAGTAGAGCCGGCACCGAAATGGAAGAAAGCCATTTATGCATTCGGCATTACCGATGAAACATTTTCGGTCCTTGCGACGCAGAAGAACCGTCAGATCACAACGGCCTTCGCATTTGGCGTAGCGTTGATTGCGTACAGCAGTTGGGTGATCTTTACGGCAGTGGGTCACGTCATCGGAGCCAACTTACCGCAGTTTCTGCAAAAGGCTATGTCTGTTGCGTTGTACGCAATGTTCATCGGACTACTCGTCCCTTCCATGAAAGGCAACCGTAAAGTCGTGTTACTTGCCGCAATTGCAGCTGCGATTCACTGCGCACTGTATTATTCCAATTTATTGTCTACAGGCTGGTCGATTTTGGTTGCGACACTCGCTTCCGCCATCTTCGTCGAAATCCTTTATACGAAGAGTAATAAAAATGTTGAACGCTTTACTGAGCAAAAGGAGGAAAACTGATGGGTGCTTCTTATTGGTGGATGTTACTCGGAATGGCAGTTGCCACCTATCTGCCGCGCATGATTCCCTTAACCCTTCTCGACGGTAAAGAATTGCCACCGATCGTCAGTGGTGTGTTGCGCAATATTCCGTATGCTGTACTCGGTGCACTTATATTTCCTGCTATTTTACATATCCAAGATGATATTTTATTCGGTATCATTGGAGCTATTACTGCCTTTGCGCTCGCATTCTTTGGCCTAGACGTGATGTTCGTCGTGATCGGCACGATTGCCGTGCTCGCTGTCTATAGTTTATTTTAACTCTTACTCTCACTATTCCCCAGAGCTGTGACCGTTAAAACAGTTACTTTTATTTTACAAAACAAAAAGCGGTTTTCAAAGCATATTTGCTCTTTGAAAACCGCTTTTGTCATTCCTCGGCTTGATTAAGTCGAGCATTTTTCACCATGCGTGACGCAAGCCAAAAACCGACTGTCAGTGACACTGCATCTGCTACGTACAACATCCAGTTATGCGTATATCCTGCATAAACGGAAGCCGCAATGAGCGCCACTGTCAATATGAGTCCCACGACGTGATGAAATGTCACGCGCGTAAAAAACACAACTAAAATTCCCGGCAAAAACATCGCAAGCATCAACTTCGTTTCGAAATCATGCATATTGTTTGTTCTCTCCTTTTATCGCACAACCACAATGCCTAGACGGAAGTGGTCATGACGGAACAGCACTTGCTGTTTCAAACGAACTTCACCATCGCGACCGATTACTTGTAAACGACAATGTGCCGCATTGACTTGGATCGCATCATACAATTCATCTTCATTGTGAATTGAGATCCCATTCACCGACTTGATCAAATCTCCTGGGACAATACCCATCTTCTCTGCTGGAGAATCTCCAAGAACCGCTACAACATACACCCCTTCGGATTGAGGTACCAATAGTACTTGTTTATTGCGTTCTGAAATCGAAATCATAGCGCTCAACAAGAGACGGCATAGTACACCCGCAAGCAACGCAGCCCAACCAAGCACCGGCATCCAAATAGCGCCAATACCTACAGCAACAACAGCAATACCGAGCCAAGCAATGGCTTTACCCATTTTAGGGAACAGCACATCAGGGAACGTCGATCTTACTAGTTGCGAGAATCCAATGACTAGAGGCACCGGAATGAATGAAAACTGCTCCGAACCTAATGTGAATTGTGGCCAGTACGGTGCGAATTCCACTACCATATGTCCTGGTACTAAAAACACAACAGGTACGAGCCATAGTAATTTAGATTGGTAGATTGCCCCGCGCATTCCACGCTGAGTCGGAACGAATGTGGGAGACGTATGACGCGCCGCATGACGACGAACCAATAAGCCTTCCGAAATTAACAACAATCCTGCAATAATCGGTACCGTAATAGCTAATGTACCGAAGAAGTTCAGATCTTCCTGAACGAACCATGTGCCGATTGAAAAGTCTCCTGCATATCGATCGAGTGCCCATAACGCAAAGAACGCGATCGTTGCATAGTAGATCGGTGAAGCTAACTTAAAGGAGAACGATACAATGACGAGCAACATGACGATAGATAAAATGACAATCCAGTTAAAGTCGACGATCAATCCAACGCCTGCAATGACAATCGACAGGACGAGACCGTGCAACCAACCGACTGAAATCATGTGTTTCATTTCAGTGGAGCCTTTGTTTATGCCCACATTGAAATCTGCTCGCTCACGGCTTACCCGTTTACTGCCAAGCATATAGGCAGCGACGAGAGCGATTAGCCAGACTGGATTCAGAAAAAAGTAAAGTAATGCATCTTTCAAATTAAGTAATAGTTCGCTAGACATCTTCTGTCACCTTTCTCGCTTGTCTTTACAGCTCTTTTCTTCATTGTACAAAAAAAGAAGGAAAATAGCGAGAGAGTTCTTATAGGAAGTTCCAATTTAAGCTAAATTGCACAACAAAAAAAGAGGCTGCCCGTTTAAAGTCTTGTCACCAAGACCTTGCCAGACCGCCTCCGCTATTATTTTGCTAGTTCATTGATGAGGAAATCAATCGCCATACGCAATTGTTTGTCATTCTTTGGCTCTGCCCGATATTCTTCTGCAGCCGTTTTCAACGTAGTAAAGAATTCTCGATCCATATCATAACCCTCTTTGATTTCATGCTCTGTGCGGAACGCCTGTACAGCCTCTGCCGTTTCTTGGTCGAAATAGCCATCTGTTCTACCTGGACGATGACCAAATGCTTTGAGCATGCGTTGCGCATAAGCGATTTCATCATTGAAATGGCCTTCCTTCATTGTGTCCGTCACCATCTGTAAATGCTCTGTAAATAATTTATTCTGCTTCACTTCAATATCCGCAGTGACCCCTTTACCGTGAATCCACTTCTCTTTAGGCGTTAGCCATTTATTCGTCGATAGCTTCAATTCTCCGCCATTCGATAATTCCATCGTTTCTTGCACGGTCCCTTTTCCGAAGCTTGTAGTACCGATGATTGATCCGCGTTTTAAATCTTTGATTGCCGCACTCAATACTTCACTCGCTGACGCACTGCCGACATCTTGAACGACAACAATTGGAATCATTTTCAATCGTTCATTGAATGAAAGGTTCTCGTTCTTTTCTGTTGAAACAGGGGTTAAATTCCCTTTTGCATCTTGCATTACGACAAATGTTCGATCTTCGTCCAATAGACTGCTGGAAATTTCGGAAACAGCCTTCAAATAACCTCCTGGATTACCGCGCACATCAATGATGAGCGCTTGAGCGCCTTTTTTAATGACGTCAGACGTAGCTTTTTGCCACTCTTGTGCCGTCTCTTCACCAAACATGCTTAGCGCTATGTACCCAAGCTTAGCATCCCGTTCTTCAAGTAGTTGATGCGATACAGACTGCACAGGCATGTTATCGCGGGTAATCGTATATTCCATATGCTTATCCGCTTCAGGCCGGAAAATCGTCAACTTCACTTCCGTCCCTTTCTTGCCGCGAATACTATTTACTACGTCTCGCAATGTTTCATTCCCTAATCGTTCACCGTTGACACGCACAATTTCATCATACGGCTGCAATCCGGCTTTTTCTGCTGGTCCTCCTTTAATAGGCGCAACAATAATATACTTGCCATTTGTACGCGTTACTTCCGCTCCGATTCCGACACGTGAAGCAGCCAGCGATTCGCGATGAGACACAGCTTCTTGCTCAGTCAAATACGTAGAATACGGATCGCCAATCGTATCGGTCATACCACGCAATGCTCCTTCAATCAGCTCGTCCTTCTTGACCGGATATACGGCTCTCTCTTGAATCTTTTCAAACACTTCGTCTACTACAGGCAGCTGACTGATCGTTTCATTTTGTGCAGCTTTCTGCTTACCGCAGCCATTCAGCCAAATAACGCCGATCAGCAATAATACACCTACTAAAAAAAGCCTGCTCTTACGCATTCATAACCTCCTCCTCCCTCCACTATATGAAGGTAGACAAGAAGTTACGACACGAGAACAGACTCTTTTTTCAGTCCATAGAATCGACTAATTCATTCAACTTTTTTTCATCCAATGGTCCAATGATCTTTTGCGCTATGAGACCTTTTGTGTCAATCATATAAGTTGTCGGCATCGAGAACACGCCATATTTCTGCGTCACTTCCGCCTTTTTATCCAGTGGAATCGGGAAGCTCAATCCATATGAATCGATAAACTTTTCCACTTCACTAATCCCAATCTTCTCTGATTCTGTAACGTTCACAGCGATTAATTCCACTTGATCTTCATCCGTTAATTTCGAATAAAAACTTTCCATATGTGGCATTTCTGCTTTACACGGTGGACACCAAGTCGCCCAGAAATTCAGAATAACTTTCTTACCTTTTAACTCAGAAAGTGTCACCGTATCGCCCGCCAATGTTTCAAGCGTAAAGTCCGGTGCCGGTGAATATTGCTCCAAACCTTCCTCTTCCGCAAGCAACGCTTCTTGTTGATTTACTTGTGAAGCCGGTGCTTCAGCCGATTCTTTCTTTCCAGCATTATTTTGCACCATAATGAAAATCAGCGTACCGATAATTAATGCCGTGATAATATATCCAATCGTTTTCTTGCTCACTCTATCTCTTCCCTTCTGCTGATTGGTTGCGAAGACACTCTCTCTACTGCCCACATAAGCAATCCGATGAAAATGGTCGTGATCCATGCTGTATTCAATACATTTCCTTGCAGTGCCGAGACGAGAAAATGAACCGCTACGAATACACTTGCAAGCTCGCTGACCGTATTCACTTTCTTTCGTTCGCTCCAACATGCCAATAGAAAAATAGCGATAAACAATAGTACGGTTCCACTTTTCGCTAGGAGACTGCCTTCATTCAGAAACGCCATAGCGATTTGATAGACCCCTTGCCAGCAAATGAATGCAAGTAATAGCGCCCACTGA
This sequence comes from Sporosarcina ureae, assembly GCF_002109325.1. GTDB lineage: Bacteria > Bacillota > Bacilli > Bacillales_A > Planococcaceae > Sporosarcina > Sporosarcina ureae_C. The sequence goes on along the minus strand of NZ_CP015348.1, from coordinate 2,837,963 downwards.
TCTTTACGTTCCCACTTCTCTTTATATACTCGCCGAATTATCAATAACCCTGCGACGATCAGTCCGAGGATCCAGCCAAACGTGCCGCCGTGAAAGTATAGAATAGATAACGGGTTTTTAATAACCATAGAAAAATCCGTCAACACTACGGACAACTTCCAAATGATGATGACATTGAAAAATATATTGCTAACTCGTTCGCCATGCACTTTACCAACGTACAATCGAATGAAAAGATAGGTAACTATGAAGCCCGCAATGAGCGCAATCCATGAAGACGGCAACGTAATCGAGCCGATTGGATAATACTGCGTTACTGGCATCCCTCATCCCCCTTTTCTCCTTATGAACAAATGAAAACCCACCCTTTCAGGCAGGTTTTCATTTCATGCTATATTAAAAAGAAACGTAATGCAATGGGTTGACTGCACTTGGACCAGTGGCAGAGAAGTTTCCAACGTGCACTTCAAAATGCAAATGATTGCCCGTAGAGAAACCTGTCGAACCAACCGCTCCTATTAACTCACCTTTTCCTACCGACTTGCCTGAGCTTGTGCCGATCGAAGAAAGATGTCCATAAACCGTCGTCAAAATCTGATTGTTCACAGAGTGTGTAATCATAATGACATTCCCAAAGCCTTCCATGCTACCTGCATACGATACAACACCATCTCCGGCTGCTACAACTGGAGTTCCCAAGGGTGCACTTAAATCCATACCGCGGTGTTGCTTTTTCACTTTAGTGATTGGATGGATGCGCCAGCCAAATCCTGAACTGAGGGTCCCGCTAGTCGGTTTTGTCCAAAAGCCGCTCGAAACAGAAGGGAGTGGACCTGAATAATCAGCCGAACCGCCTTGCGCTGAAACAGCAGCTGCTGCTGCCGCTTCTTTCTGTTGTTGAAGTTTCAGCTTTCTCGCTTGTTCTTTTCTCACGATTTCAGCCAAACGCTCTTGTTCAGCGACGATTTTCTTTTCCAACGTTTTGCTGAATTCAACCGTATCGCTGTATTCTTCTTCTAATTGTCCTTTTTCACTCGAAAGTTTTTCCTGACTTCTTTCAAGTTCATTGACAACATCTCTTTTTTCTAGCTTCTTTTGCTGCAATTCATCTTTCATCGCCTGGATCTTCTGTCGGCGCTCTTCTTGTTCAGCTAATTTCTGCTCCACCAGTTTCTTTTCTTCTTCCAACTGCGCCATATCTTGTTCTTGCTGTTCAATGATTTTACGATCCGCGTCCATCAGTGTCGTCACTGCGGAGAAACGGTCAATGAAATCCGCGAAACTGTTGGCACCAAGAAGCACGTCGAGATAACTGACTTTATTGCCTTTGACTTGCATGACACGAACGCGCTCACGCAATACTTCGTCCCGCTGCTCGATACGAATCTCTAATTCTTTAATAGACGCTTGAAGTTCTTCAATCTCTAATTTGGTCTTATTCATTTCTGCAATGATTCTGTCCATATTTTGATTGGTCTCTTCTATCTTGTCGTTCAGTTTCTTAATTTGGTTGATCAGCACATCTACTTTCGATTGCTTTTCCTGTATTTGGGTTTCTTTTTTCTGGATAGTAGAATCCAAATTTTTCTTTTTAGTTTCTGCTGCCTTTTTTTCATTCTGCAGATCTTTCAGAGAGTCTGCGAATACGTCTGCACTGCCGACCGTTGTGGTCAGCAAGCAAACCGCAAGGACACTTGAAATGATTCGATTTCTCTTTCTCAAATTCTAGTTCTCCCTTCGATACGAACACTTACACTCTCAAAAACTTCCGGACTGACATGAAACTGCCCCATACGCCAATAAAAACAGCGACGAATAACAGTAAGAAGTTTAATTGTAATAAGAACGGGCTTGGGTCAAGCAAATGGAATAACTCATTTTGCAAACGACCTTCCCAGAAACTATACAGTTGCGAATAAAATGTCGTCATTAAAACCATCGGTATAATCGCGCCGAAAATCCCAAGCCACACTCCTTCGAGCATGAAAGGAATCCGCACGAAACTATCCGTTGCACCGACCAGTTTCATAATGTCGATTTCGGTACGTCGTGCCACGATCGTGAGTCGAATTGTATTCGATATGAGGAACATTGCCGTAAACAACAATGCCAAAATCAATCCTAGTCCAACATTTCGTCCAATTTTCAGTACATTGAACAACTTTTCTACTTTACCTTCTCCGTACTCCACATCAAATGTATAATCGTACGTGCTGAGTTCTAGTGCGACTGATGCCGTATTTTTCGGATCATCTGCCTTTACATATAATGCATCACCGAGAGGGTTGTCCTGCTTATATAGCGCAAACTCTTCACCAAATGATTGAATCATTTGATTTAATTCCTGTTCACGTGAGGAGTACTTGACCTCGGCAACGCCTGGGGTCTCTTTGACTTTCTTCATTAGTTCCTCAACTTGTGATGTAGTTGCATTTTGCTCTGCGACTACTTTGATTTCCACATCATTCTCGATGTTATCCGCTAGTTGATTCAAGTTCATCATGATGACGATGAACACACCGATCAACAATAAGGTCACGGTAACAGCACTTACGGATGCAAAGGTCATCCAACCATTCCGACTTAGACTTTTGAAACTTTCCCGAATATGACGTCGTAATGTTCTAGATTTCATTTGAGTAATCTCCTTCGTACTCATCTCGTGTGATGAGCCCGCCTTCGATCTGAATCACCCGATGTTTTTGATTATCTACAATGTCTTTATTGTGTGTAGCCATAATAATCGTCGTACCTTGTGCATTTATACGTTCAAAAATCTTCATGATCTCCCATGAAGTCTCCGGATCCAAATTCCCTGTCGGTTCGTCTGCGATGACTAATGTGGGCTGATTGACGATGGATCGTGCAATCGACACCCGTTGCTGTTCTCCACCTGACAATTCATTTGGAAACATTCTCATCTTTTTGGTGAGCCCAACTAATTTCAGCACTTCTGTCACTTTTTTACGGATAACGCTCGGCGATTCTTCGATCACTTCCAGCGCGTACGCAATATTTTCGTAGACAGTCAGTTTCGGCAGTAGCTTAAAATCCTGAAACACCACGCCAATTTGTCTTCTCAAATAAGGGACATCTTTTCTTTGCATTTTCGTTAGTTCGGTATTGTTAAAGTAAATCAATCCACTAGTTGGGATTTCTTCACGGTACATCATTTTGATGAACGTGGATTTACCTGCACCACTTGGACCAACGACATATACAAATTCCCCTTTTTCGATTTCGACATGAATTCCGTTAGAGGCTATAACACCATTCGGGTACTTTTTGTATACATTTTTCATTACAATCATACATGATAACCACCTGAATTTTGTTTTTCTCTCATATTCGCCATTTTTATTATAGCATGGGCTTTACTCTATCATGTATTACAGTTATGTATCAATTGATCAAGCTAGCAAATTGGTAGAAGTTTGGATTTTCTTCGGGAATTATGTACAAAAAAAGATCGTTCCCAATGTTATCTTGGAAACGATCGTAATGTGAATTATTTCTTTTCAGCTAACCAAGCAGCAACTGCGTCTGCTTCTTCGCCTTGGATAATACCAGGAGGCATAGCGCCTTTACCGTTAACGATCACGTCGTGGATTTCTTCTTCAGAAAGTCTTGCACCAACGTCCTCAAGTGCTGGACCTGCTCCACCTTCTAAGTTTCCTCCGTGACATGACGCACAGCTTTGTTGTACAACTGCTTCTGCATCTACTTCAGTAGTAGCTGCGCCGTTGTCGTTTGCAGCGTCGTCTTTTGGCTCTGAAGCGTTATCGTCGCCTCCACCACAAGCGCCAAGAACTAGTGCTGCTCCGAAAAGTGTAGCTAGTAGTTTGTTCTTCATGTAATATCCTCCCTTTTGCTTTGTATTTTTGTAACACAAGTAGTATACCAAAAAACGACCGTGAATGGGCACCAGATATGACAAAGTTTCTAATTATCCATGGATAATTATGCTATTTGCCTAAATTTAGCCTAAAAGGACGGTTTGGTAATGAGTACATAATATAGTATTGACCAAAAATCCGCTTCTTAAACATTTATTATTAGAAATGTTTGTAATAAAAAGGTGACAATGGAGAGTGGTTCGGGATTTCCACTGCAGCTGGGGGACGCATTTCCGGGGGAGCAATCTTGAGCCGCTTCCCTCGCTACGCTCAGTCCAGGGTCTCAAGATCACTCTGATTCCCCAGGAGTCGCCCCCAGCTTCCGTTCCAATCCTACGTATAAAGTGGATGGATGTAAGTCGTACATTGTAATAATCTGTAACATTGTAACATCTTTGAAATATTTCAAAATCAAGTGCATTTAGTTCGTTTTTTTGATTAAGTCCAAGTCGTAGCCTGCGCTAAATCCTTTACTTCATACGAAAAATCATTTTTTTTATTTTTTAAAGCCTAGAAATTTTAAAACACTACAAAAAGTGGCACCCACTCACTATGCAAGGGATTGGCGCGTAGGAGGGGCGACTCCTAGAGGATCAGTTCGACAGGCGAGACAACCAAGGGAGCTTGCGACTGGTTGGCTCGCCGCGAACCCTCAGGAAAGCGTCCCCTCCGAAGCGCCAATCACCACCCCAACACCCCCGCGAGCCTCTCTACTAAAAAAAAACAGCCACAACAAGTCAGATAAACTGACCTGCTGGGCTGTCTTTAAACCATTACGAAATTCTTGAACGCAAGTACGCATTGATGAACTGGTCAATCTCGCCATCCATAACAGAACTCACATTACCCGTCTCCTCATTCGTACGGTGATCCTTCACCATAGAATACGGATGGAACACATAAGAACGGATCTGACTACCCCATCCAATTTCCTTCTGCTCGCCACGGATATCCGCCAAACGCGCTTCCTCTTCCTCGACGCGAATCTGGTAGATCTTCGCTTTCAAAAGATTCATCGCACGCTCACGGTTCTTGATCTGTGAACGTTCCGTCTGACACGTAACAACTGCACCCGTTGGAAGGTGAGTCATACGCACAGCTGAGTCCGTCGTGTTAACGTGCTGTCCGCCGGCGCCGCTTGAACGATACGTATCAATCTTAATATCTTCCGACTTCAAATCCAATTCGATGTCGCCTTCAAACTCCGGCATCACTTCAATAGAAGAGAAGGATGTATGGCGTCTGCCTGAAGAGTCAAATGGTGAGATCCGAACGAGTCGATGTACACCTTTCTCCGCTTTCAAGTAGCCATACGCATTATGTCCTTTAATTCCGAGTGTCACCGACTTCACTCCTGCCTCGTCACCTGCTTGATAGTCGAGTGTTTCGACTTTAAAGCCATGGTGCTCTGCCCAGCGAGTGTACATACGAAGCAACATAGACGCCCAGTCTTGGGACTCGGTGCCGCCTGCGCCTGAGTGTATTTCCACTACTGCACTATTTTTATCAAACTCATCGCTTAATAACATTTGAAGATCGAATTGATCCATCTTCTTTTTAAATTCTTTTAATTCGGATACGAGGTCTTCTTGTAACTCTTCGTCAGCTTCTTCACGTAGAAGTTCAAGCGTCATCTCTAGATTTTCTTGCGTCTCGCTTAACTCGTGATATTCGCCTACTACGTCTTTTAATGCATTCGATTGTGAAATGACTTTCTGAGCTGCGTCTTGGTCATCCCAGAAGCCCGGCTCCATCATCATTTCATCTAATTCCTGCATGCTAGTCTCTTTGTTTTCTAAGTCAAAGAGACCCCCTGAAGTCCACTAATTTCTTAGCGGTTTTTTCTAACTCGTTGCGAACATCGGATAATTCCATCATAATTGTTTCCTCCTGAGTGGTTGTTTCTCGTTATGCTTTGCCGTGACAGTTCTTATACTTCTTACCGCTGCCACATGGACAAGGGTCGTTGCGGCCGATATTGACAGTGCGTCGGATTGGCTTTTTAGCAACCGGTGCGCCGTCTTCTTTCGGATTATTCGCTTGCCCTTTTGCTACTTCTTCGCGCTCCAAGTTATTGCGGATTTCAGCCTTCATGACATACTTCGTCGCATCGTTTTCGATCGATACAAGCATCTCTTCAAACATTCCAAATCCTTCTGCCTGGTATTCACGAAGCGGATCATTCTGTCCATACGCACGTAAATGAATTCCGTTACGAAGTTGATCCATCGCATCGATATGATCCATCCACTTGGTATCAATCGCACGCAACAGGACAACTTTCTCAAATTCACGCATACGCTCTTCGGACATTTCTTGTTCTTTTTCATTATAGCGTGCAATGACCAATTCGTGAATAAATGTTTGCAACTCTTCCGGTGTTTTCTCTTCCAAGTCTTCAATCGTCACGGTATCTTCAGCCAGTAAGTTCGCTTCCAGATAGTCTTTCAAGCCTTTTGAATAGACCGTATTGTCTGCAGTGTGGACCGCCACAACGCGTTCAATAACCGACTCCAACATACCTTCAAGCACTGGACGAATATTTTCTGAACCAAGAACTTCATTACGCTCTTTGTAAATCACTTCACGCTGTTGACGAAGTACATCGTCATACTGCAATAAACGTTTCCGTGAATCAAAGTTATTCCCCTCTACTCGTTTCTGGGCAGATTCAACAGAACGAGAAACCATTTTCGACTGGATCGGAGTCTCATCATCCATACCGAGTTTCGTCATCATCGATTTCATTTGCTCAGAACCGAAACGACGCATTAATTCATCTTCCAGTGAAAGATAAAATTGTGTAACACCTGGATCACCTTGACGTCCTGAACGTCCACGGAGCTGATTATCGATACGTCTAGACTCATGTCGTTCTGTACCAATTACCGCTAAACCGCCAACGTCTTGGATATGGTCACCCAATTTGATGTCGGTACCACGACCGGCCATGTTCGTCGCAATCGTAACAGCGCCTCTTTTACCAGCGTCTTGAATAATTTCGGCTTCACGCTCGTGATTCTTCGCGTTCAAGACATTATGTGGAATGCCGTATTTTTTCAAGAAAGCTGAAATGATTTCAGACGTTTCAATCGCTACTGTACCGACGAGCACCGGCTGACCTTTTTCGTGTCGATCTCTAATATCTTCCGCTACAGCTTTATACTTTCCATCCATCGATGCAAAGATTAAGTCTGGACGGTCATCACGAGCAATCGGACGATTTGTCGGGATCGCAATAACGTTCATATTATAGATATTGCGGAACTCTTCTTCCTCTGTCTTCGCTGTACCCGTCATCCCGGACAGCTTTTCATACATACGGAAATAGTTCTGGAACGTAATCGTCGCAAGTGTCATCGACTCGTTCTGAACTTCAAGTCCTTCTTTCGCTTCAATCGCTTGGTGTAACCCGTCACTATAACGACGGCCTTTCATCAAACGTCCAGTGAAGGAGTCAACGATGACTACTTCGCCTTCTTCTACGACATAGTCTACGTCATTGTGCATACTAACATGCGCTTTCAATGACTGGTTGATCGCGTGGTTTAGCGTCACGTGTTGCAGATCGAACAAGTTGTCGATACTGAACGCTTTCTCAGCCGCTTCAATACCTTGCTCCGTCAACACAACGCCTTTGGTTGATTCATCGAATGAATAATCTTCTTCTTTTTTCAACGTAATTACAAAGCGGTTCGCCAAGCGGTACAGCTCCTGCGCTTTCGCTGCTTGACCGGAAATGATCAACGGCGTACGTGCTTCATCGACTAAAATGGAGTCGACTTCGTCAATTACGGCGAAATGAAGCGGGCGTTGCACTTTATGTTCATTGTAAAGCACCATATTGTCACGCAAGTAGTCGAAACCGAGTTCATTGTTCGTGCTGTATGTTACATCGGCTTCATACGCTTCACGCTTTTCTTCTTTACTCATACTGTTCAAGTTCAAACCTACGTTCATGCCGAGGAATGAATACAATTGTCCCATTTCTTCTGCGTCACGACTTGCCAAGTATTCGTTGACAGTGACGACGTGAACGCCTTTAGACGTCAGGGCATTTAAATACACCGCAAGTACTGAAGTCAATGTCTTACCTTCACCGGTCTTCATCTCTGCGATATTGCCTTCGTTAAGGGCTGCTGCACCCATGATTTGCACACGGAATGGGTAGAGTCCTAGTACGCGGCGGGAAGCCTCACGCACGACAGCAAACGCTTCAGGCTGCAAGTCTTCAACCGTCTCGCCTTGTTGGTAGCGTTCTTTGAATTCATCTGTTTTCGCTGTCAGTTGTTCGTCGGACAGTTTTTCCATATCGTCAGCCAATAGTTCTACTTGGTCGGCAATTTTCTCGAGTCGTTTTAGGTCACGTTTGTTTGGGTCGAACATTTTATTCAATACGCCAAGCATTTATTGTCACATCCTCATAGCTTCATCAATTAGCAGGACGCGCCTGCCAGTTGTAAGTTCTTCGTCTGGTCCATAGTTTTCGTTCAAGATTTTTGAGTCACACTCCATTTTAGCATTGTAAAAAGCTAGGTGCAAATAGTGCGCTGTATCATTTTTCCTAAGTTTGTTCGGGGATGGGTGTACTTAGTGTTTGGGTGGGGATTTGCGCTTCGGAGGGGGACGCATTCCTAGGGGGCTCGCGGTGAGCTGATCCCCTGGGAGTCGCCCCCTCCTACGCGCTAATCCCTTGCAATACGAGTGGTTGATACTTTTTGTTGTACATTAAACTTAGGGTTGTAAATAATGTTGAGCTTTCGAGGCTATGAGCGGTTATCAAGGTTCTATGATCACTTAGATGAATCTATGAGCACTCGTGGCGTGTGATAGAGCGGATTGTGCGTGTGATAGAGCGCAAAATGAGTTCTATGAGCGCTTAAACAGATTCTATGAGCGAAAGCTGGACGCTGGAGCTTCAATCCCTTGCAATGCGGGTGGGTGATACTTTTTTTGTGCATTAAACTTAGGATTGTAAATAATGTTGAGATTTCGAGGCTATGAGCGGTTATCAAGGTTCTATGATCACTTAGATGAATCTATGAGCACTCGTGGCGTCTGATAGAGCGGATTGTGCGTGTGATAGAGCGCAAAATGAGTTCTATGAGCGCTTAAACAGATTCTATGAGCGAAAGCTGGACGCTGGAGCTTCAATCCCTTGCAATGCGAGTGGGTGATACTTTTTTTGTGCATTAAACTTAGGATTGTAAATAATGTTGAGATTTCGAGGCTATGAGCGGTTATCAAGGTTCTATGATCACTTAGATGAATCTATGAGCACTCGTGGCGTCAGATAGAGCGGATAGTGCGTGTAATAGAGCGCAAAATGAGTTCTATGAGCGCTTAAATGGATTCTATGAGCGAAAGCTGGACGCTGGAGCTTCAATCCCCTCCCCCTACACAAATTCACTCACTATTCCCAAGCACTTGCCCTTGAACTTAAAGACCTTATCAAACGTAAACAAGTTCAAAAACAAAAAAGCCCAGCCGAGGCTGGACTTTTTGGATTGCTTATTAGTTTGTTTCGATTAGGCCGTATTTGCCATCTTTACGCTTATACACAATGTGTGTGCCATCAGACTCTGCATCCGTGAAGATGAAGAAATTGTGGCCCAGCATGTTCATTTGAAGAATCGCTTCCTCTTGATCCATTGGCTTCAAATCAAACTGCTTCGTGCGCACTACGTCGAACTCATTATCGTCCTCTAGCTCTACTGCAGCACTATTGTTATCAGTTGACTGGAAGAAAGCGGCTACGCCTTCGCGCTCACGTGACTTACGATTAACACGTGTTTTATATTTACGAATTTGACGCTCTAGCTTGTCGACGATTAAATCAACAGCTGCATACATATCGTTGTGACGCTCCTCTGCGCGAAGTGTCAAATTCTTCATCGGAATTGTAATTTCCACTTTTGTTTGTTTATCACTATAAACTTTCAAGTTAACATTTGCTGTAGCGTTTACACCTTCTGAAAAATAACGCTCTAGTTTTTCAACTTTCTTTTCAACGTACTCTCTGATCGCCGGAGTTACCTCGACGTTTTCACCGCGAATATTGAAGTCTAACATATGAACTCCTCCTTTATTTAAACCATCACTACCTTACTTCTTCATAGTACCCTTAAATACCTTCTCAAAACTTAAGAATAATGCAGAATTGTAAAGAAACTTCTGATTTAGGTTGGTTTCACTCGGTTTCTTTCACTTTTCGAGCATGATGTTTTAATTCTTCGGTGATTAATGTATCGACTTTTTGATCTTCACCAAACTCGAAACCGTATTCAAATCCGTATTCGGTTTGTGTTTTCCAAGCTACGTTTCCTAAAATTTCAAACGGGTGCTTAAAAATTGTGAACTCCAATTGCAGGGCTAAAATTTCCGATCGCACAGGTAAATCCAAATTAGTGACAAATTTCACGCCACCTGTACTGATGTCTACAATTTCGCATTGCCCTTCGTTAGATAAGCTTTTTTGTTCATTATTTAATTGTATACGGAATGTTGCGGGTATGTATGGATCGAATGGATACCGAAAGTAGTCGTGGCGATTATAGCGCATAGGACGTTTCCCTTCATTTAAATTTCACTATGTAAAAAGCCGAAAGAGATTGCTCTCTTCCGGTTATTAGTGCTTCGAATCGAAATACGCACCATCTTGAGACATTTTACCATATGGATTCACATAGTTATTCATGTTTTCTTTTTTGGCTTGTGATTGTGAAATATTTGTACGAATTTCATTGGTGAAGTGATCTAGACTAGTTTGTACTTCTTTTTCTAGGCGAATTAATTCTGCCCCAAATTCGTCTTCTTCCGCTGTAAAAGGTTGAGTAATTTGTGACTGCAGCAAATCACGTTCATCGAGAACTTTCTCGATTTTCTCAATAACTTCATCACGCTTTTCTTCATCGGTTTCTTTCACTAGCGATATCAATAGAAGAGAACGCTCATGCCACATCGTCATTGCAGGTCGGATCATATTTCACTCACGTTCGAATATTGCTTCGAACGATTAATTTGAATGACCTGCTTCCACGTGTCGCGGAATTCCGTTATGATGCCCGCAGCTTCTTCAAACATAGCCGGATCATTTTGGATATTTCCGTCGATTAGGCGGCTGTTGACGAACTCATACAAAACGAGCATGTTTTTGGATACTTCATAAGACGTATCCAATGTCAGCATTAATTCAGTTACGATCGCCTGTGCTTTTTGAATCGCAATATTCTTTTGTTCCAGATTGCCTTTAGCCAGCTCCATCTTGCCTTGCTGAATAAATTTTAGACATCCGTTATAAAGCATTAACGTCAACTCGCCAGGCGTAGAAGTCGTCACCGTATTCGTCTGATATGCTGCATAAGGGTTGTTAGTAGCCATTTATGTCAATCTCCTTTTTCTAGATAAGTTACGTTACATGCCGCCGCCAAGTGAACTCATCAACGCCGCAGACTGGGAATTCGCACGCTGGATCGCTTGCTCCATCGCGTTAAACTGCTTGTAGTAACGACTTTCCATCATCTGTAGCTTCGTTTCAAAGCGCTCGATTTGTTTGTCCATATTTTTCAAAGAACGACCGAGAGCAAATGTATCGTTGACAGCAGTAGAACTACCTGCTTTTACTGTGATTTTCTTTTGTGCGTCTTGTAGTTCGGTACGGTATTGTTGAGCGATTCCATTGTCTTTTCCACCGATTAAATCATAAACAGCGTTTGGGTTCTCAGAAATCTTTTCGCGCAGTTTATCTTCATTGATAATTAATTTACCGTTATCTAAATAACTTTTTGTTGGTTCTATCCCTAAATCTTTCATACTGATGTTAATTTTATTTCCATCTTTATCTGTAGTTTCAACAGTCGAACTCATGATAGAGCGTAATTTATTTAGCATGGAAGAAATTGCAGGGTCACCTTTTAACGTACCACTCTTCGCTTTCTCTTCCCAAAGCTCGATTTCTTTTTCTTTCATATCCGCTTTTTCTTCGGCAGAAAGAGGATGGAACGCTTTAAATTCTTTTTCTTTAATCTTACTGTTTAGTTTTTCAATCATTTCATTATAATCATTGACGAACTCTACTACTGAATCGAGAACCTTATCGGTATTAGTAGAAGAACTGAACGTAACTGGCGATGTTGTAGTTTGCTTTAGTGACACTTCGAAGCCATTGATTGTGAATGTATTGGATGATCTCGTAGTATCAAGACCGTTAAACTTGAAAGCGGCATCTTCGCCTTTTGTTTTAGTAATTCCGTTACCACTGCCTGCTAATTTCAATTTAGCTGCTAAGTCACTGCTAACACCAGCTGCATCTTTACTCGATATTTTGATTGTTCCAGATTCAAGTAACATTGGATCTTCGTTACCAAAGCCACTTTCCTTAGCACTCATCGCAATTTTCCCTGTCGACGAATCAAAAAATGCAGTTACGCCCGTTTTCCCATTAATTTCACTCAGTACATCACTAATCTTGTCAGATGACTTAACAGTGATAGTTTTCGCTTCTTGTCCCGGAACTTCAATAGTTAACTTCTGTTCACCTTCACCTTCTAAAATACCTAAATCAGCAAGTGTTTTTGTCTTTATTTGATCTTCTGTTAACTTTTCGTTTGTCTTATCTAAAATTACGCCACCTTGTAATGTGGCTTGTTTCGCCAAGTTCGTCACTTCAATAGTCCCCGAAAAGTCAGAAGTAGAAGCTTTTGCCGTTATACTAACCGCCTTCTCATCCGAAACACTAACATTTTTCTGCATATAGGTACTCTGCTTCATAACCGTATCAAACAGTTTGTCACTCGATTTTCTCAAGTCGCGGTTAGTAGAACGATAGTCGTCTAGTTGCCACTGTGTGTATTGTTTCTTTTGCGTAATTTTATCAAGTGGGATTCGATGTGCTTTCATCATGTCTCTAATGATTGATTCTGTATCGATTCCCGATGCCAATCCACCGATTCTCATCGTGCCTCACACCTTTTTTGTTAAATTTTTTTATCGATTAGCAATCCAATGAAATCTTTCATGGCTGCGTGTATGTCGAGCAATTTCTTTGGCGGTATTTCACGAATTACCTCTTCTGTTTCAGGGTCGATGATCGTTACGTAATATTCATTTAGTTTCTCATGAAATTTGAAGCGTAACTGAACATTGACACTATCGAGGAATTTGTTCATGCCTTCCGTTAATTTTTTCGCTTCACTCTTGGACAACTCCGCTTTCTGTTCTGGTGTCGCCTGTTCTGCTGGATGACCCATGGGTTGAATGTTTGCCACTACTATTTTGTTTTCAACGGACCCACTCTCATAAGATGATTTCACTGGTTGCGTTGCGGGGCCGTCGCCAATTCGGCTGACCATACTCGTACCCCCCGTCTTTAATCGAACAATCGTTACTTATAGTATCGGATTCAATTACGGGATGTTAAGTACAGCATGGCATATTCTTCTTTACGTTCTTGCCACTTTTTTCACTTTATCTGTCTACTACTCAACAAAATTTTCAAAGTTATGAAATTCAGACTATTAGAACAGTCAAAAGTAATGTATGATAAGAACAATCTATAAGAGTAAAGGAGCATACATCCATGATTCATTCCATCAAAACGAAAATGATCCTTCTCGTCCTCGTACTAGTTGCTGGAGGCATCCTGACAATGACCGGAATCAGTAGCTGGTTAGTTAAGGAACGGACAGAGAAAAACATCATCGAATCAAGCAGTACGTTACTTTCCGAAATGAGCGAATCCATTGAAGCGGATTTGCGTCAATACAGCAAAGGACTTGAGTTGCTGACGGATTCATCGGACTACACGAACGCATCCGCCACTACCGGTAAAGCCGAAGTTATCAAAGCACTCAGTAACACGTTGGATACCTATCCAGATGTTTCAAGTACTTATCTGTCATTCGCGACAAAAGAAACGATAATTCGTCCTTACGTGGATTTGACGGGCTTCGATCCCACTCCGCGGGAATGGTATCAAAAAGCAGTAGCTGACACGAAAGTAGTACATTGGACCAAGCCTTACATTGATGAAGCAACGGGCAATTTCGTTATTAGTGCTGCAAAAGCCGTCATGAATGGAAATGAATTCGTCGGTGTAGCTGGAATCGATATTCAATTGTCGACGATGTCTAAAGATATTTCCGCAACGAATATTCCCCATGGCGGTTATGCATTCATTCTCGATTCTGAAGGGACAGCTATCGCCCACCCGTCGCTCATTGGGGAAAATGTCATGGATCGCGCGTACGTGGCCAAAATGTATAAAGAAGCAGCAGGACATCACACATTCGAGCAAGACGGAGTTAAAAAAGTCGATATGTTCACGACGATTCCGAATTTCGACTGGAAGCTTGGTGTGATATACGACCAGAAAAACATGCAATCCCTTGCAGCTGGCTTACGAAATGTGATGATCGTTGCGGCCATCGTCACACTCGCTATACTCGCAATCATTCTTTTCATTTTCATCAGTCGCGTATTGAAACCTATTTTCCGACTGCAAGATACGGTGCAACAAGTAGCAGATGGTGATTTAACGGTTCGTGCCAACATTCATTCTAACGATGAAATTGGAGAACTTGGCAAAGGCTTCGATAAGATGCTTGACCAAATGAACGGCTTGATTACGACTGTGACGCATTCCGCTTCTAATGTACTTGCGAGTTCACAAAACTTGAGCGCAGTATCAGAAGAAACGAATGCGACAAGCGAAGAAATTGCTAGTGCTTTGGCGGAAATTACTCGAGGGGTTGTGAAGTCCGCGGAAAACGCGGAAACTGTTACGACACGCGCAGATTTATTGAATCAACAAATTCATTTTGCCAACACAACCGCTAGTGAAATGGCTGGCCTGGCAACGGAAGCTGTATCTTTCAATACGGACGGTCGAGCGCAAATGAGTATTTTAAGCTCTTCATTCAATAACTGGAATCAAGACTTACAGCAAATGGGCGGCATGATTGGCTCTTTGGAAGATAAAGTGAAGGCGATCAGTTCCGTCATCGACGCGATTACCGCGATCTCTTCTCAGACCAATTTACTCGCGTTAAATGCAAGTATTGAAGCAGCCAGAGCCGGTGAACATGGTAAAGGCTTCGCAGTCGTAGCAGACGAAGTGCGTCAACTCGCGGAACAATCTGCACGATCAGCGGAACAAGTGCGTTCGACAATCCATGAACTGCAAAATGGTACGCAACATGTGATCGAACAAATGAACAGCACACGCGATACATTCGAGCGTCAAAGTACGGTCGTAACAGATACAGAAGGAATTTTCGAAAGAATTTCTAGTTTCATTGGTGATATGCAATCTAGAATTAATCAAGTCACTACCGCTCTTCAAGAAATGGACGTTCATAAAAACGATGTCTCTGAGCAAATTCAAGTGTTATTGTCGACTACAGAACAATCTGCAGCGGCTTGTGAAGAAGTAAGTGCTTCTTCAGATGAACAACTCTACGCGATCGGCTCCGTTGCAGAAGCGGCTGAAGCCTTGACGCAATTGAGCGAAGACCTTAGTGATGCAGTGGAACGCTTCAAAATCTAACAACATCCGCCTCTCCTTTTTAAAGGATTGGCGGATTTTTTTATAAAAGCCAAGGCACTCTGAGAATCTCTGCATAGAATAAGGGTAGTTCCACATTTGGAGGTGAAATCAATATGGGAGAATCAGTTAAAGGATCTGGGTACGGTGGCGGTTATGATGGTGGCTTCGGCTTTTCAATGATCGTTGTTCTGTTTATCTTATTGATCATTGTCGGTGCAGGATTTATGGGTTACGGCTGTTAATTACTTAAAAAATGGAGGTGGAGACATGTTTGGATTCGGTGGATATGGACACGGTGGTGGCGGTTACGGTGGATCTGGTTGTGAAACGGGTGGGTCTGGTGGATCTTACGGCTCATGCGGTAGCGGATTCGCATTGATTGTCGTATTATTTATCTTACTCATTATTGTAGGCGCCGCTTGCCTATAAGCCTTTAAAAAGAAACCTGTCGATTTTTCGACAGGTTTCTTCATTTTTCTTTATAAAACCATCAATACATAGGAAATTTAGCCGATAACAAGTTAGGTACAATATAGCATCACACATCTAAGAAGGAGCTGAACACCATTTGTTACGGTCAATAAAAACGAAGATTATCTTAACCGCTATCATTTTATTCATTTTAGGTATCGCCTTAATGACTTGGATGACCAATGATCAAGCGAAGAAACAGTCCATGGCCAATGCCATTGATTCAAGTAATGCCATTATTAGTGAAATGGGATTCGGAATATATCACTTTATGGACAAGTATGAACAAGGACTAGCGTTGTTGGCAACGACTGACACCATAACAGAATTTACTGGAGAAAATGGAAAAGAGGTAACTGTCAAAGAAATAGAGGATCGTTTACAAACTTTCTTGTCTATGTACTCAAGTGCAGATGCCGTTTATTATTCATTGACGTCCAAATATACGGTCATTAAGCCGGATGATGATTTAACGGATTATGATCCGACGACGCGAAACTGGTATCAATTAGCGCAAGAACATCCAGACGAAGTGCAATGGACAGAGCCGTATTTGGATGATACAACCAATCAGTTTGTCATTACTGCTTCCAAAGCCATTCTGATCAACGGTACGTTTGTCGGGGCTCTTGGAATGGATATTGAACTGAGCGCATTAACAGACGAAATAGCGAGCCGCGATATCGGATTTAACGGTTATCCCGTATTGCTCGATGATCAAGGACTGGCTATCGTTCACCCTTCCAAATCAGGAACGGATGTAACAAACGAAGCACATTTCAAAAAAATGTATGATGCGGACAGTGGCGTCATCGAATACACCGATGATCAAGGTATCGACAAGCGCAATATTTATACAACGATTCCCGAGTTTAATTGGAAGGTCGGTGCAGTCTACGAAGAACCTAAGCTAAATGCGATGGCACATTCATTGCGCAACTCCATGCTAATCATTGCGTTGGTTACATTGCTTCTCACATTCGTCGGTCTATTCATTACGATTAGCCGTTTACTGAAGCCACTTGATACAGTCAAAGATTTGATGGCGCAAGTGTCAGGCGGAGATCTAACAGTCCGATCAGATAATCAAAGCACAGATGAAATCGGTGAACTGAGCCGTGATTTCAATAATATGGTGCAAAACATGAACGACATTATCAGCGTCGTCCAAACATCAGCCGATCACGTCCGATCGAACTCAGAAAGTTTGAGTGCGGTGTCCGAAGAAACAAGTGCCGCAAGTAACGAAGTCGCCACGGCGGTCGGTGAAATTGCGCAAGGTGCTGCACAATCAGCGGAAGATTCCGAGACTGCGACAGAGCGTACGGAGCTTCTCGGTCAAGAAATCAATGAAATTCGCGAAAAAGCAGAAGCAATGCTGGACATTGCCACGCAAACCGGCATCCAAAACGATAACGGCCAACAACAAATGGGCGCACTGAAGTCTTCGTTTACGACAACGAGCGAAAAACTAGAAGAGATGTCAAGCGACATTCATTCACTTGGCGGAAAAGTACAAGCGATCGGTAGTGTCATGGAAACGATCATGAACATTTCCAAGCAAACGAATCTTTTAGCGCTAAACGCAAGCATTGAGGCGGCTAGAGCAGGAGAACACGGCAAAGGATTCGCCGTCGTAGCTGAAGAAGTTCGCACACTCGCAGAACAATCGGCACGTGCAACAGACGATGTCAAAGTAACGATAGAAGAGTTACAAAAAGAATCACAGATCGTGTCGCAACAAATGCAGGAAACGATCAGCACATTCCGCGATCAAGGCGTCGTTGTGGGTGATACGGAGAATACGTTCGGAGAGTTATCCTCTCTCATGGACACGATGCAAGAGTCGATCCATACCGTGTCCAATGAAATTCGATTGGTCGCGACGCATAAAGATGAGGTCGCGATGACGATCCAAACGATGTCAGCTACGTCGCAAGAGACGGCAGCGGCATGTGAAGAAGTTAGCGCGTCTTCGGAAGAGCAGTTACGTGCGATTCAGTCGGTGACAGAGGCGGCGGAGACGTTGACTGAGCTGAGCGAGAAGTTATCAGAGGTTATTGAGCAGTTTAAGGTGTAACCGTAAGGAGGATCCGTCACTAGACGGGTCCTCTTTGTCGTTTAGTTATCATTAAGGCGAGTGTGACGCTTTAGGAACGTTGATTTCCGTTTTAGGCGGACGCTTTCCTGCGGGCATGGCTTGAGCCTCCTCGTCCGCTTCGCTACCTGCGGGGTCTCAAGGCTCATGCTATTCCCGCGGGAGTCGCCGCCTAAAACGAAAATCAACTGAGTGTTGCGGGATTAATTAGTGACTTTTCTAAAGGTCTAGGTCAAGTTATAAAGCTACTTCTACTTTATTAGCTATATAAGTCAATCATCCGTTTTCAAAGAAACACCAAGTTGATTGGAGAGGAAGGCGGCGACTCGGGAAGGTTCAGCCCGATCAGGTGAGACAACCAGAGGGAGCCTGCGACCTGGTTGGCTCACCGCGGGCCCTTCCGAACGCGTCCGCCTGGATCGGAAATCAACGACTCTAAAGAAGTCACAACTTTTCACTGTCAATTCACTTTTTAAAATACATTCATTCCACCAAAACCATCTAAGCAAACAACTTACTTTCCCTAGCGCAAAAGCATGTCTTTTCCCTAGGCAAAACGATGAAATACCGATTCGTATTCCTTTGCCAGACTTTCTATTATGTAGATACCCAGGGAATACAAAGTGTCGTGCACGACCTGAAGAGGTCGCTTTATGGAGAACCAGAGGAATGAAAATTTTGACGAAGTGATGCAACAGTACGAACCGATGATTTCAGCCATTATACGAAAACTAAATATCTACCGTGACTATGACAGCTTCCGCCAAACCGGACGCTTCGCTCTGTACCAGGCATGGTCACGCTTTGACGCAACCAAAGGAAACTTCACCCCCTTCGCCTACCGCTCCATCTACGGTGCGATGTTAGACGACTTGAAAAAGGAAAACCGATTCAGCGAAGTCAACACATCGGTAGAATCCGAAACACTCGAACACCTAGCACAATGCGACTTTGCCGAAGATCCAAACAGCCAACTACACGAGGCCATCACCGCTCTTAGAAAAGAAGAACGTGAGCTGCTCATCAAACTATACGTAGAAAACAAAACCCAAGCCGAATGCGCTACCCACTTCGGCCTCACCGTCCCAGGCATCAAAAAACGAAGAGAGCGTATACTGAAACGACTAAAAGGAAAACTAACGAGTAGTTAAATATAAGATCAGAGCCCATTTAAACCGTTGATTCGAGAACTAAATTTTAACTTAAATAAAAATAAGCAAGAGCTATCCTATTCGGACTGCTCTTGCTTTTATATTTCCAGCTTTTGATCTTAGGTCTTAAAAATCCCTACACAGTAAAAGTTGAAAGACAACACCAGTTGATCGTAAGTGGAAGGTGGCGACTCCCGGAGGATCAGCGTGCGCCTTGAGACCCCGCAGGGAGCGCAGCGTACGAGGAGGCTCAAGCCACGCCCTCGGGAAAGCGTCCACCTGGAACGTCGATCAACGTTGCCTTACCACCTTACCCCTTCCACTTCTTAAACCCACGACGCTGTGCAAAACGCGCACAAGACGAACACACCTTTATCTTCTTATCATTCGGCAAATAATACCCCTGATAAACAGAAGTCCGCTTCTTGCAATATTCACACTTCGGCTTCAAAAAATCAAACAACATATCGTTCCCCTCCTGACCACTCATAAACAAACGACCTCACGAAACCATTCATAATTACCTTGAGTATACCACCCCTCCAAGAAAAACAGTAAACATTTCAATAAATGAGCATACAGAAAAAGCGCTCCCCCGAAGAGGAACGCTATGTATCAACCTATTTACTCATCCGTAATCTCATAATTCCCACGCTGATGTTTCTTACGAATCAAGAACGTCTTATGCCCTTTCTTCACACCGAGCGCCATCTGCGTGAATCTAGCTACCAAACCATTTTTCAACATACACGTCCGCTGATACCTGCTCTGAAACGATGAATAACTACAGTTCACCGTAAACACATTGCCATCGCGGAATATCACTTTCGTATGGTTTTTGTCGATTGGCAAGAACGTCAAGACATGCGCTAGCGAAAACCACACACAATCATTACTTGACGGGGAATGACTCGGAAACCAATACATATCCAAACTCTCACTGACCATCACAGGCGTCATATGGATTCTACCCATCAATGCTTTGCCACCTTCAATGCCACCACGCAAACTCGTACCAAAATATTGCATACTTAAGTCCACTACCGCAGTCGGACTAGAATCTACTAAAACAAAATCACTATCTTTCAGCAACACTGCACATAACTTTCCCTCATCATTATAATACGGATAAACCAGACTTGTACCGGGTGTAATTATTGACTTCGTTTCCTCATCCATTTCCCATTATCCCCCTTTTTTATATAAATACCTTTCGATAAGTGGAATTAAGGGGTATACTAACACTAGGTTGGTATACACCAGCTGCTGATCCTCGAGTGTGTCTTGTCGGACATAAAGCACTCGGGGGTTTTCTGTTTCCACTAGGTGACACAATGCTTTTCACCTCCTTTCAGACAAATACGAACACGCACAAAAAACAGGCCAATAAATAGTGCTTCAGTTATTGACCTGCAATCATACATTTTTTCATGAGAGTAAGCGTTTACATAATGAATTGAACACAAAGTACCTGTCTTATCGACTAGTATATAGTACTATGATGTTTCCGTCTACTGTCGTTTTCCATTATTCTGATTTTATTGTAGATAATTAGGAAACATTGTAGAACATATTGATTTTATGTATTTATTTAGGAGTTTATTAACCTAACCTATATTCAAATAAAACTTACGGACAAGAAGGTGGATCACAATGGATCGCTTAATAACGAATCTTCCGGAATATGTATTGAATCAAATATTAGAAAATGCGTTTCAATGGTTCGTTGTGGTGGACCAGGACGCACGGATTCTGTATATGAACCAAGATTATTGCAAGTTTCTTCATATCGAACAGAAAGATACGATCGGTCGCCCTGTTAATGAAGTCATCGAAAATACGCGTATGCATGAAGTGGTGAAGACTGGAGAAGAACATATTGCGTCCCCTCATTACATTAAAGGAACGTATATGCTGGCAAATCGTATCCCCATTCGCGTAGACAATAAAGTGGTCGGCGCATTCGGAAGCGTCGTATTTCGTGACCTTCATGACTGGCATCATTTGAGCTCACATGTCAAACAAACGTTGGAGAAAATCAATATGGGTGCTCCGGCCATGGAAGAAAGCACCTATCAAATGACCGATATCAAAGGGTCTTCTGCTGCTATTTTGTCCATCAAAGATACGATTCATATGATTGCTCCGAGTGACTTGCCCGTTTTAATTCAGGGGGAAAGCGGAACAGGCAAAACATTATTCGCGCACAGCATCCATCAATTGTCCAACCGGTCAGATCATCCGTTGATTACGGTCAACTGTGCCGCCATCCCGCCCAATTTATTGGAAACCGAACTGTTCGGAAAAGGAGATCGTAGCGGACGAAAAGGACGTATTCAGCTAGCGGATAAAGGGACATTGTTTTTAGATGATATCGGCAGCCTCCCCTTACCTGTTCAAGTGAAGTTACTTCGATTATTGAATGACGGGGTCGTAGAATCACCGAACTCTCATCAAGTAGAATCGGTCAATGTACGAGTGATTGCTTCAAGTAGCCAACCATTAACGGAACTTATCGAAGCCAATCAATTCCGCACCGATCTGTACTATCGCATACAAGCCATTACATTGAACGTACCGCCACTACGAGAGCGCATGGAAGACTTTGCGGAAATCATTAGCTTCATATTCCATAAGACGATCGGTCAAACCGGCAAAAGAAGTATGGAGTTTTCGAAAGAGACCTTTACGTATTTGAACACGTACCACTGGCCAGGCAATATACGAGAATTGCAAAACGTGATTCAAGCTGCGGTTTATTTGACGAGCGGAGACGTGATCACACCCGATGCCTTGCCACCACAAGTCAAACAGCGAAAGGTTCAGTACGCCCCTAGTTCCCGGACACTTGCTGAATCACTCGAAGAAGTCGAGCGAACCATTCTACTCGATACATTAGCTCAATTTCCAAATAAAAAAGAAGCCGCTCTTATACTTGGAATTAGCAAAACCACGTTTTACGAGAAATTAAAAAAATATGATATTTGAACTAATTTCCGGTTTTCCGGAAAGAATTCCTGAATTCCGAACTTAAACCCAATCATTCTAGCACTATAATTCCTATTTTCCGGAATATTTATGTGTAAAGAACATGCAAACCCTGTATTTAAGCGGTTTGCATGTTCTTTTATTATCTGCTTTAATAAATGAAAGCGCTTCACTTGTAACATTTTAGACAAATCTTTACTAGTACGTTACAAAAATATTCTATTATATGGAGGTAGACGGATGGGTATATTAGGGATGATTGGACTTATTGGAGGTTTGGCTTTACTCATTGTGTTGACGATGAGAGGAGTCAACATATTAATCGCTGGACCGATTTCGGCATTATTTGTAGCATTAATGAGCGGCATGACGTTATTTCCTCAATTAGCAGGTGAAGGCGAAGATAACTTCGTCACAAGTTATATGACGGGATTCACGAGTTTCATCATGTCTTGGTACTTGATGTTCCTACTCGGTGCGATCTTCGGTAAAGTAATGGAAGACAGCGGAGCAGCAGATGCTGTGGCGAAATGGTTCGTTGAAAAGCTTGGCATGAAATTCGCAGTGCTTGCGATTGTCATGGCGTGTGCGATTCTAACGTATGGCGGAGTAAGCTTGTTCGTAGTAGCATTTTCCGTGTATCCGATGGCTATTTCATTATTCAAGCAAGCAGATCTACCGAGACGTTTCATTCCAGCGACACTCGGACTTGGATCGGTGACGTTTACGATGACGTCCGCGGGATCCCCTGAAATTCAGAACTGGATTCCGATCGAGTTCTTAGGAACGAATGCATACGCTGGATGGGAAGTCAGTCTCGTCGTGGCATTGTTCATGGCACTGTTCGGTTACTGGTGGCTGAAACGAATCATTACGAAGGCAGTCAATAAAGGCGAACGTTTCGTTGATCGTTCATCCGATCCTACATTTGATACGACACGTTCATTGCCAAATCCATTCCTTTCTATGATTCCATTGGCTATCGTATTGATCATTTCATTCCTATTCCATGATAAACTAGCACAATCCGCTTTAATCCTAGCGTTACTCGGCGGAATCATCTCTACGTACTTCGTAGGTAGAAAATATTCACAGAACTACGGAGCAGCCATTTCAGCGGGTACACTTGGCGCAATGGTCGCAATCGGAAACACAGCAGCAGTAGTTGGATTCGGTGGCGTAGCGAAAGCAGTTCCTGCATTCCAGGACGCAGTAGCCATCATGACGAATATCCCAGGATCACCATTAATCGGTGCAGCCATTGCGGTATCTGTGATCGCAGGTATGACAGGTTCCGCTTCAGGCGGTCAGGCTATCGCTCTCCCACTACTCGCACCTCATTATATGGATATGGGTGTCGATCCGGAAGCCCTTCACCGCGTGGTGGCGATTTCATCCGGTGCTCTCGATTCATTGCCACATAATGGCTATGTCGTCACGACGATCCAGTCTATTGCAGGCGAAACGCATCGTGCAGCATATGGCGCCATGGCAGCGGTCACGGTCATTGTGCCGACCATAGGTGTCGTCATCGCGATCGTCCTATTCTCACTAGGTTTCGGTATTTAATCGTTCAAGGAGGAAAGTAGTATGGTAAAAGATAAAGTATTGCTCATCACAGGCGCAGCGCAAGGTATAGGTTTCGAAGTATCCAAAGCCTTCTCAGATGCGGGCGCAATCGTCGTGTTGACGGATTTGAATGAAGAAAAAGTAAAAGAAGCGGCTGTCACGTTAGGTGGCAGCGCGATCGGCTTAAAATGTGACGTTACGAAAGAAGAAGATATTCAAGCAGTCATTGATGAAGCGATTTCTCAATTTGGCAGAATTGATATTCTCATTAACAACGCAGGACTGCAGCATGTCTCGAATCTAGAAGATTTCCCAACAGCAAAGTTCGAGTTGATGGTGAGAGTGATGCTAACGGCTCCGTTCATCGCAACGAAGCTCGTATTACCGCATATGAAGAAACAGCAATTCGGCCGGATTTTGAATATGGCATCGATCAACGGATTGGTTGGGTTTGCGGGTAAAGCGGCGTACAATTCTTCGAAGCATGGTGTGATTGGTTTGACGAAAGTCGCTGCGCTGGAGACGGCAGCTGACGGTATTACAGTGAACGCGATCTGTCCTGGTTATGTGGACACTCCGCTTGTGCGCAATCAGTTTGAGGACTTAGCTGAAGTTCGTGGTGTGCCGTTGGAATCTGTTTTGGAGGATGTTATTTATCCTTTGGTGCCGCAGAAGCGTTTGTTGGATGTGAAGGAAGTGGCGGATTTAGCGTTGTATCTTTCGGGTGAGAGTGCGAAAGGGATTACTGGGCAGGCTGTTGTGCTGGATGGTGGGTATACGGTTCAGTAACCTAAAAACCGTTGATTTCCGTTCCAGACGGACGCGTTCCGCGGGCACGGCTTCCACTACAATCAACTGAGTATCCCTTCACTACTTTAGTTCAATTACTAAATTAAAAAAAGTTCTCAAACCGACTACTTGTCGAGTTGAGAACTTTTTATTGTCTTCAAACGATATTACATAACACTTAACTCTGAATCTTTCATATCACTAATAAACATACACCCAGGAGAGTGCGTGATCATGATAGACGGCTTACTCTCCATAGCCACTGCTTGCGGTGTAACCCCACACGCCCAAAACACCGGGATTTCCCCTTCGTTGATCGTCACGCTATCGCCGAAATCAGGTGCGGAAATATCCTTAATTCCAATCAAGCTCGGATCACCTAAATGAATCGGTGCACCGTGTACATCAGGATAACGAGTAGTGATTTGAATGGCGCGAATGGCGTCTGCGGCTTTCATCGGTCGCATGCTGACGACAGTAGGTCCTTCGAAAATGCCGGCCGGTGTACAAGGAATATTGGTCTTGTACATCGGCACGTTGCGATTTTCTTCGATATGTCGAATCGGAATGCCGCCAGCGAGTAGCGGGGCTTCGAATGTGAAGCTGCATCCGATTAAAAAGCCGACCATGTCGTCTTCCCAGTAATCTGTAATATCGTGTACTTCTTCAGTCAACACGCCATCTTTGTAGATGCGATAGCTCGGTACTTCACTGCGAAGGTCTGCGCCTTCTGCCATTTTAGCCGGACGATAGGAACCTGGTCCTGTCACATCCAGTAGCGGACAAGACTTCGGATTTCGCTGGCAGAACAACAGGAAATCGAGAGCGTGTTCTTGTTTCAATATGACTAGATTGGCCTGTGTAAATCCTTTTGCCATACCTGAAGTCTGACCTGTGATTTGTTGCTCGCGAATGAGTGTCCGAATTTCTTGTGGCCTCATAGTGCTATAATTTTTCAATACATGACCTCCTCAAGAATTAGTCAAACAGCAATGGAATCTGCTCGATTAACGTCATAACGCCTAATACGCCCATCACAACTACAACGATCGCGCCGCCAATTGTGAGCCATAGTGGATGCTTGTACTCTCCCACAATGGTCTTCTTATACGCTGCAACGAGTAAAGTACCTAGCGCTAGTGGCAAGATCAATGCATTCAATGCCCCTACTAATAAAAGAATCGTGACGGGCTTTCCTACGAATGCGAAAGTCGAAGTCGATACGATGATGAATAAAATGATAATCCAGTTATGATACTTTTCGATGAATGGGTGGAATGAACGAATAAACGAAACCGATGTATACGCCGCCCCTACGACAGATGTAATCGCAGCTACCCACATGATGACACCGAATAATCTCAACCCAAGTTCCCCTGCTCCGAGCTGGAACACAGAAGCTGGTGGATTGTCTGGATCGATTTGCAATCCTTGTGAAACGACACCAAGCACGGCTAGGAATAATGCGACGCGGATAATTCCCGTGACGACAATTCCTGTAACGGAACTCTTTGTGACGTATGGAACCGATTCAATCCCTTTAACTCCGGCATCTAGTAAACGGTGTCCACCTGCAAATGTGATGTACCCGCCCACTGTACCGCCGACTAATGTAACGATTGCGAAGAAGCTAATTTCAGAAGGATTAAACGTTCTGATGATTGCCTCTCCAACTGGTGGAGATGTTTTAAACGCGACAAATACAACTAAAATAATCATCAACACACCGGCAACAGCAACAACTTTGTCCATCACTTTACCTGCTTCTTTTACCATGAATATCAAAATCGCAAAGACCGCACTGATGATCGCGCCCATGATCGGATCGATTCCAATCATCGCGTTCAGTCCGAGTCCTGCACCCGCAACGTTCCCGATATTGAACGCCAGACCGCCTGCTACGATGAGGAAGGCTAGCACGAAACCTAAACCTGGTAAAACTTTATTAGCAATTTCTTGTCCACGTAGACCCGAAACTGCAATGACGCGCCAAATATTCATTTGAGCGAAGACGTCTAATATTAATGAAATTAAAATAACGAAACCAAAACTTGCTGCGAGTTGCTCAGTGAATACGGTTGTTTGTGTTAAGAATCCCGGTCCGACAGAAGACGTCGCCATTAAGAAAGCTGCGCCAAGTAAGACACCACGGGTTACTTTTTTCTGTTCCTGCTCATGAGTAAGTCCTAGCTTCTCCTTATTCATAGAGAATCCTCCTTAGTGGAAATAGCCGTCACCGTGATTTCTTCATCGTTCAGCCGGTCTGTAATATACTTCGCAAACTCCACTGCGTGCTCACCGTCTCCATGAATGCAGATCGTATCCGCGCGTAAATCGACATCGGTCTGTTGTTGCGAACGTACTTTACCTTCTTTCACCATTCGGATCACTTGCTCAGCAGACTTTTCTTGATCGGTAATCATCGCATCGCCCTGTGAACGTGACGTCAACATACCGTTTGATTGATACGTACGATCAGCAAACACTTCATGTGCGGTTACGAGTCCAATCGCTTCCCCTGCTTTGGATAACTCACTATCGGCAAGCGCAAATAACACAAGGGACGGTGACACATCGTACACTGCCTGCGCGATAGCTTGTGCAATCCCCTGATCTCTTGACGCCATTTGATACAGCGCGCCATGCGGTTTCACATGCTGCATCGGTTCGTTATGTACAGCAAGAAACGCTTGCAGTGCACCAATTTGATAGACGACCATGTCATACGCTTCTTGCGGCGTGATATCCATATCTCTACGTCCGAATCCGACTAAATCCGGCAATCCAGGATGTGCCCCGATTCGTACGCCATTATCGATCGCGAGTTGTACAGTTTCACGCATCACGGAAGGATCTCCTGCGTGGAATCCACACGCTACGTTCGCGGATGTTACATATTTCAATATTTCCTTTTGTTCTCCTAATGTATAGCGACCGAAACTTTCTCCTAGATCACTATTCAAATCTACTTTCGCCATGTTCATGACCTCCTTTGTTTTTAAAAACAGAAAGCACACTCAAGTTACCTACGATAAGTAAGCGTTTGCAAACTATTCAGTTCCGAAATCCGAAACTTCGGTTTTGAACTTGAAACTTAGTCTATCATAAAATTATTGTGTTGAATAGACCATTGTCGAAATATGGTGAGTATTTTTATTAAATGAAATATAGGCTTGTATTTTCTCTTTAGGAATCTATAATAGAACTACGATTCATTTTTCAGAATGACAGTTTCGAATTTCGGAATTTGAAGGAGATGTTACGATGACTGTTCCAAAATCTCTCGATATAAAAGTACTCGGCGATTCCGCCATCATTATACAACTGGGTGAAGGCATCCATCCTTCCATCCACCAGCAAGTGAAAAATCTCTCGTATCTTTTAGAAGAATATCCGTTTGACGGCTTCATTGAGTCGGTTCCTGCCTATAATAGTTTGGCGGTGTACTACTCTCCGTATGTAGTCCATCAATCAAAAAACGGATTTCAACTAGACGGGACTCCTCTTGAAAAAGTAACCGATTATATACAGACACTAGCTGCCCAAATATCCGAACTTCCTGTTACGGAAGGGAGATTAGTCGAGATTCCTGTGCTTTACGGTGGCGAATTTGGCCCTGATTTGCATATTGTCGCAGAAACTCACGGCATGACGATTGAAGAAGTCATTGAAATTCATACAACACCTGAATATCTCGTCTATATGATCGGCTTCGCACCAGGATTTCCATTTCTCGGTGGGCTTGATGAACGCATTGCGACACCAAGAAAATTAACACCACGGACATCGATTCCTCCTGGCTCTGTCGGCATCGCGGGTAAACAAACAGGAGTCTATCCACTCGAAACACCGGGCGGCTGGCAAATTATCGGGCGTACTCCAACCGATCTATTCATGCCGGATATGTCTCCTCCTTCTTTGTTACAGTCGGGCGATAAAATCAAGTTTTGTCCGATGACGCAAGAAGAGTATGATGCACAAAAGAAGGTGAAGACATGTCAGTAAACGTATTGAATGCCGGACTTTTAACGACTGTACAAGATATCGGTCGCACCGGTTCGCAAAAGTTTGGCGTTCTTGTAAGCGGTGCCATGGATAGCTATTCGATGCGGATTGCGAACTTGCTTGTAGGGAACGCGGAACGTGAAGGTGTTTTGGAGATTACGTTGTTCGGAACGAAGCTGCAGTTTGAGGAAGATACGTTGATTGCGATTACAGGCGGAGACCTTCAAACGACGATTGACGGGATACCGGTTGCGAATTGGCGGCCGGTTCTAGTCAAAAAAGGGGCTGTGCTTAAATTTGGCTTTGCGATTGAAGGATGCCGCGCGTACTTGGCGATTGCAGGAGGGCTTGATATACCCGTAGTGATGGATAGTAAAAGTACGTATATGGTGGCGGGAATTGGCGGTTTTAAAGGGCGTGCGTTGCAACAAAACGATCAGCTTTCATTCGGCAAGATGACGGAATCGAATGAGAAAGTTTTTAAGTTGATTGAACGTGAAGGCACGCCAGACTGGGCTGTACCTCATCATCCGTTAATTAGCCTAGAATCTACGCAAACCGTTCGGATCATTGAAGGGACGGAGTATAAGCACTTCGATGAAGCGAGTAAACAACTACTTGTACATGAGCCGTATGTCGTGACGCCGCAATCCAATCGAATGGGCTTACGACTCGAAGGACAGGCCCTTTCGTTAACGGAGAAAATTGAAATGCTATCAGAAGGTGTGACGTTCGGAACGATTCAACTTCCTCCTAACGGCAAGCCGATTATTTTAATGGCGGACAGACAAACAGCTGGCGGCTATCCGAAAATCGGACAAGTGATCACTGCTGACTTAGGCAGCTTGTCGCAAGTGAAACCGAATGCGAAACTTTATTTCAAGCTCATTACACATGCAGAAGCCGAGCGCGAACTGATTGCGAAAGAAGAATTGATCAATCAAATCAAAATCGGCATTCAGCATAAACTACACTACTAAAAACCTTTGTGCTTCAGCATCACTGAATCACAAAGGTCTACTTTATCCTATATACCCAAGCTGCCTAGAAATCTCAGAGGCAGCTTCTTTCACTTTAGGGACTAACATCTTCAAATTCTCTTCCTGATAATTTGCTTCAATCCCCGCGATACTGATCCCGGCAATCACTTCACCACTAAAATCATAGATCGGTGCCGCCACAGCCGAAGTGAAATTCTCAAGCTCCGAATTACTGAGCGTATAGCCATTGCGGCGAGTCTCTTCGATAGACGCAAGCAATGATTCCCGATCGGTATACGTACCGTTCGCAAACTGCTGCAACTCCGTCTTATCTAAATACTCCGCAATATAACTATCCGACAGATTCGATAAAATAATCCGCGAACACGCCCCCGCGTAAAGCGGACTGTTTCTGCCGATCGCAGTATATAAACGAACCTTCTGATATGTATCAATCTTCTCCACGTAAATCGCCTGATCCCCTTGCCTCACAATCAAGTTGATCGCTTCCTTCACATCATTGTGAAGCTCTTCCATAATCGGATACGCAATCTTCCGGATATCTAACCGCTTCGAAACGAGGCTACCGTATTTGAGTAGCAACAACCCAAGACGATATTGTGAATCTGCGCCTTTCTCTAAGAATCTCATTTCTTCGAGCGAAGATAACATGCGGTAGACGGAGGATTTCGGGATGCCCGATAGGTCGATGATTTCTTGGAATGTGAGGGCTGGGTGATCGACGAATAGGTTGAGTATGTCTAGGGAACGGACTACTGTTTTGTTGTTTGTGCTCATGTGGGCTCCTTTCTTGTGGATAATTCACTTCAATTGTTATAGTTTGTATAAAAACTTGTATGGTTGAGTATAGCATTGAAGTGAATTGTTGCCTAGATGGTACCGCTTCTTATGAATGGTACGTTTAAATGGACTCACTTTAATAATTGCAAGACGCCTTGCGTAACTTGATTTGCTTGCGACATCATTGCTTGTGAGGCTTGTAAGATGATTTGATTGTTAGATAACTTGGTTATTTCACTTGCCATATCTAGGTCTCTGATTCTTGATTCAGAGGCAGTTAAATTCTCTTTATAATTCGTAACATTTCTCTCGATATGTTGCAGACCATTCTGATACGTCCCAAACTTTGATCTTTCAGAGGATACTAATTCAATCGCTGTATCTATTACAGCGATGGCCTGATTAGAGGAACTTTGGGAAGTAAGATTTATTCCATCGATTTTTAATGCTTCAGTTCGTACATCAGATAAATCTATTTTAAAATTTTGTCCTTCATTAGGCCCAACTTGCAAGTTAAGGTTCGGATACTTAGTTATTATATCTGTAGTAGAACTAGACTCCCCACCGTAAATTAAATAATTGGACTTTAATTGAAATGACGAATCTTTAGTGCCGCCATTATTTCTAATTTCAATCGTCCATTTACCACTTATCGGATTATCGAAAATCATATTTTCGTCCGCTGATCCATAACCAGTATATTTGGCGCTTGTAGAGGAAGTATTTGTTATATCTACTACTGCTCCACTATTATTTAAGTATTGTTCTTCATAGCCAAATTTTTCTCCATTTGGACTTACTATATTTAAATCAGGCCAATATGCACCAGATGGTGTCCCAAAAAGGGCTGTAATTTCAAAAGATGAAGGGTCGGGAGGATCTGGTACTATAATATACCCCGCAGTTACCCTTTCTTTAGCTTTAACTGTAACTATCTTTTCTAAACTTGGAGCGCCTTCTACTTCTTCAGTTTCAATTTCATCAGGTACGTTTAATAATTGGATTTTATTAAATGTAGTGTTATTTGCAATTGTATTAATACCATTTTTGATTTGACCCACTTCTTGTTGGATAAGGTCACGGTCGCTTTGTGTTAAAGTGTCATTTGCAGCCTGAACGGCCAGCTCTCTTAATCGTATTAAATTAGGATTAGATATCTCTCCTAAAGCAGCTTCAGCTGTTTGTGTCAGAGATATACCGTCCGCGATATTTCTTTCCGCTTTCTCCAATCCCCTAATTTGCCCTTTCATCTTTTCGGATATAGCAAGTCCTGCAGAATCATCTCCAGCTTGATTGATTCGCATTCCTGATGATAATTTATTTATGGAGTTAGCTACTGATTGATTGTTTTGTTGTTGGTTTCTATATGTATTCAAAGCAGATAAGTTATGATTAATTATCAAAGTCTCAACTCCATTTGCACAATTTATAGGGTATTAATCCGATTAGTTATAATGATACATAAATAATAGTTGGTATAATAGTATCACAAAAGAATATATTACCTATATGTAAATAAAAACACCATATAAAATCACCAAAATCCAAATAAAAAAGACCTCATTTTGATGAGATCTCTTTCATACTAGAACGTATACAACTTTATGTAGCTGCTTCCACAAATCTCTCAAACAACCTCAACGAAGTCGCATCATCCCGCTTCACCAATGCCTCAGGATGCCACTGAACCCCCACCAAGAACGTATGCTCAGTACTCTCAAACGCTTCAATCACGCCATCTTTAGCCATCGCTGTCACGACTAAAGGCAACTCACAGCTTGATGATGCAACGTGTTCACGCGAATCTCTGAAGCTCCTGCATACTCTGCCAGAATACTATCGGGTACAATATCTAATAACTGCGTAGCAAATTCCAAATCCGTTAGTTGGTTATGCTGTAACAAGTCATCTACTAGCTGCGCATGGATGTCTTGATACAGCGTACCGCCAAATGCTACATTCATAATTTGATCCCCTTTGCAGATCTCGAATACCGGCTTGTCCTGTTCCTTCCTAGCTTTAACTAAAGCCAAACTTCATTCTTTTTTATTGGGTGTCAAACAACACTGAAACCATTTAAAATTCTTACTAATTTGTGTGACGCACAGGATCTCAATCTCATAGTAGGTTAGAGTTTAAATTCGATTATCCTTCAGCCAATCAATCACACGTTTTTGACTTAATTTCCCACTATTCTTTGAACGACTAATTCGATAAAAAGACACTATATTTTGATCTTTTCTAAAGTAAATTCGGCCAGTATGGTCGCGCCCGAAAGGATATTCATAAACTGCTGGTCTTCCTTTTCCTGTATCGACCGTATTCGGACGAACTTTACTCATAGCCGTATCATAGTAATAATTTAAATTAACGATTACTACCTCAACTTGTAATCGATCAGATGCACTAATTCGATAGAAATCATCAAAGAATTTCGGAGTGAAGTTTGAACTCATATAAAGTTTTTTAAATCTAGGCTCATATTCTGCTTTGAGAGTAGCAATGGCTTCTGTAGAAAACTCCATTTGCTTATCACGCTCAGCTCTAGCAACTGATGCATCATTTTGCTCTTTTGATAATTGTTCCTGTAGCTCATCAATTTCATCTTTCGAATTTTGTACATCTGTATAATACAATTCTACTGCATCGTCTAATTCCTTTTGAAGCGAATCTACTTTCTCTATCGCCTTGACCATACACTTCTCTTTTTCTTGCATTTCTACTAGTGATTGTTGAATCGTTTGTTTAAATATTTTTAACTCGGTTTGTCCGGTTTCCAAATGAGTTTCCTGTTCACTAATATTCTGTTTTAGTTTTCTAACATGCTCATTTTTACTTTGTATTTTTTGCGCCATTCTTTGTATTTCACTATTAAGCTGAGCTGTCTCTTGCATTTTTTCTTTTAAACGTTTCTCAAGTTTCGTCATTGAACGAACAGTTTGATCGTGTGACATCTCAAGATCAAATATTTGTCTTTCCTTCACTTCAATTTCTTTTTGGGCAACTGAAGTATTTAGCTCATTTAAAGTTGCTACTTCAGACTTCAATTCAACTAGCTCATTAGAAGTTGTATTGATAATTTCTTGTAAGTGATCATACTCCGACTTTAAGTAGTTGCGTTCGTTAATTGCAAATTCTTTTTCTTGAACTAAATCAGTCAATGCTGATTTAGTTTGTTCGGATTTTATTTTTAGTGCAGAGTATTCTTTCTGATACTGAAATAACTCAGCAGTTCGATTCTGTAATTCTTCGAGTAAAGTAATATGTTTTTCTCTTTGACTTTGTTTCGTTTCATCAATTTCTTTTTGTAAAATATCTACTTCTAACTGCGCTTTTTCAATCGAATGCAATAGACTTCTACGATCAACTAAATACTGATCGAGAACTGCTTTCTTATCTTGTAAAAACTCCATCACTTTCGTCAATGTATAATCCGTACGATTTAATACACTCGATAACCAGTCATAACTTTTCCCCGCAACTTTGGCAAGTAAGGCAGTCATATCAGTTTTCCAATCACTCATCTAGCAGCCGTCCCGCCACCCCACAGATTACGTCCACCCGTATGCCCCGTCGTTCCATGATCTTGCTCATCAACCAATTGCATACGTCCAGGTTCCTCATGATGATGCCAATCATAGCCTTCAGGCGTCACAACAGACTGCAAATTTTCCACATCTTGTGCATCAAACCCTAACTCTACTGCTAATGAAGGATCATTCTGGATTGACTCATAGAGCGTCATATTCGCAATACCGATATGGACCGTATCTGAATATTGAAGCGAATCTGCAGGTAACTCCACATCAAAAGCAGAATCGAACACCGGAAACACTCCTGTATACTGGCCATTCACATGGTCCACTGTGTTCGTTTCAAATGGTACACCTGTTATTTCATGCACACTGCCATCCAAACTCATATTACGTGTACTCAACTCAGCTGCTTCTGCTACATCTACATCAAACACACCGACGATATCAAGTACACCCACTCCAGTCGCCATTACAGCTGCTGCTTTCCCCACATTCTTTATGCCGGTCATCCACTGCTCGTGATCCTGTCGCGCAACACCGGTTATTGTTTGTCCAACACTTTTACCTGTAAATACCACTCCACCAATCATACCTTTTGCAGTATTAGTCGTTGCTGACTTAACATCACCCCATCCTTCATTACGTATAACTTCATCTTTTTTGATGACACCATAAACACTAGTAGCTGCTCCATCTGCAAAGTGAGCTGTATTCGAAATGACAGTTTTAGAGGAACGGACCACTGTATCTCCTACATCTTTTATGTATTTTCCTGTCTTGGGAAACTTTTTACCGATCGTATCACCTGTTACTTTCACACCAGTATTAACGATTCCCCCACCCACTGTATTTACACCTGTTGCGATTTTCCGAAAAACTTTCATCTTCTTTACCTCCTTATTCATAGACAAACATTTGTAAACTTTTATTTCAAATTCCTTATGCTATTTGTAAGTCTTATTCTGGCATAGCTTGTAATGTTAGTAATAAACATAAAATTAGCTATCGACTGATTGAACTGTTGATGATTTTCCACATTTCTTAAGAGCCAATATCCTATGATTGATAATCATAGGATTAAATCCATTTGCATGACTTTTAATCATAAAGTAACTTTATAGTAAATTCACCAAATTAGTTATAATGACATATTTTAATTAACAGTATAATAGTATCACACAAAAAGATGATGCCTATACGTAAATAAAAACATAATATAAAATTACCAAAACCTAAATAAAAGAGATCTCATTTTGGTGAGATCCCTTTCATGTTAGAACATATTCAATTTTAGTTAGCTGCTTCCACAAACCTCTCAAACAACCTCAACGAAGTCGCATCATCCCGCTTTACTAATGCCTCAGGATGCCACTGAACCCCTACAAGGAACGTATGCTCAGTACTCTCAAACGCTTCAATCACGCCATCTTTAGCCATCGCTGTAACGATGAGTGGCGCTTGTATCTCCTTCACAGCCTGATGATGCAACGTATTCACCCGAATCTCGGAAGTACCTGCACATTCCGCAAGCTTACTGTCTGGAACTATATCCACTAAATGCGTAGCAAATTCTAAATCCGTCAGCTGATGATGTTGCAGTAAATCATCTGCAAGTTGCGCGTGGATGTCTTGATACAGCGTACCGCCAAATGCCACATTCATGATTTGATATCCTCTGCATATCCCGAGTACCGGTTTGTCTTGTTGCGCCATCGCTTTAACTAGCGCTAGCTCCATCTCATCACGCTGTGGAAATACTTTGCCGAGCTTCTGATGCGGCTCTTCTCCAAATAGTGACGGATCAACATCTTCCCCGCCAATGAGTAATAACCCGTCCAAATGAGCACACACCTCGTCAATCGCTTCCATCCCTACTGGTAAAATGATCGGTACTCCACCCGCACGACGTACAGCTGTTATGTATCTGGTCTGGACCAGTGTATCCCCTTTTTCATCTATGTCTGATGTCACTCCAATGAATGGCTTCAATTCGTTCATCCTCTCCTTAGCTACTTTCCTAAAAAGTCACGATGTATGCTATACCCCCATCTGTAGAACGTTAATCGAACGTGATTCCTTCATACTATAAATGTATCATGTTATACTAATAGTACTTGTTAAAAAAGGAGTTTTTACTTATGCACTATGAATTACTATTATTTGATTTAGACGATACATTATTTGATTTCAATGAAACAGAAAAGCATGCGCTCGGCAACACGTTTAATTCTTTCGGTTTGCCAAATGGCTTGGAGCAGTATCGCGACACATACCGTGCAATCAGCTCCGTCATCTGGGATGATCTAGAACAAGGCCGCATCACGCTTGAGGAATTAAAAGTAGAACGTTTTCGACGCTTATTCCAAGAGCATGAACTGAAACTGGACGCACATCGTTTTGGAGAGCTATATATTGAAAACCTTGGACATGAGTCACACTTAATAGAAGGCGTGGAAGAAATGTTCGCCAGTCTAGAGAACTACCGTCTGGCGATCCTCACAAATGGCTTTACATTGGCCCAGTATGCTCGTATCGCAGGTTCACCGCTGCGTAATACCTTTGAAGCGATTATTGCATCCGAACAGACAGGCTTTAAAAAACCGCAACCTGAAATTTTTGAGTATACTTTCGACTCACTCGGAATTACAGACCGCTCAAAAGTTTTGATGATCGGTGATTCATTGACGTCTGACATACAAGGCGGGATCAATGCAGGAATTGATACGTGCTGGTTTAACCCAGAAGGTAAAGAAAACCGTACTTCGATTACACCTACTTATGAAATTCGTTCGTGGAAGGAATTCAGTTTCGGTCGTAAGATGGTTAACAACTGATACTCGCTATACAAAACTGCTTCGGGATTACGGAGCAGTTTTTGTATCGTATTCATGATGCCATTATTCATTCCCATACAAACGATAATACTGTTCCAACCCCTCTATCAAGCGCTCCGTCCGCTTCGCTGTATATGCTTCAAACGAAGGATCTTCCAGCTCTTTCACAAGCGACCATAACGACCAAAGAAAATCTGACTTCAACTTCTGCAAATCCAGCGACTGTTTCGAAGCAGCGGGTAAACCGTAATAATCGAGTAGCACTTGCTCTTGTTCCTCACTCAACTCACGTTCCATAATAAACGCCGCCAAGTCCCATTCTGGTAAATAATTCGCACTGTACTCCCAGTCGATCAACAGCAACTGCCCCGCGTCATTCTGAATAAAATTCCCCGTTACCGAATCCATATGACACGGCACATACTCCAGACGCTCCCCTTGCGTCAAATTCCGTACCCGTTCCTCGAGCAACACATAAAGCGAAGGCATTTCAGTCAATGTACTTTTATACTTCTCGACCTCTTCCCAATAATCAAAGCGATTCGTAAATTCTCGATTCGATGAATGAAGCGTAGACAACACATCCGCAACTTTTTCCAAATATTCTGGAGTCACAATTAGATCTCGGGTTAGATTAGCCGTCGCATCGTAATATGGTGTCATTTTGATTCCGTCATCAGTAAACACCACATTATCGACCGTCACTCCAATTTCAGCCGCAATTCGTTGATTCTCTTTTTCATGCTGGCGGTTGATGATGTCTTCAAACTCATGTGCCGGGAAACGTAAGACATATTTTTGTCCTTTGTGCGCCACAAGGAAGTTCAGGTTAGTGAGACCGCCTAGCCTTTTTATATAGGATAGTTCTTGGATTAGATACACTTTTTCGCTCCTTTGTTTTTCGTATCGTATGCTTGCCGATTTGCTACTAGATTTTCGTATGG
Source organism: Sporosarcina ureae (assembly GCF_002109325.1). GTDB lineage: Bacteria > Bacillota > Bacilli > Bacillales_A > Planococcaceae > Sporosarcina > Sporosarcina ureae_C. The sequence goes on along the minus strand of NZ_CP015348.1, from coordinate 2,800,356 downwards.
AGTTTAATTATATCAGATATGAAGTGAATACAAACTATTGCGAGTATACGAAAATAGTTAAAACCGTAGATGAGATAGACTGCCACATTCTACTTGATGTCATCTTTCACTCATCATATAGAGCTTTTTTTCAAAAAGGATACAAGTGATTTGTAGATGGATTGTATGTGGAGGGGTTTTACGTATGCAAGAGGTACAAACCATGCGACGTCGAGATTCATCTCGACAATGGTCTTATTCTTTATATTTAACGTTCTTATAAGTTCTTTGGTTATTGGCCGTCCCAAAGTGGGATACGACATCGTACCAATGTGATACAACACAGCGTTCCATTGTGGGTCGACAGTCATCTCAGGTTGGATGGGTGGCACGTCCAATAATGAGTTAACCGTATTTTATATAATAAGTAGGCTACACTTTGACACATAACTCTAACGACCTCACAACCTCCAGCCACACCTTAATTAGATAGTCTTCGAAAATGTTATATGTGGTATCATTGTAGCGTATGGAAAATAGGATTTTTTAAAAAAAGGAGGACTTCATCAACTTGGGCCTGATCATCGCCATGATTCTCGTTATTATTGTTTTAGTTGTCGGATTGATTTTGACCTTATCCGTTGCTAATTCTAGTACTACTTCCAAGAAAGAAAATTACAGCAGCAAAAAAAGTTTTTCCAATTTGCTGTGGATTTATGTTTTATCGGTCCCCGTGATTATTGTATTGACTGTTATTGCTATATTTATATTTTATTGATACTGGAGGACGGTTTGGGAGTATTGAAGAGACACTTGTTTTTTCGATTCTCAGTAACCGTCTTGATTTTTGCGTGTTTTATTCTTCACTTCTTGTTTACCTGTCCATCACAATATACCGACACTATTTAGATTTATTTCTAAGTTATGTGATGCATAGGAGCTCAATATTAATATGAGATTATAGGCATCTTGTTAAATTTCAATCAATTTCTTAGAAAAGTACATAATTTTAATACGCGCTTTGAGATATTCATGAGTGATCTGACGCGTTCGACTTGATTTGACAATTTACCTTTACATAACACTCCTCCACCCAGTTCACCAATTTGAAGAAAACACCACTCTTCTTCCCCACCCTTGTATGTTACAAAAGACTTATACTAATAAAATAACCCGAAAGTAGGTAATGACTATGCCGCTACCTTTAATTCCATTAATCATTCTGGGGGCTACTGCTGCATCGACGGCACTCGCTGGCAAGAAGGGCTATGATTCTGTTAAAAATATGAAAGAGACAAAACAGCTGGCCGAGGAACTGGGGACTTCATATAATGAAGTATACGAAGAGTTTAAGCGTGTTCGAGATGAGACCAATGAGGAGTTTGAAGAATACGGGCTGTTGAAGCTGGAAATTCTGGACGGATCCATGAAGTGGTTTGTGGAGACATTTAGACAGATTAAGCACGTCAATTTTACAGATGAGGCAGTTACAGATGAATTTGTTTCCAACAGTGAAATAGAGCAGTTTGTTTTAACTATTGAAAGACAAGTAGTGAAAGCCGGACAAGTTTTAGCAGCTGGTGTCGCATCATTGGCGGGCGGTGGACTGGCAGCGATGGGTGCGTTAGGAGCTACGACTACGTTTGCTGTTGCGTCTACAGGTACTGCTATTGCAGCCCTCAGCGGTATTGCAGCACAGAATGCAACGCTTGCCTTCCTTGGCGGTGGTTCATTGGCTGCTGGCGGACTGGGTGTTGCGGGTGGGACACTGGTGCTGGGCGGCATTGCGCTGGCTCCTGCTCTGGCGATTGGCAGCCTGATTTTTGCGGCTTCGACAGAAAATAAATTGCAAGAGATGTACGGCAAGCAGGCAGAGGTGCAGGCGGAAATAGAGAAACTCCATGCCGCCACGAACGCTATGGAACAGATCACCAGCACGACCGCTAGCATGCGGGATTTGGCAAAGAGTACAGATCAGCTGCAGTCAGCTACTATTCATAAAATGTCTGAAATTATCCAAAGTAAAGGCGTTGACTTCTGTGGGTATAAGATGGATGAAAAAACAGCGATTCATAACAGTTATAAATTAGCCGTCATCATGCGAGACATTTTGAATACGACGATTCTCGACGAGCAAGGCGAGTTAATTCCCCATATTCACTCAGTCATCACTGCGAATAAAAAGAAGATTTCCACCGTACAGGAAGGATAATATAGTTTCCTTACGCCAGTCAGAGATAGACTTCATTGCGGGACAAGTAGTCAGCGAGACTATTGAACGCGAGGGTAATGCGTTGATAGAAACTGTAGCCGGCTCTGAACGACTGCTGAAAGTCGCCGAACAATATGTAAAGTGCGCTTCAAATTATACGCAAGGTCGCATGTTTGAAATTATCGAGATGACTAAATTCAATGCAGCCGCCGCAAAAGCAGGCAGTTTACTGCGCGCGGTCACAACCGATCAACTTGGAGAACCGCATGCTGCTGCCGACCTACTAATCCGCAATGCTAACGGTGATGTAATGAAAGAAATACAAGCAAAATCCTATGAGAAAGCCGCTGCTACTACTCACGGTATTGCCAAACCAAAATACAACGGTATGGACCGGCTCGTCAACATAGAAAACGAAGATAAAGTAAATGAGCTCATTGAAAAGCGGATGAATACGGAAGGAATTTACGCGCAGAACTATCGGGACGTTCACGGTTCCGTCAAAGGGCAGACGGAATATGGCGACATCCAAAGCGGAGGGACGACTCATAAAGAAGCACTGCAGGCAGCTGAAGACCCCAACGACTACACGTCCGCCATGAACCGTGCCGAATTATTCACCGGAGCCCGTAATGCGATGGTCGGCGGAGCATTGGCAGGAGCTTTCGTAGGCGGTACGATCACTGCCGCTCAAGGAGCCTTCAATAAAGAATTCAGCGTAAAGGAAACCGGCAAAGCTGCAGCCAACAGTGCTGCCCGCGGTGCAGTAGTCAGCGGAGTGGCCTATGGGATGAAATACTTAGGCAAGGACCATCCGCTCATGTCTGGCAATATTGTCACCACACTCGCTAGTGCAGCCATTAGCACGACTGAACTAGGTTATCAGTTCCTATCGGGAAAACTGTCCATCGAGGAACTAGTCGAAGGACTTGGTTCCAATGCGCTGACTTGTTTTTCGGGTATCGTCATGACTGCCGCAGGAGCCGCATTATTCGGACCAATCGGAGCAGCCGTGTCTGCAACAGTTGCTTTAATTGGAATGAAGCAGCTGTATAGCGTGTTCGAGAATGCCAGAGAGGATCTGCAACTGGCAATAGAAGCGAGACAAAAAGCTGAGGAACTTTCTGCCGCAATGATTTTGGAAATAAAAGCTGAAGAAGAACTGTTGATTTCTTACTATCAAGAATATGAAACTACTTTTGCGGAATTGAAGAAGTTGGTGGATGTTGCTGTTCTGGATGACAGTATGACGGAACAGGCGACTGTTGCGCTGGCGGAGGGGTTGAGTGTTGGTTTTGAGTATGAGACGTTTGAAGAGTTTGAGGAATTTATGTTGGGTGATGGAGTTTTGGAGCTATGAAGAATGAGTAAGCCCCAGCCCATTCGGACAGTGTACAGCGAGAATATTTTGATAAACGCACTTGTGTATCATACAACTCAAGAACTGTTCAGAGTAGTGTCGAAGTTGTTGTGTGGTGGTACAAAGGTGCCTATAACTAATTGACAGCTATTTTCCGACTAAATATTGACCAAGATCCCCAAAGCCGAATAAAGAATAACAAATATCGAATAACTTTCGGCTTTATGCTTAGATTGATAGGATACGGAGAGCTTTGTTTAAAAGTAAATAAAATAAGTCCCTTGGCCAACCAGAGGACAACATGTGATTACGGAGTGCGCTGCGTCATTTGTTGTTCTGAATGGAGAATGGGGAATATAAGATTGTGATGCACCAGGGGAAAGTCAGACGGGTGCGGAGGGAGAAGGGGAAGATTTTTGAAAGAGAAATTCAGTTTGACAGGCGTTCTTACTGTATTAGGCTTTTTATTATTGATAAGCGCTTTTATAGTGCCGTTTTTCATTAGTGATACATTTGCAAGTGTTTTTGGTGATAGTTCAACACCATTAGTTTCAGCTGCCGCATTTCTTTTATTGATAGCAGCTAATCTAATGAATCAAAATGAGCTTAAACTACAGAGAGAAGAATTGCAGTTACAAAGGGAAGAATTGCAGAAAACTACGCAAGCACTAAATGATCAGTATATAACGATGGAAAGACAAAGGTTTGAAACAACATTTTTCAATTTAGTGAATTCACATTTGGAAATCAAAAAACAGATTACGATAGAACGTAACGGAAAGGAGTTAGAGGGGTTTGACGCTCTAGACGACTTATATCTAAGAGTAGGGGATGATTTTAATAACTTAAAAGATTGTAGATCTGAATCTAAAGGCGGGCTTAAATTTTTCAGTCCTGATGAACTGGATAGTCGCTTGATAAACTTTTCCAATTACTTTGTCGATAAATATAATAATCAATTGTCCACTTATATATCAAGTTTTAAATATATTTTAGAATATATCCAAGGTGCTGAAAATGAAGAGAATTATAAGAAATTATTATTCAGCCAAACATCCAATTCGGAAATGATAATATTGTTTTATATAAGTTTTTCGGATGTGCTATTGAAAAAAATACTAAAGCAAAATGATTGGCTTAACCTTAGACCTGAAAATTTGATTGCTAACAAACATTTTAAGATATTAACTGAAAACCAATAATAGTCCATCTGGTAATCGGACTATAAAATCAGGAGAATTGTGAAAAGTAGGTTGTGATTAAGGAAGGTACCAGGTCCCGAATTAAATTGGAAACAATTCTGAATTAAATTAGAGTTGTTTGGGGACCTGGTACGAATCACTAACTCTATAAGCTTTCAGAACAGTGTATGAATTGTATGATGTACTTGATTAAGAAAGGTCCCGACACAAATCAGAAACGATTCTGAATTAAGCTAGAGTTATGGGGGAATCTGGTACCAACCACTAGTGTTTATAATTAAAAACCAAAATCAATAAACTTTTCCCTATCGAAGTTCTTGTCAATAAGAATATCAATTAAGTTTTTTGCCCTTTTCTCTAAAGTCGGTATAGAATTAGCAGTTTTCATAATTGCTTCATAGGATACGTCTTCTCCTCCGTGCACTATTTTATTTCTCTTTTCATACATGTCATCAATCCAACCAACAGGCAATTCCCAACTATCGAGATCACCGAAGTTTTCTAAGAAACATTGATATATTTTATTTTTTACACCGTTTTTTGTTCGTTCGGTTTCAATGTGATATTCATTACTTAATATTTCAATAACATTCCAATAAGCTAAAAACCTATCTAAAGTGTTACTCGTCAACTTCCCCTTAGAGTACCACCCAATTGCCCTTAATAACTTAGGGGCTGATTTTTCAAATTCTCTAGCCATATTAAAAGCAAATATTATATCCGGTTTCTCAAGTTTCCTTCTTGATCTAAAATCTCGTTTTCCTCCACTCTCTCTTTCACTTCTGTTTATTTGTATAGGTATGTCGTTAACCAGAGACAATATATCTCTCATTTTTCCAAAGTAAACATTTGCCACAATTTCAGCTGTATATAAATCTTCTGCTTTTGCCGTAATTGTAGCTAAGAAGCCGTTTTCTCTTGGAATCATTCTGATATCGCTATAAAACTGATTTTCATCAAACCCTTTCTCTTGCAAGAAACTGATCCTCTCGGCTAAAGTCAAAGGCCCAATCACGTCAAAATGTAAGCGTCAAATAGTGAACACATATTAATAGAAGAAGATTCGTGAGATACTCCTCCCATAGAACACATTTTGGGAGGTATTTATTTGAAAAGAAAAGAGAAAGAAGCATACTGGTCTGCGAAGATCGATGAATATCAAAACAGTGGACTAGCGCTTTCTGAATGGTGTGAAACTGCAGAGGTTGCCGTGCACAATATGAAGTATTGGCTAAGGAAGCAGTCACCAGTTAATCATACCGCACGTCAGGAGACCAGTTGGGTCTCCTGTGTAGTGGAAGAATCGATAGAGAACTCGATTTCCTTGAAAGTAAATCATGTGGATATCGAGGTGACAAGTGGCTATGATGAAACTCTGTTACTTCAAGTGATCCGGACGCTACGTCAGATATGATGAATGATCGCGCCGTTGGGCGCGTCTATCTGGCTGCTGGTCCGACAGATCTTCGGAAGTCGATTGACGGACTAGCTGTCATTGTCCAAGAGCTGTTCCAACTTGATCCTTTCTCCAAAGCACTTTTTGTCTTCTGTAATCGGAAGAGAGATAAACTCAAGATTCTATTCTGGGATCACAATGGATTCTGGCTCTATTACCGAAGACTCGAGAAAGGGCTGTTCGATTGGCCGGATCTTGAGTCTGTTCAACCACTTTCCATTTCGAGCCGACAGTTGAACTGGCTCCTGGATGGGTTACCGTTGAACCAACGTGACGCACACCCTTCAGTCTCGGCGAAAAAAGTAATTTGAGTCTACTCCTTGGAATAATTTTATGCTATTATTGTTCCTATGAGAAAACCAGACAAGAAAACCCAACTTACAATTGAAGAGCTCGAGAAGAAGAACGAACAACTCGAGCAAGAGAAGAAAAAGCTTGAGGCTCAGATGGAATGGTACAAGCAACAGTTCACTCTACTCCAACAGAAACGCTTCGGAACTTCTAGTGAGAAGACGAACAAGGACCAGTTTGAATTACCGTTATTCAATGAGGCAGAAGTTTCTTCAGCGATCCTTCTTGTAGAGCCTACGCTTGAGACGATAAACTATACACGCAAGAAGAGAATCGGACGTGCAGATAAGTTGAAAGACCTGCCGGTCGAGACGATTCACTATGACCTCTCTGATTCGGAGAAGGTCTGTTTAGAATGCGATCATTCCATGCACGAGATGAGCACACAGATACGCAAAGAACTGAAGATCATCCCGGCGCAAGTAACAGTTGTCGAACATGTACAGCATATCTACAGTTGTCGTCATTGTGAAGAACATGCGATCAAAACGCCTATTAAGAAAGCTGAGATGCCGAACCCGGTGATCCCGAAGGGATTAGCGTCTCCATCTGCCATTGCATACGTGATGACGCAGAAGTTTGCTGATGGGCTTCCTCTTTATCGACAAGAGAAACAACTCGAACGGATGGGCATTCCATTGAATCGACAGACGCTATCGAACTGGATGCTTTCGAGTACGACGCGATGGCTCAAGCCGTTCTATGATGAACTCTATCGTCGTCTTCGTGAGGAAAAGGTTCTCCATGCGGACGAAACTGTCCTGCAAGTTCTCGACGAACCAGGGAAAAGGGCGGAATCAAAATCCTATATGTGGCTTTATCGGACAGGTAGAGACTCTAAGACACCGATCGTACTCTTTGATTATCAAGCAAGTCGTGCCAAAGAGAATCCGCAAAAGTTTTTAAAAGGCTACCAGGGTTATCTCCATGTGGATGGCTATGCAGCCTACGAGTCTATTCAAAATGTGGAGCTCGCTGGCTGCTGGGCCCATGCTCGCCGTAAATTCGATGAGGCACTCAAGGCATTAAAAGGTGCGCCAGCTGGTGCAGGTCGAACGACGGTCGCTAAAAAGGGACTCGATTTCTGCAACCGATTGTTCGCAATTGAACGCAAGACGAAAGATAAAATGCCTGAAGAACGACTTGAAATAAGGAAAAACGACAGTCAGCCTGTGCTGGATGATTTTTTGGTATGGCTAAAAGAACAAAAAGAAATTGTCGCTCCGAAGACTGCAACTGGGACTGCCATCTCCTATACGCTTAAACAATGGCCTAAACTGATAACATTTATGAAAGATGGTCGTATCGAGATCGACAATAATCGAGCAGAGCGATCAATAAAACCTTTCGTAATCGGTAGAAAAAACTGGCTTTTTGCAGTTTCCACAAGAGGTGCTACTTCAAGTGCAATCGCCTATAGTCTCGTAGAGACCGCAAAAGAGAATGGCATAAACCCCTTCTTCTACCTGCAGTTCCTTTTCGAAGAACTTCCTCAACGTAATCTTGAAAAAGTCGAGGAGTTTGAAGACTTGATGCCTTGGTCGAAGACCTTACCAAAGAATTGTTATATCCAGTCAAAGAAATAGAAAATGCCCCGAAGAATCTTTAATCGATTCTTTGGGGCATTTTCTTTTATATGAAACAACGTGTTCATTTTTTGACGCTTACGTCAAAATCAACTTCCCATATCTTTTTATTCAATTTCCTCATTCCCTCCGTAACTATGTATAGAATATATGGTGAGTAAAATCTAGAAAGGCCCCGACATAAATCAGAAACAATTCTGAATTAAACTAGAGTTGTATAGGGTGATTATTGCATGTGAATTGAGCCACCTCTGCGGAGTTTTGAGCCACCCAGCGCGGACGATTGAGCCAATGAATGCGGACACGAGAGCCGCCCTACTAATTAAATCACCTTCTGTATAATTGAAATCGCATGCGTACAAGCATGACAATTTTATTATACAGGAGGTTTTTTTGTGGTTAATTGTCGCAAAATCCTCGAACTGTATTTTGACGGAATCAGTCAGCGCACCATTAGTTCTAGCACTGGTCATTCCCGAAATACGGTTTCCGAGGTAGTTCAGCGTGCCAAGAAACACGGCTTAGAAAGTTTGAACGGCACGACGACCAACCGATGGTTGGAGGAGCTTCTCTTTCCTGAGAAGCAGGCAAGTGAAAAGGGATACTTCCCTGTCGAGTGGGAGAAGGTGCATAAAGAGTTGCAAAAAAAGAATGTCACTCTAGCTTTATTGCATTATGAGTATGCGGTAGGAGCACGTGAAGGTGGGAAAATACCTTATGCGTACAGAACATTCTGCGAAAAGTATGGGAAATACGCAAGAAAGTATAAATTGACCATGCCTATTCGCCGAAAGCCAGGTGAAATCATGGAAGTGGATTGGGCAGGCTCGACCCTGCATGTAACCGATCGGTTCACCGGGGAACGCATTCCTGCGTATATCTTTATCGCGACCTTGCCTTACAGTCAATTCAGCTATGTAGAGGCATTTCTGGATATGAAGTCGCCCAATTGGTTGTCTGCTCATATTAGAGCGTATGAGTATTTTGATGGGGTGCCGGAAACTTTGGTACCTGACAATCTAAAAACAGGAGTGATTAAAGCTCAACGAATAGAGCCTCTCCTCAATGAAGCCTATCGCGAATTGGCAGATTACTATCGGACCATCATTGTGCCCAGTCGAGTTCGAAAACCAAAAGACAAGGCCAGTGTGGAAGGAACAGTAGGATTCATCTCACGCCAAATTATTGCATCTTTACGAAACTATCAATGTTTTCATTTGGAAGATCTTAATAAGCGGATCCATGAAAAACTAGAAGAAATCAACGAAATCGATTTTCAGAAGCGTCCTGGATCACGAAAAAAGATATTTGAGGAAGAGGAGAAATCTCACCTTCAACCACTTCCTCCAAACCGTTACAAACTAGCAGAATGGAAAACAGCTAAGGTTCAACTGAACTACCACATCCAAGTTGATCGCATGTATTATTCCGTTCCGTATGAGTATGTCCGTGAACAGGTCGATGTTCGGTTATCCGCGGATCTACTTGAAGTGTACTTTAAGGAAGTACGAATTGCATCTCACAAACGGTTATGTGGTGAAGTGGGACAGTTTTCGACAAACACAGACCATATGCCAGATAATCACCGAGCATACCTAGAGCATACACCGGAAAATAATCAGAAATGGGCAGAGTCCATCGGACCTTTTATGGAACGATTGGTCGCTTACATTTTAAAGCATAATCCAGAAAAGAAAGCACTCACTATCCTCAGCTCGTTACGAAATGTTTCCACCAAGCATACAAAGGAAGAGCTAGAAGCGGCAATCCAAACATTACTGGAAATTTCCACTAATCCGACCATACCTGTGTTAAAAGGGATTTTGGATAGGCGAAATAAACGCAAGCCAAAAGACCATAACCCGATTAATCGACATGAAAACCACGGCTTTACCCGTGGAGCTAAATACTTTGGAGGGGAAAGCAAATGATGAACCAAGAAACATTACGTAAATTAACTGAGATGAAAATGATAGCCATGGTAGAACTATATCAACAACAGAGCCAGAACAAAGATTATCAAGCAATGGATTTTGATGATCGTTTCAACCTGTTGGTTGACTATGAATACGACCGTCGAAAATCTAACCGATTGGAACGATTGATTAAACAGGCAACTTTTGAAAATCCAACAGCAGCCATTGAAGATATTGAATACCATCCAGATCGCCGACTAGATAAGAGTCTTATCTTAGAATTAGCTACAGGGAATTATCTACAAAATCATCACAACATTATTTTAATGGGCGCATCAGGTAATGGGAAAACCTGGATAGCCAATGCGTTTGGTATCCATGCCTGTCGCCAATTTTATAAAGTAAAGTATATCCGATTGCCAGAATTATTGGATGAATTAGCTGTAGCGAAATATGAAGCTGATGGTAGTTTCCGTAAAGTTATTCAAAAATACAAGAAAATTGATCTCTTGATTTTAGATGAATGGTTACTGACAGAGCTTTCTGAAGAGCAAGCCCTTCACGTCTTAGAAATCATTGAATCAAGATTAAAGCGTACATCCACGATATTCTGTTCTCAGTTCTCACCTGAGGGATGGCACTCTAAGTTAGGACAGGCGCAGATAGCAGACGCAATTCTCGATCGCATTGTGCATGATTCCTATAAAATTCTGGTTGATGGGGAAATCTCGATGAGAGAACGTCATGGTTTGGGGGTTAGAGTATGATTCCGGAGGAAGTAGAAAATCGCATCGCTACTTATTTTTTCCACAGATATTTGCCTGATGAAATTATGGAAAAAGTGGAAGTTGGTCTACTAACTCGTTGTATCGATGTGGAGAAAGAAGAAATAGATATGGATGAACGTAAGCGTCAAATAGTGAACACATATTAATAGAAGAAGATTCGTGAGATACTCCTCCCATAGAACACATTTTGGGAGGTATTTATTTGAAAAGAAAAGAGAAAGAAGCATACTGGTCTGCGAAGATCGATGAATATCAAAACAGTGGACTAGCGCTTTCTGAATGGTGTGAAACTGCAGAGGTTGCCGTGCACAATATGAAGTATTGGCTAAGGAAGCAGTCACCAGTTAATCATACCGCACGTCAGGAGACCAGTTGGGTCTCCTGTGTAGTGGAAGAATCGATAGAGAACTCGATTTCCTTGAAAGTAAATCATGTGGATATCGAGGTGACAAGTGGCTATGATGAAACTCTGTTACTTCAAGTGATCCGGACGCTACGTCAGATATGATGAATGATCGCGCCGTTGGGCGCGTCTATCTGGCTGCTGGTCCGACAGATCTTCGGAAGTCGATTGACGGACTAGCTGTCATTGTCCAAGAGCTGTTCCAACTTGATCCTTTCTCCAAAGCACTTTTTGTCTTCTGTAATCGGAAGAGAGATAAACTCAAGATTCTATTCTGGGATCACAATGGATTCTGGCTCTATTACCGAAGACTCGAGAAAGGGCTGTTCGATTGGCCGGATCTTGAGTCTGTTCAACCACTTTCCATTTCGAGCCGACAGTTGAACTGGCTCCTGGATGGGTTACCGTTGAACCAACGTGACGCACACCCTTCAGTCTCGGCGAAAAAAGTAATTTGAGTCTACTCCTTGGAATAATTTTATGCTATTATTGTTCCTATGAGAAAACCAGACAAGAAAACCCAACTTACAATTGAAGAGCTCGAGAAGAAGAACGAACAACTCGAGCAAGAGAAGAAAAAGCTTGAGGCTCAGATGGAATGGTACAAGCAACAGTTCACTCTACTCCAACAGAAACGCTTCGGAACTTCTAGTGAGAAGACGAACAAGGACCAGTTTGAATTACCGTTGTTCAATGAGGCAGAAGTTTCTTCAGCGATCCTTCTTGTAGAGCCTACGCTTGAGACGATAAACTATACACGCAAGAAGAGAATCGGACGTGCAGATAAGTTGAAAGACCTGCCGGTCGAGACGATTCACTATGACCTCTCTGATTCGGAGAAGGTCTGTTTAGAATGCGATCATTCCATGCACGAGATGAGCACACAGATACGCAAAGAACTGAAGATCATCCCGGCGCAAGTAACAGTTGTCGAACATGTACAGCATATCTACAGTTGCCGTCATTGTGAAGAACATGCGATCAAAACACCTATTAAGAAAGCTGAGATGCCGAACCCGGTGATCCCGAAGGGATTAGCGTCTCCATCTGCCATTGCATACGTGATGACGCAGAAGTTTGCTGATGGGCTTCCTCTTTATCGACAAGAGAAACAACTCGAACGGATGGGCATTCCATTGAATCGACAGACGCTATCGAACTGGATGCTTTCGAGTACGACGCGATGGCTCAAGCCGTTCTATGATGAACTCTATCGTCGTCTTCGTGAGGAAAAGGTTCTCCATGCGGACGAAACTGTCCTGCAAGTTCTCGACGAACCAGGGAAAAGGGCGGAATCAAAATCCTATATGTGGCTTTATCGGACAGGTAGAGACTCTAAGACACCGATCGTACTCTTTGATTATCAAGCAAGTCGTGCCAAAGAGAATCCGCAAAATTTTTTAAAAGGCTACCAGGGTTATCTCCATGTGGATGGCTATGCAGCCTACGAGTCTATTCAAAATGTGGAGCTCGCTGGCTGCTGGGCCCATGCTCGCCGTAAATTCGATGAGGCACTCAAGGCATTAAAAGGTGCGCCAGCTGGTGCAGGTCGAACGACGGTCGCTAAAAAGGGACTCGATTTCTGCAACCGATTGTTCGCAATTGAACGCAAGACGAAAGATAAAATGCCTGAAGAACGACTTGAAATAAGGAAATACGACAGTCAGCCTGTGCTGGATGATTTTTTGGTATGGCTAAAAGAACAAAAAGAAAAAGTCGCTCCGAAGACTGCAACTGGGACTGCCATCTCCTATACGCTTAAACAATGGCCTAAACTGATAACATTTATGAAAGATGGTCGTATCGAGATCGACAATAATCGAGCAGAGCGATCAATAAAACCTTTCGTAATCGGTAGAAAAAACTGGCTTTTTGCAGTTTCCACAAGAGGTGCTACTTCAAGTGCAATCGCCTATAGTCTCGTAGAGACCGCAAAAGAGAATGGCATAAACCCCTTCTTCTACCTGCAGTTCCTTTTCGAAGAACTTCCTCAACGTAATCTTGAAAAAATCGAGGAGTTTGAAGACTTGATGCCTTGGTCGAAGACCTTACCAAAGAATTGTTATATCCAGTCAAAGAAATAGAAAATGCCCCGAAGAATCTTTAATCGATTCTTTGGGGCATTTTCTTTTATATGAAACAACGTGTTCATTTTTTGACGCTTACGGATGAACTAGTGTTATGGGCTATTCGCGTTATAGACGATGAAATAGATCCTTCACTACGTTGATTAGAACCGCAAACAGCCCTAGAAACCTCGTTTTCTAGGGCTGTTTCTATCGCTTCACACGATTGGTGGCTCTCGCTTCCGCTTTTACTGGCTCTATTGTCCGCATTCAGTGGCTCAAAACTCCGCACTAGTGGCTCATTTTGTCCGCAATACTCATAGGGATCTTGTACGAACCACTAAATTGCGTGACACACAGGTATCCTTCACTAATCTCTCCAATCTAATCTAGTCAATAACTTATCATTAGATAAAGAGAGTACTGTTTCCTTCTTTATAATTATTTGTGTTTCCTTGTTATACATATCAATAAAATCAATAGCAATAAACACTTGTTTTGATAATGAATTGTAAAACTTAATAATTTGTTCAACAGTTTCTTTTTCAATATTCTTAAATAAAAAGGAGTCATGTATAATTAAAGGCATTTTTGTTAGTGTTAGAATTGCTAAGTCAAAAATAATTAAATTAGCATATGCTTTACCAGTACCTGTATTATCAAAAAACTTATAGTCATATTTGCTGTAAGTTAAATTTAATTCAGGTGCATCCCTTTTGCCCCCATAAATTAAACCATTAATCTCTTTTAATTTTGTATTGATAGCTTTGCTAATTTCTTTTATAATTACTTCTTTTAGCTCTTCAAGTTTACCCTTTTTAATATCGATATCTTCTTTAATTCCTGACAACTTACTGTAATACTGATTTTCTAGTTGGAGGGTTTTTAAGTTTGATGATAATTCAATTAAACTGTCAATAAATAAATTAAGTTCTTCATCAGGATCTATTAGCTGTTCTTGCTTTTTAATTACAATATCAATTTCCTTCTCTAATACAGCTATTTTTTTAACCAACTCTGTTTTTGCATTCTCTAATTCTTCAGTAAGAATAGAACTGATTCCTTGATGGAATGATTCTATACTCTGTAATTTTTCCATATTTACATTTGGGAAAAATTCTAGAAGATCTTCAAATCCAGCACTTGCTGATCTTTTAATAGTTCTTGTAGTTCTGTTTAATCTTGAAATAAAATACTCTCTCTCATCTATGAGTTTTTTCTTTTTTTCTCTAATGGAAATCATTTCAGCAGAAACAATATCACTTATATCTCCTGAAGGACTGTATGCATTTTTTCCTAACCTCTCAATTTCATTAGTAAGCTGCTTCATTTCTTTTAAATTTTTTGTAAACTTTGCTTTAGTTATTTTGGGTATTAACTTGTGCTTACCTGCTTTATTTAAGACTTTTCTTTGATCTTCAATTTTTTTAACTTCCTTATCTTGCAATTCTATATCATCATACTTATTAAAAAGCTTTATCAGATTTGTTACAATTTGACCATATTTTTCTTGAGCAACACTATGAAGGGGTTTTTTAACATTATTATTTTCCTTTCCCCACACTCTAGAATAGGTATTAACTGCAGCTCTAAAAGTTAATTGGTCTGATTCAATTTTATATAAACTCTTTAGTAACTTAGTATACTCATTTAATTTCATTTCACTTTTATCAAATTTTTCATATTTATCATTGCTTTTATATACTACATCTGGATTTTCTGTGCCTCTAACAAAATGATATTCAGTTTCAAACTTAAAAGTAAACCCTAACTCATGATGTCCTAGGTTTGCTACCACATCACTATTATGAGAGATATATGTATTACCACCAAAGACAAAATCTATAATCATAAGTAAAGTTGATTTACCAATAGAGTTAGATCCTTTATCATCACCCAATACAACATTCAATCCCTCATGGAAATCTATAACTTCCTCTGTAAATATTGTACTTTTAATACTATCTAACATAGGTAACAACTCCTTTATCAAAATCTACTCTTATTGCACCTAGTAGAAATAATACATCAAGTGAATAAATAAACTCATCAATCTCTTCAAAATAATCTTGTGTTATAAAGTATAAGTCCTTAACTGTCATATCTTCTTTTAGTAAATACTCAAGAATTATTGGCATTTTCCCAATGACAGAGTCACTAAATCTAATTACCTTGTTAGGCACAATCATGAAAACACCTCACAATTTTGGACAAAAAAAGAGATTACTATTCCACAGGCCAGTAAAGAACTATTGCCAGTTTTTTTAGAGAGCCACTCTGTTAATTGATTATAAATCACTTCTTGGGATGGCTCAGTTCTGCTTAAAGTGTTATAAAATGCACTAACTTGTGAGGCTATTGCATTGAATGATTTTGGATATTGGCTATCTAATTGAGCAAAATGCTCTTTAATATAATAATAGTAATCTGTTATTTCATTTCTTATCCTTCTTTTTGTAATTCTTGACAACGTTTCATCTGACTTTACATCCAACTTTAATGCTTCCATTTCTAACTGTTTAAGAGCACTCTCATTAAATTCCTCTACAAGTATTGTAATGACTTCCTTTATTTCTGTCTCAATTTGATAATCAGCATACTTTGCTCTAGTCTCACTCTTTGACAAAATGTTTTTCTTTATATTTAATAACCACCTATATTCTTCAACAGTTCTAGGGTTGTCAAACTTCTTGTGGCAATCACTACATAGAGGAATAAAATTCCTTATGTTATTTACATCCTCATGTAACCTCTCTTCATCCTTTAATAATTCAATCTCAGATTCTGTAGGATTAAGAGGATAAATATGTGCAGCTTCCCATAGCTTATTCTGTCTACCATTTTTCTCATACATAAGTGATTTTGCACAAGAAGGGCACATATTTTCAACCTCTGTAAGTAATAATGAACTCTCATTAGGAGTTGGATCTCTTCTTTTGTTAGACATTTAAAGCACACCACCTTTAAACTGCAGTAAAACCTATTATACTACTTAAAAACAGATAATACATTATGTTATCTAACAAATGTTTCCAACAAAATGATCTATGCTGTCTAATCACTTTATTGATTATTAGTATTTCTACCAAAGTCCATACTTAATTTATTTCTGCAATCCATTGACCTATGATTAAAACCCTTGTAGAATTCACTTTGTAATGAGGATGTACTGTAATTACTCCATTTCATCGTCATAGCACATGCCTTAGACGGTATATCCTAGTCGTTGAACCTTCTCCAGAGTCTACTCACAGGAGCTTGGCTGCTGATTGTCCAATTCCACTTTCAAATCATTCAGTTTTTAGTGATATCGCCTTTGTATTACACGCCTAGGAAACTATTTAGAATCGTGATTTAAAAACAGTAAAAGTATCTTGTTTCGTGAAATTCATTAACTATTTTTGTTTAAGGTAAATAGCTACCCGATCATTACCAATATAAGATGAGTTATCATTTTATAAAACAATGAATTGTTGGACTAGTTTCTGTATTGCGTGAGGCCAGGTAGACTTTTACTAAATCTAATCTAAATTCTATAATATATTCTTAATAAACCGGGCTGTATTTCCCCCTACCATACAATACTCCCTGCGGCAACAACTAAATTCTCACCTATTCTTACCCCGGATAATATAACTGAATTAGCCCCTATCCAGCTTCCTTTTTCTATTACTAAACTTTTGGAATCCGTAGCCCCTTGTTGACTTATTGGAATACTGGTATCAGCATAAACGTGATTACTAACGTATATATCATAAGGAAGGTACCAGGTCCTCACACAAGTTGAAAACAATTCTGAATTGAACTAGAGTTGCGTGGGAACCTGGTACCTACAAATCTAGAAATAACTATATAACTTAAGAAAAGGGAACTGGTTCAGTTACATAACCCTGTTCCCTTTTTTTTATTCTGTGGCACTAATAATTAAGGAATAAATAAACATATATGTTTTATATATATTTCCCGTACAACACTAGTGGACACTGCCTTCTAAAACTCTTGTCGAGCAAATATTCATCATTGCGCATTTTAATCTTGCTTGCCTATGCACCATAAAACTCTAGAACAATTCAGAGTAGTTGTCTGATTTTCGATCCACAGGTAGAGAATTAATCATTGTAGTGCTTTATATCCTAATGCTTGAATCCTTTTTATAAGATACATGTATTGCTCTGAATAATTGTCCGGACTATTACTTACAGCTTTCATAGCAGAATCCTTTATTTCACTTAGATCTATTTCCA
Organism: Sporosarcina ureae; assembly: GCF_002109325.1. Taxonomy (GTDB): domain Bacteria; phylum Bacillota; class Bacilli; order Bacillales_A; family Planococcaceae; genus Sporosarcina; species Sporosarcina ureae_C. The sequence continues at coordinate 2,782,793 of NZ_CP015348.1, read as the reverse complement.
AAATTTCAAAGAAAATATTATTTTCGTTTTCCTCACTCATTATAATTCCTGTAGAAGATCCGAGCTTCTTATGGGAATATCCTGGACCGAATATATCTTTATTGCAATAGTATAGACTCATACCGCCAAGCTTCTCATCAATTTTTTCGTATGCTATATACGAAAGGTGTTCTCCTTCCCTATGTGGTTTCTTGTCGATTCTTAACAAAATATTATTCATGCTTTATTTCACTCCTGTGTAATTATTAAACAAATAAGATCACTTTAAAGGAAGGTACCAGGTTCCAACACAAATCGTAAACAACTCTGAATTAAACTAGAGTTGTGTGAGGACCTGGTACCAACACAATTATATGTCAAGAACTTAAATAATTCTTCAACGACTCAATCGCCACCTCATGCGCCTCAATCTGCTTCTCCAACTCCCGTGTCTCTTCCCCACTAAGCCGATACTTCGACGCATACTCCGCAATCTCTTTCATTTTATACAAACGCTTTTCTATTTCTTCCAGAATCCGATCTTGCTGTTTAACTTGCTCCAGTTGACGTTTCAACTGATCCAGTTCTTCTGAATTATTCATCGTTTACTGTCACTCCTTTACATCTGTTTACTAATTCTATTTTCACGTTATAAGTAGCTATTCGCCATCCTTAATTATATAATAAGAACATATATTCTTATCTTATAGGAGGGCTAACTATGACGATTGGAAAATTTCTATACTCTACGAATTCACGATCTTACGGATTTCTACTGGAAGATGGTAAAGCGGCAAAGGAACAATACGTTGCCAATTGCACGAACAATAATTTAGAAATAGACTCATCTTCTTCTACTAAACAATTAAACAGTCTGCTTTGCGCCTTGCTACTCAGCAGCGGACGTATTATTTCTTCTGCTACTAACCGCAAGTATTTTCGTTTCACTTTCCATGTAAAACACAGCGAATGGGCTCATTCCTGTCACCGGCAGTTAAAAGCGTATGTACTGGACTTTATTATAAAGAAAGAACAAACAACAGATACGCGGAGTGAACTCGGCTTTACAGAGCGTATAGTGATTGAATCTGCGCCTATTACTAACGCAGAAGCATTACACACTGCTTGGTATCAGAACGGCTTCAAAGGCATTCCTCTGGAGTTTGTTGAACAATATATGACTGCTCAGACACTCGCGTGGTGGTACCAGGAATCCGGTCACTTGAAAGTGAAAGAAAACGGCACGTTGGAGAAATTGATCCTCTCCACTGAGCAATGGACCGAGGACGAACTTCCATTACTTCAATACGCATTAAATAGTAAATTCAATATGCTGTTTGCGATAGATGGACAACGAAGACTTATTTTGTATGACCAGCTGCAAATCAAATACTTTCTTAGCATCGTTGCAAAATGGATCCACCCTGGGTTCGCCTATAAAATCAGAAATGCAGAAGTTCACAAATCAATCGCGAAACGGACGACTATACGGCTACCTAATCATATATCCATTCCCTCACCTACTAAAGAAATCAATCAAATAATTCAGCAATACGCCTCCTCTATTGAAGTAACAAACGATAATTTCCAAAGGCTAAACTACGCCAGGCAAGAGGACAATGAATCTAAACGCTATCAAGTGAACCTAACTGAAGGAAATCGAGATACTCTTTGTTCAATCCAAGCTTCCACAGGTTTGACTTTGGGTGAGATTGTACAAGAGTGTTTTTATCAACAGAATAGTATTACACCACGCCCACTGAATACATTGGATGATCTTTCTACTACACAGCAAAATATTATGCTCGGCTCTATTATTGGAGATGGCATGCTGACGCACATGTCTACAAAATCTAAAGGTATCAGAAGCGCATACAACGAACACTTTTCTATCAAACAGAAGGATTATCGGGCTTGGAAAGTCATGAAGCTAGAGCCTTATCTCTCTTTCACTCTAAAAGGTAATGTTATTAGTTCACGAGTTGATAATTTGTGGAGCAAGCTGGAAGATGATTTTTACATCGCTAAAGAAGAAAGTAAATCGAGAGTGAAACGATTACCAAAACACCAGCTTACTAATTTGAATGACTTGCACAGCCTAGCAACGATCTACATGGATGATGGGTCATTAATGCTTACAACCCGTGTAAACGACAATACTAAAAAAATATATATCACTCCTCACGTTGCTTTATACCTTCAAAATTTCACACATGAAGAATTAAAGAACCTAATAGTCCAAATCGGAAACTTAACTTTAGCAAAATTCACACTTACAAAACGACCTGATGGGAACGGCTATTACTTGCGCACAAACCGTACCGCAGATACATTATTATTTCTTCAGGACATAGAACCCATTACCGTTACATGCCCTTCAATGAGTTATAAAACGAATTGGCAGTACCGTTTCTACATGGAAAAACAAAGATGGAATCTCAAATACCCCAAATATGAACTCTTCATTAGTTCGAAAGACAGAATGCGGCCTTATACACCACAAGAAATAGCAGCACTAATAGACATGAAACGGAAAGGCTGTACTATTCAACATATTGCTGATCAGTTAGGGCGCAGTTATTGGTCTATAGTTTATAAAACCAAAGATCTTCAGGAACAAAATTTTATGTAAGAAAAAAGAGACTTCTTAAAAGAAGTCTCTTTTTGATTAAAAAGTACTATTAACGTAGTAATTGTAGTACGCCCTGAGGCTGTTGATTTGCTTGCAAGTAGTCCTATTGTCTCTAATAGGCTCAGACTATATCTCCATCCTTGTACCTAAATAACTAGGATGCTGGGCACTTCGAACGTCAATTGACGCCCTACGGATTTCATCGTCATAGCTTGTTTGCCTTAGACGGTATATCCTAGTCGTTGAACCTTCTCCAGAGTTTCCTCACAGGAGCTTGGCTGCTGATTGTCCAATTCCACTTTTTTTCAACCGTTCACGTTTGCCGTTTCCAGCTGCGTTGTCGGAAAGTGGACTTCAGGAGGTTCCAGCAATTCACCCAGTTATGCGTCCTATCCGTTACCGAATAGGCGTCCCTGAACCATTTACCGAAGGAGTTGTAGCACGCCTTGGGGCATTTGGTTCGATTGAGATAGCATTGCTTGTGCTGCTTGAGTTAAGATGTTGTTCTTCGTAAAGTCCATCATCTCTTTCGCCATCGTGCGAACATTAGCTTTCACTAATGACTAGACTATATCTTCACCCTTCACTCTCGGTAGGGGCCGGGCACTTCGGATTCACAAGCTACTCCCTCTTGTGTTTCCTACGGATTTCATCACCATAGCTTGCGCCTTAGATGGTCTATCCTAGTCGTTGAACCTTCTCCACTCTTTCAAGACAGGAGCTTGGCTGCTGATTGCCCAATCTGTTCTTTTTTCAAGCATTCACGCTGACCGTTTCCAGTTACGTTGTAGCAAGAACAGTTTCAGGGGTTTCCAGCAATTCACCCGATCGTACTCTCTGACCGTTACCAGTCAGGACGACTGTGTCTGTCACTGCTTATGCAGCTAAGACATAATCCACGTCGCGGATACGTGATTCCGCAGATGTTAAGTTTTCTGACGATGTTCCTAAGTTGTTGATTGTATGTTCTAAACGGTTTTGTGATGCACCGAGTTTTGAACGTTCGCTAGACACTTTATCAATTGCATCTTGAATAGTAGAAACGGCTGCAGCTGCTTTTTCGTGTGAAGAAACGTCAAGTGCTTGCTCCGCAACTACATTGTCTGTTCCATTTGTTACTCCTAGTTTATCATTTACTGTTCCTACCGTTGCGATACCAAGAGCAACCGCACGCATATCCTCAATACCAACAGACATGGATTGTCCTTCGTTAGCTCCGATTTGGAATTGAGCCGACTGATCCTTTGTAACCGCTGCTGTTGTTACTTCTCCAGCAACTTCAACTTTATTTGTTTCTGTTTTCAGATCAAATGTACCTGTGAATTTTGCATCAGTAGCACCAGTACCTGTAGTTCCCGTAAACGTAAATGAAATTCCATCTTGGTTAAAGTTTAATGTATCTCCACTCTCCAAGGAGAATTCAGTTGTAGATACGACATCTGCTCCCGCTTTTTGGATTGCTGTAAATTTGTTATTTGCTTCATCCCATTCAATTTCTAGGCTATCTACGTTTGCAAGATTTGCACCACCGCCAGCAACCGTAATGTCGCCCATAACTGCAGTAGCTGCAGGTGCTGCGGTACCAGTTGATGCAAGTTCAACACTCTTAGGCACAGTATTCACAGTACCAGTAGCATCTCCGCTTGATGCAGATTTGCTTAAATCAATTGTTACTGTTCCGCCTTCTGCCCAGTCAGCAGCATCTTCTTTAGAGAATGAGAATGAAATTCCCTGGTTATTATAAGAGTATGTTCCAGTAGCTTCATCAAGTGCCACTTTATCAGCATTAATGTCTAAAGACTTTGAAGCACCATCTGTTCCGTTATAAGAAACCTCAAAGCTGTCACCGCTTTTTTTAATAGCAATAGAACCTTCATTACCAGTGTCTAAATTATTCCAAGCAAAACCATTATCAGCTGTTCCACCTATTGTAACATCAATATCAGCTTTTGAACCTGAACTCCATGCAATAGGTTCCGTACCGACTTTAATTGTCTGCTCAACAGCCTTTGTAACATCTACTTTTGTAGCTGGTGTAGTAACTGCAGCTGTCACTTCAAATTTCGATGATAAGTCACCATTTATCAATTTCTTTTGGTTAAACTCTGTTGTATTACCAATACGGTTAATTTCTGATGTTAGTTGGTTAAGTTCTTTTTGAATTTCTTCACGGTCTCCAGCAACGTTTGTATCGTTACCAGCTTGTACTGCTAGTTCACGCATACGTTGTAGAATATCATGTGTTTCGTTTAAAGATCCCTCAGCAGTTTGAATCAAAGAAATTCCATCCTGTGAGTTCTTTTGTGCCATATCCAATCCACGAATCTGTCCACGCATTTTCTCAGAGATTGCTAGTCCAGCTGCATCATCTCCAGCACGGTTAATCTTCAAACCTGAAGACAATTTCTCAATGTTGTTAGCTGCTGCTGCGTTGTTTGAACCTAGTTGGCGGTGCGTGTTCATCGCTGCCATGTTGTGATTGATAATCATTATAATTTCCTCCTTGAGTGTTTGTTGGGTACACGTCCTTGTGTCCCTTATTTGTTTTACGGTTTTGAGTACCGGCCGGACACTCTCTACCGCTTACACTACTAATATCGGATATGTGACTATAGTGTTTAGTAGTTTCTTGAAATCTTTTTTCTATTTATTTGAAATGTGGATATTACGTGACTTGCACTGGCTAACGTGATGATGCAATCACAATTTACTTGTTATCCTTTAAGTTTTTGTACCAGTCCAAATCCAACGTCAATGATTCAGCGTTCGTTTCCTTAATAGACTGAATCAGTTCCCCCCGTACAATCTCCACTGATTTAGGCGCTTCGATCCCTACCCTCACCGTATCGCCTTTTACTTCGAGAATTTTCACTTCTATATTATCTGCAATTTTAATTGTATCGCCCGCTTTGCGTGAGAGTACTAACATATTATTCACTCTTTCCGCTAGTTGTTTTTTCTTTTATTTCATCCAACTTCTTTTTATTGATTGGATGTTTGATAAGATAGCGCTTATCATTCAATACCATTTGTTTCGCTTTTCTGTTGTTTGTTTGAAACAGAAGAGGTGCTTGTAAGTTAATTGTAGAATCTTCAAATGGTTCTTTAATGAAGACAATACCGAGTACCATCAACTCTTCCGGGCTTTTCACTTCGAGTAAATCAACTGTTGGATCATCTATTTTAAAGTCATACTCTTCTACAATTTTGTATGGATTCGCTACGACGAATGCTACACCTGCTTCTTTCGTGGACTGCAATACTTGAAATTGTTCATTCTCTCCAATCGGCAAGATGACGAATTCTTCTTCCTCTTCGAATCCTGGAAGTCCTTTCGGGAAGTGCCATGCTTTAGATAGATCTACTTCTATTTTACCATGGAATTTTGTTGCGATTTCTTTTAGTTGTGGTGTCACTAGATCTCTCTCCTTTATTAAGCTTTCCAATCAATTTGGATCGATCCGTACTGTGCCATTTCAACGGACACTTTACCCGGTGTGTAATTGTGAATCGGTTTATTGATCTGTGCATCAATTTTCGGTTTCTGCGGTGTCACATTAATATCCAGTGATCCTTCAGAAAAACTCATTTTCACTTTTGTACGGTCTCCGACGAATTTCACTTGTAGATCCGCCATGGGACGCTCGGTATTTTGTTTGACGATATCTGCAATCGAAGCACCGTTCTCGATCTTCATGAGTTGTTGACCTTCTTGTGCGCGACGAGCTGAACCTTCTTGTGCTTTTTGCATGCCGTACTGTGCGTTTTCAGAAGTGCGACGGAATACGCTTTTCAGGTCTAGATCCGCACGGTTTTCTGTTGTATCGAGTGATAGTTGCGGACGTGTAGTGGACATTTCAAGAATCGCTGCTGGCTGTTCTATGCTCAGCGTAGCTTTCGGTTGCTGAATTTCTTGGACAGGCTTTGTCACCTGCAAATCGATTTTTGCAGGTGTCGTTTGGATTTGAAGCTGCGGTATGTTCACGGTCTCCACCTTCCCTTACTTTTCGGTATAAAAACAGCGGACACTTGCATAGTGTCCGCCTAATCTTTCAGCGCAAGAAATCCATTAAAGAAGGTTGCATGATTCGTGCGCCTACTGATAAAGTGGCGCGGTGGATAGATTCCGAAGTGATCAGGTCGGTAATCGTTTTTTCATAGTCGACATCTTCATTTTGGGAACGCTGCTTTTTCGCGGCGCCTTCTTGCATTTCGAGACGGTTATGCATGAGTTCTGCGCGGTTCGAACGCGCACCAATGTCTGCGCGTTTTGATAGTACGACATCCAATTGACCGTCGATATCGCTGATCATTTTACCAAAGCTGTTTCCGTCATCGGACGAACCGTTACCAGTAAGATCTTTGACTTTATCGAGTAAACCGTCAATATCACTGAACATTTTGCTGACATCCGTACTGACACGCAGATTAACTCCGTCAAATACTTCAATTGACACATCGCTTTTGTATGCGTCTCCAGTTTCGAAGCTTTTGTTTTCTTTGTTGTAAAGTGGCTTATCCGTCATACTCCCACTAAATATATGTTTGTCGCCTACTTTCGTATTGGCCACGTCCTGTAAGTGTTCGCGCAGTTGATCAATCTCTGTTTTAATTGCTGATCTATCACTTTCAGTCATCGCACCAGTATTCGAAGCATTCGTCGCAAGTTCTTTCAATCGCTGCAAAACTTGTCCCACTCCATCAAGCGCATCATCCGAACTGTCGAGCCAGTTATTCACTTCGCCCATATTCTTTTGATATTGCTCTACTTTATCAACTTGCATTCCGTAGCCCATACCTTTCATGACCGTTACGGGATCATCGGAAGGACGAGTTACTTTCTTGCCGGTATTCAATTGTTCTTGTAATTTCCCCATTTTATTATAGCTGCTAGATAAGTTACGTAGCATGTTTTGAGATAGCATAGATTGTGTTACACGCATGAAGATTCCTCCTTAATTATCTGCCGACCGTACCCATTCCGTTGATGATTTTGTCGAGTGCTTCATCCATCACGGTGATCATGCGGGCAGATGCGTTGTATGCTTGTTGGAAACGGATCATGTCGGTCATTTCTTCGTCTAGTGAAACCGAACTGATGGAGTCGCGTCTGTTGGACACAGATAAAAGTAATGTACCTGAGCTCTCCGTCATTTTTATTGCTTGTTGGCCTTCTACTCCTAGTTGACCAATTACTTGTGCATAAAAGCCTTGAACGCTAGAACCATCTAATTCCTTATTTTTCGCGAAAAACACATCACCTAGGTTTTTAGCATTTTTCCCGTTACCGACTTCAGCACCGGTTGTTGAGTCTGATGCAGCCAGTTTATTTGGATCTTTTCTGATCACTTCATTCACTGCAATGGAACTTGCAGTAAATTCTCCTGAATCGTTAGCGACAAAGAAAGGTAATCCTGGCTTCCCTTCCAAATCCGTACCTTGTTGATGCACTTTGTTGAATTCCTTGGCGAATTCATTTGCCAGTTTATCCAATTTAGTCATCATGTCTGGATAGAGACCTATTTCATTGTCATCTGCATCTATATATCCGTATGAATCAATAAGTGATTTCAATTCTCCACTTTTGACCATTTCATTGACTGAAAGTTGCTCACCGTCTGCCGGACCGCCACTGAAAGTAAAACCTGTCATAAAGTCTGGTAGCGCTCCGTCATCAGTGTCATCAATACTAATTTGAGATACATCTGTTTTCTGTACTACTGTAATAGCGTCACCAGTTGTCTTAATTTTAACTGTGACCGTACCTTCCGCAATAGCAGGCGCACGTCCCCCAGTTTTTTCATAACTAGTTTCAATCGGCACTAAACTCGATAACTGATCCAGTAACCCATCACGTGCATCATATAAATCATTCGGTAAATAACCATTCGGTTCTACCGTAGCGATTTGTTTATTTAACTCACCAATTTGACTAAGCAAAGAATTGATCGTCTTCGTACCAAAGTCAATTTCATCGCCTAAGTTTCCTTTAATCTCAGAAACAGATTTATAAATATAATTAAACGAATCCGCCACCGCAGCTCCACGCTCTACAACTACCGCGCGAGCTCCACCGTTCTCCGGATTCGCCGCAAGTGTCTGCAAAGATTGCCAAAAGTCGCTCATCGACTGCTGCAACCCATACTCAGAAGGCTCACCAATGACATCTTCCATCTGCGCAATCGCATTCGAACGAGATTCCCAGTAGCCGAGCTTCGTTGATTCACTACGAAACTGATGATCTACAAACGAGTCACGAATCCGCTGAATACTCCCTGCTTCTACACCTGTCCCAAGGAATCCTGGCATCGTGCCTGCATTCATTCCTACTCCTGGAAACCCAGAAGTCGACTGCATGTTCACACGCTGTCGTGAGTAACCAGGCGTGTTCGCGTTCCCAATATTATGCCCTGTCGTATAAAGAGCGGATTGCTGTGTATACAATCCGCGTTTGCTAGTTTCAAGTCCCATGAATGTCGAGCGCATGTTGTGTCCTCCTTATGCTTGGGAGTCGAATGAAGAGAGCTTCGTTTTGGCTCCGCTTTGTGACTGCCCTTGTACTTCGTTTTTCGAATAGTTGACGGTTTCCGGACGCGGACGGACCATGTCCAGCGATAGATTCACAAATTGAAGAGATTGGTAGGTCAGTTGCTGGTTGAGGTCGTTTTGCTGTTTCAACTCATGAATCGCATGCAGGAGACGGTCCCTCGCCTCTGCTAACGGATCTTTGTCCGGAATTCTTGCCAGTTCGATTAATTGTGTCATCGTCGGTTCGGCAGGTACTGCACTTCCTTGTGCGGTCAAATACTGCTTCACTTCCTGTACACGCTTCTGGTCCATTTGCACAATAGCCGCTAGGTGAGATTGCTCCTCCTTCAACAGCTGGTCAATTCCCTCGATGTCGCCGCTTTTTAGCAATGCGGTCTTGTCGTTTGAAAGACGGAGCAAGCTCGTATGCAGTGTTTCCAAGTGATTGAGCGTTGTCAAAATTGGTTCAATGGACATGTGTAACCCTACTTTCTTTATAGCTTATTGAAATACGACAGCATATGGGAAGCGAGTTTGCTCGCATCTACCTGATACTCTCCAGACTGTACTTGCGCTTTTAGTTCCTGTACACGCTGTTGTCTAGCCGATTCGATCGGTGAAGCCGCAGATAACTTCTTCGCTTCGGATGAAATCTCGAGTTTATCCGTTTTCATTTGTGATGCCTGTTTCGTCTGGTCTACTTTCATTTGCTGATTCCTATACGGATTGACAGCTTGGGGTTTAAATCCTTCTACTTTCATACGTCTCGCTCCTTTCCATTCTGGTGTTATTTTAGGTTCTACTCTTTATTTCGGCAGATTCCACGAAACGTTTAGGGGCATTTCGAACGAAAAAACGAGCAGTACCAACTGCTCGTATCGCTTGCTTGTCATCTACGTTCTTTTCGTGCGTGGTATGTGCCTTGTTCATGCGCTTTAATCGCTTCACGAAGCTCTGTCGCTGCGTCAAACGTCTGCAAGTCTGCTTGAATTTCTTCCGTACATTTGTCACAGATTTTCCCTGACGATGTTAATGCGCCACATCGATCACATGGATAGCCAAGGTTCGGGAATAGTGCAGGTTGCAGTCTTCCTTTACGTACCCATTTATGCAGTAATTCTTCCGTCACGCCTGTTACTTCCACGATCCGGTCGATATTCGCCGCACGGTTTTCCCGTCTGCGTAAAAACTTGTAGACGGTTTCGTACAACGTCTCTTCCAATTGTGCACACGTAGAACACACTTCCCGAAGGCCCGTGTAATTAAACATACTGCCACATGTCGGGCAATTTCTTGCTTCCGCCATCTCCATCACTTCTCTCTTATAGGTCTGAATAACGTCACAGCTTCCACTCGGTGTATCCCACGCTGTTTCAGTGCTCGTGCCGCGTGACGCAATGTTGTACCCGTCGTGTAAATATCGTCCACAAGCACATACACTGCTTCATTACTTGGTATATCGGCCGTTACTTGAAATAGTTCAGTCATCGCCAAGCGTTCGCTACGAGATTTTTCACCCATAACTGATTCCGTCGTTTTCCCGAGTAGTGATTGATACGGAATATTCGCTGCTTCTAGTAACGCATCCACTTGAGAAAAAGTTCGCCTTATTTTATTGAACGGATGCATAGGAATCGGCACGATCATTTTCTTGGAATCGTTCAGTACACTGCGTAACGACGACGCGAAGATTTGTGCAAGCGCCACGTCTTGCATGAACTTGAACTGATGCAAGTACTCTCTCGCTGCTTCATTATATGCATAGAGCGAATGAACAGAATCGAGTACGTCGTCTTGTTCGATACGATCAATGCGTTCGAACTTCTCGAAACAGATAGGACAAGCGGATGTTTCTTTCTGAATACCGAGGAAATGTTGCCAAGTGGGCTGGTCGTGTAGAGGTTTGTCGCAGAGTAAACACGTCATTGCGGCACCTCGGTGTGGTTCAGCTTGCGGATTTCCCGTTTCGCTTCATCCATAGCGCGCGTAATGCCTTGGTGGAATAGTACAAAGTCGCCTGACGTGTTCGGCACGGATCGACCGACGCGTCCACCGATTTGAATCAACGCGCCTTTATTGAAGATCGTTTGCTCCGCCCCAACAACCGCCACTTGCACGTTCGGTATCGTAATCCCTCGCTCGAGAATCGTTGTCGTCAGAAGACCGGGAATCTCTTTCTGTCTCAGCAACTGCACGCGTTCCTTGCGGTCATCATGTTCCGCATGCACTGCACAAATTCGTTCATCTAGTTTCTGAAATAACGGTTCCGCCAGTTCCATCAGTTCGATTTGATGAAAGAAGATGAGGAACGGTTGTTGCTTATCGAGACGTTCGGTCGTCCAGCGTAGTAATTTCGCTGGAATACGTTTCTTTTTCAGCAGTTTCTCATAATTCCATAACGCAACGCTGCGCGGTACAGGTAGTGGCTGGCCGTGATAACGTCTTGCGAGAACCGAGATATTGCCTTGCTTTTTATTCATAGCAAGCAACTGACTCGAAGGGGTCGCTGTGACGAAATGAATCGGTGCATTCGGTTTTGCGGCTTTTCGGACCGCTCGCTGCAATGTTTCATCCGCCGTATATGGAAACGCGTCGGCTTCATCGACGAAGATCGCGTCAAACGCTTCGTGAAAACGATAGAGCTGATGGGTAGTCGCTAGAATCAGCTGTGCATCGAAGTGTTCTACTTCCGCCCCGCCATACAACGCTTCTACTTTCGTATCAGGAAAAGCCGTCGTTAACCGCGGCAACAGTTCCAAAATAACGTCCACACGCGGCGCCGCGAGACATACGCGCTGGCCTTCGTTTAGCAAATAGTGAATCGGCCGAAACAGCATTTCCGTCTTGCCTGACCCACACACCGCGTAAAGTAAATGAGAGACCCCTTGTTTCGTGCTTTCAAGCAATTCATTCGTCGCTTTTTGCTGCGAAGGTGTTAAATTGCCTTGCCAGTTCATCCGGTGGGTTGTTGGATAACTGGGTGGCGTGCCTGTCCACGTTAGTAAATCGGAACAGCAAGACACGCGCCCCATGTTCAGACAATTTCTGCAGTAGGCGCAAGGTGCTTCGCATTGAGCACACATAAATATGGTGAAGCGCGCCCGATTTTCATTATGGCAACGCTGACAACGATAGTGCGTCCCATGCCATACTTTTTTTGTGGTCACGCCTTTTTCTATATGGATGTCGCCTTGACTAATGGCTTCGTCCACGACACTTTCCGGGAACGGCAAGAGATGACGCAACCAAATGCGCCCTGCCAGAAATTCTTTTAAGTGTTCGGCCATGTACTTCCCCCTGTTCAGGTTCCGCGTCGTTTCACCCAGCCGAGTCCCATCGCCCCTTCTCCAAGATGGGTGCCGATGACCGGACCAAAGTGACTGATCGTGAAATCGACATTCGGGTGTTTTTCTTCTAATTGTTTCTTCCATTCTACTGCGTCGTCATAGCGATTCGCATGGATCACAGCTGCATCTAGCAATGAATTCTTTGCGTCTTCCGCGAGTAAATCTGAAATGCGCTTCATCGCTTTTCGCGTCGTACGGATTTTCTCAAACGGCACGATGATTTTGTCTACGAAATGCAAGATCGGCTTTACTTGTAGTAAGCCGCCAACTAATGCCTGTGCACCGGATAAACGACCGCCACGTTGCAGATGCGATAAGTCCGCCACCATGAAATAGGCACTGACGTCTTTTTGCATTTCTTTTAGTTCTTCTATGATCGCATGTGGGTGTACGCCTTCATTCGCAAGCTCTGCAGCACGGATGGCGTAGAAGCCTTGGGGATAGGCTGAAATTTCCGAGTCGAACGGTAGCACTTCAATTTCCGGCACGAGTTCGGCAGCCTGTACAGCGCCCATATAGGTTCCGCTGATGCCGCTTGAAAGGTGGATGGAAATGACTGCGTCGTAGTCTTTGGCGAGTTCGCTGTATAGGGTTTGGAAGTCACCGATTGCGGGTTGTGATGTTTTCGGTAGCGGGCCTTTGCCGCGTACCATTTCGTAGAATGCTTCGGTTGTAAGGTCGACTTCTTCTTTGAATTCTTTGCCTTCGATGGTTACGAGTAAGGGGATGGTATGGATCCCAAGTTCTGCTTTTATGTCATCCGGCACATACGCCGTCGTATCTGTCACAATCGCTGTTTTCAATATGATCAACTCCTGTTCTTTATTCTACCTGAAATCGTTGGAGTTGGCATCTGTGAAGCGGACATTGGATACGGGAGAGGATTTGCGCTACGGAGGGGGACGCTTTCCGGAGGGCGTGGCTTGAGCTTCCTCGTCCGCTTCGCTACCTGCGGGATCTCAAGGCGCACGCTGATCCTCTCGGAGTCGCCCCCTCCTACGCTCCGATCCTACTTTTAGTGGGGGGCACTTCGTGTTGTTCATTGAACTTAGGCTAGATATCTAGTTCAAGTTCAACACAAGACATTTGAACTGACTCAATCTGAAAGAGAACACTAGTGAAGCGGAGTGGAAGGCGGCGACTCGGGGAGGATCAGACCGATCAGGTAAGACAACCAAGAGAGAGCGAAGCGAACTGGTTGGCTTACCGCGGGCCCTCCCGAACGCGTCCGCCTGGAACGCAGCGTAACGATGCCCTTCCCCTTCCACTCTTCAAAACTGACGAAGTAAGCCCTTTCATGCTATCGTGTAACTAGACTAGACACTTCAAGGAGGCGTTTGACCATGCAGGAAATTATCTATGAACAAAGAGACTCAGTAGCGTATGTGACACTAAATCGACCCGATTCTATGAATGCATTCAACTACCAACTACTACTCGAACTTGGGCAAGTAGTTGAAGGTATCCGGATTGATCCTGACGTACGGGCAGTAGTATTTACAGGCAGCGGCGACAGAGCATTTAGTGTGGGCGCTGACTTAAAAGAACGCAAGACGTTGACGGAATCCATGGTCCGTCGAAATCTGAACAAGATCGGCGACGTCTTTACGATGATCGACCAACTCCCTCAGCCAACCATTGCGGTTATCAATGGCTTTGCATTCGGTGGTGGCATGGAACTCGCACTAGCTTGTGACTTCCGGATTGCAGCGGACAGTGCGGTGATGGGATTAACGGAAACTGGACTCGCGATTATTCCTGGAGCTGGTGGAACGCAACGGCTGCCTCGGTTGATTGGTGAATCGAAAGCGATGGAGCTGATTTTGACCGCACGACGCGTGTCTGCTGAAGAAGCATTGCAGTTAGGTATGGTGACGCAGAAAGCTCCTTTGGATTCATTGGAAGAGACGGTGAATACGTTTGTAGGTTCATTGCTCGCTAACGGACCGATTGCGATTCAACAGGCGAAGTTTGCGATCAAGCAAGGCATGATGGCGGACTTGCAGACGGGGCTTGCGATTGAGCGGAAGGCGTATGAGATGACGATGCCGACTGAGGATCGTGTGGAAGCGTTGATTGCTTTTTCGGAGAAGCGGAAACCTGTGTTTAAGGGGAAGTAATGGTTTTGGGATAGAGTTGCTTAGAGCGGATAACTGGGCTGATAGAGCGCTCGGCTTGTTTCATAGAGCGGAGAAACGACCTGATAGAGCACTTAACCTGTCGCATAGAGCGGACAAACGCCCTGATAGAGCGCTCGGCGTGTCCCATAGAGCGGAGAAATAGCTTGATAGAGCACTCAGCTCGTCCCATAGAGCGACCAAACACCACGATAGAGCACTCAGCCTGCCGCATAGAGCGGACAAACGCCACGATAGAGCACTCAACCCACCGCATAGAGCGGACAAACACCCCAATAGAGCACTCAACCCAGCAACTATAAGCACCACCCGCAACTCCCCCCAACCAAAACAACAAAGAGATTGTCAGATAAGCCCTATTTCCAGGGCTTTCAGACAATCTCTTTATACTGTATCCGTCTGATAGCGCTGCAACCGCTGATGCTGACGTACTTCAGTCCACGCTTCAGACAACAAATTCACTTGTTCACAGATTTCAGGTAATAGCTCATACCGTCTTTTCAACTGCACTGAAACCAATGTTTGATTCAGCAATACATACAACAAAAACAGCCGCTCCCCTTCTTCCGTTTGATGATCCACGACGGCCATTAATTCGAACAGCGCATACTGAAGTTTCTTTAACGGATCGGATAATTCTATAGTGGGTTGCTGTTTAATTTCATTTTGCATACTTTGTAGCACATTGCCCATTTCATTCAACAGCTCAATCATCGTGTCGAGCATTGGCGTCGTGGTGCTGACGGTCGTTTGATAGGCTGTTATCGCACGTTTTACGTACATGCGGGATCACTCCATACTATTTTTACTTTTATTATCGACCGAATTTGTTCATTTTATATGAATTTGGACGATATAAGTGAAGATATACAATAGAATACGTAAAAGTGGGTGAAGGGATGCGAATACACAGCTCAGAGAATATTGCGCTTTCCTCGAACCGTATGCAAAGGAATGCAACGGACATGGAAAAGACGCTTGCTAAGCTCAGCAGTGGGTCGAAAGTGGAAAAAGGAAGTCAAAACGCTTCCGGCATGGCCATTTCCGAAACGATGCGGGCTCAGATTAAGGGATTATCCCAAGCGCAACGCAATATGCAAGACGGACTTTCTGTACTTGAAGTGTCCAATGAAGGCTTGAATAATATCAATGATCTCTTGCAACGTGGACGTGAATTGGCAGTAGCTTCTGCAAATGGCACGTTGACTGACAATGATCGTCAAGCAAGTAGCGAAGAATTGTCGCAAATACTACAAGCCATTGATGATACGGCAGGCAAACTCGAGTTCAATACGATGAAAATCCTTGGCGATGATACCGCGATCAAGTTACAAGTAGGCGCCAATCCAGGACAGCAGATGACGATTGGCAATATCGACGTCAGTACGACAAAGCTAGGCTTGGACGGTGCGTCACTGGCTACACGGACAGACGCAGAACAATTAATTTCCACGATGGACAAGGCGATCAATATAGTGTCAAGCACGCTGACGAAAGTCGGATCGGAAATGGAAGGAATTCAGCATCACTTAACGAACGCATTGGTGTTCGAAAACAATTTAACGACTTCCCTTTCGAAGTTGGCCGATACCGATGTGGCGAAGGAAATGATGACATTCGTTCAGCAGGATATTCGTTCGAAGGGTGATCAGATGTTGATCAACTCGGTGAATAGTAATTTGAAAGATACAGTTTCGTTATTGAGATAAGCAAAAACCCTTCCGATTAGTGATCGGAAGGGTTTTTCATGTTGTAGCATCTAGGATTTTGTCCGACGATACCGGCAGCCCAAGCGACTTTCGTCAAGATGGCGGTTGCCCCTTGACGGTCGGCTTCGTGGACGGCGCGGATGTAGGCGCTGTTTGATTCTTCGACGATGTATTGCGGTTTGACGTTGTTGAGCGTCATGGCGAGCACGTCGTTCATGCAGTGGTCGCATGTGCAAGGCATGTTGAGTTCGTTTTTATACTTGGAGATGACGTCACGGACGACAACTTCCATAATGTTATGCACTTTCATAGTTAAGTACTCCTTCGCACTGAGAGTAGTGGAGATGGGAGACATGGATAAGTAAATAGTGTTCTGAAAGCCGTTGATTTCCGTTGCAGGCGGACGCGTTCTGGAGGGGGCGCGGTGAGCCAACTGTTCGCTGCGCTCTCTTAGTTGTCTCGCCTGTCGCCCTGATCCTCCCAGAGTCGCCGCCTTCCACTCCAATCAACTGGATAGTGGTGATACATTGTTAGATTCAATGACATTAAGTCTTTTAAAAATTAGTACATAGAAATTAGCACTTAAAATACCAGTACAATTTCTAAGTGTCTTCCACTACCAAAGTAGGGAATGGGGCGGAAGACGGGCGACTCCCGCGGGAATAGCATGAGCCTTGAGATCCCGCAGGTAGCGAAGCGGACGAGGAAGCTCAAGCCATGCCCGCAGGAAAGCGTCCCGTCTGGAGCCCCATTCCCGGAACCACTACCCAAAGTATCCTATCTAGTTCAAAGCCTTATTTAGAAAGAATAATCTTCTTCTTCAACAACTCTTTACCCGAAATACCAGGCTTCGTCATCTCGAACGGATGTAGAATCGTATCCAGATCTTCTTTAGACAGGATATTTCTCTCGATACAAATCTCGCGGATGGACTTGTTCGTCAGCAATGCTTCTTTTGCAATCTCTGACGCCACTTCATAGCCAACGTGAGGATTGATCGCTGTGATGATACCGATACTCTTCTCCACGTACTCTTCCAAGTGCTCGACGTGTGCTGTGATGCCGTCTAGGCAATAGTCGCGGAATACGCCGAAGACGTTCGTCATGATCTTCAATGACTGTAGCAAGTTGAACACCAATACTGGCTCCATGACGTTTAATTCGAACTGGCCAGCTTCAGACGCCAACGCGATTGTCATATCGTTACCGACTACTTGGAACGACACTTGGTTCATGACTTCTGCCATTACTGGGTTGACTTTACCTGGCATGATGGATGATCCAGGCTGTCTTGCAGGTAATGAAACTTCGGATAAACCTGTGCGTGGACCGGATGCCATGAGGCGCAGGTCATTACAGATTTTCGACTGGTTCAGCATCGTGCCGCGTAGTGCTGCCGATACTTGAACGTACGAGTCTGTGTTTTGTGTTGCGTCTACTAGGTGTGTGGAAGACTTTAGTTCGAAGCCACTGTTTTCAGAAAGATAGCTAGCTACTTTTTTGATATATAGTGGGTCTGCGTTTAGGCCAGTTCCGACAGCTGTTGCGCCCATGTTGATTTCATATAAATAGACACGTGATACACGAACGCGTTCGATGTCACGACGTAGTACCATTGCGTAGGCTTCGAATTCTTGTCCAAGACGGATCGGAACCGCGTCTTGCAAGTGTGTACGGCCCATTTTCAAGACCGATTGGAACTCAATGGACTTTTTCAAGTACGTTTTATGAAGAGATTCCATCACTTCTAGTAATTTATCTACTTTCATTAATGTTGCGATATGGATGGCTGTTGGGAATGCATCATTTGTCGACTGCGCCATGTTTACGTGGGTGTTCGGGCTAATGATGTCATATTCGCCTTTTTGGTGGCCTAGAATTTCAAGCGCACGGTTGGCGATGACTTCGTTTGCGTTCATATTGACCGACGTTCCTGCTCCACCTTGGATCGGGTCGACGAGGAATTGGTCACGCAATCCGCCATTGATTACTTCTTCAGACGCCTGGATAATCGCTTCGGCAAGATTCGCGTCCAATTGACCAATGTCGCGGTTAGCTTGTGCAGCTGATTTTTTAACAATTGCAATCGCACGGATCAAGTCGCGGTTGACGCGATAGCCCGTGATCGGGAAGTTTTCCGCTGCGCGCAATGTTTGAATTCCATAATACGCGTCTTGTGGTACTTTCTTGTCACCGATAAAATCCGACTCTATTCTGTATAGTAATTGCTCTTCCATCATGCAGAACCTCTTCTCAAGTAGTTTTTATATGTTTAATTCGTATCTCATTATACACACAATATTTCGCATGTATAGCCGTTCGGGCATACAATCTCATATTACCTTATAGATATCGTTTAAACCAGCCGGTAATCTCTTCTAATCGCGCAATTCGTAGATTCGGCTTCCCTGTTCTTGACAAATTATGATCAGATTCGGGGAAACGGACAAATTCTGTCTCTTTGCCTAAATCTTTCAGCGTAATATACAATTGCTCCGCTTGTTCGATTGGACAGACGAAATCTCGTTCTGCGTGAAGAATCAATAACGGTGTCTCGATGTTCTCTGCATATTTTAGCGGTGATTGGTTCCATAACTTGTCGACGTCTTTCATTCCGGCTTGTAAATGCCAGTCTGTGAAGTAGTAGCCAATATTCGATACACCGAAGAAGCTGATCCAGTTACAGATCGATCGTTGCGTGACAGCTGCTTTGAAGCGGTTGGTATGTCCGACGATCCAGTTCGTCATGAAGCCACCATAGCTCCCCCCTGTTACGCCAAGTCGTGTTTCGTCGATCCAGTTTTCGGTTTTCAACACTTCATCCAGCCCTGCCATAATATCTTCGTATCCGCCACCACCGTAATCGCCACGCACTGCGTCGACAAACGCTTGACTGTAGCCGTGACTGCCACGTGGATTAAGATAGAGAACGCCATAACCTTCTGCTGCGAGCACCTGCATCTCATGGAAATACGTAAAGCCGTACATCGCATGCGGTCCACCGTGTATTTCAACGATCAACGGATACGTTTCGCCTTCTGTAAAGTTCGCCGGTTTCATGAGCCACCCTTGGACGTTTGTATTGCCGTTCGTATAGTGGATCGTTTCAGGCTCCACCAATTCCACTTTCTTCAGCCAGTCTTCATTGAATGAAGTCAGCTTCGTCCGTTCGCCTGTCGCTATCGTTTGACGATACAGTTCTCCTGGGTTCGTCATCGTGCTGACCGTTAGCAAAGCAAATTCAGCATTAGTTGCGACATCATAGCCGTAGACATGTTCTTCTTCGCCCGTCGCAGGATAAATGGCACCGTCGAGTGTAGCCGCATATAGACGAACGTCCCCCATACTCGATAGTTGGAAATAAAGTTGCTCGTCTTCTGTCCAGACGACACCTGGTGCGATCGTTTGCTGCAAGTGATCAGATATACTTTCGTCTCCGATCGGTGCGTCGATGCCTGCTGTCAGATTCATCGTCTGACCGTTTGATTGGTCATAGACGAATACATCTGCTTGCGTAACGTTGGCGAACGTCAAAGCATAGCCTGTATACGCGATATAGCGATCGTCTTTTGAGAATGCAACCTCGCCGAAGTATCCTTGTTCGTCAAGGATCATCGTTTCGTTTTTCGTCTCGATGTCCACGAGCACTAACGGTAAACTGAAGTCATGATCGACGTTTTTATTGCGATTGACGGCTATCACCAGTTGCTTGCCGTCATGCGACACCGCTTCAAGCGTATGATCGAATGGTTCCGACGTAAAATCAAAGACAGCGCAAGTCGCAATGTCGACATAGCCAATTTGTGTGTAAACTTCTTGCGGCAGTACCCCGACGAAATCCGCTTTGTATTTCATGTTCGTCACGCGAATCGGCTGTGGCATTTTACCTTCTTTTTTCTCCGTAGTAGAAAACGTTTCGCCCGTTCTAACAGCCCCTGAAAACCAAATTTTCTTGCCGCACGGTGACCATTCGAATGAATCAATTCCTTCTGTACAGTTCGTCAATGCGCGTGCTTCTCCGCCAGCCTTTTGCATGACATAAAGTTGATCGGTGTCACTACGATTCGATATAAACGCGAGTTGCTTGCCGTCCGCAGACCATTTCGGCGCACGTACTTGCTGTTTGCCATACGTCCACCGCGTCACGGCGCCTGTCTCCAACTCGATATGGTGAATAGCAGAATAATACGCATTGTCTTTTCTGTTTAACTCCGTTACCGTAAATACCGCTTCTGAATCATTTGGTGCCAGTACCGGATTCGTTACCGATTTCGTTTCAAATAAATCTTCAATTGCTACCTGTCGTTTTTTCATCTAATCCCTCCTATTACTTGAATGTATCTTCCTAAACCATAACAAGACGATACTCCTCTTGGCAATGGATGTGTAAAGAACGAACGACAAAAAAACGAGTGATCGACGGTTACCGTCTAATCACTCGTTTGCTTTACTATTATATTTTGATTTGATCTTTTAATGAACGGCGCAGAATCTTGCCTGTTGTGTTCTTCGGCAATTCATCCAAGAACTGAATGGACTTCGGAACTTTGTACTTCACCAAACGTTTCGCACAGAATTCATTCAATGACTCTTCCGTAGCTTCCGAACCTTTCTTTAGTACTACATAAGCTTGTACTTCTTCACCAAAATTCATATCCGGCACACCAACGACTGCCGCTTCCACAATATCGCGGTGACTGAACAGCACTTCCTCTACTTCACGAGGATACACGTTGAATCCACCAACGATAATCATATCTTTCTTTCGGTCTACGATATAAAAGTAACCGTTTTCATCTCGTCGCGCCAAGTCTCCTGTATAGAGCCAACCGTCACGGATTGTGGCAGCTGTTTCTTCAGGCATTTTATAATACCCTTTCATGACATTCGGTCCGCGTACAATTAATTCGCCGACTTCATTGTCAGGCACTTCCTCACCCATTTCATCGACGACTTTGTTCTCGACATTCATGATGTTCGTGCCGATCGATCCCGGAACGCGGTCGCGATCTAATGGATTGAAACAAGTAACAGGTGATGCTTCCGATAGGCCATAGCCTTCTGAAACACGAACTTGGAACTTCTCTTCAAAATCATGCAGCAATGAAACAGGCAATGAAGATCCACCTGAAATAGCTAGTCTGATGGATTCAAAGTCTTCCGTTTTCCCCTCTGGATATTGATAAAGGAAGTTATACATCGTAGGCACTCCGGCAAATACCGTTGCCTTTTGCTCGCGAATCATATGGAAGGTTTCCCCCGGGCTAAAGCGCGGCTCTAGTAAAATCGTCGCTCCTTTAACGAGTGGTGCATTCGCAACTACCGTCAACGCGAATACGTGGAATAAAGGCAATGTCGCTACGATTTTATCGTTTTCCGAGAAGCCTAAATAGTCTCCTACGTCACGTGCATTCGAGAAGATATTTTTGTGTGTCAGCATAGCACCTTTCGGACGACCTGTCGTTCCAGATGTATACAAGATGATAGCGCTTTCATTTTCGTCAACTTCTACCACTTCCGTCAATGGTTTCGATTGCTTCATTAAAAGGCTAAATGGATGAACTTTCGGCTTAACCGAATCAGACAATGCAGCTAACTTCTCCCCTGCATCCGGACTCATTTCACAGACGACATAGTTCTCAATCGTCGGGAATGACTGGCTCGCTACTTCTACTAGTGGCAAGAGTTGATCGATCGCAATAACGGCTTTGGCATCGCTATTTTCCAGGATGAATGAAATCTCATCCGGTGTGTACAGCGGATTAATCGGCACAGCTGTCGCTCCAATGCGCATAGTGGCATAGAGTGAGATTAGATAGTGCGGCGTGTTACCGAGTAGGAATGCCACTTTGTCTCCGTGTTTGACTCCTAGGTCTTTTAGTGCGTTGGCGAACATGGATACGGACATGTCGAACTCTGCGTATGTCGTGTCTTTCCCCATGAAGTGATAGGCAATTTTACTTGGCTTGGTCTGCGCTGTTTGTCGGACGCTCGAAACTAGATTCATGCTTTCATCTCCCTAACAAGTGAATGAATAACCATTCAGTAATTCATTCATTATACTAATAGAATAATTAATTGGCAAGAGTTTACTGAGAAATTTGTATTCTTTATTTATTTGGGTAGGCTGGCAGGGGGATTGGGGTGGGGATTTGCGCTCTAGGCGGACGCGTTCGGGAGGGTGGGCGGTGAACCACACCCCTTCGCTTCGCTCGCCGGGTGTTTCACCTGTCCCACTGATCCTCCCCGAGTCGCCGCCTGCCGCTCCAATCCCTCGCAAAGTAAGTAGAAGATACATTTTGTTGTGCATTAAAATACGTGTTGTAATAGATTTTTAACTTCAGTACTGGAATCTAAATAAGTTAAGACAAAACAATAATTCACACACTACTTACAGTGATTGATCTAAGTATCCGTACTATCAACGTAGGATGGAAGCGGAAGTTGGGGGCGAAGTGCAAAGATGTGCTCCTAACGCTGCGCTTTTACTCGCAAA
This sequence comes from Sporosarcina ureae, assembly GCF_002109325.1. Lineage (GTDB taxonomy): Bacteria > Bacillota > Bacilli > Bacillales_A > Planococcaceae > Sporosarcina > Sporosarcina ureae_C. The sequence continues at coordinate 2,759,964 of NZ_CP015348.1, read as the reverse complement.
AGCCGTTCTTCGTTACGGCTCTTCCCGCAGGATCAGCTCGAAAGGAGAGACAACCAAAAGGGAGCAACGCGACCTGGTTGGCTCACCGAGAGCCCATGGGAAAGCGTCCCCCAACTGGAGCTTCCATCCCGAACCACTCACAAATTCACTCACACTTGCACTTGTACTTGTACTTGTACTTGAACTTAAATAAGTTAAACCCCAACAACACCTAAACACACCATCGGCAATGAGTGATCTGAGTAACCATACTATCAACGTAGGATGGAAGCGGAAGTTGGGGGCGAAGTGCAAAGATGTGCTCCTAACGCTGCGCTTTTACTCGCAAAAGCCGTTCTTCGTTACGGCTCTTCCCGCAGGATCAGCTCGAAAGGAGAGACAACCAAAAGGGAGCAACGCGACCTGGTTGGCTCACCGCGGGCCCATGGGAAAGCGTCCCCCAACTGGAGCTTCCATCCCGAACCACTCACAAATTCACTCACACTTGCACTTGCACTTGCACTTGCACTTGTACTTGAACTTGAACTTGAACTCGAACTTAACTATGCCAAAACAAAAAAACACCCACTCCCTTAAGAAGTAGGTGCCTTAATATGTGCAATATAACGCCAACGGATCAAGTAGAAATAGAAAATCTGCATCAGCGCAAAGCCGCAGAGCACGAGCGCCAGCTCCTTGACAATCGAAATCTCAGCCAGCGCATCCCAAATCACCTGCAGCGACAAAAACGCAAACACACTATGAATAAACGACACACCCCACGGGAAGAAAAACTGCGGGATCAACTGTCGATTCACAATCCGCTTAAACTCCCGATCCGTCATCCCAATCCGCTGCAACACCGCATACTGCCGTCGATCGTGCGTAAGCGACGTATACAATCGGAAATAGATAAAACTGCCCGACGCGAGGAAAAATACCCCCGCCAGCAACAAGCCGATAAACAGCAACAACGAGAACGTCATACGGATATGCGAGTAATTCAGTCCCGGATTCTCGAACTCATACCGCACCGGATCGCGATCTTCAAGCACGAGCCCTGCGAGGACTTGGGCATTGATCGACAGTCCGATTTCTCGTGTTTCCTGCCAGTCCCAGACGTTAAACGCGTAATAATTAAACGCCAACGAACCACGCCCTGCTTGTTCTTCAATGCGATCAAAATCCAAATGATTCACGACGATCGTATTGAGTCCGAGTGCGTTCGGTGGAAATAATTTATACGGATAGACCCCTTCGATTTCGAGGGATACTTTACTGTCGGCCAGTTCAGTATTGACTGATTCCGTCGACAATTGATTCGCTGCGGCGGCAGTTGCCGGTAGGAATAGCGCATGTCCTCTCCGTAATGAAAGAGGTTTCTCACCAAAGGTTGCGGCCAGTTCATTCAGATCGGACAACTTGACGATATTGACTTTGTTCTTTGTGTAGGAAGACTGTTGCTCAAGTACGCGGAAACGCACAGCCCAGTAATCCAAACCTTGTTGCTCGAGTTCATTCGTCAATTGAGCGATATGTGGGTACTCGAATTCATTATGCGGCAAACTTTTATACACTAGACCGAGTGGATTCACTTCGCGGTATTGCGAGGCGAATGACGTCAAGGATGCGAGAATACCGACGGACATGAATGCGACCGTCGACACAATGGTGACGATAAAGAACATCCGCGCGTTTTCTTTCAACCGTACGATGCTTTCCGAGATCGAGATCATCCAGTAATCACGCCAGAAGAATTTCTTTTGCCGTCGCAGTGCATGCAATACGAGCGGCAAGGTGTCTGTGAAAAAGAAATAGGTTCCGATCGTAATGAGTGGCGGTAGCAAGAAAAACAGGCTGATAATACTCGAGCGCGATACGAGTGCCGCCATTGCGTAAGCCATCAGCAATAGTACGACACCGAAGACTCCACGGCTTTTCGAGTACGAATAAACCGACTGAACCGCCATGTCTCCATTTAATAAGTCCGATACTTGTCCTTGCTGAATGAATACGGGTGCGATATATGAAATGATAGCGAATAAACTAAGAAATGCACCCATTGTCAGCACGAATGGTTTCCATGACAGATAAAGCGGTAATATCGGAATCTGTACGATCGCTTTGACAATCATAAAGAAGAACTTGGAGAACATAAAGCCGAGGAATATCCCGCTTATGATAGAGGCAAATCCAAGTAGCATCGTCTCGATGAAAATCAGTCGGTGCAGTTGGCGCTTTGCCATTCCGAGAAGTAGTAATACCCCGAACTCTTTAGATCGTGCCTGCAAAAATGCACGCATCGAATAAAATAGGAAAAACAACGTGAAAATGAATAGAATGAGTTCCGCTATTCCCATACCAAGTACGGAAATCTCTTTTAGAAAGGAGTTTTCAATCGATGGATGAAATAATAACATCGAGTAAAGGAAAAAGACCATGACGGAAAATACACTCGCCATGAAAAATGCCGCATACACTCGGCGATTACGTAGAACATTACGGTAAGCGAACTGTCGAAAAGTCATTCACATTACCTCCAAGTAATGACAACACATTCAAGATTCGCTGGAAAAAGGTCTGCCGGCGTTCGTCTTTGTAAATTTCATTGAAAAACTCACCGTCTTTAATAAACATCACGCGGTCACAGTAACTTGCGGCAATCGGGTCATGCGTCACCATGATGATCGTCGTCTTTTCGTGTTGGTTAATATGTTCGAGTAATTCGAGCACATCTTTCGCAGACTTCGAATCGAGATTTCCTGTTGGCTCATCGGCCAGTACGATGCTCGGCTGATGAATGAGTGCTCTTCCAATTGCAGTACGCTGCGCTTGTCCACCCGATAATTCGTCAGGTCGACGCTCGAGAATGTCTTGCAAATTTAGCTTGTTCGCCATATCGTCCACACGATTTTTCATTACATCAATCGGTAATCCGTCCAGAGTAAGTGGCAATACGAGGTTTTCTTCCACCGTCAGCATTTGTAGTAAATTGATCTCTTGGAAGACAAAGCCGATCTGCCGTCTGCGAAATAGCGCAATGTCATTTTGACTGAGCTTTTCGGGCTCCACACCACCAATCACAATTTTGCCGGTCGTTGGAATATCCGTCGCCATTAATAAATTCAGCAAGGTTGTCTTACCACTCCCGGACGGTCCCATGATGGCGACGAACTCTCCTTCTTGCACATCGAAATCTAGTTGATTCAATGCACGATGGATCACTTTACCTTCATAAATCTTCGTTACATCTTCCATTTTAACGACTGGTTGCGTCATTTCACTGTTCACCCGCCTCTCCGTCTTTAAATAATAAGGCGATCGTCGTGCCTTCCCCTTGTTTCGAGGTAATCGTCAATTGATGACCGAGTTTCTCACATACTTCCGATGCGATATACAGCCCCATCCCTGTTGACTCACCGGACAATCTGCCGTTTTCCCCTGTGAAGAAAGCTTTCGTCACACGGTGTAAGTCGGATGCCGGTATCCCGATTCCTTCATCGACAATCTCCAGACACAGTCCTTCTGGTTGCTGGACTGCATTGACATAAATTTTCTTCCCTTTTTCAAATGTATATTTCACTGCATTCGTAATGAATTGATTGAGCATGAACTTGATCCACTTGCGATCAGTCGCAACCGTTAAATGTTCATCGACGTTCAACACAGGGAATAAGCCGTTCGTAATAAAGAGACGTTTGTTATCATTGAGCACTTCTTGCAACACTTTTCTAAGTAAAAGACGTTCAATTTGCATATCTTCTTCAAACGTTTCAAGCCGTGCATTGACCAGGACGTTTTCCAATCCATTTTGGATGCGTTCGACTTCCTGCTCGATACTCTTCTTGTCCATTTCATCTTCTTGCAACAATAATTTAATGACCGAGATCGGTGTTTTCATTTGATGCACCCATTGATTCATGAAGTGCATATGACGATTTTGCCCGTCATACAACGTCTGTACTTCACGCTGATACAAGCGGTACAGTTCACGTGTAAATTCTGTCGTCATTTTATGTTCTGGTGTCAAGACGTGCCGGATCAAAGCGTCTTCCATCTGCTTCGGCTTTTCCACGATCTTCGTATAAAATGTTCGTCGCATGATGAATTTTGCCACTAAATAGCCCGTCGTAAATAAAATACTCATCGCAACCGAATAGATCGCTGTATTCGGATTTCGGAAGCCGTCGAGCCAAAACAACAGTAAAATGAACGACACGAGTGCAGTTTGGAACACTATGAACGGGATATGTTCTCTAATGAACAGCGTGAATGCTTTCATTAAGCTTCCGACTCCGGCATGAAGCGATAGCCAGCGCCACGCACCGTTTCAATCCAGGATTGCACGTTATAATCGGTTAATTTCTTGCGTACTCTCGCCATATTGACGTTGAGCGTATTTTCATCAACGAATGATTGATCATCCCATAGTTCTTCAAGCAATTTCTCGCGCGACACGACTTTTGGCGACTCACTCATCAGCATTTCCAAAATAACGCACTCTTTCTTTTGAAGCGGAATCTCTTCGTCCCCCTTTTGCAACGCCATCCGTTCTATGTACAACGTCAAATCACCGGATACAATAATACGCTCCGACTGACTGGGCGAATACTCCCCGAATGACCGACGCAAATGGCTTTTAATTTTCGCCAGTACAATTTCATAATGGAACGGCTTCGTAATGAAATCATCCCCACCATTTTCCAGCGCAAATACTTGATCCATATCCCCTGAACGTGCCGAGATGAAAATAATCGGACACATCGTATGCTGCCGTAATTGCCGGCACCAATAATACCCGTCATAGATCGGCAAATTGATATCAAGAAGCACTAGATGTGGATTATACGCCACGCATTCTTCGACCACTCGATCAAAGTCCTGAATAATCGCGACTTCATACTGATATTTCTCAAGCGTTCCCGCCAATAATTGTGCAATTTTCAAATCATCTTCCACAATGAATATTCGATGTTTCACCGTAACCCCTCACTTTCTCGTTATGCCTAGTATACCGTATTTCCGAACGCACATAAATGAATCTCTTGTATTCAAAAAACGCATGCCCCGTAAGACATGCGCTGTTCCTTAATAAATAACATTGACGAATTCTTCTAGCTGAATTCCACCTAGAATCTTCTCGACGTCCATTGATTCAAGCGCTTCCGTAATCGCCTGGCGCTCATATTTCAAGCCAATTAAACGATTTTCAATTTCCTTTACTTCCCCAACGCCGAAAAAGTCTCCATAAATACTGACGTTTTCGATCAACCCTTTTTCCACTTGCAAGCGAACATCAATGCCGCCAACTGGGAAACGTTTTGATTGCTGCAAGTTGAACTTCGGTGAACGACCATAGTTCCACTCCCAGTTACCATAGCGCTCAGCAGATAATTCACGGATCTTCGTCCAGTCTTCATCAGTCAACACGCGATATTCAATATTTTCTTCCCCATCGAACATAGAATTTAAGATTTCTTGTCTAAACTGTTCAATTGAAATAGGTTCTTCAAGAAACTCGGAAATATTCGCGACACGACTGCGAATAGATTTAATGCCTTTCGACTCGATCTTGTCCTTTTTCACTTTAAGTGAATTCACGACACCTTCCATATCTGTATCAAACAGCAACGTGCCGTGGCTGAACATGCGATCTCCTGTTGCGAATTGTGCATTTCCCGAAATTTTACGGCCATCAATCAAAATATCATTGCGCCCAAGCAATTCTGCTTTAACACCCATTTTTGCCAGTGCATCCGTTACAGGCTCCGTAAACTTTTTAAAGTTACGGAATGATTCTCCATTGTCTTTCGTAATAAAGCTGAAGTTCAAGTTTCCTTTGTCATGGTACACAGCCCCACCGCCGGAAAGTCTACGCACTACATGAATGCCTTCACGATCTACGAACTCCGTATTAATTTCTTCTACAGTGTTTTGATTTTTCCCGATAATGATAGAAGGTTCATTGATATAGAACAGTAAATACGAATCTTTGTCTACATCCATCGTATTGAGCACATATTCTTCAATGGCTAGGTTAATACGTGGGTCTGTAACGCCTTGATTATCGATAAATTTCATATTTTCTTCTCTCCTCACAAAATTGTCACATTTATTTTTAGTATATTCTTTCAATTCAGAACGTTCAAAACCTCTTGAAAGCACGCCACAAAAGGCTTGAATCCATTTTAACAGAACTATAAATGAAATGTTGACTTTCAGCACCTGTTATAATACACTGTGTATATACCAAAGAGTTATACAACAAACAGAAGGGAATTGATTGAATATGGTAGAAAGCATTGTAGAATTTTTCAAGAACTTGCCGGCGAAGGTTTGTGCGACTTGTGGAACTGAAATTGAAGAACAGCATGAGTGTTACTCTAATCACTGTGATCACTGCAACCTAAAATAAAACAAAACTTCTATTCGGCGGATATTCCTATATTCGCTTTTTTTTATGTCAAAATACATAAATGAACTAAACCGTGTACTAATCGAACTGCGTTTTCCATCAATACTTCTACATACAACTAAAAAAGCCGTACAACCAATAAAACTGGTTGTACGGCTTCTATTATGTTAGTTAAATAAACTCGCTATCACTTGATCTTTCGCTACGACTCCTTGATCGATACAATCCGGCAAGCCGACTCCTTTATAAGAAGCTCCCGCAAGTTGGACCATTGGGAATTCATTGTGCAATTCTTCCCTCGCACGTAAAACCTTCTCTTTATGGCCTACGCGGTATTGCGGTCGATCGTCTTTCCAGCGTGTGATGATACAGAATTCTGGTTCGCCTTCAAGTTGCAGAATGTCTCCTAAGTCTTTACGGACAATCTTCTCTATCTCAGCATCGGGTAAGTCCACAATCGCTTCTTCCCCAACCCGTCCGACGAATGCTCGCACCATCACTTTATCGTCTGGCGTCGTCGTCGGCCACTTGCGATTGAGAAGTGTACAAGCCGTAATCGAATGATCGCTACTGCGCGGAACTAAGAACCCTGTTCCGTCTATATCTTTCTTCATAGCGTCTTTCGGATAACCTAGAGCTACCGTCGCAACTGAAGTTGTTAAAATCGTTGCCAATTCTTTCAACAAACCATGCGGCTCAAACAATCGACTCGCTACGGTGTGGCTTGTCGCCATAATGACCGCGTCAGCTTCGATTTGTTGCTGATCATTTAATGTAAGGACCGCGTGTTCACCATGTTTTTTTATCTTGGTAACGCGCGTGCCTTTCATAATCGTCACATCGGTCAGTTGTTGTTCAAGCGCTTCAACCAAAGATTCCAGACCATACTTGAACGTATGGAACACGCCTACCTTTTTCGAACTGTGACTGTTCTTTTGTGGCAGTTGCTTCGGTTGGCTTTTCTTCATCCCAAGAATCAGGCTACGGTGTTTTTTCTCCACTTCATAAAACTGTGGGAATGTAGATTCCAAGCTCATATGATCGATATCTCCTGCAAAAACTCCAGACAATAAAGGCTCGATCAAGTTCTCCACTACTTCAGTGCCGAAGCGACGTCGGAAAAACTTCCCGAGTGGTTGATCGCCTGTTATTCCAGAGCGCGGCAAGACCAAATCGCCTGCCGCCCGTAATTTACCACTTAAGCTAAATAAGCCTGATGCGATAAACGGTTTGACTTCTGTCGGGATTCCCATGACAGCACCCGCTGGAATTTTATGCATTTGATTATGGAGGAAAATATACGCTTGCCCTGTCGCATTACGGACGAGTTGATCCGCTATACCTAAATCAGCCGCTAATTGGTCTACACTTTGTTTACGGATCAAGAAGGAGTCGGGACCGCGTTCGATTACGTAGCCATCTCGACGGACTGTTTGGATTTTTCCACCTAGTTCTGTTGAAGCTTCAATCATCGTGATGTCTATAGGAAGTCCTTGTTCACGAGCATCTTTTTGCATATAGTACGCTGCAGCGAGACCTGTGATTCCGCCACCGATAATGACTACTTTTTTTCGTTCACTCATGTCCTTTTTTCACTCCGATCCAATTGAATTCATTTCGTTGCGTGTAATTGATCCATTACAGCATCCGCCATTGCATCAATGAATAAAGGATCGGTGTTCGGCATAGCAGGTCTATGGTACGCTGCGCCGATATCGTCACATACGACTTTACACTCGTAGTCGTTATCAAATAAGACTTCCAAGTGATCGCATACAAAACCTACTGGTGTGTAAACGAATGACGTATATCCTTTTGTTTCATGCAATTCACGTGTTAAATCCTGAACGTCAGGACCTAGCCAAGGATCAGGCGTTTGCCCTTCACTTTGCCAACCGATTGCGTATGTTTTAATGCCTGCTGCGTCTGTAATCATTTCTGCTGTCTCTTTTAATTGATCAGCATATGGGTCACCGTTAGCCAAAATCTTTTCTGGTAACGAGTGTGCTGAAACGATCAAGCATGTATTCTCACGTTCTGCTTCATCCATTGCATCGTATGTTTGACGCAATTGATTCGTCCAGTATTCAATGAATTTCGGCTGCTTGTACCAGCTTTCAACTGATGTCAGGTGGATACCGTGCTTGTCCGCTTCCTCTTTCGCGCGACCGTTGTATGATTTGACGGAGAACGTAGAGAAATGTGGCGCCAAGACAATCGATACTGCTTCTGTAATGCCGTCTTTATGCATTTCTTGCACAGCATCCTCAACGAATGGCGCAATATGCTTTAAGCCAATATATACTTTAAATTCAATTTCATCTTGTACTTCATTCATGCGAGCGCCTAATGCGTTTGCTTGATCGTCCGTAATCTTCGCAAGCGGTGAAATGCCTCCGATTGCTTCATAGCGATTACGTAGGTCTTCTACTTGTTCCGGAGCTGGCGGACGGCCTCTACGGATGTGCGTGTAATACGGTAATAGATCGTCATAGGAGTTTGGTGTTCCGTACGCCATAACGAGTAAGCCCATTTTCTTTTTCGTCATCATTTTCACCTCATGGTTGGATTATTATTTCGAACGTAATTCTTTACTATATTCATGTACGAAAGCTGTTAAGCGTTTCAATGTCGCAGGTTTTACGTCAGGGAATACGCCATGGCCTAAGTTGAAGATATGGCTTCCGTGTTCTACACCTTGTTCAACAATAACCTTCGCACGTTCTTCGATGACAGACCAGTCTGCTAGTAACATGGATGGATCCAAGTTTCCTTGCAATGGTTTTGTCATACCGCGTTCGCCCGCTTCTTTAATAGACAAGCGCCAATCCAGTCCGACTACATCGACTGGTAGGTCATGCCATTCATTTGCCAAGTGGCTTGCGCCGACTCCGAATGTAATCAACGGAATGTTTAATTCACGTAATTCCGTGAAGATACGAGTCATTGTAGGTTTAATGAAGATACGGTAATCGGATACATTCAATGCGCCAACCCATGAATCGAATATTTGCACGGCTTTCACACCTGCGTTAACTTGTGCTGTAATATAACTAATCGTCATATCAGCTAGCTTATCCATCAATGCAAACCAAGCCTGTGGCTCAGAAACCATGAACGACTTTGTCAGGTTATAGCTCTTTGAAGGGCCGCCTTCGATCATATAACTCGCTAGTGTAAACGGTGCGCCCGCGAAACCAATCAGTGGGACATTCAATTGCTCTTGTGTCAGCATCTTTATCGTATCCAAAACGTAAGGAACTTGCTCTTCTGCTGAAAACTCCCCTAAGTTTGCGATGTCTTGTGCAGAACGGATTGGATTTGAAATAACAGGACCTACGCCTGATTTGATTTTTACGTCTACTCCGATTCCTACAAGTGGTGTTACAATATCTTTATATAAAATAGCTGCATCTACATCATATTGATCTACTGGAAGCTTTGTTACATACGCACATAATTCAGGCTGATGCGTAATTTCTTCCAAGGAGTATTTTTCTTTGATTTTAAGATATTCCGGCTGTGAACGTCCTGCTTGACGCATGAACCAAACGGGCGTGTGATCTATTTGCTCGCCTCTCGCAGCGCGTAATAACGTATCATTAAAAGTTGACATATTCAGAGATACCTCTTTCCATTTTTATAATTTCGTTCGCGAAACTCATATACGTTCTCATGATAAACCGTTGACAAGTCAATGTATAGTGAATTGCGCCTTTGTCATAATTTTGTGCTTAGACTAGGGCGACTTCTGTCATTTTTCCGACAATCATTCCTAACTTGCTTGCTTTTTATGTGTTTGATACAAGAGATTTTAGGGAATTACTAAGTGTAGAATCATACACTGGATAAGAGTGTTCTCATTACACTCTGACGATTGTTACTAGCCAAAGGAGGAAATTAACATGAATATTTATATGACAACCGGAACAATGGACTTTATGGAAAAGGTGAAAGATCAGTACGTAGATGAAACAATTCACTTAATGAATGGTGCCGGCACTACACTGTTGCTGCATGAAACAAATGGCAAGAGCGTATTTCAAACACCGAGGAAGTTTGAAGTGGTAGGATCTTTCGGACAACTGACAGAACCAGGATTCTTCGCAATGGATAATGTTGCGGTAACAGATGAAGGTAAACCGATTTTCGAACATCAGTACAAGCATATGGGAGAAAAACTTCAAAACATGCCGGGTTTCATCGCATTCCGTTTATTGCGTCCTATCGGCAATGATACGTATACATTGCTAACAGAATGGACGGATCGACGTCTGTATGAAATTTGGAACAACTCCCCTGGTAATCAGCTATCCGATAAAACGGACTTCAAAGATGCTGGAGGTGCTGCGCAACACATTTTCACAAGTGCTCCATACACAACGCATTATAAAACACCTACTGAAGAGGTTTGACGTTTTTACGTCAAATCTTTTTTTATGGCCAGCCCTCTAGATCTATCATTTCGTTCACTTCTACTACAATATGTTTCGGTACCCGAAGTTTGCGATGCGTCTATTCGCTTGTTATACTAAACGAGATGATTGATTTATTTGTATATTTGAGAGGGGACTTATTAATGAGAGAACAATTATTTCAGAAATTAGAACAATCTTACGACGATATGATAGAGATTCGTCGATATTTGCATATGAATCCAGAGGTTTCATATAAAGAAACGAAGACTGCTGCCTATATCGCTGACTTTTATAAACAACTTGGCGTAGACGTACGTACGGGTGTTGGCGGCAACGGTGTCGTGGCACGAGTCAAAGGTGCGAAACCTGGGAAAACAGTTGCTTTGCGAGCAGACTTTGATGCACTACCTATTCAAGACCAAAAAGATACACCTTATGCTTCCACTGTACCAGGCGTTATGCACGCTTGCGGGCATGATGGCCATACTGCCACTCTCCTTCAACTTGCAAAAGCGATGAATGAAATGCGCGATGAGCTTTCAGGAGAATATGTATTTATCCATCAACACGCAGAAGAACTAGCTCCAGGTGGCGCTATTGCGATGATCGAAGACGGTTGTCTAGAAGGCGTCGATGTGATTTTCGGTACGCATCTCTGGTCACTACTCGAATCAGGCGTGATCCATTACTGTGCAGGTCCAGTGATGGCTGCGGCGGATCGATTTAACATTACCGTTCAAGGGGCTGGCGGACATGGCGCTGCTCCGCATCAAACAAAAGACGCGATCGTAATTGGTTCACAGTTAGTAACGAATCTTCAACAAATCGTCTCAAGACGCGTTGATCCAATCGAATCAGCTGTTTTATCCGTCGGTTCATTCGTTTCAGAAAATGCCTTTAACGTCATTGCGGATCAGGCAGTTCTAGGTGGAACGGTTCGTACATTCACAAACGACGTACGCGACCAGATGGAAAAAGAAATCAAGCGCGTAGCTGAAGGTACAGCACTTGCAAACGATTGTGAAATCACCGTGGAATACTTCCGCGGCTATCCAGCAGTAGTTAATCACGAAAAAGAAACGGACTACCTAAAAGCAGTAGCTGAGTCTATTCCTGGTTTAAAAGGCGTAGAAGAAATGCAACCTCAAATGGGCGGCGAAGATTTCGCCTACTACCTCGAGAAGATTCCAGGTACGTTCTTCTTCACAGGTGCACAACCAGCAGATGCTTATCCACATCATCACCCACGTTTTGATTTCGATGAAAAGGCTATGATGGCAGCGGCTAAGACATTGGGCGCGGCGGCTATTGATTATCAGAACTAAATAAATGCAATTGACTGAAGACATGCCCTAAGAATGTGGGGATGTCTTCAGTTTTTTTGCGTTGGGGTTTGATGATGTGGCGGTGGTGGATAGTAAGTAGGATACGATGTTAGGTAGTAGTTTTTGCAACCCCTACCCTTCCTTTTTTATGCTAAGGTAGCGGGTTGACTGGCAGTGTAAGTGGGGCGATCATTGGCCCCACTTCGGCGGTGGTGGATGGCTTCCGCCTTCGTTAGATAATGTGTAGAGCAGTTCTGATTCTTCTTTTGCAAAAACAAGGAACGAATACTACCAGGTCACTGGTTTTATCTACTATAAACCACAACCCAACTTGGTTTGTACCCAGTAGCGCAGGCACAACTGCGGGGTCGGCCGTGGCCATGAGACAGCTAGCAGCTCCACCGCTAGTTGGCTTATGGCTGGAGGCAATCCCCCACGTGCCTGCGCGAGTCTAAAGCATTACCCTCACCACTTTCAATGAACAAGCCAATATCGAGCAACGACCTAATCTATCTCCTAATGACTTTGCTAAGACAGAAGAATCGTACCACCCAGTCACTGGTTTTCATTTTCTATAAAACACAATCTAACTTGTCAACCACTCAGTAGCGCAGGCACAACTGCGGGGTAGGCCGTGGCCGTGAGACAACTGGCAGCTCCACCGCCAGCTGGCTCATGGCTGGAGGCAATCCCCCACGTGCCTGTGCGAGTCCAAAGCACGACCCTCACCACTTTCCATGCACAAGCCAATATCGAGCAACGACCTAATCTATCTCCTAATGACTTTGCTAAGACAGAAGAATCGTACCACCCAGTCACTGGTTTTCATTTTCTATAAAACACAATCTAACTTGTCAACCACTCAGTAGCGCAGGCACAACTGCGGGGTAGGCCGTGGCCGTGAGACAACTGGCAGCTCCACCGCCAGCTGGCTCATGGCTGGAGGCAATCCCCCACGTGCCTGTGCGAGTCCAAAGCACGACCCTCACCACTTTCCATGCACAAGCCAATATCGAGCAACGACCCAATCTATTCTCATCACCAATAACAGTAATTAGCAACATGATAGATAGAACAACAAACTAGTTGATCGTAAGTGGAAAGCGTCCGCCTGCAACGTCGATCAACGTTGCCTTCACCTTTACCAGCTACCTGCCAATAATTCGATAAAAAACAACATATTGATAGAATACTCGCCATCTTCCAACATTACAGTTGATTTTAGTTTTTTCTATACTATAATTAATACGTATATGGTCCTATGAAACAGGAGGGAAGAATATGGCTAATCCACATTATCTGTCGTCTTACATCGTAACATTCCATACTTTTGCATTACTTCATGGACAACATGCGAACCCATACTATACAAAAGTAGTGGAAAGCGACCGGACGTTCATTGTTGAGAAAACACCATTAGAAATCATGAGAGATTCTTGTGCGCATTACCGTTCCAACTTCGAGTCCATCATCAACAGCTCCAAGGTGGATTTAAGAAATCGTCCAAAGCCTCCGATCATGCTGACGCATTCAAATGATCAGCCGCTATTATTTTTCCCTTTACTGTCCCCTACCTTACATAAAAACACATGGGTAGCTTATCACGCAGTAAAAGATGCTGTTCAGAACAAAGATGGCGTCTCCGTCGTTCTGAAAAACGATACGCAAATGCAACTTGATACATCACTGGCTACCGTTTATCGGCAGATGGCCTTGTCACATATTTTATCGCAACGATTTGAAAATGCTCAGGAGCAGTTACGCAGTTCATATTATATGATCATGGACCCGAAGAGCTCCGATTCACCAATTTCCTGAGATACAAATTTAACAGTTCTTCCGATCGATTACGTAAGCGTACATTCAAATAGCGACGTATATCTTGATAGCCATCATGTAAAAATACATATTCCGTAAACAGTTCATCTGTTGAACGGCGTACTACTTTCATTTTGTGCTTATGCAAATACATAGCTGTCATTTGTAAATCAGTGGATACGGTATGCATCGTTTCGTCTAGCAAATTAAGATAGGGACTTTTCAGTTTGAACGGCACCTTCTCCAGTAACTGGCGATCCCGTTCCATAATCGTCAATAGCATGGGCAGGTAAATATAGTTCTCTAAATAGGGCATTGCCTCCGCGGGGATCAAAGGCACAGAAATCGCCTCCTTACAGAACGTATGTTCCTACATCGATTATAATTCCTTTAGCGCAGAAAAGCAAGTACTCATAGTATGGCTTTTTTTTGCATAAAAAAACTTCCAGTTGTCAGTACTGGAAGTTTTGTCACAAAATTGATATGTGTACTCGTTTATTGGTTACCTGGTTCATCGCCGATAAAGTGGATAGAGAACACTTTCCACTCACCGTCTTCTTTATTGAACACAGTCACTTGACGGCCTTCAGGTGTATTTTCTACTCCTGTTTCAATATCCGTGAATGTAGTTTTTAACGTAGAAAATAACTGTGCACTGTCTTCTTTATATTTTACAATCGTTTCATTGTCTACTTCGCGTTTCATTGTAGTATTCTCAAGCATTTCTTCTGTAGCTTGACGCTCTTCATCTAAGTCATAGCCTTTAGGTGAAAGTGTAGCCAGATACCCTTCGACATCCTGATTGTTCAGCGTCTCGATATAGTTGTCAAAAGCAGCTAGAATTTTTGTTTTTTCTTCTTCGGGTACATCTACTGCTTCTTCAACTTCGTCGCCAGCCATGCTGAACCCGACTTTATTATCATCTATTCCATGATCGATTGCTCCATTACCCGGTGCAGCTTCGCCAGTTTCTGGATCATTCTGTTTTGTTTCATCTTGGTTACCACATGCACCTAATACGAGTACCAACGCCATGGACGCGACTGCTATTTTTTTCTTCATATGCCCCTCCTACGTAGAGAAAAAGGCCTTCAGCGTGCAAAGACCTTTTTTCATTTTTAATTATTTTACTTCTACCCAACCATTTTTGATTGCTGTTACAACAGCTTGTGTCCGGTCATTTACACTCATTTTTTGTAGAATGCTTGAAACGTGGTTTTTCACTGTTTTTTCTGAGATGAATAGCGTTTCACCAATTGTTCGGTTACTTTGGCCATCTGTCAGCAATTGCAGAACTTCACATTCGCGCTTCGTCAATAAATGAAGTGGACGACGAATATCGTTCTGTTGGAAGGATCCTTTATGTTCTCTTTCGCTTAAACGACGGAATTCAGATACCAAGTTATGCGTGATTTTCGGGTGCAAGTACGAACCACCATTCGCTACTACTTTGATTGCTTGTACAATTGCGTCTGCATCCATTTCTTTCAGCATATAGCCTAGTGCACCTGTTTTCAAAGCATGTGTAACGTATGATTCATCATCGTGGATCGATAGCATGATAACGCGCGCATCAGGGAACTCTTTAACTAATTGCTCAGTTGCGTCTACACCATTCATGCGTGGCATATTAATATCCATCAGCACTACGTCTGGCTCATATTCTCTGTACAACTCCACTACTTCTACTCCATCGTCGCCTTCTGCTACTACGGTAAACGATTCTTCAAAATCTAAAATTCGTTTAACTCCTTCACGGAACAATTGGTGATCATCTACTATCAAAATTTTCGTCGCTTCCATATTCTATTCCTCCCAATAATTACCTTACTTACAGTTCTTTGTCCAGCGGAATTTGGAAAAGTATTGAAGTGCCTTCCCCGACTTTCGAGGTGACCTTCATTTTCCCTTTCAACAACTCCACACGCTCCTGCATTCCAATCAAACCAAAAGATTTCTCTTTTACTTCTTTTGTATCAAAACCAAGACCTTGGTCTTTGATCAATATATTGACGGTTTCACGCAACCACTCAATTTTCACCCATATTTCATCAGTTTTCGCATGCTTGATACTATTATTTACTGATTCCTGTATGAGACGAAAAATGCCTACTTCAAAATTGGAAGCAAATCGTTTTTCTGCTCCGTTACTTTGAAAGTTAATGATTAGCGGAGCCTCGTATTCACTAATGGTCGACAAATATTTTCGTAATGTCGGAACAAGTCCCAGGTCATCCAAAGCCATAGGCCGCAAATCGTAAATAATGCGGCGCACTTCAGATAGCGCTCCCCTTACCATTTCTTTAAGGTAAGAAAGTTCTTGCATCGCTTGTTCTGGACCATGCTGGACAAATGTTTTTTCGATTAAACCTGAACGCATCAAGACATTCGCCAGCATTTGAGCTGGTCCATCATGAATGTCACGTGATAATCGTTTCCGTTCTTCTTCTTGCGCTTGAATAATTTGGACCGCAAAATCTTGTTTCTGTCGGGCCGTTTCTAGTGCTGTACTTACATTTTTCAAATCAGATGTCAAATATGTGATTACAGTGGTTACTTGATTAACAAGTTGATCCGCTCTTTCAATTGTAGAAAGCAGCAGCGTTAGTCGTCGTTCGAGTTCATCCCGTTTTTCACGAAGTTGCTTCTCCTCCATTTTATTGATGGAGGCACGTACAAGCAAGTCATTTGCCACACTATATGCTTGTTTCACTTCTTCTTCGCTATACGTTATAAAGTCTTTAGATACAGTAGCCAAACGTTTCCGTGAGTGGCGTGACAAACTCTCAAGAGAATCGCCTTCTGTTATCACATGAGAAATACTTTCTTTCACTTCTGCTAACTCTTTTTGCATTTCTTCAAAACTTCGGCGGCTTTGTTCACTAATTAAGAAAATGTCGCTTTTCGAACGATCCATTACATTAACCATGTTGCCAAAGATTTTCTCCATCTGTTGAATGTCAATTGCCTTATCGTTCAAATATCTCCCTCCCGCACCCGTCTATGTGAAATTACGCAAAGTGAGCATTATTGCAGTTTAGCCTAAATACTTATACACTTCATATACAGTATATCATTTTAATGATGTAAAAGTATTATAAGTATATTACAAATGTAGGGGGAACGACAAATGCGAGCCAATTATAAAACCGTAAAGTTATACGGAGAGAGTGAATTCGTCATCCAAAAATCCCGTTTTCTGTCATTTGTCAAAAGAGTCGAGACGGAACACGAGGCATTGGACTTCATACAGGACATCAAAAAGAACCATCATACAGCCACACATAATTGTTCCGCATATATTATAGGAGAACATGACCAGATCCAAAAAGCGAATGATGACGGTGAGCCTTCAGGTACAGCCGGCTTCCCTATTTTGGAAGTTTTGAAAAAACAACACTTAAAAGACACCGTCATCGTCGTGACCCGTTATTTCGGTGGTATCAAACTCGGCGGCGGCGGATTAATTCGTGCTTACGGCAAAGCAGCTTCTGAAGGCATTGCCGCAACGGGTGTAGTGGAAAGAAAATTGCACGCCTTAGTGAAAATTTCTATTGATTATACTTGGCTTGGCAAAGTAGAAAACGAAGTACGGCAATCCGACTACCCTTTAAAAGAGATCGTCTATGAAGAGGACGTTGAACTCTTTTTATATGTTCCTGAAGAAGAACAAGAGATTTTTCAGGAATGGATGATGGAATTGACGAACGGTCAGGCAGTCCTCGCCACAACTGGACATGAATTCTTGGAGTTCGACATCTGACTATACGTCCATTCGAAAAACAGGTATAATGGTAGAAGATGAATCGTATGAATAATAGGTCTGAATTCATTCTATGACGATGAAACGTTATGCGAAGATTTGCCTCTATTAGTTAAAAGTGACTTCCCATAGATTCGCTATCTACGGTTCTTTCTGCCGTACACCTGGAGGTATAAAATGAAAAGAGAAGAATATAAGAAAAAGAAGGTTTCTAAAACGAAACGCTTCTTGAAAATAGCATTATTCACGTTCTTCATCGCGGCTCTAGCCGTTGCTGGCTATGCTTTCAAGTTGCATAACCAAGCGATGACCGTATTGGACCGTTCTTATGAACCGATTGCGAAACAGGAACCAAAAGAAATATATGTAGAACCCGCAACGGATAAAGTATCGATTCTATTAATTGGTGTAGATGAAAGTGAAGCACGTCAGGAAAGAGAACAACACGGAAGATCAGATGCGTTAGTGTTAGCTACTTTGAATCCTAAAACAAAGAGCATCAAACTCGTCAGCATCCCCCGTGATTCGTATGTCTACATTCCACACGTTAATTATAAAGACAAGATCACACATGCACATGCCTATGGCGGAACTAAAGCTTCTATTGATACAGTAGAACAACTATTTGACATTCCCGTTAACTATTATGTAAAAATGAACTTCAATGCGTTCATTGATGTCGTAGATGCACTCGGTGGTGTAGAAGTCGAGGTGCCGTACGAACGAATCGAGAAAGATGAAAATGATAAAAATGCGATTCATCTAATGCCCGGTTTTCAACGTCTCGATGGCCGCCACACATTAGCTTTAGCACGTACACGTAAACTCGATAGTGATATCGAGCGTGGCAAACGCCAGCAAATGATTCTCCAGGCGATGATCAAAGAAGCCACATCGATTACATCGATCACAAAATACGGAGACGTCATCAATGCGCTTGGCGATAACATGAAGACCGATATGACATCAAAGCAGATGTTGTCGTTCATTCAGTATATAAAAAGCGGACTTCCCGAAGTCGATACGATCACATTGACCGGCTACGATGACATGTCGACGGGAATTTACTACTACAGGTTGGATGAGCAAAAGTTAGAAGAAGTGAAGCAAATCTTAAAGTCCCACCTCGGACTGATTCCAGACTCCTCTTCCCTAACCGAGCTAGACACAGACCAAACATCCGCATCCGCCCAAACCAATTATCAATAAATCATTCGCAAGCGATGAGACCTTAACGGGTTTCATCGCTTTTTAAGTAAGTAGGGAAAGAAGAGTGGTAATTGGAGAGTGGTTTGGGATTTCCGTTTCAGGCGGACGCGTTCCGCGGGCACGGCTTCAATCTCCTCGTCCACTTCGTTCCCTGCGGGGCTTTCAGCTCGCGCTATTCCCGCTGGAGTCGCAGCCTTCCACTACAATCCTACCTGGTAACTGTAAATAGTTTGAAAGTACATTAAAGTTACTAACTGACTTAATTTTATTCATTATATTTATTTAAGTACTAAGTTCAAATTACAGGTAGAAATAACTTTGAAGTCGACTTTGATTTTGACTCTATAAATCTCGAATACGACACTTAGTTGATCGTAAGTGCAAGGCGGCGACTGCCGGAGGATCAGCCCGATCAGGTGAGACAACCAAAGAGAGCAACGCGAACTGGTTGGCTCACCGCGGGCCCATGGGAAAGCGTCCGCCTGGAGCGTCGATCAACGGCTCCCTCCCCCATCCAGGTCTTTCCTTATCAGTTTAACCACAAAAAAAGCCCTCACCCGCTTCGCAGCAGACAAGGGCTCTCTTTATTTATTTACCAATCATGCGTACTAAATTCAATAACGGACGATAATTCGCCCCTGCCAGACCAATCAACTCTACAAACAACTCAATCACAATCAGCATAACGAAAATTAGAAGCAACGCGCCCCACACTGTCGCTTGTGAGAACAATACAGCCGCTGCGCCAAATAGAATCGCGATACCATAAATCGTTAGTACAGCTTGTCTATGCGAGAAACCTACACGCAATAAACAATGATGCAAATGCGATTTATCTGCTGCTGTAATAGACTGCTTCATGCGAACTCGTCTAACGATCGCAAAGAATGTGTCTGAGATTGGAACACCTAGCATGATAATTGGAATTACTAGTGATACGACGGCAACGTTCTTAAAGCCGAGTAACGCCAGAACCGAAATCATAAACCCAAGGAAAAGTGATCCGGTATCACCCATGAAGATTTTCGCTGGATGGAAGTTATATAGTAAGAACCCTATCGAACTTGCTGCCAATATGGAAGCTGTCGCTGCAACGAAAACGTCACCCATTAAGAGAGCCATTACCGTAATGGCAATTAGCGCAATAGTGGAGACACCTGCTGCCAAACCATCCAATCCATCGATTAAGTTAACGGCATTTGTGATACCGATAATCCAAATAATCGTGATGGGAATACTTAAATAACCAAAGTCAAGCTGTCCAAGAAACGGCAAGTTGATGAACTCAATTTGTAATCCGCCCCATAGTACAACGACTAACGCAGCTACTAGCTGACCTAACATTTTTGCTTTTGCTGTTATTTCCAGCATATCATCCAAAAAGCCAATCATGACGATCAGTACCGCACCGATTAAGATGCTTACAGCGTGCTCGTCTTTCGGCAATAATATAGCATATCCAATAATAAACGCTCCGAAAATCGCGAGCCCGCCGATTCTAGGCATGATTCTCGCGTGAACTTTACGATAATTGGGACGGTCAACCGCACCGATCCGATACGCGAATTTGATGACTAGCGGTGTTAGTATGATAGCAGCGATAAAAGCTACAGACATTGCAATGAATAACATGTCTTTCCTCCCCAATTAGCATTAAGTACATATCACCTTTTAGTATAACATAATTGTTGCTAGATTTCATTATTTAGTACGCATTACATATCTATTCCCTTACTTGCTTATATACAAACACTACTGAACACTGTCACCATGAGGAATTGTCCATTATATGTCCAATAAAAAGATATAAGTCTATTGTTCTTCTCTTTCTATATATAGATAGTCTTTTGGCGGTCTATTTGGTAAAATAGATAGGAATCTCTCATTCAGATAGAGATTTATAAAGGAGCGTTCAATTCATGTTAAAAATCTTTAAACGTAAAACTGGAACGAGTGAGCGTCAGCTGCGTAAATACCGCAAAATTGTGGAGCAAATTAATTCACTCGAACCTAAATATATTGCTATGTCTGATGAGGATCTAACAGGAATGACAGATCAATTCAAACAACAGTTGGAAGACGGCGCAACCGTCGAGACTATCATGCCAGATGCATTCGCAGTCGTACGTGAAGCATCTAAACGGGTTCTCGGTATGCGTCATTTTGATGTGCAACTAATCGGTGGTGCTGTCTTGACGGAAGGGAATATCGCTGAAATGCCGACGGGCGAAGGTAAAACACTTGTGGCTTCCTTACCTTCATATGTACGCGCACTCGAAGGAAAAGGTGTCCACGTCATTACGGTCAACGATTATTTAGCTAAGCGCGACTATGACCAAATCGGTCAGATCCACCGTTTCCTTGGATTAACTGTTGGCTTGAATGTTCCCATGATGCAAGGGCCAGCCAAACAAGCCGCTTATCAATCAGATATCACATATGGTGTCGGAACGGAATTTGGATTTGACTACCTACGAGACAATATGGTGCAACACCCTTCTCAGAAAGTTCAACGCCCTTATCACTTCGCTATTATTGATGAAGTAGACAGCGTACTCATTGATGAAGCGAAAACACCTTTAATTGTAGCAGGTAAAATGCAAGCGGATGCGGACCTTCACCAAATCGCAGCTCGTCTAGCGAAACGTTTTAAAGTCGAAGAAGATTTCGATTTCGATGATGCAACCAAAGCTACTTCCCTTACAGAACAAGGTATCGAAAAAGTCGAGAAAGCCTTCGGTATCGGCAACTTGTATGACTTGGATCATCAAACACTTTATCACTATGTCATCCAAGCTGTCCGGGCATTCGTCATCTTCAAGCGAGATGTAGACTATATCGTACGCGATGGCAAAATTGAATTAGTCGATATGTTCACTGGCCGAATCATGGAAGGTAGAACATTATCAGACGGTCTTCATCAAGCGATTGAAGCTAAAGAAGGCGTCGAAATTACGGATGAAAATAAAGCACAAGCTCAAATTACGATCCAAAACTATTTCCGTATGTATCCAAAGCTTTGCGGAATGACGGGTACTGCGAAAACGCAAGATAAGGAATTCCGCGAAGTTTATAATATGGAAGTTATTCAAATTCCAACGAATCGTCCACGTGCTCGAATCGACGCACCGGATTTCGTCTTCAAAACTACAGAAGAAAAGTATAAAGCTGTCGCAAAAGAAGTAGCAGCTCGTCATGCGAAGAGACAACCCGTACTAGTTGGTACTACATCTATTCTCCAATCCGAAGCTGTCGCAAAATATTTACGTGACGAAGGGTTGAAGTTCCACCTATTGAATGCGAAGAGTGTTGAGCAGGAAGTTTCATTGATTTCCGAATCTGGACAAGCAGGTAATATTACGGTCGCTACTAATATGGCAGGACGTGGTACGGATATCGTACTCGGTGAAGGCGTAGAAGAAAATGGCGGACTGTTTGTATTAGGAACAGAAAAGCATGAAAGTCGTCGCGTCGATAATCAGTTGCGGGGTCGTTCAGGTCGTCAAGGTGACCACGGCGAAAGCCAATTCTATCTTTCATTGGAAGACGAAATGTACATGCGCTTCTCTCCGGAAGAGCTCGAGAAGTTCTTGACGAAAGTTCGTGTCGATGAAGATGGAAAAGTACTGAACCCTGAAGTCCACGAACTGACGGAACGAACTCAACGGATTGTTGAAGGCGCACATTTCTCCATGCGAGAATACAATCTAAAGCTAGATGACGTTATCAACGATCAGCGCGAAGTCATCTATTCATTACGCAATCGCATACTTGAAGGTAACGATATTTTCGGCAAACTGAAATCGATGTTGTCAGAAACTGTTGAATTCGCCGTTCTCGACAGCTGTCCAGATAATGAAATCGCCGATAATTGGGATTTCGAACGGATCGAACGTACAATGAATGCATTATTACTAACACCTGTCGAGCTTCCATCTTCATTAGATAGAACAGCAGATATCATGAAAGAATACGATGAAGGAATGGCAGAGTTGTTTGCATTTATCGACACTTTCACTGATAATGAACAAGTGAGTCAACTATTACCACAAGTCATGTTGAGCTATCTCGACACGATGTGGGTCAAGCATTTAGAAGTCATGACACGCCTAAAAGAAGGAATTGGATTGCGTTCGTACGGACAGGAAGATCCTATGCGTATTTACCAGCGTGAAGGCTTGCAGTTATTTGCCAAGCACTATCAACGCCTGCGCCGGGATATTGCGTCCGAAATTATCGCATTCATGAAGCAACTTAATACACAACAACAGGAGGTTTCCCAATGAAACTCTTCAATCGGTTTAAAAAGACAGAGAAAACTGGATTAGATAGTACAGTAGCATCCGAAGAAATTCTTGAGAACGGCCAGGCTGGATCAGGTAATGAAGATATTGAAACTGATTTATCCCTTCATTCACAATGGACTTTAACGCAGGAGCAGGAATATGTTTTCCGCTTCCTAGCAAATGAACTAGAACCATTAAAACCAAACCAGATTTCCTTATCAGGTATTGATATCGATTTAGA
The DNA here is from genome assembly GCF_002109325.1 of Sporosarcina ureae. Taxonomy (GTDB): domain Bacteria; phylum Bacillota; class Bacilli; order Bacillales_A; family Planococcaceae; genus Sporosarcina; species Sporosarcina ureae_C. Next base: position 2,736,510 of record NZ_CP015348.1, on the reverse strand, counting down.
ACCTGCAAACGACAGCTGGTTAGTCAAAGCATTCTTCCGCTCTTCACTTGATCAAGCGATCACTGTAGGAGAAATCGAATTATTATTACTCGATGAAGAAGGCAACACAGCAGCTTCTGCAGAATTTGATTTGAATGAATTAGGCGAAATTCCAGCGCGCAGTGCACGTCCATGGGTATTCGTTTTCGAAAAGAAAGATCAATTGACGGAAGAAATTCCAGCAACAAACTGGAAGCTAGCATTCAACGTTCATTCCATGATGCCACACCAATTGGAACTTGCACCGTCATGGGAAGAGCAATTGCCGGCTGAACAGAAAGAAGCTTTGGCTGAAGTAGTCAACGGTCTTCCGAAGTTAAAGCCTCGCGAAGTGAATATCGCTGGTTTCCAAATCCAATCACAAGACGACGATACCATCGCTGCATCTGTATTCGTTCGTAACGGTCACTCCAAGCAAATCAATATCGAAAAGCTGCCACTTGAGTTGATCGATGCAACAGGAGATTTGGTTGCTCGTGGAACATTCGACCTTAATCCTCCACTATCCGTGAAGGCGAACAGCACGACTCCTTGGACATTCATCTATCCAAAGGAATTGATAAAGAAAGACGAACCGGATTTCTCTCGATGGACAATCCGCGTTCCACAAGACGCAACTAATTAACATTCGCCGTATAGAAGTGGGTCTTCCCCTCTCCTATACGGCTTTTTCGCGCAAAAAAATCGATTTCCCAATGAAGGAAAATCGATGTCTCTTCTATTAAATACCCGCAACCCGCTTTGCACCCATATAGCGTTTGCCCCAATAAGAATCATTTACTCGATCTACGCGCACACCTTTAGATGTAGAAGCATGTGCGAACTTGCCGTTACCTACGTAGATTCCTACGTGAGAAACTCCACGGCCCGTCGTGTTAAAGAATACTAAATCGCCATTACGTAGGCTCGCTTTCTTTACTGTGCGTCCTGATGCATACATATCTCGAGAAGTACGCGCTACTTTCAAGTCATTTTGTTTGAATACGTAGCCAACATAACCCGAGCAGTCGAATCCAGCTCTTGTTGTTCCGCCGTAGCGATATTTGATGCCTGTTAAACTAGTTGCTGTTTTAGTGATGCTTGTCGTTTTCCCAGCCGCTTCTGCCTGTCCTGTAAATGGTGAGACAAACAGTAGTGTAGAAAGTGCTAGGACTGATAGTACTTTTTGCAATAGATTCATATGTTCCTCCGATGACAGTATGTATTTTTGCTAGCTTGGTTGTTTCTGTTATATTTACTTTAGCATTTAATAATCTATTGTTTTGTTACAGTCATGTAACGGGATTGTTTCAAATTCAGATAATTTGTTACGTTTGAAATATTTATGACTGATTCTGACAGCTTGTAGGCGTTGTTGGGTCGTGGCTCGACATTGGCTTGTCCATTGAAAGTAGTGAGGGTCATGCTTTGGACCCGCGCAGGCACGTGGGGGATTGCCTACAGCCATGAGCCAGCTGGCGGTGGAGCTTGCCAGTTGTCTCATGGCCACGGCCTACCCCGCAGTTGTGCCTGCGCTACTGAGTACTTACCAATTTAGATTGTGGTTTATAGTAGTTAAAACCAGTGACTGGGTAGTACTAGTTCCTATTCTTGCAAAACCAGTACCAGAACTGCCCTACACCTTATCCAACGCAGGCGGCTGCCAGTGGTAGGCGTAGTAATGAGACAGCCAGGCGCACTTCCTGTCTGGCTCATTGCGGTAGCCATCCACCACCGCCGAAGTGGCGACAATGACCGCCCCACTTACTTTGCTAGTCAAACCACTACCTACCGCCACTTCCTACTTACCCTGCCCAAACAAAAAAGGCCATCTCAGAAGTCGTCTTGCAACTTCGAGATAGCCTTAATAGGAAACTTTACTACTCAATCAATCTGTAAATCCGTGATCACTACCACATCGTCATGGCGCAACAACTTCGTAATCGGCCACTCCGCTGTTACTTCGCCTGCTTTCAACATCTCCATAGCCGCACGTTTTTTCTCACCAAACGCGATCATAATCAACTTCTTCGAATTCGTAATGGATGAAATACCCATCGTTAATGCGATATTCGGGATTTTGTCGTCATTTTCGAAATACTGACTGTTTACACCAAGCGTCGAATCCGTCAATGTCGCAACATGCGTCACAGAATCAAACGGAGTTCCTGGTTCATTGAATGCGATATGACCGTTCTCCCCTACTCCGAGAAGCTGAATATCTAATGGGTGGGCGTTTAATTGATTTTCATACTCTTTACACTCTTCATCCAAATCTTCTGCCATACCGTTTGGAATATGCGTCTCCTTGAACGGCTTTTTGCTGAATAAATGCTCGTTCATAAAGTATGCATAGCTATTTGGGTTGTCAGCTGCGATGCCAACGTATTCATCTAAGTTAAACGCTGTTACGTTTGAAAAGTCTAGCGTTGAATTTGTCCATTCATTATAGACCGGGATCATGGTGCTGCCTGTAGCTAATCCAAGCACATGCAATCTATTATTTTGAAGTTCTTCAGAAATCAATGTAAATACTTTCTTCGCGCCTTCTTCAGGACTTTCAACTTTAATCCAATTAATGTTTTCCATTTCTCACACCGGCTTCCTAGGTTTTACCTTATTATATTGTAATTACAATTTAACATATGGTCAACAATAAATACCTTTTTTTCTCACGTAGTATTCCCTGTTGAGCTCAATGTTACACCTTTACATCCCTATGCAACTGACGAACTATTCCGTTAGTTGCTTCATAACAATTCGAATCACAAAAACAGTGAAATGTGTATGTCAAATACATGTTAAGTGATTGAACATATTGTGAACTTGAAATCTATTTTCCTATTCATAGGGATTTCCCTAATTCTTTATTCCTTCTCTAGGATTATTATTAAAGTACGAATTAATTTAAGACAAGGAGGTGGCTGTATTGAGCAAGAAAAAAGTATCTTCTACAAATCCACCAAAAGAAGAGGCAAATTTAAAGGGTACCTTAATCATGGTTTTAATCTTAGGTATCATTATTCTTGTCATGTGGTTTGGCGCTTACGGTTTATTCATATCCAGATAATAACTAGCACTTAAGGAGGAAACACTATGCACTTGCATAAGTATGAAAAAGTATGGCTTGTATTCGGTCTCGCATCATTGTTATTATTCTTACTCATTATCGGCTTTGCAGCGTTCTGGAAAGGAACCCATCCACAAAGTCACATTGAAACGATCGATCCACAAAATGTCGAAGCTAACGAATCATTCCAACCCGAGAATCTTGGTTTGACAGAAGTTGCTGACGGTAAATATGTTGTGAATATCGTCGCTTCCGCATTTAACTACGACTTCGGTAAAGAAGAAGACGGAACAGCTACTAAGACGATCCGCGTACCAAAAGGTTCCACTGTGCTATTCCAAGTAACAAGTAAAGACGTTGTCCACGGATTCCAAGTGGCGGGCACAAACGTTAATATGATGGTCGAGCCGGGACATATCAGTCGCTACGAATCGGTTATGAAAAACGGCGGCGAATTCACGGTCGTCTGTAACGAATATTGCGGCATCGGACACCATCTGATGTTCGGCACAGTGGAGGTGTACTAAACCATGCAGATATTTAACTTCTCGAAAAAAGAGTCCAGATTGTATATGGCTTTCATGCACGTCACGTTCATATCCCTTTTAGTCGGTGGATTAATGGGACTACTTCAGACATTAGTTCGCTCAGGTAAATACACATTACCGTTCAATATCGATTATTACACAATTTTAACAACGCACGGCGTCATTCTAGGGTTAGTTTTAACAACATTCTTCATCGTCGGTTTCCAGTTTTCTCTTATGGGAAAAACAGTCGGGATCTCTGACAAACAATTAATGTGGGGCTGGATTTCATTCTGGGTCATGTTGGTTGGTACTGTATTATCTGCTTGGATGATCTTAACTGGTCAAGCTTCTGTGTTGTATACATTCTATACACCACTTCGTGCACATCCTATCTTCTACATTGGTCTAACTTTAGTTATAGTAGGAAGCTGGATTGCTGCGTTCACGAACTTCCGTCAATTATATGTATGGAAGAAAGCGCATAAAGGTGAAAAGTCTCCTTTACTTGCATTCATGGTCGTTATTAACATGATTATGTGGTTCGTTGCGACACTTGGTGTAGCGTACTCAGTTATTGTATTGATTTTACCTTGGTCTCTAGGTTATGTAGCAACAGTCAACGTATTATTGACACGTACATTATTCTGGTATTTCGGTCACCCGCTAGTTTATTTCTGGTTATTGCCTGCTTATATGGCTTGGTACGCAATTATCCCGAAAATCATCGGCGGAAAGCTATTTAGTGATTCACTTGCAAGACTTGCATTCATTCTATTGTTGATGTTTTCGATTCCGGTCGGATTCCACCACCAATTGACTGAACCAGGTATTGATCCAACTTGGAAGTTCATTCAAGTAGTCTTAACATTCATGGTTGTCATCCCTTCATTGATGACTGCATTCTCTTTGTTCGCTACATTTGAAATCACAGGCAGAAGAAAAGGTCATAAATCCTTATTCGGCTGGTTCAAAAAGCTTCCTTGGAAAGATGTTCGTTTGTTAGCACCATTCGTTGGTATGGTAGCATTCATCCCAGGTGGAGCAGGCGGTATCATTAACGCTTCTCACCAAGTAAACTCTCTTGTACACAACACGATTTGGATTACAGGTCACTTCCATTTAACAGTGGCAACAACAGTTATCTTGACGTTCTTTGGTATTGCTTATTGGTTGATTCCTCACTTGACGGGTCGCCGTTTGACTCCTAGCTTGAATAAACTAGGAATTATCCAGACATTCATTTGGGTAATCGGTATGACGATCATGTCAGGATCTATGCATATTCAAGGCTTAATCGGCGGACCACGTCGTTCAGCGTTCTCTGAGTACGCAGGTGGAGATCAAGTTGCAACATGGATTAGTTATCAAATGTGGCAAGCTGTCGGTGGAACGATTCTATTCATCGGTATCCTGTTAATGTTCTACATCTTCATTCAGTTAGCATTCTTCGCGCCACGTGGTTATGAAGAATACCCTATCGCTGAAGAAGAAATAGATGCAGAAAAGACACCAAAGATTTTGGAAAACTGGTATTTGTGGATTGGTATTACGATCGCATTGATTCTATTCGCATATACGATACCGATGATCGATATCATTAAGCACTCTCCTCCTGGATCCATTCCATTTGACTGGCCAATCGGACGTTCTTAAACAACAGAAAAGCCCTGAAAAATCCGGATAGTCGCGGATTTTTCATGGGCTTTTTTTATAAACTGCTTAGAACTTCAATTAGACAGTAACAGTTCTATTATACTATAAATGTATAATGAAACCATTTTTTGTAGTACTTACATATATAATAAATCTATCAATCTATTGAACATTTATCGTAAAAATAAGTCTAAAGATACGTTTAATATCCAGAAGAGTATTGTATGATAGGTTTATAGGATTAATAACGAAATGATACTCAGCAGTACAAAGTACCAAATCTATTATACTAAAAGGAGATACGCCGAAATGAAGAAAATTGCCCTAGCCGCGATCGCCTCTCTTATGCTTGCAACAAGCATATCGGTCGGTAGCGTTGCTGCTGCATCAAAAACGCATATCGTGCAATCAGGAGAAACTCTTTACAAGATTTCCAATCAGTACAAGATTACGGTAACTGAACTAAAACGTCTGAATTCTCTCACTTCTAATGATATCAAAGTTAAACAGAAACTAATAGTAGAAAATAAAGTAAATTCATCAAAAGCTGTTTCTTCTACTAATTCATTACATGGTTCCCTATCATCAATCAAACCTGTAATTCAACCAAGCGCCCCTGTGGTTAAGCCAAACTTACCTGTAGTTAAGCCTAGCTTACCTGCTACTAACCAGGCACTCGGCAAAAAATTAGTAGATCTTACGCAACCGTTACTAGGAACTCCTTATGTATGGGCAGGCGTTACTCCAGCAGGATTCGATTGCAGCGGGTTCATCTATTATGCATTCAACCAAGCAGGCGTGAAAGTACCAAGACAAGATACAATCGGTTTCTTTAACCGTTCAGTATTCATCAAAGATCCGGTTGTTGGCGATTTATTATTCTTTGAAAATACATATCGACCAGGTATCTCACATATCGGTATTTATCTTGGAGACAATAAGTTCATTCATGCGGGTACGAAAGAAATTGAAATCGCTTCACTAGATTCTTCTTATTGGAGCTCACACTTCATGGGCTTTAAACGCTTTATAGATGTGAAATAATCAATGAAAAACGGGTTGTCCTGTAAGTCATAATGACTTGTAGGACAACCCGTTTTTGTTGTTTAATTATCGTGCAGAATATCCGCCATCAATTACTAGTTCTGCGCCCGTAATATAAGACGCTTCATCTGATGCCAAGAATAGTACTGCATTCCCCACATCTTCCGGTTGACCCAAACGTTGCAATGGAGTCATTTTAATCAACATGTCCAACTGTGCTTTAGAATCTTCAAGATTCGCAACCATTGGTGTTTGGATAACTCCTGGGAATACTGTGTTCACACGGATACCTGCATGTCCATATTCCGCTGCCGCCGCTTTAGAGATCGCACGTACTGCACCTTTAGAAGCAGAGTATGGATTCAAGCCCATACCGATTAAAGCTGTATATGAAGAAATATTAACGATTGAACCTTTTTTCGCTTCTGTCATATATTTCGACGCATGCTTCATACCTAAGAATGTACCGAAGCTGTTGATATCTGAAAGTCTGCGCCAATCTTCAATCGTGATCTGATCCACAGTTTTTTCAGTTGAGATACCAGCATTATTCACAAGAATATCAATTTTGCCGAAGTGATCGACTGCTTTTTTCATTGCGTCTTCCCACTCTGCATCTTCAGTTACATTCAATTTGATAGTGAAAATATTGTCCTGACCGCCCCACTTTTCTTCGAGCGCTGCTGTATTGATGTCAGCTGCAATTACTTTAGCACCTTCTGTCGTGAATTGCTTTACCATCATTTCACCCATACCGGATGCTCCACCTGTAATGAATGCTACTTTGTCTTGTAATCTGCCCATACTATATCTCTCCTTTATTGTTGTTACTATTATATAGTTTAACATTAAACTATATTCTGTTCAATTATTCAGATTGCCAATATCTTCATCTGACGTTGGTTGTTTCTAACGCTTTCACTTTATGCACACCTTGTATAGGCCCTATGCATACGGTATAATAGAAGATGTATATATACTCTACAAATGGAAGAAGTGAACAATTATGTTCAAAGATCAACGTTATCTTAATTATAATGCAGCGGGCTTCCGGCAGGATCTAATTGCAGGGATTACTGTTGGAATTGTAGCCATTCCGCTTGGGATGGCTTTTGCTATTGCTTCCGGTGTAAAACCTGAATACGGACTGTATACTACGATCATCGCAGGTCTTCTAGTCGCCTTGTTAGGTGGTTCACGTTACCAAATTGCAGGTCCTACAGGTGCATTCATTCCTATATTACTAGCTATCGTACTGCAATATGGTTATGAAGATCTTTTGATTGCTGGATTTCTCGCTGGTATTCTCCTCGTCATCATGAGCTTTCTCGGTGTCAGTAATCTCATTCATTTCGTTCCGCGATCAGTGACGATAGGATTCACCGCTGGGATAGCAGTCATTATATTCACTGGCCAATTCCAAAACTTCTTTGGATTAACAGGTGTTGAGAAAAAAGAGTTCTTCCATGAAAGCATGATGGAAATCGCTCATAATTTTCATACCATCAACACATTTAGCATCTTGACTGCCGTAATTGGTTTGGTCGTCATCTTCACTTTACCGAAGATTGCTCCTAAGGTTCCATTGTTACTCATTGCGTTGCTAGTTCCTACGATCTGCTCGATATGGTTCTTCCCAGGTAAGGTGGAAACAATCGGTACAGCATACGGCGGCATTCCGCAACATTTGCCTAGTTTTCATTTTCCCGAGATTACATTTACTAAACTGGTCAATCTATGGCAACCCGCTTTAATCATTGCTGCACTCGGTGCGATTGAGTCCTTGCTCTCCGCAGTCGTTGCAGATGGAATGAAAAGCAAAGTTCCTAAGCATGATTCCAAGAAAGAATTATTTGGCCAAGGGATCGCGAATATTATTACGCCGTTATTCGGTGGAATCCCAGCTACAGGTGCTATCGCTCGTACCGCCACAAATATCGGTTCAGGAGCAGTCAGTCCGATATCAGGCGTCGTACAAAGTTTATTTGTATTAGCATTCTTATTACTATTTGCACCTTACGCATCTTATATACCGCTAGCTGCCATGGCACCGATTTTGATGTTTGTCGCATGGAATATGAGTTCACGTAAAGCATTCGTCCAGATCGCTTCGTTACGCTCAGGAGATTCAATTGTGTTACTGACGACTTTCTTGTTGACGATATTCGTGAATCTAACAATCGCAGTCGAAGTCGGGATTTTACTCGCTGCCCTGTCGTTCTTACGCAAGATGAGTGGTTCGTTGGATATTAAAAAGAGTAAACTGACCGACGTCGAAAAGTTCAAGTTGTCTACAGAAAATGAATCCGAGCTGATCAAATTCAAAATCTCGGGTCCCCTGTTCTTCGGTACAGCGAAACATTTCGAAGATCGATATCCTGAACTATTGAATCTTGAGCAGAAGACGATCATTTTAGACATGAAAAATCTAACAGCCATTGACGCAACAGGCGAAGCAGCCCTTTCTGCCATGCTCGACGAAGCGAAACGACAGAAAAAGCGACTAATCTTCAAAAGAGTGCCTCCAGAGAAAGTCAGCCTGTTCAAACGAAGTGGTCTGTATGAAAAGATCGGTGAAGATAACTTCTTTATGCTGTAAATCATTTCATTGGGTTCATCGCTCGAGTCAGTTTTGGCATCGAAAATAGTGCGTATCTGCTTTCTGGACCCGCATAAGCATGTGCAAGAACCATAATTCTATGCCGATTTTTACGGAAACACAAGCCAAAAACCACAAAAAAGCTTCCACTCAACTTACTGAGCGCAAGCTTTTTTCTGTCATTACAATTTCCATTTAAATCGAGCATAGCTTGCAAGCAACAGGAAGTTGACTGCGGCACTAATTACCGTACCATAGGCAATGGCCTGTGCGCCGATCTGATCGACGAATGCATAGATGATCCCGATATTAATACCAAACACACTAATCAAACTAAAGATAATCGGCATAATGGAGTTGCCCTTTGCATAGTAGAAACGAGTGATGTACGTATTGGCCGCCAAGAAGAACATCGACAAAGCAAATACTTTAAACACCGGCACAGTTAGCATGATGGATTTTTCATCGAAGCCGAATACCAACTTGATCAACGGCTCAGCAAAGATGTAGCAGAACACGGTAGTAGGTACTAACAGCACGACCATGTACAGCATACCTTTTTTGTAGAGCTTCTTAATCATACCCGTATCCCCTTCGCCTTCTTTCTTTGCGAGCATGGGATAGATGACTGTTGTAACAGCCGTCATAAGGATTGCTTGTGGGAAGCCTGTTAATTTGGATGCATAGTTAATGGACGAAATCGCACCTTCGCCCAGTCCACCTGCCGCGATCCGATGAATGACGAAATAGAACTGCAGTGACGCGCCACCAAATAAAATCGGTAATGCCAGCCACCACATTCTCTTAATATCCGTTGGCATGCCGAATGAAGGCTTCAGTGAAGACAGGTCTGCACGTTTGATTCCCCAGTAAAGGAATAAACCCATCAAAACGGCACTCACCATCGCTCCCACACCGTATGATTCAGGCCCAAGCCATTTCGTCAAGGCAAAACCTATGCTGACGAACGTCGCGTTATACAATAAGATCGCTAAACTCGACAACTGAAAGCGATCATTGATGTTCAATAATCCGCTCATCCAAGTAGACATGACCAGTACGATGGAAGATGGCATCATCCAGAGGAAAAGATTCCGTACCAATGTATAGTCTTCTTCACTTAATTCTTTGAAGAACAGGTGCAAAATCGGATTCGTCAATGCGATAATAACTACCGTGACGAGCGTAGCGCTTAATACAACCGTCGTAAACGCCTTGCGGACAAATAACGGCTTGTCCATCTTGGAGGAATGATAGACTGATATAAATGCAGTCGTCAATGCTCCACCTAGTACTAGATAAATAAAGTTCGGAATAGTATAGGCTGTCGCAATGGCGTCCGCCACTGTAGACGTACCATACTGTCTGCCGATGACGACTTCTCGACCGAAACCGAATAGTCTTGCCACAATATTGATAATGGCAACCCCACCGATGATCTTGAATAATTTACTCATTTGGAAGGACCCTTTCCATTCTGTTCATAGATATCGTTCAACCTTTTGACGATTACTTTTGAAGAATGTTGCTGAATCACTTGTTGCGTAACTTCATGCTGCTCTCTCGTCACTTCATTCGCAAGTGCTTCTTCGAGTCCAGCAGCTAAAGCTTGTGCATTATGCGGTTCAACGAGAGTTCCCACATCATCTTTCAATAAATAAGGAAGACCGCCAACATTTGTTGCGACGACTTTGGCTCCTGACGCAAGAGCTTCGAGTGCTACCAATCCAAAACCTTCATGATAGGACGGTAGAACAAGTATATCTGCAGCTGACATCCATTTCGCCAGCTCGGTTTGACTCACTGGTTCTTTAAAACGGATATCCGCATTATTAATAACTTTATTCTTCACTTCCGTCGCGAAGCGCTGATCCTTTTGTGAACCTACTATATATAGAAGGAGATCATTCTTTGTTTCTTGTAATTTCTCAAATGCATCTATTAATTCCACGACACCCTTCGCTTCGATGACGTTCCCAACAAACAGTATTACACGTTCATTCAATGGTACATCTAATAGAAGACGAACTTCTTCCTGACCCATCGGTTTAAAAATACTCGTATCGACACCCATGCTCATGACTTCCACTTTATCCGGTGAAATGCCATAGTCATTGATCACGTCACTTCGCAACTTCTCCCCTACTGTAATAACGGCTGAGGATTCTTGTAAAATACGTTTAGTAAAACTCGCGATTCTCGTACTCTTCTTAGCCATTTTATCTAGATCTCCACCGTGAACTGTGACAACATAAGGCATTTTACATAATTTCTTTGCGATTAATGAAACCATTCCAGTCGGAAACGCGTAATGTGCATGCGTGATATTAATCGTGCGTTTATGTTGCATTACATATAGAAGGGATCGCATTCCCCATGATAGATAGTTGATTACTTTCCCGATCTTTCCTTTACCCGGATCATGAATGGCGATGACTTTAACATCTACTCCATTACTTTTTAATTGTTCCACTTGGTTTTTAACAAAGATTCCATAGGTAGGATGCTCTGCGGAAGGATACATATTGCTGAATACTGCTACTTTAGTCACTCATAACTCATCCTTTATTACTTACTGTCATATACAAGTTAGTTTTTTATACGTTGATGATTATACCACATACCACACGAGTATATTGTCGCAACGTCCATAAACTGACTATTTTATTTATTCTGATCAATAAGTTACCTTACTAGGCGTTTGTACTAACATTTCATTCATATGTCGACGTGTAATTCTCTTGTAATGTAACTGTAATAATTAAGACGTTTATAAGTGCTAATATATTCCTAGATTACAAAGCGCAACAGTGATTGTGCGAAAGGGGAATTTGAGATCAGCATGAAACGTCTATTAACTCTGGTTATGGCAAGTCTATTATTCTTTTCATTCGTGCCAGAATTTGCTTCCGCAAACTCACCAACGTCATTAATTAATACCTCGAAAAAATATATGGGAACACCTTATCGATTAGGTGGGACAACCCCAACCGCTTTTGATTGTTCAGGATTCACACAATACGTTTTCAATAAAGAAGGTCTTTCTATTCCAAGAACGACTGGTCAACAAATAGCTATTGGAACTTCCGTTTCCAAAAGCAACCTAGAAGTTGGAGATTTGGTATTCTTCAATACATCAGGTCGCGGTGTATCACATGTAGGAATCTACTCAGGTTCTAATAACTTTATCCACGCTTCAGTCAGTAAAGGCGTAATGGTATCATCACTAGACGATCCATACTACTGGAAAAGCCGTTACATCGGTGCTCGTCGTGTAGCAGACTTTAGTGATAACGTAAGTAAAGAAGAATCACAAGTTGCTGCTGATGCACCTGTTAAAGAAATCGTTTATGCATCACGTGCAGAAGTAGCACAAGTATTGGCTGAGAAATTAGATCTCGACATGACAACAGCTAACGTTACATTCGATGACGTTGATGAATCCAATAAACATTATAAAGCAATTGCTGCAGTAGCTGAGGCGAAGATTTTCACAGGCGACGCAGGGAAATTTAATCCGAATAAAGAATTGACTCGTGCTCAACTAGCAAAAGTTTTAGTCGAAGCATTTGAACTTAGACACTCTGCTATCGCGAACTTCTCTGATGTTCCGAACGGTCACTGGGCAACTGAGTACATTAACATCTTATTCTACAATGAAATTACAACTGGCTATGGCGATGGAACGTTTGGTTTGACAGATAAAGTATCAGTTGGACAACTACATAAATTCATCGACCGTATTAATAATTAACTCCCCTACCGAATGTTCTAACTAGAGCATTCGGTTTTCTCTGAATTCACATATATGCCCCCTACGTATTAACTATCCATGAGTAGTAATGAAGAATCATCTAAGAGTTATTACTATTTTACGAACCATGACAAAAACATCTAGTAATCATTTTTCTTTACTGGTAAAATGAACCTATGAGTCTAGTAACAAATAATATACTCGAGGAGGATCTCATGAAACAATTTAAATGGGCAACAGTTGGTCTGTTGCTGCTAACCATCTTAGCTCTCTCACCTCTCCAGTCATTGGCAAGCTTCAAGTTTTCCGACGTCCCAGCGAACAGTGAATATTTCAAAGAAGTCCATTACATAGCGGAAAAAGGCATTATTAATCAAACTCCGAAATTTAATCCTCAAGACAATTTACGTCGTTCACATGTTGCCAAGATGCTTGTCATCGCAACAGGAACACAAGATACACAGTTGAAAAATATGGAGATCAATGGTTTGAAGCCGTCTAGTGAACAATACAAGTTTGCTAATATTGCGCTTCAAAAAGGATTTTTCCCTAATACTGACGCAAATAACTTTAAACCGAACGAAGAAATTAAACGTGATGAGATGGCCTATGCTATGTCTGTAGCGTTCAATTTATCCGAAAAAGTCACGAGCCAAAAACCTTTGGGCATGGATGATGTGAAAAACCACAAATACGCTGACCGTATCAACGGTTTGTATTATGCAGGTATTACACAAGGCGACAATAAGAAGTTCTTGCCTAATAATAAGTTAACACGTAAGCAATTCGCATTATTCGTTGCACGCGCAATGGACAAGCAATTTGCGTTAACTGTTAAAACTCCTGACCAGCAATCTAGCGTAAAGTATGTACGCGTAGCAACTGGTGACGATACAGATCCACTGAACGTGCGCAGTGCGCCTTCCGAGTCTTCTGCTATTATCCACGTGCTGCCTAACGGTACATTAGTAGAAGTAACTGGCAGTACAGGTATATGGCTGAAAGTAAATATAAACGGAGTAGAAGGATATATTCATGAATATTTCACGACTACGAATCTAAATGATGCGACACCGAATAAACCGACTCCAACACCACCTGTCACAACACCAAAACCGACGCCAACACCGACTCCTGTTGCGAAAACAATGGGTAAAGTGACGGTAAATAATTTAAATATGCGTTCTGCAGGTAATTCCAGTGCACCAACTGTTGGTAAGCTACAAGCCGGTCAAAAAGTAGAAGTCTTGTCTACGTCTGGTTACTGGGCAAAAATTCGCACAGGCAGTACAACAGGTTATGTTCACAAGACGTATTTGAAGTTATTGAATCAAACAGGTAATCCACTGAAAGACCGAATCATCGTGGTTGATGCAGGGCACGGCGGACATGATCCAGGTGCAGGTAAGAATGGTCAATCTGAAAAAAATATCACATTGAATGTAGCAAAAAAAGTGGAAGCGAAGTTAAAGAATGCGGGCGCTAAAGTGATCATGACACGTTCTAATGATACTTATCATTCACTTCAAGCACGCACAGATTTCGCTAAGAAGAATTTTGCTGAAACATTCGTTTCCATTCACGTGAACGCAGCAGGTTTTGCAGCAAAAGGAACAGAAGTTTTCTATGATTCTTCTTCCAACGTAAACGCAACAGAAAGCCGTGATTTAGCTTCATTCATTCAGCGTAATATTGTGCAAAAAGCCAATATGTCTGATCGTGGCGTGAAGAATAGAGGTTTTTATGTAATCAAGAATAATAACGTAGCTGCTGTGCTTGTAGAATTAGGCTTTATTACAAACTCTCAGGACTACGCGAAGTTGACTAGCGAGCAGTATTTGAATATTTATGCTGATGCCATCTACACAGGTTTACACCAGTATTACAGCAAACAATAATCCCCCCTCCCAAGCATCTGACTTGGGAGGTTTTTTGTTTGAACTGGACTTGTTTAAGTTCAAAAGCAAGTACTTAGGAATAGTGTGGGAGTTAGTGTGTACGATGGGATGGAAGCTCCAGTTGGCGGACGCTTTCCCATGGGCCTGCGGTGAGCCAACCAGTTCGCTAGTGCAAAGATGTGCTCCTAACGCTTCGCTTTTACTCGCAAAAGCCGTCCTTCGCTACGGCTCTCGCTCTCTTTTGGTTGTCTCACCTGATCAGGCTGATCCATCGGGAGTCGCCGCCAACTTCCGCTTCCATCCTACTTTTATAGTGGAGGTACTTATATCCTTCACTGTAAGTAGTATGTGAATTATTTTTTTGTCTTAACTTATTTACATTCAAGTACTGAAGATCAAAACCTATTACAACACTTATTTCAATGCACAACAAAAAGTATCAACCACTCGCATTGCAAGGGATTAGCGCGTAGGAGGGGCGACTCCTGGAGGATCAGCGGGACAGGTGAAACACCCTGCGAGCGAAGCGAGAGCCGTAGCGAAGGACGGCTTTTGCGAGTAAAAGCGTAGCGTTAGGAGCACATCTTTGCACTAGGGGTGTGGTTCACCGCCCGCCCTCAGGAAAGCGTCCCCTCCGTAGCGCCAATCCCCCCCTACCCCTTTGCCCTCGACATCACTCTGTGTTTTACTTATTTAATCAAATCAAAGAAAAAATCCGCCACGAGAAGTTAGCTTCCCATGACGGATCCTTTTATTATATAGCCAACTGACTAATCTCTTTAGCGAAAACATCTTGCGCTTTAGAAATATCCACTTCACGTCCCATTTCGCTCAACGTCTCTCCAATTTGCATAACAGCTTTCTCCAACATATCCGCCGTAGTATTCCCCATATGTCCGATACGGAATGCCTTCCCTGCCAAATGAGCGAGTGAGCCAGATAGAACCGTCCCCTTCTCCGCCATTGCCGCACGGAACTTTGCGTCATCGATACCTTCAGGATACAAAATACAGCTCAACGTCGGTGCTGCTACTTCTTCTGAAGCGATGGCCTTCATTCCGTAGACTGCTAGACTTTGTCGTACAGCGCGACCGAACGCTTTATGTCGTGCAATGCGTGCATCAATTCCCTCTTCCAATACGATACGCAATCCTTCTTCTAACCCATAGATTAAATTGACTGCAGGCGTTGCGAAGTATTTCGATGGATCATGCATGACAGGTAGCCAATTATAAATATCGCAGTAGTATGCTTGTACACGTTCCATAGCGGCGCGTGCATCCAAAGCTTTTTGATTGAATGCGACCAATGCAATGCCCGGTGGCACACCAATGGCTTTCTGCGATCCAGTCAGTACGATATCAATCGTGTTACCTGCTCCGCCATATTCTTTACTCATATCTTCGTCCATCGCAGTCGTTGCACAAACACCGTCTACAATAACAAGAGCGTCGTGCTTCTTGATGACAGGTACAACAGCTTCCAAATCAATTTTCACACCTGTCGAAGTGTCCGCATGTGTCACAGTAACAGCTTTATAGTTGCCTTCAGATAACTTTTTATCGATCTCTTCAGGAGATACTTGCTGCCCCCATTCAGATTGCAATACATCAACTTGAATTCCAAACGCTTGTCCCAGTTTGATGAAACGATCTCCAAAGTATCCTTGGCTGACGACGAGAAGTTTTTCACCTTCCGCCACCGTATTGACAATTGCCATTTCCATTCCGATCGTTCCGGAACCGGCAACTACGAATACTTCTCCATCTGTGTTGAATATTTCTCTTGTCTGATCAATAGTATGTTTATAGATTTTCACGAAACGCGGATCAGTATGTGACCACGTTTCATTTGCCATCGCATCATAAATAGAATCTACTACTGGAGTCGGTCCAGGAATTAACAACATTTCTTTATTTCTCATCATATTATTCCTCCTCTTAATGAAGTTCGTCGCCTTAATACTATACAAACTATCGAAATTTTTCAAATAAAAGAAAAAGAGGGAATTGGATATACACCCAATTCCCTCCCACTTTTCACTTCATCTACTGGAAGATGTTGTGACCCCGTTATCATATTAATACCCCTTTGCTTCAACGAATGAGACTTTCTCCCAAAAATCACATTCGGTAAACCATTCGTACAATTAGAACTGTGCTGTTTCAGTTGAACCAGACATAGCAGTTGTTGAAGATTGTCCTTCAGAGATAACCTGTGTAACTTCGTCAAAGTAACCTGTTCCAACTTCACGTTGGTGACGAGTAGCAGTATATCCTTTTACTTCGTTTTCAAACTCAGCTTGCTGAAGCTCTGAGTAAGCAGCCATTCCGCGAGTTTTGTAACCGTGAGCCAATTCGAACATGCTGTGGTTTAGTGAGTGGAAACCAGCAAGTGTTACGAACTGGAACTTGTAACCCATCTTACCAAGTTCAACCTGGTACTTCGCGATTGTTTCTTGATCAAGATTCGCTTTCCAGTTGAATGATGGTGAACAGTTATACGCAAGCATTTTTTCAGGGAATTTCGCGTGAATTGCATCAGCGAATTCTTGAGCTTCTTCAAGTGATGGATGAGAAGTTTCACACCAAACTAGGTCAGCGTATTCAGCATAAGCAAGTCCGCGTGCGATTGCTTGTTTGATACCTGGAGTAGTTTTGAAGAATCCTTCGTTCGTGCGCTCTCCAGTGATGAATGGAGCGTCGATTGGATCGATGTCGCTAGTTACCATGTCAGCAGCGTCAGCGTCAGTACGAGCGATGATTACTGTATCAACACCAAGTACGTCAGCAGCCAGACGTGCAGCTGTTAGGTTACGAACTGCGTTTTGAGTTGGTAGAAGTACTTTACCACCCAAGTGTCCACATTTCTTTTCTGATGCTAATTGGTCTTCCAAGTGAACACCAGCAGCTCCAGCTTCGATCATGCCCTTCATTAGTTCGAACACGTTCAATGGACCACCGAAACCAGCTTCCATGTCAGCAACGATTGGAGCGAACCAGTTAAATCCGTCTTCACGGCCTTCTGCATGGTCGATCTGGTCAGCACGTTGAAGTGCTTGGTTGATGCGCTTAACAACTGCAGGTACAGAGTTTGCTGGATATAAACTTTGGTCAGGATACATTTGTCCTGCAAGGTTTGCATCAGCAGCAACTTGCCATCCGCTTAGGTAGATTGCTTGTAGACCAGCTTTAACTTGTTGAACTGCTTGGTTACCCGTTAGTGCACCTAGTGCATTAATGAAATCTTCTTCATGAAGAGATTCCCAAAGGCGAGCAGCACCCTTTTCAGCTAGTGTATTTTGAATTAGAAGTGAACCTCTTAGTTTAACTACATCCTCAGCAGAGTAGTTACGTTTGATTCCTTTCCAACGGCTATCCTCGGCCCAGCTTTTCTCTAATTGTGCAATTTGTTCTTGTCTAGTTGACATTATAACTTCACACCTTCCAGGTTTTTCGACTGGTAACTGTTATAGTCTGTTTCATAACAGCTTCCTTCGTTAGTTATTACTATATAACAGTGCGTCGGAATTGTCAGTTCATTTCGACAAAAAGGCTTTTTTCATGGATGAAAGAATGGTAGAATGGATGAAAGGGCATACATTGGAAATTAACTATATAAAAAGGGGTTTATATGAAAAACATGTCAAATACCGCTATCCCAAAAAATATTCTTAATCAATACGCTGCTTTATTAGAGGACTGGGTGCCAAAAGACGCCTCTATAGCGATCGCGGTTTCTGATCACTATATCTACTACGTTCCGGGCATGCATGATATTCATTTAAAAGAAGGTCAGCACATCCAAACAGGCAGTATTGCTGAAATCACCATCAAAGAACAACGCAAAGTTGAAGTCGTTATGGACAACACTCTTTATGGTACATCGTACTTCGGTATTGGTTATCCTATTGATGTACAAGGCGATAAAGGAGCATTAATCATTATTCTACCGCCTAACTTCCATGTACTAAAGAAAGATCAGTTACAGTTCTTAACAGGCAAGAAAGGTGATGAGTGGTTCCCTATTCCTTTAGATCAAGTTAGTTATATAGAGAGTTTGCATAAGAAGACGTGGTTTTACACTGCAGGTGAAAGTTATAATATCAGTTTTACGTTGAAGGATTTGCATCTTCGTTTGCCTAGGTGTTTTTTGAGGATTCATCGTTCGTATATTATTAATATGAATTGTATAGAGAAGATTTCGCGGGACTTTTCTTCAAATCTTGTGATTAAGCTGATAGATGGGACGGAGTTGCCGGTTAGTCAGACATATTTGAATGAGGTTCGTGCGCTTTTAGGGTTTTAATTTTAGTTAGTTTAAATAATAAAGAGTGAGTGGGATGGCACCGTTGATCGACGTTCCAGGCGGACGCTTTCCCGAGGGCGTGGCTTGAGCCTCCTCGTACGCTTCGCTTCCTGCGGGGTCTCAAGGCGCACGCTAATCCTCCGGGAGTCGCCGCCTTGCACTTACGATCAACTAGTGTATTCTTCTATGGATAGAAAATTCTTCAAAAAGAAACTAAAGACCAATCCTATTATTGTGGGATTGGTCTTCAGTCAGGGCATATGATTCATTCATATGCTTTTTTATTTGGTCTTTTTTATAGCTGCAGTAAATTGTTTTGTGCCTTTCATTGCTTCTTCATATAAAGAAGTAGAAAGTTTTTCTGTTTTGGCGCATGTTTCTTTCCAGTCTGTAGCCAGAGATTCGAAGGCTTTGGAGAAGTGGTTGTTTGCTTTATGCATTTCGCCAATTGGAATGGATACTTCCGTTAGGTCTGCTAGTTTCATGAAGTCTGTTACTTTGTGGTGGTAGCAGACAGCGATGATAGGTGTTGATGTACATGTCGCCAAAATCAGTGAGTGTAGTCTTGTACCAATTAATATGTCTTGTTCAGCTGTAATTTCTAATAAATCTTTCGGTAAAAGATTATGATCGATAATGGTTGTTTGTTCCGTTTTTTTCATTAGAGCTTGAATATCTTTTGTTACATCGGCATCCTGAGGGAATTTGGTGGCAAAGAATGTGATTTCGACGGGTTGTTGCGCTGCTAATTCGTCCAAATTTCTCGCCATTCCTTCTATATACTGTTGGTAAATTTCCTCTTTACTCTCCGGCCAGTAGCCCGCGTGGTAATACGGGACAGCGGTTACGCCAATTTTCAATGGCTTGTCGGATATTTCTTTGCGTTGTTGTTTTAAGGAAAATGCCGGATCTCCTATTACTTCAACGGACTTTTTCACTCCAATTGATTTCAGTAGTTCTGCTGATTCAGGATCCCTTACTGAAATACTGTTTGCGTGTTTGCTCATATAACGAATAAACCATTTACCTAATTCGCTATTGAGTGGCCCTGCTCCACAGCCGTACACAACATAAGGAACGCCAGAGTTTTTTGCCATCATCGCATAAGAACCGTATAACGGGGCTTCTGTTTTATACAGATCCATCAGAATACCGCCACCGCCGATAATGAGTAAGTCAAATGTTTTAACGATCTTTTTATTTTTAAGATACGTTGCGCCAAATGTTTTCACTGAGCTTCCTTTTCTATAATACAAAGGTGCGCTCATCACTTGATAGCGCTTTGCTGTTTGCTCAGGATTATTGCTGAATACGGTAATCACATCACTCGGTACGTTAAAAGTAGATGTGACTTGCGATATAATGCTTAATAAAATGGCTTCATCGCCATTGTTGTCGTTTCCATAGTTTCCTACTATTCCTATTTTCAATTTCAACCATCCTCTACAGGTCATTTGTTTCAAGTATAGCAGAGTGGCCTTTTTTATTGTATTTAAAAGACAAGGAAGCCTTTCAATCCGCTGACATGCACCGATTGAAAGGCTTCTATAATTACTTCGCTATACTTCTATAGAGGAACGCACTGAATTGTGCACGGTTGACCGGTTGGCCAGGCATAAACTCGCCTTTTTCGTTTCCTGTTGTAATTCCGTGATTGGCTAGAATATGAATCTGCTTGTATGCACCGTGTTGCGGAGATACGTCAATGAATTTCTGCGCAGACTCTCCTTCTAAATTATAAGCTTTCACTAAAATCATAGCCATTTGTGAACGAGTCAGTTGTCCAGTAGGATTAAACGTCCCATCGGAATGACCGCCTACAATATTGGCATTCGCAATCGCACTGATTTCATTGTAATAACGATGTGTTTTGGGAACATCGCTGAACTCTCTACGCGCTTGTTCAACGGGTGGTAAATTAAAAGCTCGACTTAAAATGACTGCTGCATGCTCTCTAGATAACGTATTACCAGGATTGAATGTCCCGTCCGTGTCTCCATTAATTATACCGCGATCGCGTAAGAAGTAGATTTCAGTTGCGTACGCATAAGACAATGGCACATCTTTAAATAACTCAGTACTTGGATTTTCCACAATCGGTGGTACAGGTGTCGGTGGGTCAATGACAGGCGGAGCTTCAGTTGACTTCACTTCAACGGGTACAGAAATCACTTTCTTACCGAGAGTCGCTTGAACTTGTCCTTTTCCAGCTTTTATTGCCGCAAATGTTCCAGATGTAGTGATCGAACCAATATTCCCTGCAACACTCCACGTTAATTGCTCTGGCTGATAAATGATTGGTTGACCAGATGCATCTGTCGGAGTAGCTGTAAATGTGATTTTCTCGTTCGGCTTGACGCTTGTCGCCGAAGCTTTCACGTCAAGTCTCGCTGGCTGATCAACAACCGTAATCGGGAAGGATTGTTCAGCTACTCCATAGTTGACGCTTATGCGGTCTACTCCTGGTTGAACTGCTTTATACTTCAGACCCGTTCCTTCAACAGTTCCCTTTGC